>CAVVLC010000046.1:0-147626 GCA_963748885.1 uncultured Actinomycetota bacterium
ATAAGCGACTCGGCCTGCCCTGGTTTGAATGGACGCCATGAAAGTTCCTTTCGATCCATTGACCGACTGGTCGGTCATTGAGTAGGCTACAACGGTGAGGACGCCGTGACAAGGAGGGAACCGAAATGCAACAGGCCCCGCCGCCCGAGGCGCCATTCGCGGACAAGATGGCCTTCTACCGCAGCCAACACACGTCCAAAGGGGTAAGGGCGGCCCATCTCCTTGGCACGCCGATCATCGCGACCGGAATGCCACTAATGTTCGTCAAGCCGAGGGTCGGTGCCACGATGTTCGTTGGAGGATGGGCCATGCAGATCATCGGCCACCGGCTGTTCGAGAAGAAGACCTCCCGTCGACCCACAGGGGCTGGATCACTTATCAACTGGCCGGCGTGATTCATGTGTGCGAGCAGTACGGCGAGATGCTGGCGCGGCGCAGCCAGCGGCGGTGCGGCGGATCAGGACGGTCCGTCGAGACCGCCTGAGCCCGGCCGTAATGCGCTGTTGGACGCCGGACAGCGCCTGCTGGGCACGTCTGATCTCGCCAGGATCTCCGTCAATGCGATCGTCACGGAGGCCGGCATGGCCAAAGGCAGCTTCTATCAGCATTGGCCCAGCCGCTCCGATTACGTGCGAGCGTTGCACACCGGGTTCCACGACCAATTGGTGGAGTCGATCGACGCCGCCATGGCAGGCCTGCCGCCGGGCGCTACCGGCTCGAGGCCGGCATGAATACCTACCTTGACGGGTGCTTGGCCCAACCGGCCACCAAAGCACTGCTCGTGCAGTCCCGCACGGAGGCCGGGCTCAGCGATCTGGTGTCCGCCCGCAACGCGGGCGCGGCCGCACAGTTGGTGCCCGACCTGCTGGCCCTCGGGTGGACTTCAGCGGAACCGATCGCCGCGCTGCTCGTCGCAGCAGTAGCCGAGATCGCCCTCGTCGAACTCGATGCGGGCCAGCGCGACAACGAATTGCGTCGGGGCCTGCTCCGGCTGGCGACCCGAACCCCGAAGGGCACCTAGGCCACATCTAGGCCAGCGGCGCCAAACCCGACCGGACCAAGTCCAGACTCGCGGCCACCAGCTCACCGAGGTCGCCGGTGCAACCGTTGCGTCCCCAATTCTCAACCGCCACAACAAGAGCCGCAGCCAGGGCGGAGCCCGCGACCTCGGCGGCCAGATCGATGTTCGCCACGTCCGGATGGCGGTTCCTGACGAATTGGGTCAGCACGTCCGCAAACGAGGACTGCACTACCCGCAGATGGCTCGCGATACGGTCGGCGCTGATCAACTCCGCGCGAGCGGTCGCGGCCTGGCGGACCACTTCGAGGTCGTGCGGGAAGGCCGCAACGCTCGCCAGGATCGCATCGAAAAGCGACTCGGAGGCTGGACGCTGCGCGAGGGCATCGGCCAGCCATTCCAGCTGCGTCTCGTAGTCCTGGAAGAGCACCGCCTCCTTGGTTGGGAAATGCCGGAAGAAGGTGCGTTCGGTGACGCCGGCCTCCCGCGCCAGCTCGGCCACGGTTACGTTGGCAAATCCCTTGCGGGCGAAGCTATTTAAGGCGGCCTGACGGAGCGCCTCGTGCGTCGATCGTCGGCGCTGTTCATGACGGTTGGTCGGCGCGCTCATATCAGAGGATATCCCAGCCCGCCATCATGTGTCAGAACTGACATCTTTTAATTGTGTCAGTACTGACATATTCTTGTCACGCGCTGATCGACTGAGGAGGTCTCGGGGATGACGGACTATGACGCGATCGTGGTGGGGGCCGGACACAACGGGCTGACGGCCGCGGCGATTCTGCAACGCGCGGGCCTTCGCACGGTGTGCCTGGAGACCAACACCTACGCGGGGGGCATGGCGGCGACGGTCGAATTGATCGACGGCTTCCGGTACGAGATCGCGGGCTCGGTGCAGTTCCCCATGGCGAGCCAGATCACCAAGGACCTCGGGCTCGACGCCCTGCCCGTGGTCGAGCCGGAGGTGATGTCGACCAACATCGGCGAGGCCGGCGAAGAGCCGATGGTCTTCTACCGCGACCCTATGCAGCTGATGACGCACCTGAGCGGGAAGCACGGCCTGGATGCCGTCACCGGCATGGCCGAACTGATCGGCTGGAGCCAGGCACCCGCAAAGGCACTCGGCCGCTTCGATGTCCGCACACCCCCCAAGACGCTCGACGAGATGTACGCCTGCGCAACCAACGACGCCGAACGCCGGGCGATTCATGAAATGTTGTTCGGCTCGGCGATGGATGTGATCGACCGATACCTGCCCGACAAGGACAGGCACGCCGTCATGCGGGGAATGCTCGCGTTTTTGGCCGTCAACTCCACCTATCGCGGGCCCTATACGCCCGGCAGCGCCACCTGCCTGGCGTTTGCCCTCGCCGTCCCCCAGGACAGTACGGGCAGCACCGCGATGATGACCAAGCTCAAGGGCGGCATCGGCGCGCTCACCGAACACCTGCGTGAGCTGTTCGTCTCCCATGGCGGCGAGATGAGATTCCGCGCCAAGGTAGAGCAGATTCTGGTCGACCATGGCGCGGTGACCGGCGTCCGGTTGCGGGACGGGTCGGTGATCACCGCGCCGATCGTGGTGTCCAACCTAGCACCGGACCTCACCCTGACCGAGCTCATCGCACCCGAACACGTTCCCGCAGAACTGGTCTCGCGGGTGTCCGGCCGCGATCACCGCGCCTCCTTCGTGCAGATGCACTTCGCCCTGGATGGGCTGCCCGAATTCGGCCCGCCCTATGAGCTGCTGAACGAGTCCGGGATGCAGCAGTCGGTCGGCATTTTCGGCTCGCCCGAAGAACAGCAGCGGCAATGGGAAATCTGCCGGCAGGGCATGGTTCCGCCCAATCCGTCGATGGGAATGCAGATCCCGTCGGTGCACGATCCCAGCATGGCGCCGCCCGGTAAGCACGCCGCCAGTGCGTACGCCTACGCCTTTCCGGTGGAAGTCGCTCGCGACCAGCATGGGCACCTCAAAAACGAGATGGCAGAACGTGTTATCGACAAGATCACCAGGTTCGCGCCGAACTTCAAGGACATCGTGATACGCCACATCACGTTTGCGCCGTATCACATGAACACCATGTTCGGAGCTCCGGCCGGCGACTTCTGCCACGGCCTGCTGCACCCGGACCTGATGGGGCCCAATCGCCCTGGACCCAAAGGCTTCCTCGACATGCCGATTCCGATCAACGGCCTCTATCTCGGTGGCGCGGGATGCCATGGCGGCCCGGGCATTACCTTCACTCCCGGCTATAACGCCGGTTATCAGGCGCTCGACGACGCGTCGTAATGGCGGCTACGGGTTGAATTCAGTTGAAATCAACCGTGCAGCGCCAGTTGGAATGTTCCCGTGTACTGGGCCTGTCCGGTGGTGGCCTGCGTTATCGTCTGCGCCGCCTGTGGCCCGACGGCTCCCGGTGGGAGCTGCAGCGTGGCAGGAACCTGATAAAGGGTGAACCGGTAATGGTGCACCCCGGTGCCCGCCGGCGGACAGGGCCCGCTGTACCCGGCCTGGCCGGCCGAGTTCGGCAGGCTCGTTCCTCCGGCGGGGGTCTGGCCATCCGAGGTGCTACCTGGACCGGGCGGGATTCCGATCACGATCCAGTGGATATACGAGCCGCCGGCGGCGTCCGTATCGTCGACGATCAATGCGCCGCCCAACGGGACCACCCACGTCAACGGCGGTGCGATGTTGGCGCCCTTGCAGCTGTACTGCACCGGGATCGACGCACCATCAGCGAACGCGGGACTGGTGATCGTCAACGGCCCGCCGGGCGCCGCCGGCATGGTGTGGCCGACGTTGGTCAGCATTGGTGTGAGTGACGCCGTACTCCGAGTGCCATTGCCGTAGCCGACCGGCGCCACCGCAAGCGCCAGGCCCGCAACAGCCAAGGTGATCCGGTGCAGTGAGCTCGCCGTAGCGGATTTCATAGCGAGAGTGTCGCGCTTCTGACCGTTAGTCGCCAGACCTCTTTACTGCGAGCACGCGCTTTCGCAGGCCTTTGGTGGGGGTGTCCATCACACCATTGGCCCCCTTTCTGATCAGAAACCCGGGGAGCGGCACCGTTGGGTCGACCATGAGCTCGAAGCGGACCCGGGTGGAATCGCCCTCGGGCACCAACGTATAGCGGGCGGCCTGCGCACGTTGCAGCCTGGCGCTCACCAGTTTCCAGCTCACCCCGTTGTCGTGAACCGAATACGCCAGCACCTGCTTGTCGGTGATGCCCGCGACTTTGACGACCTGCCGAGATTTGGTGGGGTGGCCTTGGTCGTCCCGCTCGAGGATTTCAACCTTTTGATGCGCCGAGGACCACTCGGGAAGGATTCGAGGTCGAACAACACGTCCATGATCTCTCGGGTGTTGCCTCGATGACGAGTTCGCGGGATTCGGTGACGGCCATGGCGGGAACATACCCAGGCCGGCGGCCGACTTAGGGCACCAACACAACTTTGCCGATGTTTTCCCGCGCCGCGAGAATCCGGTGCGCCTCTGGCGCTTCGGCGAAGGGAACGGCCGCATGAACGATCGGGGAGGCCGTGCCGTCATCGAGCGCAGCTTTCAGCGGAGTAATCCACGGCTCGAGCGTGCCGCGGTCGTCCCACAAGCGCAGCATGTTCAGGCCGATCACCGCTTTCGAATCCTCCAGCTGACTGAGCAGGCTGAAGCCGCGCAGCATCGACAACGCGTGTGGAGCCGCCCTGCGCAGCGAGCGCTTCTCGCCTTGCTGCAAATTCGAAATCCCGTAGCCGACAAGCCTTCCGCCGGGCCGTAGCAGGTCGTAGGACCGACGCAGCGAGGTGCCGCCGAGGGCGTCGAGCACGAGGTCGTACGGGCCCAGGCCCCGCCACCAGCCGTCGCGGCGGTAGTCGATCGCGCGGTCCACACCCAACTCGGCCAGCTTCTTGTGCTTGCCGGGCGATGCGGTGCCGTGCACTTCGGCCCCGGCGGCCTTGGCGAATTGGATGGCCGCAATGCCGACGCCGCCGGCCGCGGCGTGCACCAGCACCCGCTCGCCGGCACGCAGCGACCCATAGCCGTGCAGCCCGCCCATGCGGTCGCGTAGTTGACCGGGACCGCGGCGCCTTGCTCGAAGCTCAGCGCGTCGGGTAGCGCCAGCGAGTCGGTCGCCGCGACGTTGACGATCTCGGCATAGCCGCCGAATCGGGTGCCGGCCAGGACGCGCTCACCGACTCGGTCCGCGGATCGACGCCATCGCCGACGGCCTGCACCGTCCCGGCGACTTCGTAGCCGACCACCGCCGGAAGTTTCGGCGCGTCTGGATACAAACCGACGCGAGCCAGGTGGTCGGCGAAGTTCACCCCCGCGGCACGGACGGCGATTTGCAATTGGCCCGGGCCCGGCGCAGGTGGGTCCGGGCGCTGCTGCACCTGCAGGACCGATGGGTCGCCATGCTTGGTGATGACGACTGCGCGCATGGTGTTTCCTCCTGCTCGGGGCTGACCGGGGCCCGTCCGGACGCTGTCGGCGGACTACCCGCTGATGCTTGCACACGTAACGTCGGCCAAGCGGGGGAGTACCACGTCGCGCCAACCGGGGCCCAGGCGGCTGAATGCGTCGGCCATCCGCTTGTCGTTGAGGTCAAAGCCGGTGTGCTCGAGAAACACCCGGGTACCGGAACCTTCCGCCTCCAGGCGCCAGCTCAGCGTCCACGCCGCGGTGAAGGTGTACACAAACCGGTGAGGCGGATCCACCTCGAGCACCTTGCACGGTTGCTTGCCGTAGCCGGGCATGTCGAGGGTGAATTGATGGCCGACCACCGCGGCGCCACCTCACCCTCGGCCCACCAGAGCCGCATCCGCGCCGGTTCGGTCAGCATCCGCCACACCTTCACCGGTGGCGCCGCCACGAATTGGTCCACGCGGATAATCGCAGGCTTTCCGCCTGTCGAGCACGTGTCGGTCATTCCAATCCCCCCGTTGCCTCCGCGAGTGCGGTCAGCCGCGCCCGCCAGAACTTCTCGAATGGATCCAACCACTCGCCGAGCTCGGCCAGCGGTTCTGCGGTCAGCCGGTAGATGCGCCGACGCCCCTGCGGCTCGTCTGCCACCAGCCCTGCTTCACGCAGCACCTTTAGGTGCTCGGCGACTGCGGGACGGCTGAGCTCGAACCGTTCGCTGAGCTCACCAGCGGACAGTGGCTGCCGGGTGAGGATCTCGAGCAGTTCCCGACGCACCGGATTCGCCAAAGCTAGGAACACGCGGTCGCAGCCGGACACAACCAGAAACATATGTCGGAGAAATCCGACATGTCAACTATTTCCGACACATGGTAGCTGTCGCGTTTGGCCGTGGCCCGACGGGGATCTACCGTCAGACGGTGACCACAGCGCGTCGCGACGACGATGTCGGTGTAGACAACTATGTCGACACGATCGGTGCTCGGCTGAACCACCGAATCAACGTGGTCTGTGCGCGGATACAGAGCTCCGTCGAAGACCAGATTCCGGAGTTGCGCGGCGACGCGCGAATGACCGAGTTGCTTACCGAAAGCATTCGAGCCAACGTCGCGACAGTCCTGGACGCACTGAGTCAACATTCCCCGGAAGTAGACATCGTTGTGCCGAAAGCTGCGCTTGAGCACGCGAAACGCATTGCCCGACAAGGTATTCCGGTCAACACGATCGTACGCGCGTACCGGCTCGCTCAGCGCCGGATGACCGAGCTGGTCTTTGCCGAATTGCATGGCATCAACATGGACCCGACGACCAGGGTCGCGGTCATCGAGCGGATCACCACCGTGCTGTTCGAATGTGTCGACCGCGGGTCGCAGCAGGCCGTTGCGGCATACGAAGTCGAGCGCGACCGGTGGCTGGAGAATAAGAACAGCCTTCGTGCGATGCGAGTCCGAGACGTGCTGGCCGAGGGCAAGTCCGCCGACGTCGAAGCCGCATCCACCGCGGTCGATTATCCACTGCACCACCAGCACCTCGGGCTCATCGTCTGGTACCCCGAAGCCGGGGCCGAGGGCGACGAGCTCGCCGGCCTGCAGCGGTTCGTCAGCGACCTCGCCGGCGCCGTTCACACCTCGGCAAGCCCACTGTTCGTCGCCGCCGACAAGACCAGTGGGTGGGCTTGGTTGCCCCATCGTTCTGCACCGGGCGACCTGATTGCGAAGGTCCGCGACTTCGCCCGGTTGCGGCCGGACTCGCCGCGCATCGCAATGGGCGCAGTGGGTTCGGGCGTCGAGGGATTCCGTCGATCCCATGGTCAGGCGCAGCGAGTGCGAGCCGCCGCGCTCGCCGGCGGCCCCGAACAACGGGCGATCGCCGCGGCGACGGATCCCGACATGGCCACCATCGCGCTGCTTGGCACCAACATTGAGGACATCGGTGGGTGGGTGGCCGATGTCCTCGGCGCGCTGGCGTCCGACAATGACGACGACGCTCGCCTCCGGGAAGCGCTCTGGGTTTTTCTGCATTCCGGTTCGGGCTATGAAGCCGCGGCGACGGAACTCGATTTGCCCTTCCACGCGGTGAAGCAACGCGTCGAGCAAGCGGTCGCGCGGCGCGGGCGACCCATCGATGACCGGCTTGACGTCGAACTCGCGCTATTCGTTTGCCGCTGGCACGGCGCCGACGCACTCTTGGCGACCAGTCACAAAAATCCTGCGCCGCGGTAAACGAGCGCTTTTGCGTCTGTTCGTTCCGGTACTTTCGACTTGTGCAGCTCGCCTGGGAACGATTGACCGACACCGTCCATCGGTGTCGGCTGGCATTTTGCGACGTCACCATCGGGCTGGTGCGGGGCCGCACCGGAGTGCTGGTCGTCGACACCGGGACCACCCTCGTCGAAGCGGCCGCGGTCGACGCCGATGTCCGGCAGATCGCGGGCCGCCCCGCGACACATGTCGTGTTGACGCACAAGCACTTCGACCATGTTCTGGGTAGCTCGGTGTTCGACGACGCAGAGGTATTCTGCGCACCAGAGGTCGTCGAGTACCTGTCGTCGGGCACCGACCAGCTACGCGACCACGCACTGAGCTACGGCGCGGACGCCACCGCGGTCGACCGCGCGATCGCGGCCGTGCGGCCACCGCGGCACGGGATCTACGACGCCGTCATCGATCTCGGGGATCGCACAGTGACAATCACCCACCTGGGCCGGGGCCACACCACCGCAGACCTGGTGGCGCTGGCGCCCGCCCCAGACGGTGCCGCGGACCCCTTGGTGGTTTTCGCCGGTGATCTGGTCGAGGAGTCCGCCGATCCTTATATCGACGCCGATTCGGACGTCGCGGCCTGGCCCGTCACCATTGATCGACTACTCGCCATCGGCGGACCCGACACCATCTACGTGCCCGGTCACGGGAAGGTCGTCGACGCGCAGTTCGTCCGTCGCCAGCGGGATTGGTTGAGCGAGCGTGCGGCGGAGCGCCGGTAACGGCCGGCTACTTTGCGCCTATTTTGCGACAGCGGCGATGAGTGCGTCCGGGTCGGTCACGCTGACCCATAACGAGCGAAGGCTCACCTTCCTCCTCCACACCACCTTGGCCTGTGCCGGCGGCTCGATCGTCAGTTTCACCAGGCCTTCCCTCGACCCGTTGACCAGCCAGCGCCCGCCCGCGTAGTGCACGCCCGCCGTGTGTGCCTTCTCGTCGGTCGCTTCGGCGCTTTTGATCGACGTCAAGGGAATGTCGGCGGTAAACGCCCACCCCATCTTGACGCGCAGGTTGCCTCCCTCGACCCGCACCTCGCTGTTGCTAGGGCCGAGTCCGATCGGCACCGACAAGGGGAGATACCAACGGTCGAACCGCAATTCCGTTTGCACGGCAGCGACCTTACCTGCTGCGAGAGCCCGGTGGGCAACTTTTCCGACCATGCGGCGGGCGGTGCCGCATCACCTCGCGGCCGTTCTCGCTTGCACCTCGAAAAGCATTGCAGCACAGCTACTTAGGATACGCCAGCCAATGACGGGTGCCGGCGGCGGCTCCGGCCGGCGCATTGCCGCGTTAGCCGATGATTCAACTGACCGGCCCGGGGCTAGACTCACGTTCTGTCGAAATCGTGCCGAAGAGGAGCAAAAGGTCATGGCGATCATCCATGCGGACACTGAAGTCCCCACACCGTTCGAAGAGGATGTCGCCGCCACCCAGCGGTACTTCGACAGCCCGCGCTTCGACGGGATCATCCGCCTCTACACGGCCCGCCAGGTCGTAGAGCAGCGCGGCACGATCCCCACCGACTACACCGTGGCGCGCGAGGCCGCGGCGGCCTTCTACCCGCGCCTGCGCGAGCTGTTCGCCGCAGCAAAAGAGCATCACCACGTTCGGCCCCTACTCGCCGGGGCAGGCCGTGACGATGAAGCGGATGGGCATCGAGGGCATCTACCTCGGCGGCTGGGCGACCTCGGCCAAGGGCTCCATCAGCGAAGACCCCGGCCCCGACCTGGCCAGCTACCCGCTGAGCCAGGTGCCCGACGAGGCCGCCGGACTGGTGCGCGCCCTGCTGACCGCCGACCGCAATCAGCAGTACCTGCGCCTGCAGATGAGCCGACGGCAGCGCGCGACGACGCCGGCCGTACGACTACCGGCCGTTCATCATCGCCGACGCCGACACCGGCCACGGCGGAGATCCGCACGTGCGCAACCTGATTCGCCGCTTCGTCGAGGTCGGCGTGCCGGGCTACCACATCGAGGACCAGCGGCCGGGCACCAAGAAGTGCGGCCACCAGGGCGGCAAGGTTCTGGTGCCGTCGGACGAACAGATCAAGCGCCTCAACACCGCCCGCTTCCAGCTCGACATCATGCGGGTGCCCGGCATCATCGTCGCCCGCACCGACGCCGAGGCGGCCAACCTGATCGACAGCCGCGCCGACGAGCGTGACCAGCCGTTCCTGCTCGGCGCCACCAACCTGAAGATCCCGTCCTACAAGGCGTGCTTCCTGGCGATGGTGCGGCGCTTCTACGAGCTGGGCGTCAAGGAGCTCAACGGTCACCTGCTCTACGCGCTGCCCGACGGCGAGTACGCCACCGCCGACGCGTGGCTTGGAGCGGCACGGCATCGCTGGGCCTGGTCGCCGACGCGGTCAACACCTGGCGAGACAACGGGCAACAGTCGATCGACGACCTCTTCGACGAGGTCGAGTCGCAGTTCGTCGACGCCTGGCAGGACGACGCCGGGCTGATGACCTACGGCGAAGCCGTCGCCGAGCTGCTCGAATTCGGCGAGAGCGAGGGCGAGCCGCGCGAGCATGAGCGCCGCGGAGTGGCGGCAGTTCGCCGCAGCGCGCGTCGCTGTACGCCGCCCGGGAGAAGGCGCGGGAGTTGGGCGCCGACCGCCGGCTGGGACTGCGAGCGGGCGCAAGACCCCGGAGGGCTACTACCAGATCCGCGGCGGCATCCCGTACGCGATCGCCAAGTCGCTGGCCGCGGCGCCGTTCGCCGACATCCTCTGGATGGAGACCAAGACCGCGGATCTCGCCGACGCCCGCGAGTTCGCCGACGCGATCCACGCCGTGTTCCCGGACCAGATGCTGGCCTACAACCTGTCGCCCTCGTTCAACTGGGACACCACCGGCATGAGCGACGACGAGATGCGGGCAGTTCCCCGAAGAACTCGGCAAGATGGGCTTCGTCTTCAACTTCATCACCTACGGCGGGCACCAGATCGACGGCGTCGCCGCCGAGGAGTTCGCCACCGCGCTCAGGCAGGACGGCATGCTGGCGCTGGCCCGGCTGCAGCGCAAGATGCGCCTGGTCGAATCGCCTTACCGCACACCGCAGACCCTGGTCGGCGGCCCGCGCAGCGACGCCGCGCTGGCCGCCTCCTCCGGGCGCACGGCGACCACCAAGTCCATGGGCAAGGGCTCCACCCAGCATCAGCACCTGGTGCAGACCGAGGTGCCGAAGAAGCTGCTGGAGGACTGGCTGGCGCTGTGGAGCGACCACTACCAGCTCGGCGAGAAGCTTCGCGTGCAGCTGCGGCCCGCGCCGCGCCGGCTCGCGACGTGCTCGAACTCGGCATCTACGGCGACGGCGACGAGCAGCTGGCCAACGTCGTCGTCGACCCGATCAAGGACCGGCACGGCCGCAGCATCCTGCACGGTGCGCGACCAGAACACCTTCGCCGAGAAGCTGCGCCAGAAGCGGCTGATGACGCTGATCCACCTGTGGCTGGTCCACCGCTTCAAGGCCGAGAGCGTCTACTACGTCACGCCGACCGAGGACAACATCTATCAGACCGAGAAGATGAAGTCCCACGGCATCTTCAGCAACGTCTACCAGGAGGTCGGCGAGATCATCGTCGCCGACGTGAACCAGCCGCGCATCGACGAGCTGCTGGCGCCCGATCGGGTGGCGCTGCGGCGGTTGATCCGCAAGGAGGACTAACCCCAAACAGCACGACCGCAGGGGCTAGCGCCATTGACAGGGCGGTAGCCCCGATGCGTTCGTGCCGACTCCTTGTGACCCAAATCTCTCTTGCGGCAACAGTTGCATAGGGTTATTGTTTACCTATAACAACAAATGCTTAACAACACGAAGTGAACGGAGAGTGCAATGACTGGTTTGAAGAGGGCGGCCACGATCTTCGCTGGCGCCGCTGCCGTCGCGTTGACTGTCGGATTCGGCGCTGTCGCCATTGACAACGCTCCCGCGAACGCCAGCAACGGCCACACCAGCACCCTCGCCGGCGGCTGCGTCGCCGGCCTGAGCCCCTGCTGAGTACTGAGTTTCCCCTGATGCCACTGGGCCGCTGGGTTGGCAAACAACCCACCGGCCCGGTGGCATTTTTGCGATCGCCATCATCCGTTTTCGCCTGAGGATCGCCGGGTACGCCCCACAGAAGAGATCGACGATAGTGGGGAGACCGATGAGATCTGAGGCCAAGACGACCTTCGCGATGTTCGGCGGCGCGGCCATTCTCGTATTGGCGGTCGGATGTGGGGGTGGCGACCACAAGGGACCCAGCAGCAGCACGACGCCAACCACCACCGCGACGACGACTGCTCCATCCAGCGTCGCGCCCAACACCACACCCGGAGGCTCCGGAAGCGAGGCCCCCGGTGGCGGTGGCGGCGTCCCGGGTGGTCCCACTGGTGGCGGCGGGCCCAACGGCGGCGGCGGAAGCATTCCGGGTGGTCCCACCGGTAGCGGCGGGCCCAACGGGGGAGGCGGCACGATTCCCGGCGTCGGTGGCGGCGGTGGTGGACCGGGCGGTGGCAGCGGCTGCGTCGGCAATGTTTGCGGCGGCTTCCCCCCGTGATGACGCCCGCCGTTGAAGTCGTTGAAATGTTCTGGGACCGCGTCTAGCTAAATCCGGTCTAAAAGGGGCCGTGCATAGGTTCTGCTTAGAGACCTACAAGTCATCGAAGAAAAGACTCTCGATGAAGAAGTCGAGCTCCCGACTGAGTGATCGGGGGTTGCCCGGAAGGCTGGTGATCACCTCGGCGAGCGGATGACGACGAAATCGGTCCTTGATGTCGGCCACGACTCGCCATTTCCGAACAACGTGTCCAGCGTCTCAGGTCGGTAGCCCGGCGCCGTGGCTGGGCGGACCTGCTCAACCGCCCGCCGGGCCTGCTCGGCGTGGTGGGCCAGCACCGCCGGATCACTTCCTCCTTGCGGGGGTCAGGTAGATCCGAGGCTGGTCAACTGCTGGCTGAACAGCACGAAGAATGAGCTGAAGGCCGTCGCTACCTTGGACTGGACGTCCTGGCCCGGGCCGCTGCCGTCGGGTCTACGGCGCTCGCAAGCTGTGGAAAACAGCACAGCGCGCCGAGCACGACAATCAGAAGCGTCATTTCGTGATCGGAATGCTCAGCCATAGCCCACGAACAATCACTCAAAGCAGCCCTGAAGCTGCATAACCCCTGTCCACTATTCGGGTAACCACAGGCCACACTTTCGCACAGCGCAAGGGTTTGTTCGCAATCTTCTAATAGACCGCGGAATGTGGGGGTGCTTAGTGTGGCCGTGCGACCGGCAGCCCGTGGAACTGGCTGTATTGGTCGTCAACATTGCTTTGAAATTCCGAATCCCGCAATTGAAGGGAACCGCCGATGTCGACTGGTGGCGATACGCTCCGTGTTTGCTGTGGGCGCGATAGCGCCTCGGGTCCCTGCCTGGTTCGTCCCGACTTGGTCGGAGGTGCGGGATGTCGCTTGTGATCGCAGCCCCGGAGATGGTGGCCTCGGCGGCGTCGGGTGTGGCCAGTCTCGGGTCGACGGTCGATGCCGCCACTGCGGCGGCGGCCGGGTCTACGACGGGGATTGCGGCCGCGGCCGGTGATGAGGTGTCGGCGGCGATCGCGAGGTTGTTCGGCACCTTCGGTCAGGAGTATCAGGCGCTCAGTGCGCAAGCGACGTCCTTTCATGACCGGTTTGTGCAGGCATTGACCGCGGGTGCGGGGGCGTATGCGGCTGCCGAGGCGGCTAACGCGTCGCCGCTGCAGAGCCTGGTGTTTTCGCCGTGGGAGTCGCTGACCGGGCGCCCGTTGGTGGGTAACGGCGCCGACGGGGCGGCGGGCACGGGGGCTGCCGGGGGTAGCGGCGGGTGGCTGTATGGCAACGGCGGCAATGGTGGGTCGGGCGGGGCCGGCGGGGCCGGCGGGGCCGGCGGGTCGGCGGGCTTGTTCGGTGCCGGCGGTGCGGGCGGGAAAGGCGGGGACGCGGTCGGGGCCGGCGGGGCCGGCGGGGCCGGCGGGGCTGGCGGGGTCAACGGGCTGCTGGGTGGCGGCTACGGCGGGGCCGGTGGGGCGGGCGGCGCCGGTGCGAAGGGCGGGGCTGGCCAAGCCGGCGGAGCAGGCGGGGCCGGCGGGGCCGGCGGCGCCGACAACCAGCTGTTCATGGGCAGCGGCGGGTCCGGCGGGGCCGGCGGGGCCGGCGGGGCCGGTGGTGTCGGCAGTGCCGGAACCCCGGGTGGCGGGGCGGTCGGCGGGGCGGGCGGTGGCGGCGGTGCAGGCGGCGCCGGCGGTGCCGGCGGTGCGGGCGGCGCCGGTTCAGGCGCGCTCGGCCTTGGGGTGTTTGGTTCCGGTGGCAGCGGTGGTGACGGTGGTGCCGGTGCCCTCGGCGGGGGCGGGGGCGCCGGTGGCACCGGTGTGAGCTTGCATGCGGCCGGTGGTATCGGCGGCGCCGGCGGCGCCGGCGGCGACGCCGGAGGCGGCGGCGCGGGCGGCGGCGGAGGG
The DNA here is from genome assembly GCA_963748885.1 of uncultured Actinomycetota bacterium. Classification (GTDB taxonomy): domain Bacteria; phylum Actinomycetota; class Actinomycetes; order Mycobacteriales; family Mycobacteriaceae; genus Mycobacterium. The sequence goes on from CAVVLC010000046.1 coordinate 14,160, forward strand.
CTTTTCGGTGCTGCCGGCAGCGCCGGCAGCGCGGGCAAGGGCGGCGACGGCGGTTTCGGGGGAGGCGGTGGGGCCGGCGATGCCGGCACCATCGGCAGCGCCGGCGGCGGGGCCGGTAGTGCCGGCTTTGCGGGTGGGCTCGGCGGCGCCGGTGGCGCGGGCGGCGCGTCCGGTGCCGGTGGCACCAACGGCAGCGGCGGCCACGGCGGCACCGGGGGCGGCGGTGGTAACGGTGGGGCCGGCGGCGTGGACAGCGGCACCGGCGGCGGGCATGGCGCCAACGGCGGGGCCGGCGGCAATGGCGGCGGCGGTGGGGCCGTCGGCACCGGCGGCAGCGGCGGCACGGTGGGTGCCGGCGGCAACGCCGGCGGCGGCGGTACCGGCGGGGCCGGGGCGGGCAGCGTGACCACCGGTGCCGCGGGCGGCGGTGGCGGTAACGGCGGCAGCGGTGGGCAGGGCGGTGGCGCCGGTGGTGCCGGCGGTGTGGCCGGTAGCAGCGGCAGCGGCGGTAATGGTGGCCAGGGCGGCGCCGGTGGCAGCGTGCCCGGCGGCGCCGCGGTGGGTGCCGGCGCTGGCGGCAGTGGCGGCGATGGCGGTGCTGGTGGGGCCGCGGCCGCGCTGGGCAGCGGCGCGACGATAGGCCGCGGCGGCGACGGGGCCGCCGGCGGTGACGGTGGGGCGGGCATCAGCGGCGGTGCCAAGAGCGGCGCAGCCGGTGGCGCCGGCGGTCACGGCGGCGCCGGCGGCCACGGCGGCAGCGCCGGTGCCAGTGGTGGCGCCAGCGGCAGCGGCGGGGCCGGCGGTAAGGGTGGCGCCGGTGGTGGCGGCGGGTCAGGCATCCTCGACAGCGGTAGCGGCGGCGGTCACGGCGGGGCCGGCGGGGACGGCGGGCAGGGCGGCACCGGTGGGGCGGCCGGCGCGGTGGGCAGCGGCGGCACCGTGGGCGCCGGCGGGGCCGGCGGCGCCGGCGGGCAGGGCGGCATCGGCGCCGACGGCGCACCCGGCAGCGGTGATGCCGCTGGGGCCGGCGGCCAAGGCGGTAACGGCGCCCAGGGCGGCGGCGCCGGCGACAACAGCGGCACCAGCGGCAGCGGTGGGGCCGGCGGCGCGGGCGGGGCCGGCGGGGTTGGCGGGTCTGGCACCCCGCACACCGGCAGGGTTTTCGGCACCGGCGGCACCGGTGGGGCCGGCGGCGCGGGCGGCGCCGGCGGCGAGATCGGCACCGTGGGCAGCGGCGGCACCGCGGGTGTGGGAGGTAATGGCGGTAACGGTGGGGCCGGCGGGATCGGGGGGACGGGCACCGGCGGCATGCCCGGCGGGACCGGCGGCACGGGCGGGGCCGGCGGCAACGGCGGCCACGGCGTGGGCAACTCAGGCGCCAGCAGCATCGGCGCCAGCAGCATCGGCGGCAGCGGCGGCGCGGCCGGTGCCGGCGGCGCCGGCGGGGCCGGCGGCAGTGGCGCCGCCGGCGGGGCCGGCGGGGCCGCCGGCACCGGCACCGGGCCCAACGGTGCCCTCGGCGGCATCGGCGGCACCGCCGGGACCGGCGGGGCCGCCGGGTCGGGGGACGTCTACGTCATCGGCGACATCTTCGGCACCAACACGGTGTCGGTGATCGACCCCGTCACCAACACCGTCACCGCCACCATCCCTGTCGGCACCAGCAACCTGCTGGGGTTGGCGGCCAACCCCACCGGCAGCGCCGTCTACGTCACCAACAGCCTCGACAGCACGGTGTCGGTGATCGACACCGCCACCAACACCGTCACCGCCACCATCGGGGGCTCGACATCCCGATCCATGGTGGCGGTCAACCCCACCGGCAGCGCCGTCTACGTCACCAACTACTCCGACGGCACGGTGTCGGTGATCGACCCCGTCACCAACACCGTCACCGCCACCATCGCGGTCGGCGCCAGCCCGTGCGCGGTGGCGGTCAACCCCACCGGCAGCGCCGTCTACGTCACCAACTAGCACCGGCAACGACGTGTCGGTGATCAACACCGCCACCAACACCGTCACCGCCACCATCGGGGTCGGGGTCGGCAACAACCCGTTAGCGGTGGCGGTCAACCCCACCGGCAGCGCCGTCTACGTCGCCAACTGGTCCAGCGGCACGGTGTCGGTGATCGACCCCGTCACCAACACCGTCACCGCCACCGTCGGGGTCGGCAGCGAACCGGAGCTGCTGGCGGTCAACCCCACCGGCGGCGCCGTCTACGTCACCAACAGCGGCGACGGCACGGTGTCGGTGATCGACCCCGTCACCAACACCGTCACCGCCACCGTCAGGGTCGGCAGCGAACCGGTGGGGATGGCGGTCAACCCCACCGGCAGCGCCCTCTACGTCCAGAACGTGGACAGCGGCAGCGTGTCGGTGATCAACACCGCCACCAACACCGTCACTGCCAACGTCGTGGTCAACAACTCGCCGCAGCAGGGGTCCACAATCTCCCCGTGGGACATGGTGGTGGCATGACCGGCCCGTGGGCACTGTCACTTTGATGGGCACCGGGTCGCGAAGGAAAAGGGATACGAGATGTCCTATGTAATTGCTGCGCCCGGATTAATGGCTGCGGCGGCAACGGATCTGGCTGCGGTGGGGTCATCGATTAGCGCGGCGACCGCGGCGGCGGCGATCCCGACGACCACGGTGGCGCCTCTCGCTGCCGATGAGGTGTCGGCGGCGATCGCGAAGGTGTTTGGCGGCTTCGCGCGCGATTATCAGGCGCTCAGTACCCAGGCGGCATCGTTTCACGACCAGTTTGTGCAGATGCTGGATGCCGGCGCCGGTGCCTATCGGGCCGCGGACGCGGTCAACGCCTCACCGCTGCAGTCCTTGACGCAGGACTTGCAGGGCCTGGCGATATTTTCCCCGATAAAGGACCTGACGGGGCGCCCGCTGGCGGGCAACGGCACCGACGGGGCGCCGGGAATGGGACAGCCCGGTGGCAATGGCGGATGGCTCTTGGGCAACGGCGGCACCGGCGGGTCGGGTGCACCCGGGCAGGCGGGTGGGGCCGGCGGGTCGGCGTTCTGGTTCGGTAACGGCGGGGCGGGCGGGGCCGGCGGTGCTGGCGCCACCAGCGGCAGCGGCGGTGCCGGCGGTGCCGGCGGGGTCGGCGGGAAGTTCTCCGGCAGTGGCGGTGCCGGCGGGGCCGGTGGCGCCGGCGGGGATGGCGGCGGTGCCGGCGGGGCCGGCGGGGATGGCGGCGCTGGGGGCGGGGCCGGCCGGAATGGCGGTGTGGGCGGTGTGGGCGGGGTCGGTGGCCTGGGTGCCGCCGGCACCACAGGCTCTATCAACGGCGGCGCCGGCGGGGCCGGCGGTGCGGGCGGGGCCGGCGGCCTGCTGCTGCCCAACATCGTCGCCCACATCAACGCCGCGACGTTGCCGCTGTTGCCGGTGCTGCACAACATCGGCGCTGACATCGACGCCGGGCTGCACAACATCAGCGCTGACATCGACGCCGCGCGGATCGCGATAAGCGACGCCATCGGCCCACTGCCCGACCTGACGTTGCCGCTGTTGCCGGTGCTGCACAACATCAGCGCTGACATCGCCTTCGGGGGGACTGCGATAAGCAACGCCATCCTGAGCCTGCCGCCACTGCCCGACCTGACGTTGCCGCCGTTGCCGCCGTTGCCGGTGCTGCACAACATCAGCGCTGACATCGACGCCGCGCGGATCGCGATAAGCAACGCCATCGGCCCACTGCCCGACCTGACGTTGCCGCCGTTGCCGCCGTTGCAGGTGCTGCTCAACATCAGCGCTGACATCGACGCCGCGCGGATCGCGATAAGCAACACCGTCGGCCCACTGCCCAACCTGACGTCGCCGCTGTTGCCGGTGCTGAACAAGATCAGCGCTCACATCGGCGCCGCGCTGCCCAATATCCTCTTGAACGGCAACGGCGGCAACGGCGGCATGGGCGGCAACGGCGGCACCACCAGCTTCACCGGCGCCGTCGGCGGCGCCGGTGGCGCCGGTGGCGCCGGTGGCTTCGGCGGGCACGGTGGCTTCGGCGGCAACGGCGGCGCCGGCGGCGCCGGCGTCCTCAACACCACTACCAGCGGCGCCATCGCCGGCGGTGGTGGTGGCGGCGGCGGCTTCGGGGGCAGCAGCTATTTGTTCTCTCTCGGCACCGGGGGCAGCGGCGGCGGAGGCGGTGCCGGCGGCGCGGCCGAAATAATCGGCTCCAGCATCGGCGCCCCCAGCGTCACCGGCGGCGTGGGCGGTGGCGGTGGCGGCGCCCTCTTTTGGATTGGCGGCGGTGACGGTGGCGGTGGTGGCGGTGGTGGCGCCGTCAACGCCGGTGCCACCACGATCACCGGCGGCACGGGCGGCAACGGCGGAATCTACGGTCCCGGCGCCAACTTCGGCTCCACCGGCGGCACCGGAGGCGCCGTCACGGGACTCACGGTCAACGCCGTCGACGCCGCCGGTGGTGGTGGCGGCGCTGGTGCCGGTAGCTGGGGATTTACCGGCGCCAACGGCGGCGCCGGTGGCGGGAACGCCGGTGTTGGTGGCGGCGGCGGCGGCACCGGCGGCATCAGCGGCACCTACGGCGCTGACGGTCAGAGCGGCACCGGCGGCGGCGGCGGCACCGGCGGCGGCGGCGGCACCGGCGGCGGCGGCGGCACCGCCGTCGACCGCGCCCCGGGCGGAGGCGGCGGTGGCGGCGGTGGCGCCGCCGAAGCCTTCCCGGCCGGCGCCGGCACCGCCATCGGCGGCACCGGCGGCTCAAATACGGTCTTTTCTTAGTCCTGTAGCACCCGATGCCGGTCGACAGACCCACCCGGGGTCGTCCCCGGGCAGGTAGCCGGACTCGAATTGCGCCACCGCCAGCACGCCCGCGTGGAAGACCGCATCCGTGAAGCTAAGGCAGCTGGTCTGGCTAACCTGCCCTGCCACGGCTTTCACCCCAATGCCGCCTGGCTCGAAATCGTTCTGGCAGCAGCCGATCTGGTCGCCTGGGCCACACTGATCGGATTCACCGACGCCCCCGAGTTGGCCCGCTGCGAGATCAACACGTTCCGCTACCGGGTCTTGCACACCGCCGCCCGTATCACCTGGGGATCCCGTCAATTCTGGCTGCGGATCGACGCCACCTGGCGATGGGCTACCGCGATCGCGACCGCCTGGCACCGCATCCGAGCCGCCTTTCCCTGACCCCGACCCACCAGCCCCGACGAACACGAAGGAACCTAACGGCCCTGGGAAAGCCCGCCCACCCCGCCGATACAGGACGAACCAGCACGCCACACCCCAGAAACCCTCTACCACAAGACAATCCGAAGACAAGCCACAACCCCACCTCACCCACATGGAAAATCGAGGCTAGGGGCGGGCACCGCATTCGAGTTATGGTTCGGGCAGAGCCCGATGATGATGGCGACCCGCTTCGCCCGGTTACACCGCGCTCGTGATCGCCGCACTCGACTGCAAGGGGACCTTCAATGGCGAAGCTCAGGTTTGGATATTTCATCGCTCCGTTCCACCGTGCGGGCACCAATCCGACGCTCGCTTTACAGCGTGACCTGGAGTTCGTGCAACACCTCGACGCCCTGGGCTTTGACGAGGCATGGATCGGCGAGCATCACTCGGCCGGCACCGAGCTCATCGCCTCGCCGGAGATCTTCATCGCCGCCGCGGCGGAGCGGACTAAGCGGATCAAGCTGTGCACCGGCGTCATCTCGCTCGCTTACCACAACCCGCTCTGGGTCGCCGACCGGTTGATGATGCTCGACCACCTCACCCACGGTCGCGTGATCGGCGGGGTGGGACCCGGCTCACTGCCCAGCGACTCGTCGATGATCGGGCTGACACCCACCGACTGCCGCGAACTGCTGGAAACCAACCTCGACATCGTGGTCCGGCTTTTGGCGGGGGAGACCGTGAGCGCCAAGACGCCGACGCACGAGCTGCACAACGCCCAGCTGCAGCTCGCCCCCTACTCCGACGTAGGGGTTCCGTTGGCGGTCGCCGCGGTCGCCTCACCGACGGGTGCACGGCTGGCCGGCAAGCACGGCATCGGCCTGCTGTCCATCGGGGCGACCCTGACCATCGAGGGCTTCAACGCGCTGCAGTATCACTGGGACATCGTCGAAGAGCGCGCGGCGGTGTTCGGCACCAAGGTCGATCGCAAGAACTGGAGCCTGGTCGGGCCATTCCACATCGCCGAAACCGAGAAGCAAGCGCGCGAGGACGTGAAATTCGGCCTCGAGCACTGGTTCCGGTACTTCCAGAAGGTGGCCGCATTCCCGCAGATGACGATGCCGGGCGAGCAGCTCGACGAGATGATCGACGTCATCAACGACAACGGCGCGGGCGTAATCGGCACGCCCGAGCGGGCACGGGCGCAGGTGCGGCGGATGTGGGATCAATCCGGCGGATTTGGCTGCATGCTGCAGATGGGCCACGAGTGGGCCAATCCGGCGGCGACCAAACGGTCCGCGGAGTTGTTCGCCGCCGAAGTGATGCCGCATTTTCAGGGCCAGGCACAGCCGACGCTGGATGCCGCGGCACGCGCCAGCGAGGCGCGCGAAGGCCTGGCGCAGTCGCAGAATCAGGCCGTCGAACACATGACCAAGAAGTACCAGGACGAACTCAGCTCGAAGTAGCGGCTGAGATCCCGAACCACCGCGCAAGCACGCGGCGAAGTTCCGTGACGTCCGCAGCCGCCACGGCCCCGGAGTCTGAGGTAGCCCACGCGACATAGCCATCGGGACGCACCAGCACGGCCGTGGCCGCCACCTCGCCGACCGGGCGGCCGGCGGCGACGGTGAGCTGGTCCGCCACGTCGGCCATCGCCGCCGCGACCACCCCACGCTCGGTCAGATCGACAAGCAGCGGCCGAGCGTCGCGGGCGACCTCGGCAACGCGGCGCGTTTCGGCGCCGTCCGCCAATGCGAAATCGGGCACCCAGCGCCCGACAAGCGGATGCGCGTCTGGATCCGCGTCGGGGCCCATGGCGTACCGGTTTTCCGCCCCGGACAGCAGGTCGCTCAGCCGGCGGACGACGTTGGGATCCGTGACGAATTCGGCGAAGAGTTCACGCAGGGCGGTGATCTCGGGGCCGGGCCGGACGAGGGCCAACTGAGCCCGGCTGTGCGTGATCACCCGCTCGGCGGCGGGCCTCCGCTCGGCCTCATAGGTGTCCAGCAGCGCTGGCTCGACCCGCCCATTTAGCACCGCCGCCAGCTTCCAGCCGAGGTTCACCGCGTCCTGCAGGCCCAGATTCAGGCCCGGTCCGCCCATCGGTGAGTGGACGTGCGCGGCGTCGCCGACCAGAATCACCCGGCCGGTCTTGTACTGCGCGGCGATCCGCGAGTTGATGCCGCAGAAGCGACGCAGGTCGAGCGGCGCGTCCGGCGACACAGGACGCAGCGGAACGTCGGCGCCGAGCACCCGTTTGACGCTGGCTTCCAGCTCCTCCAGGCTCATCGGCTGACCGTCAAAATCGTCATCAACGGGCTCCGCCCGCGGCGTGGGGTCCAACTCGAAACAGATCACCGCCGCGCGGCGCCCGAGAGCCCCGCAGGCGAAGACCCCGCGCTCGGCCCTGTGAAACCCCAGGGGCGGGACGCGACCGAACCCGGGCACGTCCAACGCGCCGCTGACCGGGTCGATCCACTCGTCCGGCGGCAGCACGTCGAATCCCATCCGGGCGACGACGTCATACGACGACATCCCGAGGAAATCGATCCCGGCCAGCTTGCGCGTCGCACTCGTGCCCCCGTCGGCCCCGATCAGGTACCTGGCCGTCAGCTCGTAGGCGCCGTCGGGACCGGACACATGTACCGTGACGCCGTCGTCGTCCTGGTCGAATCCCGTCAGGGTATGGCCCCAACGAATGTCCGCCTCGTAGTCGCCGGCGCGCTCGGCCAGCACCTGGACCAGCTTGGGCTGCTGAACGGGCAGCATGAACATTTGGGAATCCGGCGCCAGCGCAACATCCAGCGGAAGGGCGGCGAACATCAAGCGCGGAGCGTGCCGGGGCGGATCGGACGTGGCTGCGAGCGGAGCGTACAGGCCGCGGTGGTCGAGCAGCCGAACCGCCTGGCCCACAATGCCGTTGGCGCGCGGTTGCGGGTTCGGGCCCGGCATCGGGTCCAACACCACGGGCCGGATCCCGGCCAATCCCAGTTCGCCGGCCAGCATCAGCCCATTTGGACCGGCACCGGCGATAACCGCGTCAATCACTGTCAGTCACTTAGCCCAGCTTAATAGTTTGGGGGCAGCCCGACAACTTTCGGACCTACGGCGCTGGCCGGCGATCTCACATTCGAGCGACAGCCGAGTCCCAGCCGGCGGCTAGCAACGGAGGGCAAAACGGATGTATGACCACCGCCGCCACCGGCCACCCGCACAGCCGAGGCCACGAAATCGCATAGTCCTATGTCGAAGCGTGACGGCCGCTGGATGCGGCCGTTACGCGTTTCGGCTGCGGCTGCGGCAGAATCGTCGGCTAACTTCCGGCGGCCGACTCGCGTTCGGCGGCCTTCACCAGGCGGCCCGCAAAGTACTTCACCGCGCCTCCCATCGCGGCCTGCACCAGCCGACCTGTCCCGGCTACGCCCTCGGTGAACGAACCCGTCCAGCGGATGTCGGTGCCGCCAGACGGATTAGGGGTGAAGACCACCTCGGCGAGGTAGTCCTTCGCCGGGCTCGGTCCATTCAGCTTGTAGACGTGCCGTCGATCCTGCTCGTACTCGACGGTCTCCTCCTGCACCAGCACGGGCCACATCCCGATCTTGCGGACCGCCCCGACGCCTGCGGGCGCCGGATTACCCTGGCGCGCCCAACTCGATTGGAAGACGATCGGCTTGGCCCACTTCGCCCAGTTGGCACCGTCGGTCTCCAGCCGGAACAGCGTCGCGGCGGGCGCGCTGCTGGTTTGGTTGACCTCGAACGAATACTTCCGACCCGACATGCCCAACTCCTTGTTGCGATCACCGCAATGAGCCTGAATGAATGGCGCTGCCGCGTACCCTACCGCGCAAAATGTGGGGCGAACGCGGTGGGCTCCGGCGCCGGCGGGCGGCGGCGAAAATGGGATAAACACGCCGCCAGTCGGGACTTCGAAATCAAGCCCACGGTGGCTTCGGCACGTGCATACTCTCCGTGTGAGTTCAGCAAATGCCGTCTCAGTTCCAGGTGCGCCCAACGAAGAAGACGTCGCTACCGCGCTGCGGATAATGGAGCCGCTGCGAAAGGTGGTCAAACCCAAGGTCTATGGGATTGAAAACGTGCCCAAGCGGCGCGCTTTGCTGGTGGGGAACCACAACACGCTTGGCATGATCGACGCGCCGTTGCTGGCCGCCGAGTTGTGGGAGCGAGGGAAATTGGTCCGCGGCCTCGGCGACCACGCCCACTTCAAGATTCCCGGGTGGCGCGACGCACTGACGAAGATGGGTGTCGTCGAGGGGACCCGCGAGGTCACGTCGGAATTGATGCGAAATGGCGAGCTCGTGATGGTGTTTCCGGGCGGCGCACGTGAGGTCAACAAGCGCAAGAACGAGCGCTACAAGCTGGTGTGGAAGAACCGACTCGGGTTTGCGCGCTTGGCAATTCAGCATCAGTATCCGATTGTGCCGTTCGCGTCCGTGGGGGCCGAACACGGCATGGACATCGTGCTCGACAACCAGTCGCCCCTGCTGGCGCCGCTACAGTTCGTCACCGGAAAGGTGCTCGGCTTGTCGGACGGGCCTCCGGTGGTCCGCGGTATCGGATTGTCGCCGGTGCCGCGCTTCGAACGGCAGTACTACTGGTTCGGCGAGCCCATCGCCACCACGGAGTTCAAAGGCATGGAGGCCGACGACAACGCCGCGCGCAAGGTGCGTGAACAGACTGCCGCCGCGATCGAACACGGCATCGAGCTGATGCTCGCCGAGCGCGAGGCCGACCCGAATCGTTCATTGGTGGGACGGCTGTTGCGCAGCGACGCCTGACCTTTCGGGATGGATTCGCGCGCCGGTGATTTGCACGTGGCGGTATGCCGGCGGTTCGGTTCGGCGGTGAGTTCGGCGCACGGCAAGTGGCATTACCCCTCCCCGTGCACGGCCTGGCGGGCCAGGGATGTGTTGGAGCATGTCATCGGCTTTCACGATGTGCTGCTCTTGCGGCCGCTCGGGTTGAAGCCGGAACGACCCCGTGAAGATCCGCAGGGGCGCTGGCAACTGACCTACGATCGGGTTCGGCAAGCAATGGGCCGACGCGAGCTGTTTGAGCGGGTCATCGAGGTTCCGGCAATCGAAACGAATCCCGCGACACGGTTGGACGCCGGCAAGTTGGTACCGCGCCTAACGCGAGACGTTTTAGTGCATACCTGGGATCTGGCGCGGGCGGTCGGGGCCGACGACTCGCTGGATCCCACCTGGTGCGCAATCTTCCTCGACGAATTGCCGGCCGACCGCGACGCCCTGAGCGCATCCCGAATGTTCGCGGCGCCAATTGCCGTTTCCGATCAAGCCGACGCCCAGTCGCGGCTGCTCGCCCGCCTCGGCCGTGATCCCTCGTGGCGCAATAGCGTGGAATAATTCACGGCGTTGTAGTTTCGCGATCAAGTAATTGGCTCAAATCCGTGCGCAGAACGCACCCCTGGCACAATCATTCACGGTATGGCGAAACCATCCGTTCTGACCACTGATAGCGGCTTACCGTCCGGCGTTCAGGGTGCCTGCGATTCGCGCTTTGCCGTTGCCATCCGTGCGTTCGCAGGGCTGTTCCCGGGGCGCAAGTTCGGAGGTGGGGCCCTGTCGGTGTACATCGACGGTGTGCAGGTCGTCGACGTCTGGACGGGTCGGTCGGATCGGAAGGGCGACGAGCCGTGGACGGCCGATACCGGCGCCATGGTGTTCTCCGCCACCAAGGGGTTGGCTGCCGTAGTCATCCACAAGTTGGTCGACAGCGGTCTGCTGGCCTACGACACACCCGTCGCCGAATATTGGCCCGAGTTCGCGGTCAACGGCAAGGAGGAAATCACCGTCCGCGACGTCCTGCGGCACCGAGCCGGATTGTCACACCTGAAAGGTATCAGCAAAGACGACGTACTGGATCACCTCGAGATGGAAACGCGGCTGGCCGCCGCGCCCCTGCATCACACCCGCGGAAAGATGGCCTATCACGCGATCACCTACGGATGGCTGCTCTCGGGGCTGGCCCGCTCGGTGACCGGCAAGGGTATGCGTGAGTTGTTCCGCGAAGAGCTGGCGCGCCCACTGGACACTGATGGTTTGCACCTTGGCCGCCCGCCGGCCGGCTCGCCGACCAAGGCCGCGCAAACGCTGCTACCGCAAACGAATTTCCCCACGCCGGTGCTCGACTTCGTGGCGCCAAAAATCGCCGGGCTGTCGTTTTCCGGCCTGCTCGGCTCGGTCTACTTCCCCGGCGTCCTGTCCCTGTTGCAAGGCGACATGCCGTTCCTCGAGGGTGAGGTTCCGGCCGTCAACGGCGTCGTAACCGCACGCGGCCTTGGCAAGGTGTTCGCGGCCCTGGCCAACGACGGTGAAATCGAGGGGACGCGGCTGCTGTCGTCGGAATTAGTGGCCGGACTGAAGGGCAGATCCAGTCTGGACCTGGACCTGAACCTCGGTATTCCGTTCACCTACCACCAGGGCTTTCAATCGTTTCCGGTCCCAGGGCTGCTGCCCGGATACGGTCATATCGGCCTCGGCGGCACCCTTGGGTGGGCCGATCCGGATACCGGCAGCTCGATCGCCTACGTGCACAACCGCTTGCTCACGCTGATGCTGTTCGACGTCGGCTCGTTCGCGGGGTTAGCTCCGCTGCTAACCGGTGCCATTGGGGCCGCGCGGCGGGCCGGGCCGCTGGAGGTGCCACATATGGGTGCGACATACTACGAACCCGAAGAGCAGGAAGCGGCTTCTGGTGGCGCGATCTGAGGGGCGCTGTAGTCCGCGATAAGCGCGGCGTCCTTCATGGCTGACCGCGTTTACCGTTGAGCCGCGAAAAGTATTGGTGAACAGGCTAATTCGGGTCCGTCACGTGAAGGGCATGGTGACGAAATGCGGCGACCGAAGGGCGGGCCGCTGCTCCTTGCCGCGGTGGGGCTGGTGCTCGGCGCGTGTGGCGGCCAGACCGCTAATTACGTCCCCACCTCCGCCACCTCCGCCTCAACCGCCCCCACTTCCACTACCTCGGGGGTCGCGCCCACGTCCGCGGCCGCCGCCGTCACCCCGACAATCGACCCCGCGCTCAATGCACGCAGCCAGGCCGTGCTGGACAACGCCATCAAGGCAGGCGCGCCGGGCTGCTCGGCCGCGGTGGGCTCGGCGGGGAAAGTCGTGTGGACGGGGGTTCGCGGCATTGCCAACATGTCGATCGGCGACGTGATCACCGCCGACACCGTTTTCGACATCGGTTCGGTGTCCAAGCAGTTCACCGCCACCGCGATCCTGCTGCTGGCCCAGTCGGGAAGGCTATCGCTCGACGACCCGTTGTCCCAACACGTGCCTGCGCTGCCGCCATGGGCCGCCACCGTGACCCTCGCGCAGATGATGCACCACACCAGCGGCATCCCCGACTACCTCGGGCTGCTGCAGGCCCAGGGGTATGGCTACGGCGACCGCACCACCCAGGAGCAAGCCCTGCAGGTGTTGACGACCGTGCCCCGCCTCGAGTTCCCGCCCGGCACCCGATTCGAGTACTCGAACTCCAACTATCTGCTGCTCGCCGACATTGTCGGTCGGGTGTCGGGGGAGCCGCTGCCGCAGTTCCTCCGCGCGCAGGTCTTCGGGCCGCTCGGTCTGGCCATGGTGATGGATCCGGTCGCGAAGATTCCGGCCAAGGCCGTGTCGTATACGAAGAACGACCACGGGTACGAGGTGGCCGACTCACCCTGGGAGCAGATCGGCGACGGCGCCATCCAGACCACGCCCAGCCAACTGGTCCGCTGGGCCGACAACTACCGGACCGGCCAGGTGGGCGGCCCCAAACTGCTTGACGCGCAGGTGGCCGGGGCGGTGGAAACCGAACGGGGCAGCGCGGACCGCTATGGCGCCGGAATCTACGTCATGGGCAACGGCACGCTCGATCACGACGGATCCTGGGCCGGATTCGTCACGGCATTCCGCATCAGCAAGGACCGACTCAAGTCCCTGGCCGTCAGCTGCAACACCGACAAGCAGGACCCGAACGCCCTGGCCGACGCGCTGGGCGGACTTTGGATGTAGCCGTCAGATCACAAGCGGCGCAACCAGAATGGCAGCGCTGAACACCACCAAACCGATCACGAACGCGATGATGGTAAAGCCCATCACCTGCCGGACATTCAGCTTCGCGATCGCCAGCAGCGGCAGCAGCCAAAACGGCTGGATCATGTTCGCGACACCTTCGCCGACCGCGACCGACATGGAGATAAGACCAAGGTAGGACGGCGAGCGTTGACCGATCGCGAGCGCCGAGTCGACCGCGATCGGTCCCTGCACGGCCCAGTGCCCGCCGCCGGATGGTACGAACAAACTGATGATGAGCGAGCCGATGAAGGTCAGCAGCGGCAGGGTGTACTGGTTCGCGCCCGTCACAAGCGCCTGAGCGAGCACTGTCTGCAGTGGCTTGCTCGATGATCCCGACGGCAGGTACCCCAGCAGCCCGACCAGTCCGCCGTAGAGGGGATATTGCAGCAACAGCGGTCCGGACACCTTCGCCGCACCGGAGAAAGCCCGGATGAAGCGGATCGGCGTGCGGTGCAGCAACGCGCTCGTGACGGTGAACAACATGATCATCGACGAGATGTTCAGCGCAAAGCCGCTCAGCCAGAAGTACGTTATACCCGCGGCGAAGATCAAGACATTGAGGATCCACAGTTTTTCCAGCCACTCAGCAAACGTCCGCTTGTGATCAGACTTGCCGTTGGACTGGTTATCCGACTCGCCGTCGGGGCTAGCCGACGCCGAGTCTTCCTCCTCGAAGACCGCCGGGTCGGGTTGGAGGGTTTCCACCGGCGCCATGCGCCAGACCGCGAGGCCGAGCAGCACCAGCACCACGATCACCGAAACCCAGCTGTAGGCCTGGAAGATCGTAAGCGTCAGCGGCACATTGAAACCGGCGATCTTGTGAATCACGTTGATTGGACTGTTGGCGTCGGTGTTCGCCAGCGCGATCGACGACGACAGGCCCTGCGTCCAGACGATGAAGCCCATGAACGCCGCGGCTATGAGATAACCGAAATGCGAGTCCGTCAGCCGCTTGGCGACCTGCCGCGCGACCAGCGCACCGGCCACCAGCCCGAGTCCCCAGTTGAGCAGCGAAAGGACGGCGCTGACACCGAAACACAGCAGCGCTCCCTGCACCTGGTTCTTCGGCTTACTCGCGATGTGGACGATGCCGCGCTTCAGCACGGGCGCCTCGGCCAGCGTGTAACCGGTCACCAGGATCAGCACCATCTGGAAAGCGAAGGTGAAGATGTTCTGCGATCCCCACACCCCGCCGTACCACGCCTTGAGCATGCCCGCCGGCGAGGCACCCTTGACGAGCAGCGCGACAAGGGCTGCCACGATGAGGGTGAGGATCACCGCGAATAGGTACGGGTCGGGCATGAAGCGTTCGACGTACCGCACACACAGGTTGGTGAGGCGCTGCATTACCCCGCGTCGCTTGGGCGTTGCGTCTTCGCTCGCGACCGTCGGCTCGTCGCTCGTCATTGACCTACCTTTCCCGTGGTTGTGAGCTCTGCGCGCGCTTAGACGAACTCGGCGACGATGAGCCAGACCAGCGCGACTGCCACCACGAGCAATGCGGTCAGGATCGCCACGCGGGCAAGCTGCGACTTGCGATGAAACCAGTCACGCAGTTGGGTGAAGCGCCAGTCCGTCCACGCATAGGCGCGCGCGGCCCACTCGGCTTCCACCGCCAGCAAGCGAAAGCTGACCAGTAGCGCCGGGATGCCCAGCTCGGGCAGCAGCACGATCAGCGGGATAGCGGCGACGAACAGCAGGCCGCCGACAAGGGCGTTGCCCGCGCGAATCGGCATTCGCCTGGCCCGGCCCCGTTCCCGGTACGCGAGCACTCGGCCCAGTGCGGCGTCGCGGACCCCGGTCGGTCGCGTCGGGGTGTCATGGTCGCCCTGGTCCACTGATGCTCCTGCCACTCGCCGTCGTCGGAGGCCGGTACGGCAGGGACTTTAGTAGACGGGGGACAGCGGCGCGGCGAGGTGCGCGGGGCCGGGACCGCGCTTGCTTAAACTGCCCTCATGGATCGCGGTTCCCAGCCGAACTCGGACACTCCAAAAGGCCTGCTCAACATCGAGGACTGCCTGGATGCGGACGGCAATGTCGCGTTGCCACCAGGGGTAACGCTGATATCCCTGATCGACCGCAACATCGCGAATGTCGGTGACCAGGTGGCGTATCGCTACCTGGATTACAACCGCGCGGTTGACGGGCAAGCCCAGGAAGTCACCTGGACCCAATTCGGCGTCCGCTTGCGCGCCATCGGTGCCCACGTGCAACGGGCGGCAAGTCGCGGCGAGCGCGTCGCGGTCCTCGCGCCGCAGGGCATCGACTACGTCGCCGGGTTCTACGCCGCGATCAAGGCAGGGACCATCGCCGTGCCGTTGTTCGCGCCCGAATTGCCCGGGCATGCCGAACGCCTCGATACGGCGCTTCACGATTCGGAGCCGACCGTTGTGCTCACGACCGCGGCGGCCAAGGATTCCGTCGAGAATTTTCTGTCCACCGTTCCGCAGGCGCGGCGCCCGCAGGTCATCGTCATCGATCAGATACCCGACTCGGCGGGGATGGAGTTCGTCGAGAGCGAGCTCGGGATGGACGATGTTTCGCACCTGCAGTACACCGGGGGCGCGACGCGGGCCCCCGTCGGCGTGGAGATCACGCACCGAGCGGTGAACACCAACCTGGCGCAGATGATCCTGTCGATCGACCTGCTGGACCGAAACACCCACGGCGTCAGCTGGTTACCGCTCTACCACGACATGGGCCTGTCGATGATCGGCTTTCCCGTGGTGTACGGCGGACATTCCACCTTGATGGCGCCGACCGCGTTCATCCGCCGGCCGCAGCGATGGATCCAAGCGATGTCCGACGGCTCGCGGCAGGGCCGCGTGGTCACCGCCGCGCCAAACTTCGCCTACGAGTGGACCGCGCAGCGCGGCCTGCCCGCGCCGGGTGAGGACATCGACCTGAGCAATGTGGTGCTGATCATCGGGTCCGAACCCGTCAGTATCGATGCGATCACCACGTTCAATAAGGCGTTCGCACCGTACGGGTTACCGCGCACGGCTTTCAAGCCCTCGTACGGGATCGCGGAGGCGACACTGTTCATCGCGACCATCGATCACAGCGCCGAGCCAAAGGTCGTCTATCTCGACCGCGAACAACTCGGCGCCGGTCACGCGGAGCGCGTCGCGGCCGACGCCCCGAATGCGGTCGCGCAGGTGTCGGTCGGTCGGCCGGCCCGCAGCCTGTGGGCGGTGATCGTCAACCCCGATGCTGCGGCGGAGCTACCCGATGGTGAGGTCGGCGAAATCTGGTTGCAGGGCAACAACGTTGGCCGCGGCTACTGGGGACTGCCCGACGAAACCCGGTACGCATTCGGCGCCAAGTTGCAGACCCCGCTAGAGAAGGGCAGCCACACGGAAGGCTCTGCTGTGCAAGGTAATTGGCTGCGCACCGGCGACCTGGGAGTCTATCTCGACGGTGAGCTCTACGTCGCGGGCCGGATCGCCGATCTGGTCACCATCGACGGACGTAATCACTATCCGCAGGACATCGAGGCCACCGCCGCGGACGCCTCGCCGATGGTGCGGCGTGGATACGCGACGGCGTTCAGCGCGCCGACGGACCGTCTGGTGATCGTCGCCGAACGCGCCGCGGGCACCAGCCGCGCCGATCCGGGGCCGGCGATCGAGGCGATCCGCTCGGCCGTGTCGCACCAACACGGTCTCGCGGTTTCCGACGTGCGATTCCTCCCCGCCGGCGCCATACCGCGCACCACCAGCGGCAAGCTGGCCCGGCTGACCTGCCGCGCCCAGTACCTCAATGGCACGCTGGGCGTGCATTAACGACCGCACACCAATCGCCTATCCTGTGAGAACTGGGGGCCCGGACCGGCGGAGGGTCGGATGACGGTCGTAGCAGCGTGCCGGACATGTGGCACCGAACCCATAGAGAACGCCCGGTTTTGTCACAGCTGTGGCGCGCCGGTCCAAGACAGCGATACCCACGCGGAGTACAAGCAGGTCACGGTTCTGTTCGCCGATGTGGTCCATTCGATGGACATCGCCGCTGCCGTCGGGCGCGGAGCGGCTCCGGGAGATCATGGCGGGGCTGGTCGGATCGGGCCGCTGCTGTGGTGCAACGTTACGGCGGGACGGTGGACAAGTTCACCGGCGACGGGATCATGGCGGTGTTCGGTGCGCCGGTGGCGTTGGAGGATCACGCTATCCGCGCTTGTCTCGCGGCGCTAGGCATCCAAGAGGAGAGCCTCCGGCTGGCCTCTGAGGTCAAAGACCGCGACGGTATCGAGCTGCGGTTGCGGGTGGGGCTGAACTCGGGCCAAGTGATCGCCGGTGAGATCGGTTCGGGCGCTTTGGGTTACACCGCGATCGGAGACCAGGTCGGCATGGCGCAGCGGATGGAGTCGGTCGCGCCGCCGGGCGGCGTGATGCTCAGCGACTCCACGGCGCGGCTGGTCGAGCGTCCGGCGGTGCTCGGTGAGCCGGAGATGGTGCACATCAAGGGCGCCGAGAATGCGGTGCCGGCGCGGCGGCTACTGGGCATCGCCGCGCAACGCGAGCGGACTGGTCCCTCGGAGTCGACGCTGGTGGGCCGCGAGTGGGAGTTGACCACGTTGGCGGCGATGCTGGATCGCTCGATCGGCGGAAGTGGGTCGGTCGTGAGCGTGGTCGGCGCTCCCGGAATCGGCAAGACGCCGGCTCGCCCGAGAAGCCATCCAGCTGGCGAAAGACCGTGAAGTGGACGTGTTTTCCACGTTTTGCGAATCGCACGCCACCGATGTGCCGTTCCGGGTGGTGGCGCGTCTGCTGCGCATCGTCGGGCAGGTCAGCGGGCTGGGCGATCGAGACGGCCCGGTCAGCGTCTGCGGGAGCGGTTTCTCGGCGCCGATCCCGAGGACCTGTTGCTGCTGGATGACCTGGTGGGTATCGCCGATCCCGCAGTGCAGTTGCCGAAAATCGACCCGGATGCGCGGCGGCGTCGGTTGACCGCGCTGATCAACACGGCCCAACTGGCCCGCGCCCGACCGGCGATCTTCATCGTCGAGGATGCGCACTGGATCGACGAGGCCAGCGAATCCATGGTTGCCGACTTTGTGGCGGTGATCCCGCAGACGCCCTCGCTGGTGCTGATCAGCTACCGCCCCGAATATCGGGGCGCTTTGAGCCGGGTGCCCGGTGCTCAGACCATCACCCTTGCGCCGCTGAGCGATTCGGAGACCGCGGCACTGGTCGCCCAGCTGCTGGGGCCGGACTCCTCGGTGGGGGACTTGGCCAACATGATCGCCGACAGGGCCGCCGGCAACCCCTTCTTCGCCGAGGAGATGGTGCGCGAACTGGCCGAGCGTGGGGTTCTGCGCGGAAACCGCGGCGCCTACGTTTCGACGGTCGGCGCTGCCGACGTCAGCGTGCCCGCCACGGTGCAGGCGACTATCGCCGCCCGCATCGACCGCCTTGACCCGGCGGCCAAGCGTACCTTGGGTGCCGCGGCGGTCATCGGCTCACGGTTCGACCCGGGCCTGCTCGAAACGCTAGGCATTGAACCCGTTGTCGAGGACCTTGTGGTGGCCGAACTCGTTGATCAGGCGAGGTTCACCGGCGGACCGCAGTATGTGTTTCACCATCCGCTGATTCGGGCGGTGGCCTATGAATCACAGCTCAAGTCGGATCGCGCCGAACTGCACGGGCGTGTCGCGGCCGCAATCGAATCGCGTGACCCGTCGGCGGCCGAACAGAACGCGGCGCTGATCGCAGAGCATCTGGAGAGCGCCGGTGATGGGGCCGCCGCCTACGGCTGGCATATGCGGGCTGCCACGTGGGCCAGGGCCCGCGACATCGCCGCGGCCCGTCGGAGTTGGGAACGCGCGGTAAAGATCGCCGACGCGTTGCCCGCCGAGGCACCCAACCGCATCGGCATGCGCATCACCCCCCGCAACTTGTTGGGCGCGACCGGCTGGCGCGTCCACCAACACGATGCCGGCGCCCGTTTCGAGGAATTGCGGGAGTTGTGCGACGCCGCGGGCGACAAGTCATCACTGGCCATCGCGATGGCCGGACAAGCGCACGGTTACTTCTATCAGGGCCGGCTCTTCGAGTCGTCGCGGCTGGCCTCCGAGACCTGGGCCCTCGATCGAATCGCTCGGAGATCCGACCTTGACGGTAGGGCTGTCGCCCTCGGTGATCCGACCCAAGACCACGACCTCTGAGTGGTCGGAGGTGCTGCGGTGGTCACAACGGGTCATCGAGCTCGCCGACGGTGACCCGGCCAAAGGCAACTTCATCATCGGGTCCCCGTTAGCGCTCGCCTTCGCGACAAGGGGGATGGCCCGTTATTGGATGGGCCTCCCCGGATGGCGCGACGACCAGCGCCACGGCCTGGCCATGGCTCGCAACGCGGACCCCATTTCCTACACCGGGGCCACCGCCTACGTCTACTTCCCGGCATTCCTGAACGGCGCGCTCAGACCCGACGATGCCGCGTTGCGCGACATCGAGGATGCCGTGCGGACTGCCGGACGAGCCGGCGACGACGCGGCGTTGGCCTACGCATGGGTGACGCTCGGCGCTGCGCTGGTTGACCGAAACACCGATGCGGAGCGCGACCGCGGACACCAGCTGCTGGCCGAGGTCTGCGAAGTGTACAAACGACGCCAGCAGAACCTGAGCATGTTAACCACCGTCAACGTGTGGATGGCGCGCGAGAAGGCTCGGCGGGGAGATCGCGATGGGGCGATACCGGTCATGCGCGACGCCGTCGTCGACTTGTTCAGCGGTGGGTGGCTGCAGGCGAACTGCGTTCGGGCGACCGGTGTTCTGGTGGACACCCTGCTGGACCGCGGGGCCGAGGGCGACGTGGCCGAGGCCGAGGCCGCGGTCGATGGGTTAGCGGCCCTGCCGGCCGATGAGGGTCTGGTGTTACGCGACGTCTGGCTACTGCGGCTGCGCGCCCTGCTGGCGCGGGCCCACGGCGACGCCGCGGCCTACGCGAACCTACGGGACCGCTACCGCGACATGGCGAAAACGCTTGGCTACGAGGGGCACATCGAGTGGGCCGAGGCAATGCCATGAGGCCGGGCATCCGGGGCCGCCAGTCACGTTGTTTCGAAATCGACCGCATTCGAGAGGCATAGCCGCACCCTTATGGGTGGTGGGATATCCAGGTCCCGAGGTCTGAGAAGTTCGCAGCGCGAGTCGGGCGGATCGCCACCGAGAAGGCCTCTAGCGGAGGAGAATCCGATGCGCCGGACGAAACCAGGGAGGCACGATGGTCGATCTACCACGGGCGGATGATCGGTTCGCGGGGACCATCAAGCCGTCGGTGGCAGACTCCACGCCCATCAAGCCGTCCATCACCTATCCACCCACCGGCGCTCGGAACGTCGTCGTCGTATTGCTCGACGACGTCGGATTCGGCGCCGCAGCCACATTCGGCGGGCCGATCCCGACACCCGCACTAGACCGCGTTGCCCGAAACGGTTTGCGCTACAACCAGTTCCACACGACCGCGCTGTGCTCACCGACGCGGGCCGCGCTGCTGACCGG
Organism: uncultured Actinomycetota bacterium; assembly: GCA_963748885.1. Lineage (GTDB taxonomy): Bacteria > Actinomycetota > Actinomycetes > Mycobacteriales > Mycobacteriaceae > Mycobacterium. Next base: position 34,916 of record CAVVLC010000046.1, read on the forward strand.
GCGCAACCATCACAGCGCGCACGTGGGCACGATCTGTGAGATCGCCTACGGATTCCCCGGCTACGACAGCGTGCTACCGCAGAATACGGCCACGATCGCGCAGATCCTGCGCATGAATGGCTACAACACCGCACTGTTCGGCAAGGCGCACCTCACCCCCACCTGGGAGATCGGCCCTGCCGGGCCATTCGACCGCTGGCCCACGGGGCTCGGTTTCGAACGCTTCTACGGTTTCCTGGGCGGCGACACCTCTCAGTACGAACCGGCACTGTACGACCAGACGACCCCCGTCGAGCCCTACCTCGGCCGCGACGACTACCACCTCACCGAGGATCTCGCCGACAAGGCGATCGAGTGGATCCGGACGCAGAAGACGTCCGCTCCAGACAAGCCGTTCTTCGTCTACTTCGCGCCCGGCGCGACGCACAGTCCCCACCACGTGTGGCCTGAGTGGTCGGATGAGTTCGCCGGCCAATTCGACGATGGCTGGGATGCGTTGCGGGAACGGATATATGCCCGCCAGATCGAGATGGACATCATTCCCCCCGGCGCCCGGCTGACGCCGCGCCCCGAGCAAATCCCCGCGTGGGCCGACTATGACGACCGATACAAACCGGTGGCCCGGCGCCTGATGGAGGTTTACGCCGGGTTCCTGGCCCACACCGACGCGCAGATCGGGCGGGTCGTCTCCGCTGTTGACGAGTTGGGACAGTGGGACGACACCTTGTTCATCTACGTGTGCGGTGACAACGGCGCATCTGCGGAGGGCACGCTGCACGGCGCCTGGAGTTCGCCGGCGTTCCAGAACGGGCTGCCCGAGGACCCCGAATGGCTGCATGCTGACCTGGCCGACTTCGGCACGGCGCGATGCGAAAACCACTACAACGTCGGCTGGGCCTGGGCGCTCGACGCACCGTTTCAGTGGATGAAACAGGTGGCGTCGCATTTCGGGGGGACCCGCAATGGACTTGCGATCTCATGGCCACGCGGGATCGGCGCGGTAGGGGAGCTGCGCAGCCAGTTCCACCACGTCATCGACATCGTTCCCACCATCCTCGACGCCGTCGGCATCCCGGCGCCCGCACGCGTCAGCGGCGTCGAGCAGAAGCCGATCGAGGGTGTCAGCATGCGCTACTCGTTCGACGACCCCGACGCGGATAGCCGTCGCACCACGCAGTATTTCGAGATCTTCGGCAATCGCGCCGTCTACCACGAGGGTTGGATCGCGTCGTGCTTCCATGGGCGGCTGCCCTGGATCCGTACCCAGCGGAGTAACCCGTTCGGCGATACCGAACGCTGGGAGCTCTACCGCCTGGCCGACGACTTCAGCCAGGGCGTCGATCTCGCCGAACAACACCCGGACAAGCTCGCGGAATTGCAGGCCGTCTTCGACGCGGAAGCACGCAAATACGATGTGTACCCGCTCAGCGACGCAACGCTGGCCCGTGCGCTGCCCGCCAACCGACCGAGCCTGCTGGCCGATCGCACCTCGGTCACCTACTTCGCCGGCCAGGTGCGCATCCCCGAGCCGGTAACTCTGTCCTACACCAGCTCATCCTTCGACCTACGGGCCCAGTTGCGGATCCCGCCGGGCGGAGCACGACGAGTGGTCATCTGCGTCGGCGGGTCGATGGCCGGATGGACGCTGTACCTGCAGAACGGCATCCCACTCTTCGCCTACAACTACCTGGGTCACGAGCTCACAACAATCGCGGCACCCGAACCCCTGCCGGAAGGACCCGTCGCCCTTGGGCTTTTGTTCGACTACGACGGCGGGGGACTGGGCAAGGGCGCGTCGGCGACGCTGCTCGTCAACGACGCCGCGGTGGTCACCGGCCGCCTGGAGCGAACGGTTCCATTCCGGTTCTCGATGAGCGGCGAAACGCTGGACGTCGGGGTCGACACCGGCTCACCGGTTGCACCGTATGGACACGATTTCCGGTTCACCGGTCGTATCGACCGGGTCGACGCGACCGTTCACCCGCAGCCCGCCGATCTCGCAGCGGCGATCGCCGAGGCTGAGATGCGCGCGGCGCTCGGCGCTCGGCGCTCAATAGCACCGCCATGTGGAGCAGCCTGATCCCCCTCATCCTTGGTGGCGTGCTGGAACCGATCGAGATCGCGATCACGATCATGCTGCTGAGCACGCCCTCGCACCTTCGCGCTGCCGGCGCCTGGATCGCGGGGCATTGCGGCACGCGCCTGCTTCAGGGCCTCGTTTTCGGCACGATCCTGCACTGGGGAGCCCGTGGCGCCGACTCGAACCGGTCGCACCACTGGATTGTGTCGACCGTCCTCTTGGTGGTGGCCCTGCTATTCCTGGTCACCGCGGCGCGGGAGCTGTTCAGCGACGACGATCCCAATGCTCCGCCGCCGAAATGGATGACCATGCTGACGTCGGCGACGCCCACCAAGGCGTTCTTCATCGGCGCGGGCGTCGTCACCGTCTCGGTCAAGGCTTGGGTCTTCACGCTGGCCGCGATCAGCGTGATCGGCAACGCCGGGTTGGGGCGAGTCGCGAACATCGGCTCGTACGTCGCTTTTGTGCCGCTTGCCATGGGCGCGAATCTGCTCATCATCGCCATGGCTGCGTTCTTCCCGGGGTGGTCACGGTCCCTGCTGGACCGGACCCAGCGCTGGCTGCAGGAAAATGACCGGCCCATCGTGATCGTGGTGGGGCTGGTGTTCGGAATCTGGTTCGGCATCAAAGCCTTGAACGGATTCGGGGTTCTGTAAACACGGCGGCGCGCGGGATAGTCGATGGACGGGTCCGGCGGTGGCATCCTGGCGATGTGGGTTTGCTAATCCGGTTGGCGGAGTTCCTGATTCTGCTGCTGCCACTGGTAGGTCTGGCCGTCGGTGCGATAAGAGTCTTCGGAGCAACCAAACGGCGGGGCCTGGAATCGCCGGAAACTCCGCCCGCGCCCCCCGAACGCTCCACCGGCAATCAAGCCGCCCAGTGGCGGTCGCTGCGACGCATCATCGAGGAGCACAGCCGTACGGACGCCCGCTGGCTCGAGTACGAACTCGACTTCGTCAAACTGCTGGACTTCCCGCTGATGACCGACATGCGCGATCCGCACACCGTCGACTTCCACAAAGCCAAGCTCCGAGCCGACCTCCTGCGACCGGTCAAAGCCGAGGATCTCCTGGATGATCCAGGCGCCGCCGCGCAGTACCTGACCGCCGTGCAGGATTATGCGACCGCATTCGACATCGCTGAGGCCGAGGCGAAACGCCAGCGCCGCAATCACTTCTCCCGATCCGACCAACAGCGAATCGCGCGCGCTCAGAGCCTGCTGCGCGTGACGTCGGACTCCGCTGCGGCGCCGCAGGAACGCCAGAGTGCGTACGACCTAGCACGCAAAGAACTCGATGGCCTCATCGTGTTGCCGTCCACTACACAGGCCAGCATCGAGCGTGGGATCTCCGGTCCGATCGAGGGATAGGGACGCGCCAATCCGTCGACCGAGTGTCTTTCGTGTTGACTTTGAGTGACTTTCGCCGCTATCCGCAAATGCCGCCTGACGAGAACATTAAGACCTCGCCTTCAGAGCAATAGGAGCAAACCATGATCCACTATGACCTCGATGCCGAGCATTCCGTCCTGCTGGTGCGACCGGAGTCCGCGCTCGACAAGGACGATTTTGTCGAACTCGCCAAGGCCGTCGACCCTCAGATCGAGGCACATGGCGACCTGGCCGGCCTCATCATCAGCGCCCCGGGATTCCCGGGATGGGACAGTTTCGGGGCGATGGTCTCCCACTTTCGCTTTGTGCGGGACCATCAAAAGCACATCAAGAAAGTCGCGGTGGTCACCGACTCGCACCTCGGGGATGTGACCGAGCATCTGACATCACATTTCGTGTCGGCCAAGATCCAGCATTTTCCCGCCGGGCAACTCGAGCAAGCGCGCGGGTGGATCATCAACGGCTCGTGATGGCTTTGCGCCGCAACAGCGGTGAAACGGCCGGGTAAGTCCGACACATCGGCCGGCTGGGTGTCACGATTGGGGAATGACACCCGGCCCCGTCGTGCCCGAGCGGGGCGGGTCCAGCCAGATCCCGGCCCTGCAGGGTTATCCGGTCACTCCGCCACCGCTGCCTGGTCCGGTTACCTTCGAGCAGCGCTGGAGTGACCTGACCTTCGTGCATTGGCCGGCGCTGCCCGACAGCGTTGCGCATATGTTCCCACCCGGGACTCGCCCCGATGTGTTCGCCGACGGACTGACCTATGTGGCGTTGGTTCCGTTTCGCATGAGCAGCACCAAGCTGGGCACCGCAGTACCGCTGCCATACTTCGGCACGTTTCTGGAGACGAACGTCCGGCTGTACTCGATCGACGACGCGGGCCGCCACGGCGTCCTGTTCCGGTCGCTCGAGACGGCCCGCCTGCCAGTCGTGCCGGTGACCCGAATCGGCCTCGGCATCCCGTATACCTGGGCACGGTTGCGGATGACGCGGCTCCGAAAAGGGACAAGCGAGGAGATCACGTATCACAGCGTGCGGCGCTGGCCCCGCCGCGGCCTGCACAGCAAGCTGACGATCGCGGTGGGTGACGCCGTCGAACCGACACCGCTGGAGGTCTGGCTCACCGCGCGCTGGGGCGCGCACACGCGCAAGGCCGGCCGGACCTGGTGGGTACCAAATGAGCACGGGCCGTGGCCGTTACAGGCGGCTGAGATCGTCGAGCTGGACGATGAACTCGTGGACGCGAGCGGGGCGCGACCCGCCGGCGAGCCTCTGCGCGCTCTGTTCTCACCCGGGGTGCAGACCCGCTTCGGCCGACCCTGCGCGGTGCACTGATTGCAATTTTTTCGGGGCCGGCATGTGCCCCTTCACGGGCAGGTGTATCCGCCGTCGATGACGACGTCGGAGCCGGTCATATAGCTGGACGCCGCGCTGGCCAGGTAGAGGTACAGGCCGGTGAGTTCTTCCGGCCGACCGATGCGGCCGAGGGGAATCTTCGGCTCCCACAGCCGGTGGTATTCCGCTAGCGGCTCGACGAGCTCGGTGAGGATATAGCCCGGACTGACGCTGTTCACCCGGATCTGGTGCGGAGCGAACTCCACGGCCATGGCCTTGGTCAGCTGAATGACCGCACCCTTGGACGTGCAGTAATGGCCTACCTCCTGCGGAATGTTGATGATGTGGCCCGAGATCGACGCGGTGTTGATGATGACCCCGCCCCGGCCCTGTTTGATCATTGCCCTGGCCGCTGCCTGGGCGGTGAGGAAAACGCCCGTGACGTTGGTGTTCTGGATGCGCTGAAACTCTTCCAGCGGCATGTCCAACATCCCCTCGAGCGAGACGATCCCGGCGTTGCAGACCGCGATGTCGATCCCACCCAATTCCGCGACCACCTGATCGACCATGTCCGCCACCTGTTCGGGCTGGGTCACGTCGCAACTGATCGGCACGACCTTGCCGGCGCCGGCTTCGGCGAGCTCGCCGGCAACCTGTTGTATGACCTCGGAATGCCTTGCGGCGATGGCGACTTCGGCGCCGGCTTGCAGGTATGCCAGCGCCACCCATCTGCCAATACCACTGGACCCTCCGGTCACCAGGGCCTTCTTGCCGTGCAAGTCGAACAAGTCCAACACGCTCATGCGCCATTCCTATCCTGACGAGCCCCATCCAGACGAGTGACCTCCAATGCGTATCACGTTCTAGTGTGTCCGCTATGGGCAAATTCACCAGGGCCGAGATCGAGCAGGCCGTCGACCACTACACGACCGTCGTTGAGGGGTGCTGCGCGTTCGGGCGACTGGCGACCTTTCGCCGACCTGTTCACCGAGGATGTCGTCTACACCGAGCACCACTACGGGGTCTTTCGCGGGCGTGAGGCGGTTCGGGATTGGATTGTCTCCGTCATGGCTCCTTTCCCGCACATGCGCTTTCCCAGCGACTGGATAGCCTACGACGACGACAACGACGCTGTCGTCGTGATGATCAAGAATCTGCTCGACCATCCGACTGACCTGAACGGCGAGCCGTTCTGGTTCCCGAACTGGACTCGACTCGTCTATGCCGGCGACGGCCTGTTCTCCAGCGAGGAAGACATCTACAACCCAAGCCGTGATGCGCCCGGGTGTCGTCGGCGCCTGGATGCAGGCCGGCGGGAGGTTCGCCTCGACCGAATTCCTGGAGCCCAAAGAGGGCTGAGCTATTCGCTTGCGCCGAAGCTGAACCCAGCGCTCTAAGCGGACGAGCCGATCGGCTGGCGCTTGCGCCGCCGCGACCGGACCGCGTCCAGCGCCTGCGCCCACGCCAGCTTCGCCGTGGCGGACAGATTCGCCGGCGTCATGCTGTCCTTGGACAGCATTGCGGTCGCGGCGGCCTTGGTTGTCGCGGACGCCTTGGACATGTGACCGGAGTCGAAAGGCGGCTGCGGGTCGTATTCGATCGCGAGCTGGATCGCCTTCGCGCGGCCTTCGCCGCCCATCTCCCCGGCCAGCCACAGCCCCAGGTCCAGCCCGGCGGATACGCCCGCACAGGTTATTACGTTGCCCTGGCGCACAATCCGCTCGTCGGCGACGGGGACTGCGCCGAATGCCTTCAGCGCGGGAAGGGCTATCCAATGCGATGTCGCGCGCCGGCCCTGCAGCAGGCCGGCGGCGGCCAGGATCACCGAACCGGAGCACACCGACGTCGTCCAGCTGGCGGTCTGGTGAGCGTGCCGCAGCCAGTCGAGCAGCGCTTCGTCGCGCGCATGCACCGGAGTCGCTGGACCGCCCGGTACCAGAATCACATCGGGAGAAGGTGTTTCGGCCAGCGAGTGGGTTGCACCGATGACCAGCACACCGGAATCGGCTGTGATCGGTCCGGTTTCGTGCCAGACGAAGCGCACCTCGGCGCCCGGCAGATTCCGCAGCACCTCGTAGGGGCCGATCATGTCCAGCGCGGTGAATCCCGGGTAGGCCACGAAAGCGATTTGAGTCATCGGACTTCTCCTTACTAGTTAGGCGAATGCTTTGCGATACTGGTCCGGCGAGATGCCCACGCGGCGAATAAAGTTGCGGCGCATGGTTTCGGCGGTGCCGAAGCCGCACCGGGCGGCGATAGCCACGACGGTGTCGTCGGTCTCCTGCAACTGCCGGCGCGCGGCTTCGGTGCGGACGCGTTCGACGTACTGGCCGGGCGCCTCACCGATCTCGTCGGTGAACACCCGAGTGAAATGACGCGGGCTCATCGCCGCCCGCCGGGCCAGGTCGTCGATGCTGTGCGGGCCACCGGGTTCTGTCTCGATGGCTTCCTGGACCTGGCGGATCGAGGTCCGTTTGGCCCGCGGCATCCACACCGGCGCCGCGAACTGGGTCTGCCCGCCGGGGCGACGCAGGTAGAGGACGAGCCAGCGGGCGACCGTTTGCGCAACTTCGGTGCCGTGGTCGTCCTCGACCAGCGACAGCGCGAGGTCAATTCCGGCGGTGACACCCGCGGCGGTCCACACCGTTTCGGAGCTGCGGACGAAGATGGGGTCGGGATCAACGTCGACGCTGGGGAATTGGCGGGCCAATCGGTCGGCGAACGCCCAGTGCGTGGTCGCCCGGTGGCCGTCCAGGAGCCTGGCCTCGGCCGCAAGGAACGCGCCGGTGCAGACCGTGACGACGCGGCGGGCATGGGCCGAGGCGGTTTTGATCCAGTCCACCAACTCGCGGTTGGATCGTGCGGCGTCGACGCCTGCGCCGCCGGGTAGCACGACGGTGTCGATCTGCTCGCTCGGGTCCGGCAGCGGCTTCGACACGAACGCCAGGCCGGTTGGGCTGGTCACCGGCTCGCCGCCGATCGAGGCCAGGACCACGTCGTAGCCGCCGCTGGTCAGTAGCGCTGCACCGGTGAACACCTCATACGGCCCCACCACGTCGAGCGGCTGGACGCCGGGGAAGCCGACGATAACGACGTTGCGAGCCATGTACCCAGTGTTAGCCGGCGAGCGCGTGGCGTCTACGCCGTGTACCCCACTAATTAGGACACGACGGACCTGCCCCGAGGCCGCCCCGCCGGACTTGGCAGACTGTGCACATGGCACAGATAACCCTTCGCGGGAACGCGATCAACACTGTCGGCGAGCTACCCACCGTCGGATCTCCGGCCCCGGCATTCACCCTGACCGGCGCCGACCTGGCGCCGGTCAGCAGCGATCAGTTCCGCGGTAAGTCCGTGGTGTTGAACATCTTTCCATCCGTGGACACCCCCGTATGCGCGACCAGTGTGCGGACCTTCGACGAGCGCGCCGCCGCGCAGGGTTTCACCGTGATATGCGTGTCCAAGGATCTGCCGTTTGCGCAGAAGCGATTCTGCGGTGCCGAGGGCACCGATAACGTCACGGTGGCGTCGGCCTTCCGGGACAGCTTCGGCGAGGATTACGGCGTCACCATCGTCGACGGTCCGATGGCCGGGCTCCTCGCCCGGGCCGTCGTCGTGATCGACGCGGACGGCAAGGTGACACACGCGCAGCTGGTGCCGGAAATCGCCGAGGAGCCCGACTACGAGGCGGCGCTGACGGCCGCGGGCTGACCGGCGCGGCTACCGAACGGGTAACTTCAGCACCCGGTTGTTGCCGGTGTCGGTAACGTACACATTTCCGGCGCCGTCTACCGCGACACCCTCGGGGTCCTTGAGCCCGCTGAACGGCAGCACTGTCTGGGTCCCCGCCCGCGCGGGGAGTTTCAACACCCTGTCGTTGCCGGAATCGGCGACGTACACCGCGCCCGCCCTGTCCACCGCCACCCCCTCGGGGTTCTTGAGCCCACTGAACGGCAACACCGTCTGGACGCTCGCCCCGACCAGCAATTCCAGCACCCGGTCGTTATAGGTGTCGCACACGTACACGGCGCCCGCGGGGTCCACCGCCACACCCTCGGGATAATTGAGCCCGGTGAATGGCAGCAGCGTCTGTTCGCTGGCCCCCACCGGCAATTTCAGCACCCAGCCGTTGTCCGGGTCGGTGACGTAGACGCTGCCGCCCGCATCCACCGCCACACCCATGGGAAGCTGAATGCCTTTGAATGGCAACCGAATCACGGTGGTCTCGCCCGCCGCCAGCTTGAACACCGCGTGACGGTAGGAACTGGTGGCAAAGACGGCGTCCGCGCGGTCCACCGCCACTCCCAGCGGGTGATCTAGCCCGGCGAACGGCAGCACGGTCTGGGTGAACGACCCGGCCGCCAATCTCAGCAGGCGGTTGTCGTAGAAGTCACCGACGTACAAACCGCCCGCCAGATCCACCGCCACTGGGGTTGGGGCGTTGAGGCCGGTGAACGGCAGCGTCACCTGGGGTGACTGGGCAGTCGGAACCGGCTGTGAGGTCCGGTGCCGGGCGATCGCGCCAACCCAGACACTCGCCGCGACGATAACGACAACGGCCGCAACACCGACAATGATCCTGAGCCGGCGCCTGTGCCGTTCCAGTGCCAGCCGCCCGGCCGGCCGCGGGGCCGCACTCGACGGCGCCGACAGCGGCTGCTCCCCAACGCCTACCGGATCTGGCGGGTCCTTCGATTCCGACCCGGATGAGGCTTGGGGAGCATCTTCAACCAGGGCCTGGCGGGCAGCGGTCGCCAGCTCGCCGGCGGTTTGGTAGCGCTGATCAGGGTCTTTGGCCATACCGCGCGCGATCACGTCGTCGAACCCGGCCGGCACCGCGGGGTTGACCGTAGTGGGTTTCGGGACGTCCCGCGTCAGGTGCCCGGCGCATTGCTGCTCCTGGGTATTGCCCGGAAACGGCAGCTCCCCGGTCAGGAACTCATACAGGACACAGGCCAATGCGTATACATCGGCGCGGGCATCGCCGGTTCCGTCGCCGAAGCGCTCCGGGGCCATGTAGCACCAGGTGCCCACGTTCGAGCCCGTGGGCGTCAGTTTCTTCGAGGCACTGTCGTGGACGAGCCCGAAATCGATCAGGTAGACGAACTCGTCCGCGGTTATCAACGCATTGGACGGCTTGACGTCGCGGTGCACCAAACCGTCCGCGTGGGCGGCATCCAGCGCCGCGGCCAACTGCTCGATGATCGTCACGCTCAACTGCGGGCTCAAGCGCCCATCGCGGTTGAGCAGAGCCTGCGCATCGGTGCCCTCGATGACGGGCATCACCAGATACAGGTGCCCGTCGATTTCGTCGGCCTCATGAATCGGGATGATGTGCGGTTCAGCCAACCGCGCGGCGGCGTGCGCCTCTCGCGCAAACCGTTCCCGAAACCCGTCGACCGCGGCCAACTGCGGCGTCAACACCTTGACTGCAACATCGCGGCGCATCTTGGTGTCATGGGCGCGATAGACCTTGCCCATGCCCCCCTCGCCGATCAGGTCGATCAGCCGATAGCGCCCGAATTCCTCGTGCACAGAACGCCTCCGTGACAGTCGCCTGGATGCTACCAACCGGGCACCTGCGGTGCCTGTCTTCTGCGACCGCGGCACCCATCAAGTGGACGGCTAGAGGCCTGCCCGGTCGGCGAGCAGTGCGCGGTGGCAGGCAGTGCTACCGAAGAGCGCCTCGGTCGTCTTGGCCCGGCGGAAGTACAGATGCAGGTCGTGCTCCCAGGTAAAGGCGATGCCGCTGTGGACCTGGATGGCGGAGCCGGCGCACAGGACATAGGTGTCTGCCGCCTGCGCCTTGGCCAGGGGTGCGGTGATTCGCAGTTCATCCCCGTTCACGGCGCTCATCGCGGCGAAAATGACGGCGGCACGAGTCGCATCGATTTCGATCATCATGTCCGCGCAGAGGTGCTTGACCGCCTGGAACGAACCGATCGGCCGGTCGAATTGTTTTCGACTGCAGGCATATTCGACTGTCAGATCAAGGCACGCCTCGGCGCCGCCGAGCATCTCGGCGGCCAGCAGCACCCGGGCCACATCGAGCAGCCGCTCGAATTCAACCGGCGAACCTGCGGTCAGCGCTTCGGCCGGAGCCTGCGCCAGTTGCAGCTTCGCGACCGGACGTGTGACGTCGAAAGAACGCAGCGGGACGACGGTGACCCCCGGGTCCGCGGCTGCGACCACATGCAGTGCCGCCGTGCTTTCGGGGCCGTCCAGCTCGTCAGGGATCGCCAGCACCACGAACAAATCGGCGACGTGGCCGTGCAACACCGGGGCACACTCGCCGGTGAGCACGACACGACCGTCGAGTCGCTGGGCGCGCACGGTCGCCGCGAATGGGTCGGGTCCGCTCGCCGCGAACGCTCCGATCTGTTCCCCGGAGAGCAAGCCGGCGAGCAGTCGCTTGCACTGCTCTTCGTCTCCCGTGCGCAGGATCGCCTCGATCGCAAGATCGTCGCCGCGAACGGAACCGGGGTGAGCGCCCGGCCCAACTCGCCGAACACGATCGCCGTCTCGACGAGCGTCGCGCCCGTTCCGCCGTACTCCAGAGGCGTGTGCAGCGCGGGCAGCTCCAGTTCGGAGCACAGCCGCTGCCAGAGCCTGCGGTCGTGGCCGCCGGCGGCGACCGCCTCGCGTACCCGCGCCGGTGGGGCTTGGTCGGCGAGGAAGCCTCGCAGCGACGCGCGGGTCGAGCCCGTACTCGACCGTTCCGTAGGAAAGCTTTCCGTCGGTGATTTCACCCCAGTGCGCATGATTGAGCTGGTGGATCTTGAAGCAACCGTCCAGTGCTGTGACGAAACCCATTGCGTCGACGGTCTGGTTCACCGATTCCTTGATGAGTAGCGCGGGCATCGTCGGCATCTTGGCGATTCGGCGAGCGAATTCGATTGTGCTGCGTTCTAGTTCGGCACCAGGAAACACCTTGCTCACCATCCCGAGCGAATGGGCCTCGTCCGCGCCGATCGAGTCACCGGTGAGTAGGAGCTCCTTCGCCTTGCGTGGCCCGAACTCCCACGGATGACCGAAGTACTCGACACCGCACATCCCGAGCCGGGTACCGACGACGTCTGCGAATACCGTGTCGTCACTCGCGACGATCAGATCGCAACACCACGCCAGCATCAAGCCCGCGGACAGCACCGTCCCGTGCACCTGGGCGATGGTGATCTTGCGCAGATTGCGCCACCGCTTCGTATTTTCGAAGTAGTAATGCCACTCCTGGCGGTTTCGCGACTCCACCCCGCCGAACGTTCCGCCGTTGCACCGGAAGGTGGGGTGCTGGTCCGGGCCCGGTGAACGTTCGCGGACGTCATCGACCGAGCCGAGATCGTGCCCCGCGGAGAAGGACGGGCCGGCGGCCCGCAGGATCACCACCCGGACCGCGTCGTCGGCTTCGGCGCGTTCGAACGCCGCGCCCAACTCGACAAGCATCCCGCGAGTCTGCGCATTGCGCTGCTTCGGGCGGTCGAGGGTGATGGCCGCGATACGGCCGTCGTCGATCGTTTCGTACCCGATGTAGGCGAAATCCGGCACGCAACGCTCCCTTCTAGGAGTGAAGTAGGCCGTACAGGTTGGCGGGCCCGCTTGGTCCGCTTGCCGCGACTGCAGGGACGGAGCTGCTGGCGGTCATTGCGCCGCACGCGGGTCGACGAGTTCGCGGAAGCTTTCCGCCGGGTACACGGATGCACCAAGGCTTAGGACCCGGTCGATCAACACCTTGTCCGATGTCACGACGCGAATTTCGCCCGGCCGAGGATCGGCTTGCAGCATCCTGACGATCTCGTCGTCGGCCGAGTTCGCGGCAGCCCTGGGCGCGTGCGCGATCTCGATCACCGAGGAACGGATGTCGGTGGAGGGCGGCCGCTCAAACACCACCGTTACGTTCTCCACGGCGTCCCCGCTGGCCACAGAAGAAGAAGCCCAGCGGTCAAGCTTGTCGACCAGAGTGACCATCGCGCGGTTACGGTTCTTCCACCAGCCGTCCGGGCGACTTCCGATTACGTTCATGCCATCGACGATCCAACGCACAGCTACAACACCTCACGGTACGACGATTACCCGGCGACCCCCCGGCGACCCTAGAACCACCTTCTCCGGCGCTTCCTCGACATGCGTTCTTCCAGCGCCCCGAGGGCGTTGAGGACTTCCAGATGCGACAGCAGGAGCAGGGTATTCGTCTGCTGTTGCAGTTCTTCGTCGCGCTCCGGCAGTTGGGGTCGGCCCTCACTCTGGGCGAGCAGGTACTCGCGGAGTCCCTGGCTGGCGCTGAGGTTCTCGGGGATCTTCATGTTGCGCAAGATTGCGGCCAAGTCGATCTCGGGCACAACGGCTCTCCTTCGGCATCGAGTAACAGCGCAAGCGTAGGAGACGTGGGGGAGCAGCCGATCCACAGTCCGCCGGGAAGCCTCGGGCCCACCTGGCATCGTGTCGTCCCCACCACACCCCGGCGATCGGGGACCACTTTCAGAGACTGTCAGAGCGTTCGCTGTCCGAGTTGCTGTTCGCCCGGCTGCTCGTTTTCGTCCTGGTCCGGGGAGACCTCGGACACCAGCCCGGCCTTGCCGCCGCCGGCGGATGCGCCCGAGCCCATCGCACTCAGCGGCGCGGTGCCGGCGCCGAGCGCTGACGATCCGGCGTTGGCCAGGCCCGGTGCCCCGCCTGCGCCCGCAACCCCGTCGATCAACTGGCCCATCAGCGGCGTGCGGGCCGCCGTTCCGGCCGCACCCGGTAGCACGTCCGCGTGCGCCAGTCCCGCGCCGACGCTTGCGCCCAATCCACCCGCCAACGGATGGCTGGACAGGTTGGTGGCCGCGTCGGTCAGCTTGGTCATCAGCGGCCTCGCCGCGTTGAACCCCAAAGTGTTGGCGGCGCTGCCGTCAACCTGCGAATACATTTGGGCGATATTCACCAAGGCCATGCCCGTCTGCATGAGTTCTTGTTGCGCCGATGTGTTACTGGCCAGCACCTGGACGCCTTCCGTCGCAAACGCCAGCGCCGCCTGCATCGATACCTCTTCGGCGCCGGCGGGTATCAGCGAGGTCAACGACATCATCGCCGACGCGGCGGAGTCGAGACCCTGAAGAGCGATGTCGACTAACTGTGAGCCAATGTCGCCAGCGGCCGGATCGTGTGACATGGATTCCATTTGCGTGTTGCTCCTGTGTATTTGTACGCGTACACCAGCCGTTGGCTACGACCGCAACCCGTCGGTCAGCGGGACACCAAGTGCGCGTTCCAGATAGATCCGGCGGTCACTTCAGGTCCAGCCTCGCAGGGCGATGTGACCAATTCTACTGGCCTGACGGGTAGATCAACGCACTTGTTATGTAGCCGCAAGCCCCGCGGACGGCGCACGTGAGCACAATGCGCAAAACCGCACAATCGTCGCTTTCGTCGACTATTGCCGACAAGAGCGACACGGGCGTAAGTCTCCCCGTAAGTTCGGTTTCAACGAAATAACCGAACGCGTCGCACGGTCGGTTCACATAGGAATAAAAGCTATCGCGAAAGTCATTCGTAAATAGCGGCTCAACCATGTCCGCGCGGCGCAAATAATCTCGGCATCGCATAGATAAGGGGATTGACAAAATGGTCGCATTAGGCACTATCAACGAATGGCAGCCGCAGCGTGGTCCAGTTACCACGTGGCTGGCGTCACCCGCTGCTCGTGAAGCGGCCCGGACCGCACGGCGAAGCGATAATCTGCCTCCCACTTACCAGCGGGAGCAACACCTCTTGGCCGCCCGCGCAGGCAAGGCGAAGGGCGTGCAGCTACCGCGCTTGATGGTCGTCTCATGGGAAATCCCCGGCCTATGTGACATTCCATCAATGACGGCGGCGATCAACGCGCATGTCCGTCGTCACGACAGCTACCACGATTGGTTTGAATTCGAGAACGACGTCATTGTTCGTCGGACTATCGATCACCCCGAAACAATCGAATTCGTTCCGGTGGAGTTCGGACACATGAACACCGATGAAATACGCATCCACCCGTTGGCGACGACCCCCGAGACGCTTCAATGGGGTTGCTTCACATTCGGCATCGTCCAGCATGCGGACCGCTTCACCTTCTACGCCAGTCTGGACCATCTCTACATCGACGGCATGTCCGCCGGCCTGATCTTCCTCGACATCCACCTGACTTACGAGTCCCTGGTGCAGACCCCGGAGCAAGAGCGGCCCTCCACGACTTCGGAGATTGCCAGCTATCGCGGCTACGCAGCACGGCAGTACGAAAGGGTGGCCAGCCTGACCCTGTCGTCCCCGGAGATCCGCGACTGGATCAAGTTTGTGCAGGGCACCGGCGGCCACTGGCCGCGCTTCCCGCTGCCGCTCGGTGACACGACGGCCGACACCCGAGGCGACATCGTGACGGTCGAGTTGCTGGACGCCGCCCAGACGGAGTCTTTCGACACCGCCTGCAGGGCGGCCGGTGCCCGGTTCAGCGGTGGTGTGCTGGCGTGCACGGCTCTGGCCGAGCGTGACTTGACGGGCAACGAGACCTACTACGGATTTACGCCGTACGACACGCGCACGCCGGGCATCGACACGCTGACCGTGGGCTGGTTCGCAGGCTTGGTTCCGATCACCGTGCCGACCGGCAGCGGCTCGTTTGTGGAAGCGGCGCGGTCGGCCCAGCGTTCGTACGACGCCGCCAAGCACCTAGCCGGGGTGCCATTTGAACGAGTCCTGCAGTTGACGACGCCGGATCAACTGGGGATAGAACTGCGCCCCCGTTCGGAACTGATGGTGTCATTCATAGATCTGCGCAAGATGCCCGTCGCCGCATTGTTTGAATCGACGAATTGGGGCACCTACGGCGACAACCTGTCGCACGGCGGGATCAACATCTGGATCAACCGGCAAGCCGACAAAACCACGGTGACGATCTCGTTTCCGAATAACGCGGTCGCGCGCAAGTCGGTGCACCTCTACATCGCGGCATTGCACGCGGCGTTCGCGGGTGCCGTCAAGAGCACCTCGGACTGGGTGGATGCGGTTGCAGACCATGCAAATTCGGGCCACGGCATGCCCGTCATCCGGCTCTGACGACGAAAGGGGTTGACGAAAATGAGCAACGTACTCGACCTGGTCGATGACACCTTCTTTCGCATCGAGCGGGCGGCAGGAGTTACCAACCTGATTCAGTGTGGCTGGGTGTATGACCGCGTGATCGACATCGACGGACTGTCACGATTCCATCGACAACTTCAGCACACGCGGTTATCCCGCCGCATTGAACGCTCACCTTTGCCGTTCGGCCGCCATCGCTGGGTCTCGCCCGGCGATCAGCCGGAACTCGAGATCATCGAGAAGGCAAGGTCGCGTGAAGAATTCGACGCCTGGCTGGACGAGCAGGCGAATACCCCGCTGGATGCCGAGCACGGGCCCGGATGGCACCTCGCGATGCTGCCGTTCACCGACGGCGGCACCGGGGTGAGCCTGGTCGCCTCGCATTGCCTCACCGACGCCGTCGGATTGTGCCAGGCCGTGGCGGACGCAACTGCCGGCTACGACAACGCAATCAGCTGGCCCGCTGCCGGATCACACCCGCGGTGGCGGGCCCTGCGCGAGGACACCCGCCAAACCGTTCGCGACATACCCGGCATTGCCCGAGCCGTCGTCGCCGCAGCCCGTTTCGTCCGGCACAACCTCGGCCAAGCGGATTCGGCTACCCCGACACCCGCGCCGACCCCCGAAGCCGATGGCCGCAGTGTCCCCACCGCAACGATTTTCGTCGATGCACACGAGTGGGACGCCCGCGCACACGCACTCGGCGGGACCAGCAACACCCTGCTCACGGCGTTGGCGGCCCGCCTCGCCCAGCGACTGGGACGACTCAGCGCGGACGGCTCGGTCACAGTGACGATGGCCATCAACGAGCGCACGGCCGGCGATACCCGCGCCAACGCCATCACCAACGTCGACTTCACGGTCGACCCGGCGCCAGCGGCGACCGACCTGCGCCAGATCCGGGCCGCGATCAAGCAAGCGCTGATCCGATCTCAGCAGGAGCCGGCCGAACGATGGACACTGCTGCCCCTCGTTCCCCTGATGCCTGAGCGGCTCAGCCGGCGATGGGTCGGCGTGGCCACCAACAGTGCGACCACCGTGGGCTCATCCAACGTCGGTGCGGTCGACGCTGCAGTCAATCGGCCGGACGGCACGGCGGCCGACCACTTCGTCATGAGGTCCCTCAGCGCGGGCGCGACCGAGGCGACGATGCACCAGCTCGGTGGGCTGCTGTCTCTTCTTTCGGCAAGAGCCAACGGAGAGGTCTCCGTCTCGGTCGTCGCGTGTCAGCCCGACCGCCCCAACTCCAATGACGAATTGCGACAGCACATTTCGAGTGTGCTGAGCGAATTCTCGCTCACCGCGATCACCTTAGCCGCGCAACCAATCAGCCGATAAGGACCTGAGAAAATGAGCAACGTAGTTGATCTGGTCGACCAGACCTTCTTTCGCCTCGAGCAGTCGGCCGCAGTCGGGCAATCGTTCTGGATCTATAACCGGCCGGTCGACATCGACGGACTGCGCCGGTTCCATCACCACCTACAGCGGGGGCGGCTGTCCCGCAGCATCGAACGCTCGCCGCTGCCGTTCGGCCGACATCGCTGGGTGGCGCCCAACGGTCTGACCGAGCTCGAGATCGCGACGCCTCGGCGGCGTGCAGAATTCGACGCCTGGCTGGACGAGCAGGCCACCATCCCCCTGGACGCCGAGCACGGACCGGGATGGCACCTCGCGGTGCTGCCGTTCACCGATGGCGGCGCGGGGGTGAGCTTGATCCTGTCGCATTGCCTCACCGACGGCGTCGGGGCGGCCCTGGCGATAGTGGAAGCGGCGTGCGGCTACGACGGCGCCGGCAATTGGCCCGCCGCCGGGGCACGCCCGCGGTGGCGGGCCCTGCGCCAGGACACCCGCCAAGCCGTGCGCGACGTCCCCGCCATCGGCCGCGCCGTCGCGACCGCTGCACGATTGGCCCGCCGCGATCGCGGCCTCGCCGGCGCCAAGAGCCAGCCACCCGCGCCGATCGCGGCGGCCGACGAACGCATCACGCTCCCCGCGGCGACGATCGTTATCGATGCCGCCGAGTGGGACGCCCGCGCACGCGCGCTCGGGGGGACCAGCAACACGCTGTTCGCGGCGTTGGCGGCCCGATTCGCCGACCGCCTGGGCCGGGTCGCCGCGGACGGCTCGGTCACCCTGGCGATACCCGTCAACGAGCGCACCCTCGACGACACCCGCGCCAACGCCGTCGCGTTCGCCAATATCACGATCGACCCGGCGATCGCGGCGACGGACCTGCGCGAGATCCGGGGAGCGATCAAGCAAGCGCTGACCCGCCGCGGGGAGGTGCCCGATGAACGGTTGGCGCTGCTGCCGCTCGTTCCCCTGCTGCCGCAACGGCTCATCGACCGACTGGCCGGCGTCGCCACCGGCGGTGCGACCAACGTAGTTATCGCGTCCAACGTCGGCGCGGCCCCCGCGGAAGTCAACCGGCCGGACGGCACGGACGCCGACTGCGTCGCTCTGCGTTCCGTCTATCCGCACATCACCAAGGCGACGATGCACCGCCTCGGCGGGATGATGTCTTTGCACTCGGGAAGGCTGCACCAACAGGTCGTCGTTTCGGTCCTCGCGTATCAGCCGGGCCGTCTCGTCTCGAACGACGATCTGCAACACCACATTTCGGGCGTCCTGGACGAGTTCTCGCTCACCGCGAGGCCCTTTGCCGCACAACCAATTAGCAGATAAGGACGTGAGGAAAATGAGCAACGTACTCGACCTGTACGACCAGACCATGTTTCTCGGCGAGCGGGCGACCGGATCTACCAGCCTGCTGCAGTGCGTGTGGGTGTACCACCGCGGAATCGACCTCGATGGTCTGCGCCGGTTCCAGCGCCGGCTGCAGCGGGGGCCGCTGTCCCGCCGCATCGAGCGTTCGCCGCTGCCGTTCGGCCGGCATCGCTGGGTCGCATGCGGCGATCGGCCCGACATCGAGGTCGCCACGACTCGGCCGCGCGAAGAATTCGACGCCTGGCTGGCTGAACAGGCCAACACGCCGGTGGACGCCGAACGCGGACCCGGGTGGCACCTGGCGGTGCTGCCGTTCACCGACGGCGGCGCGGGGGTGAGCCTGGTGACCACTCATTGCCTCACCGACGGCGTCGGGTTGTGCGAGGCGCTGGCGGACGCCGCATCCGGGCGCCGCGAGCCGATCAGCTGGCCGGCCGCCGGGTCACGCCGGCCGTGGCGGGCCGTATGCGAGGACGCAACCCAAACCGTGCGCGACACTCCCGGCATCGGCCGCGCCATCGTCGCCGCGGCGCAGTTCGCACGGCGTAGCGGCGGCACCGGATCGGCCGCCGCGTTGCCCGGCCTGCCCGCCGGAGCGGACGAATTGGTCACGCTGCCAACGGCGACGGTCTTCGTCGACGCCGTCGAGTGGGACGCCCGCGCGGGCGCGCTCAGCGGGACCAGCAACACGCTGCTCGCGGGACTGGCGGCCCGCCTGGCCCAGCTCACGGGGCGGCTCGCGGCGGACGGGTCGGTCGACCTGACATTGCCCGTCAACGAGCGTAAGACCGGCGACACCCGCGCCAATGCCATCACGAACGTCGACTTCACCGTCGACCCCGCGCACGCGACGACGGATCTGCGCGAGATCAGGGCCGCCGTCAAGCAAGCGCTGATCCGGTCCAACGAGGAGTGCAACGAACGGTTCGCACTGCTGCCCATCGTTCCGCTGTTGCCGCAGTGGCTGGCCAAGCGATTGGTCAGTGTCTCGGCCAGCAGCGCCAGCAGCGTCGTTTCGTCGAACCTCGGCGCGGTCAAACCGGCGGCCAATCGGCCGGACGGCACTGATGCCGACCACTTCGTCATGAAATCTCTGGGCCCGGGTGTGACCAAGGCGGTCATGCACCGGCTGGGCGGATTGCTGGTGTTGCTGTCGGGAAGAACGCGGGGACAGGTCTTCGTCTCGGTCCTCGCCTATCAGCCGCACCGCGCCAACTCGACTGCCCTTCTGCAGCAGCGTCTTTCGGACACCATGGACGACTTCTCGCTCTCGGCCACCATCGGCTGGCCCTGCCCGAGTCCGTCGGCAACTGACAAGAAAGTGAGTTAAGCAAGATGAGCAACGTACTCGATCTGGTCGACCAGGCCGTCTTTGACTTCGAGCGGGCGACCGGAGCCACCAGCCGGGGCCAGGTTGTCTGGATCTACAACCACGCGATCGACCTCGACGGTCTGCGTCGGTTCCATCACCATCTTCAGCAGGGCCGGTTGTCGCGCCGCATCGAGCGCTCGGCGTTGCCTTTCGGCCGTCATCGCTGGGTTTCGAGCGGTCCATCCGACCTCGAGATCGTCGCGGCCGCGCGCCCGCGCGACGAGTTCGACGCCTGGCTGGGCGAGCAGGCCAACCGGCCCTTGGACGCCGAGCACGGGTCCGGATGGCATCTCGCGGTGCTTCCCTTCACCGACGGCGGCGCCGGGGTGAGCCTGGTCGTGTCACATTGCGTCGCCGACGGGATGGGCGGGTGCCTGGCGATCATGGAGGCGGCGGCCGGCTACGACAGTGGATTCGACTTGCCTGCCGCCGGGTCACGCCGGCGGTGGCGGGCAGTGCGCGAGGACGCCCGCCAGACGCTGCGCGATTTCCCGGCCATCCGCCGCGCTGCGAAATCTGCAGCCGCCGCGGCACGATCGGCATGGAAAACCCGCGAAAGCCGCCCCGATGCGGGATCACCGACGCCGGCGCCCGCTCTGTCCGCCGGCGCGGACGAAACCATCACGCTCCCAACGGCAACGATCTTCATCGACGCCGACGAGTGGGCCGCCCGCGCCGACGCACTGGGAGGGACCAGCAACTCGCTACTCGCGGGAGTGGCCGCCCGGCTCGCCGAGCGAGCGGGACGGGTCACCGCGGACGGCTCGGTCACCTTGGGTGTACCCGTCAACGAGCGGACCGCCAACGACACCCGCGCGAATGCGGTCACGAACGTCGACGTCACGATCGACGCCACCCGTGCGACGACGGATCTGAACGAAATCCGTTCCGCAACAAAGCAAGCGCTGATACACCGGGACCAGGTGCCCGACGAGCGGATGGCACTGCTGCCCCTCGTCCCGCTGTTGTCCAAGCGGCTCATCCGGCGGCGGGTCAACGTGTACACCCCCAGTACGACCAGCGTGGCTTCGTCCCAACTCGGTGCGGCCCCCCCGATCGTCAACTGCCCGGACGGCACGCAGGCCGACTACATGTCCCTGCTGTCCGTCTGCCCGGGTGTCACCAAGGCGACGGTGCAGCTCAGCAACGGAATGATGGGGTTGATCTCGGCGTCGGTGAACGGGCGAGTCTTCGTCTCGGTCATTGCGTATCAGCCGGGCAGCATCACCTCGAATGACGAATTGCGGCGGGTTCTTTCGAGCATCATGGAGGACTTCTCGCTCACGGCCACCATCGGCTGGCCATGCCGTGAACCGGCTGGCGAGGCCCGGTAGCCATACCCGCAAGCAACTAACAGATAAGGACCTCAAGGAATATGAGCAACGTACTCGGTCTGTTCGACCAGACCTTCTTTATCGGCGAGCGAGTCACGGGCGCCGCCGGCCTGCTGCAGTGCGTCTGGGTGTATGACCGCGCGATCGATATCGACGGTCTGCGCCGGTTCCATCACCATCTTCAGCGGGGGCGGTTATCGCGCCGCATCGAACGCTCACCGTTGCCGTGTGCCCGCTATCGCTGGGTGTCTGCCGGCGGTCAGACCGACCTCGAGATCGTCGAGAGGCCACGGCCGCGCGAAGAATTCGATGCCTGGCTGACCGAGCAGGCCAACACGCCGCTGGATGCCGAGCACGGGCCCGAGTGGCACCTCGCGGTGGTTCCCTTCACCGACGGCGGCGCCGGGGTGAGCTTGCTCATCTCGCATTGCCTGACCGACGGCGTCGGCCTGTGCGAGGCGTTGGCGGACGCGGCCGCTGGCCGCCACGACCCGATCAACTGGCCCGCAGCCGGATCCCGGCGGCGATGGCGGGCACTGCGCGAGGACACCCGCCAAACCGCGCGCGATATGCCCGCCGTGGGCCGCGCCATCGTCGCCGCCGCACGGATGGCCCGGCGCGGCTTGGGCGGCGGTGCGGCATCAACCGCGCCGCTACCGGCCCTCACCGGAGCCGACGAAGCCGTCACCATGCCAACGGCAACGATCTTCGTCGACGCCGACGCGTGGGATGCCCGTGCCGGCTTGCTCGGCGGGACCAGCAACAGCCTTCTCGCGGCCGTAGCGGCCCGCCTCGCCCAGCGAGCGGGACGCGTTGCCGCAGATGGTTCGGTCATGTTGGGAATGCCCATCAACGAGCGCACGGCCGGCGACACCCGCGCCAACGCGGTCGCAAACGTCGACTTCACCGTCGACCCTGTGCTGGCGATGACGGACCTGCGCGAAATCCGTTCCGCAACAAAAAGCGCGATACTGCAACGCGACGAGAACCCCGACGAGCGGTGGGTACTGGTGCCCCTCGTTCCCCTGATGCCGCGGTGGCTGCTCAAGCGCATGGCTCGGGTGGCCGCCGGGCGCTCCACCGGTGTCGTCGCGTCCAATCTCGGTGAGGTCGACCCGGCCGCCTACCGGCCAGACGGCACAGCCGCCGACAGCTTCGCTATCAAGTCCTCCTGCCCCGGCGTGACCAGGGCGCTGATGCACCGCACGGGCGGAATGATGGCGCTGCTGTCGGGGAGAGTGGACCGACAGGTCTTCATCTCGGTCGCTGCATATCAGCCGGATGGTGCGAATTCGAACAGCGACCTGCGAAGTGACCTGACGAGCGCTCTCAGCGACTTGTCGCTCGCCGGCAGCATCGGCTTCCTAAGCGCTGAGCCAGTGGGCAGCGCCAGGTAGGCCGTTGAGCACAACGCGCAAAACCGCCGAATCATCGCTTATTCCGACTATCGCTCACAAGCGCGACAGGGGTGTAAGCGGCGCCGTAGGTTCGATCTCGACGGAATAACCGGAATAACCGCACGATCTGCAGCGCGAAAGGAATTGGCGCTGGCGGGGAGTAATTCGCGAATAGCCATTCTGCACGGCGCAGGATACTCCGGCACCAAACAGAGGGGGAATAGGCGCATGCAATCCATGTCATTTGACCCGATCGTCGCAGGCATTGGTGACCGGGTAGTCGACATCGCGGTCAGCTGCCTTGAGGCGGCCGCGAAGGCATCGATCGAGGTGACCGGTCTGGCGCCTGCCGGTGGCGACGAGGTCTCGGCGCAGGCGGCAATGGCGTTCACCTCAGAGGCCATCGAGATGCTGACCCTGCACCAAGCCGCCCAAGAAGAGCTCATGCGGACGGGCATGGCCTTGACGCAGATCGCCCAAATTTATGCGCAGATCGACGAAACCGCCGCCCGCAATTTGGCATTCGCTGCCGGGTCCATATAGCCGGCTAATTCGCGACCTGATACCAAACACGAATGAAGGGTTTCACCATGTTCAAAAAGCCCGCCGCCCCTAGAGCCAAGGCGCATATCGGTGCGTTTTCGGTGCTGGGTCGCTTCGTCGTGCGCGCGCCCTGGCTCATCATCGCCGCCTGGATCGCCGTGGTGGCCGTGTTTGCCGTGGCCTTCACCCCGCTGACCAAGGTGGTCGAAAGCCAGCCACTGCAGCCGCTGCCGCCCAAAGCCATGGCGGCGGCCGACCAGATGGCCAAGGATTTCGGTGAGTCCGCACAGAACGTGCTGATTGTCGTACTGACCGACAATCGGGGTCTGCAACCTGGCGATGAGGACGCCTACGGCAAGCTGGCGGCGACGTTGCGCGGCGAGACCAACGAGGTGTCCGCCGTGGAGGACGTCGTCACCACACCCGCACTGCGTCCCTTGCTGGTCAGCGCCGGACAACAAAGCGTTCTACCTGGCGGTGAACCTGAAGGCGGCTGCCCGGATCCCCCGAGTCCTCACAGGCCTACCAGCGGATCACTGAAATCGCCAAGCGCTCCACCGCGGGCACCTCGTTGACCGCGGACGTAACGGGACAGGGCGCCATGGCCGGCGACATGACGATCGTCAGCACCCGCGACGCGCACATGATCGAGATGGTCACCGCCTTGTTGGTGCTGCTCATCCTGGCGGTGATCTACCGACGACCGGTGACCGTGTTGGTGCCGTTGATCACCATCGGAATTTCGGTGGCGTCGGCTCAGGGTGCGGTATCCGGGCTGGTTCAGCTCGGGCTCGGGGTGTCCTCGCTGACAATCGTGTTGATGACGGCCATGATCTTGGGCGCCGGCACCGACTATGCCGTCTTCTTGATCAGCCGCTACCACGAGTACCTCCGCTCCGGCACCGACTCCGACCTGGCGGTGCAAAAAGCACTGAGCTCTATCGGCGAGGTCATCGCGGCGTCGGCGGCCACGGTCGCGGTCACCTTCCTTGGCATGGTCTTCACCCGGCTGCCCGCGTTCACGAGTATCGGCCCGGCGCTTGCGGTTTCGATCGCGATCGCGTTTCTTGCCGCCGTCACGCTGTTGCCCGCCATACTCGTGCTCGCCGGTCGGCGCGGTTGGGTGAACCCACGACCGGCGCTCACCGGCCGCATGTGGCAGCGGTCCGCCGTTCAGCTGGTTCGTCGACCCAAAGCGCATCTGCTGGTCAGCCTGTCGCTGTTGCTCGCGCTGGCCGGCTGCGCGGCCTTCCTGTACGCCCACCTTCAACGACCGCCTGCAATTGCCGCAGTCGGCGCCAAGCAACGTCGGCTATTCGACGATGGCAGCTCACTTTTCGACGAGCGCGCTGCTGCCGCAATACATCTACGTCCACTCGCCGCACGACCTGCGGACATCGCGGGCCCTGGCCGACCTGGACCAGATGGCGCAACGCGTATCTCAGCTGCCCAATATCGTTGCGGTGCGCGGTATCACGCGGCCGACCGGCCAGCCGCTCGATCAGGCCAAGCTCAGCTTTCAGGCCGGCGCGGTCGGCGGCAAGCTCGAGGACGCCTCGACGCAGATCAGCGACAGAACCAACGACCTCGACGCGCTGACCAATGGCGCCGACCAACTGGCGGCGGCGCTCGCCCAGGTTCGCGACCAAATCCACGGCGCCAGCGGGCCGATGACCCAGGTCACCGCAACGCTGAACCAGGTGCAGCAACAGCTCGGCGGCGGCGGCCAACCAGTTGGACAACATGCGCGCGCTGGCGAACGGGTCGCTTCGACACTCGCCAACGGCGTCGCCGCGTCGGCAGCCGATGCTCGAGCTCGAACAACAATCCGCTATGCAACACGGACCCGCATGCAGCTCGTCCCGCTGTCGCGCAGAAGCGGCGGTACGTTGGCCGCCACCGCCGGCGGTACAGGAGTGCAGGCGGCGGTGCAGAGTTTGACCACACTGCTGGCGACGACATCCAACAGTCTGCGGACAGCGGGTGGCAGCGCCGCTGGCATGTCGCAGAAGATCGCGGGCCTGCAGGCCGCCGCCGACCAGCTGGCCGACGGCAGCCGGCGGCTGGCCGACGGCGTGCGGACACTCGTCGACCAGACCAAGCGGATGGGCCTCGGCATGAACCAGGCGGCCGAGTACCTGCTGTCGATGAAGCGCGACGCCACAGGACCGTCCATGGCGGGCATGTACATTCCGCCCCAGGTGCTCACGTCGGACGACTTCAAGAACGCCGCGAAGATGTTCATCTCACCCGACGGGCATTCGGTGCGCTACCTGGTCGAAACGAAGTTCGACCCGTTCAGCACGGCCGCGATGGACCAGGTGGCATCGATTCTCAACACGGCACGCGGCGCGCAGCCCAACACCTCGCTCTCGGATGCGTCGATATCGATGGTCGGCATGACCCCGATGTACAGCACGCTGCGCAGCTACTACTACGACGACTTCCGACTGATCGTCATCATGACCCTGCTCGTGGTCTTCTTCATCCTCGTCATGCTGCTCCGCGCGATCGTGGCACCGCTGTATCTGATTGCCTCCGTGGTGATCTCGTACCTGTCGGCGCTGGGGCTGGGAGTCGTCTTCTTTCAGTTCGTGCTCCATCAGGCGATCTGCTGGAACGTGCAGGCGACGGCCTTCATCGTGCTGGTCGCCGTCGGGGCGGACTACAACCTGCTGCTGATCACGCGAATTCGTGAAGAGTCACGCTCCGGCATCCGCTCCGGCATCATTCGCGCGGTCCGTTCGACGGGTGGTGTCATCACCTCGGCCGGCATCATCTTCGCCGCCTCGATGTTCGGCCTGGTGTTCGGCAGCCTTGCGACCATGGCGCAAACCGGGTTCATCATCGGCATGGGCCTGTTGATCGACACCTTCGTGGTTCGCACCATCACCGTGCCGGCCGTGGCGGCAATGGTCGGGAACGCGAACTGGTGGCCCTCCAAGAAAGCCCACGCCACCCACGCAACCCGCACCTTCGATGACTGACCGCAGCGCCGCCGCCGAGGTGGCGCCCCGCGTCGCCGAGGTTCCGGTCCACGCGGTGGCCCATGACATTCGCGGCGCCTCCCCACACCGGTTGGCGACCAACAACATCCGCCGTTCCGCGGCTCGCCGGCGGCGGACGGTCGCTCAGCGCGGCAAACGAGTTCGTCGCTTGTCGATCGCAGGCACGCAGACCAGGGCGGTGAATCATCACGACGGACGGGTCGGCTTGTCATCGTTCGCCGCGAACTCTTGCTCAGGTCGTCCGGTGGTGCCGTAACGCAGCCCGACGGTAACCTCCCGCGAGGTGGCCAGTGCCGCCAGATACCGTTGGGCGGTTGCCCGTGATATCCCGATCGCCGCAGAGACCTCCGCCGCCGACATCGGTTGCTCCGATGTTCGCAAGGCGTCCAGCACAAGCTGTTTGGTGGAGGACGCCGCGATTGTCGGGGGCGCGGGGGCGGCGGTCTTGGGGCGGAGTGCATCCAGTGCCGCATCAACGTCGCCGGCACCGAGGCTGGCGCGGGCCAGGATCTTGCGGTAGCGAGCGTAGCCGGCCAGGCGCGCGGCGAGCTCGGTGGTCGCGAAGGGCTTGACCAGGTAGGTCAGCGCCCCGGCGGCCATTGCCGCGCGGACCGTTGCCGGCTCTGTTGCCGCCGTCAAAACCATGCTGTCCCCGTGCAGTTCGCGGACGAAGTCGATGCCGGAGCCGTCGGGTAGATAGACGTCGACCAGGGCAAGGTCGACAGCAGGCGCCTCTTGCAGGGCCTTTCGCGCCCCCGCAAGGGTGTTCGCGGTGGCGGTGACAGTGAAGCCCGGAAGCGTGTTGACGATCCCGGCGTGCATGTTGGCGACACGGAAGTCGTCGTCGACCACCAGCACCGTCAGGTCACTCATTCGGACTCCTCTTCCATCACGCCCGGCAACCAGGCAATGAACTCAGCACCGGTCAGTCGAGGCTCCCCGTCGGTATCGCCCGGACTAAACAGCCAGAGGTCGCCACCCAGGGACCGGCTGATCTGCCGCGAAAGCGCAAGCCCGATACCCCGGCCGCCGGGTATCCCGGAGTCCGGCTTTGTCGTCCTGCCCTCGGTGAAGAGATCCCCGACGAACTCGGGAGCGACACCGTCGCCGCTGTCCAGCACTACGACATGCAGGGTCGAACCTTCTTGCAGCAGCTCGATTTCCACCTCTTTGATGTCGCTGCTGCCCAACCGGGCCGCGTCGACCGCGTTGTCGAGCAGGTTGCCCACCACGGTGGTGACGTCGACGGGCATCAAGAGCCGGCCCGAGATCCAGGTGTTCTCACCGATTTTCAGTGTCACCCCGGCCTCGCGGGCGGCCGCGGCCTTGGCGGCCAGGAATGCCTGCAGGTAGGCATCCAGAATCATGTCGATACCGGGTAGCGCGGATCCCAGTGGGCCCGAGCCGAGGAGCTCTTCGAGGTACTCCAACCCCTCGTCGACGTGACCGCCGTGCAACAGCCCGTTCAGCAGGTGCAGACGGTTGGCGAACTCGTGCCGCTGGGCGCGCAACACCGTGCTCATCACCTGAACCGCGTCGAGTTGCCGGGTGAGTGACTCGACATCGGTCCGGTCGCGCACAACCAGCACGGTTCCCAGCTCGCGTCCTTCACGCGATACCGGCCGCGCCGAAACCACGACGACACGTTCCCCGACGGTGGCTAGCGTGGGTGCCGAATCGGCCGCCTTGAACACATCGAGCACACGCTTGGTCAACCCGATCTCGTCAATGGGCCGGCCCGGCCCGTCGCCGACCCTGAGCAGTTGACACGCCTCGTCGTTGACGAATGTGGTCTTCCCGGAGACATCGGCCGCCAGCACGCCCTCACCGATACCCTGCAGCACCGCCGCCTGACTGCGCACCAACTCGGTGATCTCGGCCGGCCGCAAACCCAGCGTCAGCCCCCGCCACCGCCTGGCCAGCAGCGCCGTACCGGCGACGCCGATCAGCAGGAGACCGCCTCCCATCGCCGCCAGCACCCGCAGGTTCTCCGAAAACTGCTCATCAAATGCTTTCGTGGAGATGCCAACGATGACCACACCCAGAACACGATTCGAACCGGGCTCCAGGACTGGGACTTTGGCGACGATCGCCTCGCCGAAAATGGTCGAATCGTGAGTTACTGACTCGTGTCCGGCGGCCGCCTGCGTGATGTCGGCATCGACATGGAGACCCAACCTATTGCGGTCCGGATCCGCGAGCCTGATGCCGTGCGTGTTGACGACCAACACGAACCGCACGTGCGTGCGCCGTTCATCCCGGGACGCAACACTCTGGATCGGACCGGCCGCGAGCTCGTCGACCATTTGCGGGGTCGGGGTCACCGGGGCGTCGTTGTAGCGGGAGATGTTGCCGATGACCGTCGGGGAAGAGGCCAGGACGCGGGCGATATCCAAGGAGTGCTCGCCGTATTGGATGTCCAGACGGTGGCGATTGAACACGGCGAAGAACACAAACGCGACGATCAAGGTGATCGTCACGACGACGAGCTGCAATACGAGCACCTGGGTGGCGAGTCGCAAGTCGATGCGACCCCTGGAAGCCATCTAGGAACCCTAGCGTTCATGAGCAAAATGCACAAAAGTCTGGCGGTGCAGAAGACTACTGTCCACAGAAAAGGTATCCCGAGCTTGTCCCGCACATCGCATCCAAATAGGAGAACGCCAATGCCGTCCACGCTCAATCGCCCTGTGCCTCTGAACATCCTGACCGCTACGCGCGCCTCCCTGGCCGCAACCGCGGTGTTTATGCCGCGAATCGGCGCCCGGATCTTCCGTCTGGACGCCGATGGGACACCAGCCATCGTGATGGGCCGCCTGTTCGGTATCCGCAATGCCGTCCTCGCGGCCGGTCTGCTGCGCCTGGACACGATCACCATGCCACGGACGTTCGTGCGGGTGAACGTGCTCGTCGACCTGGCCGACGCCCTGGCGTTTGTCGCCGCGGGCCGGCGCGGCGAGATCGGCACTGCCGCGACGGTGCTGGGAACCGGTCTCGCGCTTACGGCCGCGGGCCTCGGCACTGCGGCCGCGGTAGCGCTGCCCGACGACGCCGGGTGAAATCACGCATGGCCCGGTAATCGAAATAACGGCGCCGGTGCCTGGCGCACGGGCTGGCCAATTCCCCTGTCCAGCCAGCTGTCCAATGAGGACAGTGCCGCCTCGACGACGGCGTTGGTTGCGTATCCGTCGTAGGCCGAGGGCCCGGTGATCGATTCGGTGGCCACCTCGGCGAGCCAGCCGGCATCTTGCGCGCGATAGGCATCGCCAAAACGTTCGATCCAGGTAGCGGGCATCCGTTGCGCCGCAACGCCGTCCGGCATCGCGCGGGAAGTCAGCATAGGCGAGCCGAGGGTGAGCGTGCCACGCGCGGCGACGATGTCGCAGCCGATGTCGTACTGCTGGCCCGGTCCGCGACCCAACTCCACAACGCCGAGGATGCCCGATCGTGACTTCAGTGTCAGCAGCACGGTGACCGTGGTGTGGTCGACGCTGGACTTAGCTATCGCGGACACTTCGGTGATCTCCTCGCCGGTGAGCCAGCGGAATAGGTCGATGTCGTGTGAAGCCGAGCTGCTGATGAGTTTCGAAGCGTCGAAGTTGTTGACCGCTAACGGGTTACGGTGGCGTTGACTGATCAGGATGGGTTCACCGACCGCACCGGCCCGCAATGTCTCGTACATTTGGCGATGGTCGCGGTCATAGCGGCGCATGAAGCCGACTTGTACCAACCGCCGCCCGGCAGCGCGTTCGGCTTCGACCAGCCGCAGCGACTGCTCGGCCGACGTGGTGAGCGGCTTCTCGCACAGCACATAGACACCGCGCGCGATGCACGCGTCAACGATCTCGAAGTGGGTGCCGTCGGCGGTGGCAACTACCGCGGCATCGATATCGGCGTTGTTCACGCAATCGAGCGGATCGTCGAAGACGGCGGCGGACGGCGCAAGCGTTGTGGCACGGTCGGCCAGCGGTGGGTGGGTGTCGGCCACGGCGGCGATCTGGACCCAAGGTGTCAGGCCAGAGAACACTTGTAGGTGTTCGCTTCCCATGGCCCCCAGCCCAATCAGGGCGAGGCGGATCGGTACCCGGGTCAACGCGGCTCCCCGAATGCTGCGGGCGCTCGCCACAGCACGTCAATCCAGGAGCCAGTATGGATCGAAGTAGCGACCGCGTCATGAATGGCCGCTGCCCGCAATCCGTCGACGAACACGGGCAGTCCGTCGGGCGTCGCGCCGCTGCGGATGGCGTCATAAACGTCGGCGACGAACAGGTTGAAGCAGTCCTGATAGCCCTGCGGGTGACCGCTGGGCAACAACGAGTAGCGAGCGCTGCGTGGGTCCAGCGCGGCGGGATCACGCGCCAACACGGTGTTGGCGTGCAGCCCACCGATGACGAGTTCATCGGGATGTTCTTGATCGAACTGCACTGCTGTGTCACGGCAGTCGATCGAGAAGGACAGTGAATTCTTCCGGCCTGGTGAAACTTGGCTGACGACGACGCTGCCGATCGCGCCGCGATCGGTCCGGAACATGACCACGGCACCGTCGTCTTGACGATGCGCAAGTCCGGGGGCGCTCGCTTCGATCGCGCAGACCGTGCTGATCCGGTGTCCGGTAATGAATTCCATGAGGTCACACCAGTGCGAGCCGATATCGGCGAAGGTCATCGACAGCCCGCTTTGCGCCGGGTCGGATCGCCACCCCGCGGGTTGCGACTTGGCCATGGAATCTTGCAGGTACCCGCCGTGGATCAGCCACACCGCCGCGTCGGCCATCCGTACCCGGGCCTCGCGGACCATCGGGTAGAAGCGGTAGATGAACGGCACGGCGGCAACCGTGTTTGCCTGCCCGGCGGCCTGGACCAGGGCGTGGGCGTCGTCAATCGT
Organism: uncultured Actinomycetota bacterium; assembly: GCA_963748885.1. Classification (GTDB taxonomy): domain Bacteria; phylum Actinomycetota; class Actinomycetes; order Mycobacteriales; family Mycobacteriaceae; genus Mycobacterium. Next base: position 66,071 of record CAVVLC010000046.1, read on the forward strand.
TGTCGCCAAAGGCTTTTCGCAGATGACGTGCTTTCCGGCGGCCAAAGCCTGCACGGTCTGCTGATAATGCAGACGATTGGGCGTGCACACATGCACAACGTCGACGTCGTCGGCGTCAAGAATCTCCGGTACGGAGGCGGCGCGCTCCGCCCCCAGCCGCTCGGCGGCGAGCCGACTACTCTGCGGCGTGCTGCCACAGATCGCGGCGAGCCGACCACCTGCTCGGTGTACGGCGTGGGCATGCACCGATCCGACCATTCCGGCGCCGATGATCGCGCTGCGTAGCGCGGGCATGGTTGTTACCACTGCGCAGAATTCCCATCACAGATGAGTCAACAGGCGCTCGGCGAACACATCGGGATGCTCTCGATGCATGAAGTGCCCGCCGGGGACCTCTTCAACGATGTACTCGTTCTCGAACATGCGGGCGGCGCCGCGGTAGTCCGAGGGCTCGGCGATGGGATCATCCAGCCCGGCGAAGACAACCGTCGGCGCGCTGATCCGCGCCTTCAGCGATGCGCTGGGTATGGGGGAGAGCTTTCGGTAATAGCCGAACGCCGCGTTCAAGCTGGCCCGGTTGGCGAAGCTCGCGCGGACCGCGTCGAACTCCGCCGGATCGGGGTTCCACGTTGGAGACCATCTCCGATAGATGGCGGGGAGCGCCGCGAAGTCATTGCGCGCGAAGCGGTCCGGCGCCCCCGGCAGCTTGTATGCCGCGAAGTGGCGGACGCCCCAAAGCTTCTTCAGCGTCGGCTTGAGCGCGGCCGGATGCGGAATGGCAAGTACGAAGAGCTTTTTCACTCGATCCGGGCCTAGTGCCGGCCGCGCCGTAGGCGGCCGAGGCCCCCCAATCGTGCCCGATGACGACGGCGTCGCGGGCGCCCAGCGCTTCGATCAACGCCAGCGGATCGCGCGCCAGGGTCTCCTGATCCGGGTCTCGATCCGGGATCGCACTGGGGTGGTACCCGCGCATGAACGGGCTGACCGCCCGGTATCCCTTAGCGGCGATTCGCGGGCGCAGGTCGTCCCAGGTATGGGCCGTGTCAGGGAAGCCGTGCAGCAAGAGCACGAGCGGCCCGGTGCCCTCCTCGAGATAAGCGAATTTGAGCCCGTTCGCTTCGACGAATTGGATCGCATCGGCCATGGTTTGGGGACTTTACGCCGATCCGCGCGGCGCCGCGACGTCGTGCTCGGCGGGATAGGCGTGGATCAGTGCCGTGGTGAGTTTGGGGATGGCGTGGGCGAGTTCGTGCTCGGCGTGGTGGGCGATGCGGTGGGCCTGCGTCAGGTTGAGGGCGGGGTCGACATCGAGCTCGGCGTCGGCATGCAGTCGGTGCCCGATCCAGCGCATCCGCACACTGCGTACCGCCAGCACCCCGGGCTGGGCCGCCAACGCATGTTCGGCGGCGTCGACCAACGCCGGCTCGACCCCGTCGAGTAAGCGGCGGAACACATCGCGCACGGCCGTGCGGAGCACGGCCAGAATCGCCACGGTGATAACTAGGCCGATGATCGGGTCGGCCAATGGGAACCCGAGCGCGACCCCGCCGGCGGCGAATACCACCGCCAGCGAGGTGAGCCCGTCGGTGCGGGCGTGCAGGCCGTCGGCAACCAGGGCGGCGGATCCAATGCGGCGCCCGACCCTGATTCGGTAGAGCGCCACCCATTCGTTGCCGATGAACCCGATCAACCCGGCCAATGCGACCCAGCCGGTGTGGTCAATCGGCTCGGGGTTGGTGAGCCGCATGACGGCCTCGAATCCGGCGATGATCGCCGACAGGGTGATCATCGCGATGACGAACAACCCGGCCAAGTCCTCGGCACGGCCGAACCCGTAGGTGTAGCGGCGGGTGGCGGCCTTCGTCCCCAACGCGAACGCGATCCACAGCGGCACCGCGGTCAGGGCGTCGGAGAAGTTGTGGATGGTGTCGGCCGCCAACGCCACCGACCCGGAGACGATCACCACGACGATCTGGGCGATCGCCGTCAGCCCCAGAACCACCAGGCTGATCTTGACCGCACGGATCCCGGCGGCGCTGGATTCCAGGGCGTCGTCGACGCTGCCCGCGGCGTCGTGCGAGTGGGGAGAGACGAGCTCGTTGATCGCCCCGCGCAGGCCACGCGGATGGTCATGGTCCGCGTGAGCGTGAACCCTGCAACTATCTGCATGCATACGCAGATAATAAGCCTTAGCGCCAAACGGGTGTCCAACGCGAAGTCGCCTACCATCAGCCCCATGCGCGGCTTCAAGATCCTGATCACCGGGCCGACCGGCCAGGTCGCCACTCCGATCGCCCGGGCCCTCGCGGCGGACAACGAGGTCTGGGGTATCGCCCGATTCACCAACACCGCCGTTCGTGAAGGCCTGGAAAAGGCAGGGGTGCGGTGCGCGACCGTCAATCTGGCGGCTGGGGACTTCAGCGGGATCCCGTCCGACTTCGACTACGTGCTCAACCTGGCGGTCGCCAAGAGCGGCAACTGGGACAAGGACCTCGCGGCCAACGCCGAGTCGGTCGGCCTGCTCATGGCCCACTGCAGCGGCGCCAAGGGCTTCCTGCACTGCTCGTCGGCGGCGGTCTATGACCCGCCGGACGAGGAACCCCGCACCGAGCGCACCGCCCTGGGCGACAACCACAAGCCGTTGTTCCCCACCTACTCCATCTCCAAGATCGCCGGCGAGGTCGTTGCCCGGTCGACGGCGCGCGTTCTCGGCATGCCCACCACCATTGCCCGACTCAACGTCCCGTACGGCGACAACGGCGGGTGGCCGTACTACCACATGGAGATGATGCTGGCGGGCATCCCGATCCCGGTCCCGCCGGGCGGGCCGGCCCGGTATAACCCCATTCACGAGGACGACATCATCGCGACCATCCCGAAGTTGTTCGAGGTCGCGTCGGTCCCGGCGACCACGGTCAACTGGTGCGGCGACCAGACCGTCAGCCTCCAGGAATGGTGCGGCTACCTGGGCACGCTCGTCGGCAAGGAACCGGTCTTTGCCGAGAGTGAGCAGGCGTTGCGCGGCAATCCCACCGACGTGACGCGGATGCACGAGCTCATCGGCGGCACCACAGTCGACTGGCATGACGGGATGCGGCGAATGGCGGCCAAGTTCCACCCGGAGTTGGTCGCCTCCTAGAGGACCTGGGTCGGTGCTTCAGCGTTTGCGCGTGCTGGGCGGATGCCCGTTCCACCGGGTGTGGGCTCGGGTGAATGCGGCGGTCTCTGAGTACCCCAGCCGGCGTGCGGTTTCCTCGACGGTGAGCCCCGAGTTCAGCAGTTCGGCGGCCAAGGTGGCGCGGACCTCGTCGAGCAGCGCGCGGTATCCGGCACCCTCGGCGGCCAGTCGGCGGTGCAGGGTGCGTTCGGTGATGCAGAGTTCCTTCGCGACGGTGGCCATCGATGGAATCCGTTTCGAGTCTTGGATCATCCGCATGCGGATGGCCGCCGATATCCCTCGACGGGCGCGCCGCCGATTCAACAGCTCCTCGCACTGGCGAATGCAGATCGCCGCGGTCTGCGTGTCTGCCGCGCGCATCGGCTGACCGACCAGGTCGGCCGGGATAATCAGTGCATTGCGCGCGGTTCTCTCAATGATCACGGTCAAGTTTTCGATCTCCACCATGTCGGTCGGCAACTGCAGCTCGGCCAACTCGACCCGGACAGTCATCGGCGAGTGGCTCGCGCCGAGCAGCCAAGGCAGGATCCGCAGCAGGATCGCGAAATCACGCTCCAGCAGAAATCGCCGAACATCGCGCGGAATCTGCGCGTCGTCGAACGTGACGACGGCTTCGGTATCGGTCACCTCCGGGCCGACGAGGGACAGATACGACGCGGTCAGGGCGGCGTAACGGCACGCGACGTCGATCGCGTCGCCGAAGGTCGGGCTGGCCATCAGCGCATAGCCCAGGATGCCGGTGTCGGCGAAGTTGTACCGCGACCCGGTTTCCAGGCCGAGACCCGGCTGGTCGCCGAGTCGCCCGATCAGGTTGCGGACCATCGTCAGCTCCTGGCTGGTGTAGACCTCCGTGGCGGGATCGGCCAGGTCCTCCGGAGTCAGCCCCGTTCCGGACAGGCATGTCGCGGGATCGAGGCCGTGCTGCCTGGCGGTTTCCAGGATGTGCCGGCCGGTCGCCGAGGACAGAGCGACGTCCCAAATCGGTGTGGTGGAGGCGCCACGCATGTGTCTGAAAATATCAAATCTGTGTCTGAATCAGCCATTACCGGCGGCTGGATGCAGCCCTAGCGTCATCGGTATGGCGACTGATCTGCTCAGGCCCCCACCGCGGGCTGTCCTCTTGGCGGCACGCAATTCCGTCCCCGAGCTTTGGCGCCCGGTCGCGATCGGCGCCTACCGCGATCTGCGTCGTCCGCGGCCGCGCTCGGGTGCCGCGTCGGTGCCGCGCACCACATTCGACCCAACACTTCCCCGGAGCATCGCCAACCCGTATCCCGATTTGGAGCGGATTCGTGAGCACCCCGTGGTGGTCAACGAACACCTCGGCGTCTGGATGATCGGGCGCTACGACGACGTGCACAGCGCGGTCCGCGACAACGTCGGTTTGTCGTCGAGAGACGGCATCATGCTGCGATCGTTCGTGGCCAACATGGTGATGTTCGCCGACCCGCCCGATCACACGCGGATGCGACACACCGCCACGCCACTGTTTACCAAGCGATCGGTCAATACGCGGACGGCGGTTATCCGCGAACTGGCCGGCGAGACGATTGCTGCGCTGAACAACGGTGAGGTCGTCGATATGGTGTCCGCGTTGACCATTCCGATGCCGATTAGCGTGATCGCGCAGATCCTCGGGATTCCGCGTGAGCAGTGGCCGGCGTTCCGGAGGGTGTCGGATAAGTTCGCGCAGGTGTTCGGTCCCCGATCGGTCCAGGAGATCGTGCGCTTGATCGCGTCCAGCATGCGGGCCTACCTGCAACTGCGCAGCTTCGTGGACGCCGAAATGCGCCGTCGCGCAACCGAGTCCGGCGACGACTTCTTGAGCCTGTTGCAGTCGGCGACGCAAACCGGTGAGCTCACCGATCACGAAGCGTTCCTCTACGCGTTGGTCCTGTTGGTGGCCGGCAACGAGACGACGACCAATCTGCTGGGGATGCTGCTGGTCAGGCTGGCCGAGGACCGCGAGCTGTTCGCGGAATTGAAGGCCGATCGCAGTCTGCTTCCTGCCGCGGTGGAGGAGACCGCCCGCTGGGGCTCGCCGGTCCAGTGGGTGACCAGAACCGCTACTGCCCCCTATGAGATCGGCGACACGGTGCTGCCTAAGGGGGCAAGGGCAGTGCTGTTCTACGCCTCGGCCAACCGTGACCCGGCCAAGTTCACTGAGCCCGACCGCTTCGACATCCACCGCGACACCACCGGGCACCTGGCCTTCGGCCATGGCCTGCACTTCTGTCTGGGCTCCCACCTTGCCCGGCTCGAGGCGGTCACGGCCATCGACTGTCTGCTCGACGAAGTTGACTTCCTGGAACTAGCCGGGCCGGTGCGATGGGGCACAACGCCTTCACTACAGGGCCCCGCGTCGGTGCCGTTGCGAGTCAGGCGGCGCTGACCGCCTGCGCCAAACCGGAGACGGGCTCCCAACGCCCTCACCTTCGCCGAGTGTGTTGTGAGGGGGAGAAAATCGAAATTCTCGCCGCCAGAGCACGTTCGGCGTTCCGCTGTCAGCGGTCTGCTACCAGACGCGGACGTAATCGACGAGCATCTGCGCCGGGTAGCTCCCCGGACCGGGGTCGCCGCCGCCGGAACCGGCGACCGCGAGGTTGAGGACCGGATACACGGTGTAGCCGGGGTTGTTGAACGGCCAGTCCGGCAGTGAGTTCGCCGGAACGTTGAAGTACGGCTGAGCGCCGTCGGAGTAGTCCTGCCAGAAGCGGATTCCGGCCTCGTCCCATTGGCATCGCCACGTGTGCCACCCGCTGTCGACCGCGATGTTGTGGGTCTTCCACTCCGAGCCGTTCGACTTCGCGTGGACTGTGGTAGCCGACGGCCAGCTTCCGTTGCCGTACCACTCAAGGATGTCGATTTCGCCACCGGGATCGTCATTTCCCAGCCACCAGGCCGGCCAGGCACCGGGGGTCAGGCAGTCGAGTTTGATCCGGGCCTCCCAGTTGTGGCCGACGCCTCCGCGCCAGTTGCTGGTCAGCCTGCCGCTGTAGAAGGTAGGACCGTCCTTCGCGGCGCGGATGACAAGGTTGGAGTTGCCGTCCAGGAACACGTTTTGGCGATCGTCCCGGTACTGGCCGACATGCTCGGGCAACTCCCAATACGTCGGATCTTTCATCGGCTCGCGGGCTCGCGCCACGTGCCACTTCCCGGCGTCGGGCGCCGAGCCGGCCGGGCCATCGAATTCGTCCTGGAAGATGTAGGCCCCGGCTTGGCCATTGGGCGACGGCGCTGCGGGCGCCGACACCGGTCCTGCCGGCGCCTTCGGTCGGGACGGGAACGCCCTGGCCTCCGGGATGGCGATCGCGGCTACCAGCGCCCCGACACCCGTCATCAACATCATGCTGCGACGATCCATCTCGGGCATAAGCAAGCCACGATAGCAGCCGACGGTGTACCGCGCTAAACCGTGATTACCGAGTGATTTGCGGGTAGTGCGTTAGCTGACACGCGTCCAACTAGGCCTTCATGGCCGCGGCGACTTTGCCAGCTAGCCGGTCGAGGTCGCCGTCTTCGGTGGCGGCCTGCGCCACGATCAACCGCCAATACAGGGAACCGGCAAGCAGATCTAGACACATCCCGATATCGGTGTCTTCGGGCAGTTCGCCGCGGGTGATTGCCCGTTCGACGAGCTGAGCGGCCTTGGCGCGGCGGGGATTTTGCACCATCGCGAGCAGCGCATCGGTCAAGGTGGGATTGCGGGCGGCTTCGGCGATCAGATCCGGGACGATCTTTTGCGCTAGCGGGTGGGTCAGCGCCGCCCGGGCGCTCCCCAAATAGTGACGGATATCATCGTGCAGGTTGCCCGTATCGGGGACGTCGACCGCCGCGACGGCGACGTGCGAGGTCAGCGCAACGGTGATTTCCAGCTTGGATTTCCAGCGGCGGTAGATGGCCGCCTTGCCGACTCCGGCGCGGCGGGCTACGGCGTCGATCGATAGCCGGCCGTAGCCGACCTCAGCGAGTTCCTCGAAGAATGCGTTCGTGATCGCGTCGGTCACGTCGGCCTGGAGGATGGGGCCGCCCGACATCCGGCCCGGCGCGGCGTTGGATTGCACGTTGCCATATTAACAAGACGGAACGGTTGCGTTCCGAGTTTACCAAGGGTATGTTTGCCGTATCGATACGAATCCGTTCCGTTTCGGCTAAATTTGGGAGTAGATGATGGAGTCTGCACTGAGCGACGACCACAAGTTTCTGACCGATCTACCGCTGGCCGGTGAACTCGTTGCGGAGAACTTCGACGGTTGGCCGGATTGGCTCAAGGCCGAGTTCGCCGAACGTGCGCACGACGGAAACGTCGGGTCGCGGTTGTTGAGTCACAATTCGCGAGTTCGGGTGTGGGAGATCCGGCTGGCTCCGGGGGAGCGCTGGCACGCGCACCGCCACGTGCTCGACTACTTCTGGACGGCGGTGAACGCGGGACGCAGCCGTCAACACACATTCGACGGCACCACCCGCGATGTCACCTACCGGGAGGGTGAAACCCGGCACTTCCAGTTCGGCCCCGGCGAATACCTGCTGCACGACATCGAGAACATCGGCGACACCGAACTCGTATTCACCACCGTGGAGCACCTCGACAGCGAAAACTCACCGCTTCCCGTCGGCTGTGCCTGCCCGCGCTAGGGGGCTCACATCACCGATCCGCCGTTGACGCCCAGCACCTGGCCGGTGATGAATCCCGCCTCCTCGGAGCACAGGAAACCCACCGCGGCGGCGATGTCGTCGGCGGAACCCATGTGGCCCATCGGGATTCGCTGCGCCAGTTGCTCCGGCGAGCCCAATTTGCCGTCGGCCTGCGACTGGCGCGACATCGGCGTGTCGATGCTCGACGGCGGGATGTTGTTGACCGTGATGCCTTTCGACGCGTACTCGCTGGCAAGTGACTTGGTCAGAGTGATGACCGCGCCCTTGGCTGCCGCGTAATGCGCCATGTAGGGCGATCCGCGTTGTGCGCTCGAGGACGAGATCATCACGATGCGACCCCACCTCGCAGCAACCATGTCGGGCAGCGCCACCTGACAACAGTGAAACGTTCCGGTCAGGTTGATGTCGATCATCTCGGACCAGGACACGAGGGTGATGTCGGCAAACCGCGAGAAGCCCGCCTTCCCAGCGCTTGTCACCAATACGGCGACGGGCCCCAGGTCGGCCCTGACTCGTGCGAACGCCGCCTCCACCGCGGGCCGGTTGGTGACGGCCACCTCGACGCCCAGCGCGGTGACGCCCGCCGAGCGCAGCTCTCCGGCGACCCGTTGCGCGGCCTCGCCGTTGACGTCCAGCACCGCAACCTTGAGGCCGCGCCGGCCGAGCTCACGACACGTCGCTTCGCCCATCCCCGACGCGCCACCGGTAACCACCGCGACACGGCGTTGCATCTGGGTCAACCCGTTCGCCTCCTATTCGTCTGCGACAAGCCCCTTCACCTGCTGGTAGTACACGACTTTGCCGGCCCCGGCCCAATTGCCTTCCGGTATCTCGTGAATCAAGGTCCACACGTGATAGGCGCGCGGGCCCGCCGGGTCGATGCCCGCGGCGGCGCAGATCGCCGCGTGCACATCGGCGACAAGTTGTTCCTTGCGGTCTTTCGACAGTGCGCCTTCGAACACCGTCAGGTCGACGCGAAATCGGGGTTCGCCCGGCCGGCGGCCACCGACCAACTGGGCCGCGGGCTCGAGCGGATGGAGGTAGACCACGGTGTTGTCGCGCAGGAATGGGGTGTCGGTGGCGCGTTCGGCGCGCAGCAGCACCGCGACCAGCTCGTCGGTCAACCTGCTCAGGGCGTCGTCGGGCACCGAACCACGCACGAACGTCAGGTCGATCATCGGCATCGGGGCATCACAACCTTCGCAAATCTCGCACGACCTTGATGTACGGCGCCGTGGTCGCTGCGCTCTTGCGCAGACTCGGCTGAATCGCGCCAGCGTTGCCCACGACGAGATAGCGCATGCCCTGGTCGCGGAACTCCGCCAGCTGGTCGATCACCTCGTCCGGTGTGCCGACCGCGAACAGCTCTTCGACCAGCGAGCGAGGAACTTTGGCGGCGTAGCCGATCGCGGTCTGTTCGTCGATCAATTGCGGTATGAGGTCCTGCGAGCCGGTGAAATCGGAGCCGAGCGGATGTTCGGCGCCGTGCCGCGCCCACGCTGCACCGTCGCAGTTGAGGGTGAATATTTTCGCGATATCGGACTCCACCACCGCATCGATTTCATCACGGGAGCGGCCGGTGACAATGAATCGGATCAGCGCGGGCGTGATGTCCGCTGGGTTGCGCCCGGCGTCGGATGCCGCGGTGCACACCAGGTTGAGCTGTTCGCCGTATTCGTCGGCTCGGGTGGTGCCGGGGAACCATCCGTCGGCGTAGCGACCGGTGGCACGCATCATCCGCGGGCCGTGCGCGGCGATCCAGATCTCCGGCCAGTTGCCCCGGTAGGGCGGCAGCGCGAACGTCGCGTTGTGCAGCGGGAAAAATGGCGAGTCCCGAGTCACCAACTCGCCGTTGGAATCCCACAGGGCACGGATGGTGGCGACGGCCTCCTCGAAACGTGCCACCGGTTTGGACCAGTCAACACCGTAGGGCGCGTTGCTTTCCCGCTCACCGGTTCCGATGCCCAGAACCGCCTTGCCACGGGTGAGCAGGTGCAGCGAGGCGGCCGCCTGTGCCGTGACCGCGGGATTGCGCCGTCCGGTGTCGGTAACGGCCACCCCCAGACGCATGCGGCCAATCCTGTTGTGGCCGGCCAGATAGCCCAGCATGGTCCACGGGCTCCAGGTGCGCATCCATCTTGGGAATCACCCGGCGGCCCCCACGTGCTTGGGGTTCCACATCGACGGCGGCAGCACCGATTGAAGGTGGTCGGCCACCCAGAAGGAATCGGACCCGCAGGCGACGGCGGTCAGGTAGTCCGCCTGCACTGGAAGCTTGGGGCCGTAGCGCGAATTGATGGTGTTGTTCATGACGCCGACTCGCAGCCCAGCCATCGCTCGCCCTCCTTTGACCGTGGGTAGCCGATCGGCTACTTGTGACCATAGTCGAGCGCTGCTTAGTTCATCAATGCTTAGGTGAGCCTGCAAGAACGCTACCCACATCAACTTCAGATTGGCGAGCGGCTAGGCGCTACGACCACCCGCGATCGCATCGTGCCATCGCTTGGGCACTGCCGCCCCGGCGGTCGTCGCGACTTCGAGGATGCGGCCCAGATGCTGGCGCAGCGGCCGGAACTCGCGGAATCACTGATCACGCATCGGTTTCCGATCGAGGATGCGCCCGAGGCGTTTCGCGTTGCCTCGGACAAGTCGGGCGGCGCGCTGCGAGTTGTGCTCGAGCCATAGCGTGGAGGCAAGATTCACTTATGCCCATGTACGTGCGTCATACCCAGACCGTTCAGCTCGATGAGCTGGCGCCCCGGATCAGCACCAAACTCGCCGATCACGCCGCGTCGCGCCAAATCGAGCTGAACAACGTCCGAGCGTGGTTGACCCACAGCGAAAACCCTTCGGCCAATTCGGGATTCGGGAAGCTGTTGCGCCGTCGGGCAAATCCGTCCGTATCCGGACGCGGAGCACTGGACCGTGGTGGTGCTGCACCCGACCCAGATCCTCGTGGTCACCGATGGCGAGAAGCGGGGCACCGCAGGCCTGTCACTCCCGTTGGCGCAGGCATCGCTGACCTCCGGGCTCGGCGCCGGTGCCGCGCTGAACTCCGAGGCCGTCGACCCGGCCGGATTCACCCTGACCGGCTTCGGGGGTGAGCAGGCGGGCAGCTTCTACATCGGACTCGGTCCCGAAGCCGCTGGGGACGAATGTGTTTCGGCGATACACTCCGCGATCACCGCGGCCAAGAACCCAACAAGCTGACGCGCGCGAGGAGGATTCTCGTGTGGTCGCGCAGCCGTCGGTGCTCTGGAACGACATCGGCTACCGACCCGGGGCGAATCTCGCCGAGGTCTTTGCCCACTACTACAACGAGGTGCCGGACGGGGTAATCAACGACCGCTGGGCTCAGCCGCGGCTGCCCCAGGGCCGTGTGGTGAAACCGCTGTTCGTCGGTGGTCTCGGGCTAGTCAGCGCGCTCTGGAGGTACTGCCTGCCCGACTGAAGGTCCTCGACATCCCGGCCGGCTTCCACTACGACTTCCGCACGCCTGAATATGCGCACTATGACGAGATCAAACCGTACAAGCGGGAGTCGACCCGTGGCGTAGGGCACTCGTTTGGCAGCAACCGGCTGGAGGGCCCCGACGAGATACTCTCGCTCACCGATCTCGCCCGCTCCTTCTCCGACCTGGTGAGCGCACCCCGACGGGACGATTCCCGAGCTGCAGGCAAGCTGCTCAGCGATTTTGGCGCGTGGCTCGATGTGACGGCCACGTTCCTCCAGGCTCCCGGCGAGCGTCGCGTTGGCCTGCGCGGCTTGGTGGGCGGCTCAGATACGACTGTCCGGCTGCTCGGCGGCGGCACCCTCGAACTCCAGTGCACCGATGACCGCATCAACGTCACGTTCCCCGACGCGTTAGACGTCTGGCCCGCGTACGCGCTCAAGATCACGCCCAAGCCACAGGTCGTGGCGCGAGGCGGTTGATCCCTCAGCGCTTGTCGGTCTGTCCCTCGACAACCTCATCGGCGGCCTTGGCGGCGGCCGAGCCCGCGATTCGGCCGGAGACCTCGGGAACAATCATCGCGATCCGGGCGAACGCCCGCTGTTGAACAGGAGCAACCGCGATTTCCCCCTTATTGTGCTCGATTGCGCGCACCACGGCGTTGGCAACCTGCTCGGGTGTGCCGGTGCCCAAGCCGCGAGGTGGTGGGGCGCCGCTATCGGCGAACATCCCGGCGTCGCGAATCGCGCCAGGCGAGACGAGCGAGACACCAATGCCGCTGCCACGCAGATCTTCTCGCAGGTTGAGCGCGAATCCCCGCAGGCCGAACTTCGTCGCGGCATACACCGACGACCGGGGCAGATTAACAAATCCGGAAAGCGAGGAGACGAACACGAAGTGCCCGCGGCCACGCTCCTGCCAGCCGGGCAGCAGCTCGCGGGTCATGCGTACGGGCGCCTCGAGGTTGACCCGGAGCGCGCGGCCGATCTCGTCCTGACTGAAGCTCTCCAGCCGGCCCGACGCGGGGAGCCCGGCATTGGCGACTAACACCTCGATGTCACCCGCCTGCTCTATGAGCGATAAGGCCGCGCCCTCCTCGGCCAGGTCGCACGCCACCGTCGTATGCCCCGCGCCCGGAAGCGATTTCGCGAGCCGTTCCAGGTCCTCGGCCTTGCGTGCGCTGAGGACGAGCTTCGCTCCACGCCTCGCCAGCGCTTTGGCGATCGCTTGGCCCAGGCCTCCCGTCGCGCCGGTAACAAGAGTCATTTTGCCGTCAAGATTCATGCTCGGAATCTACCTCGCGCTGGGTGGCCGGCTGGCTACCAGTAGCGCATGGCCTGCCTGAAGAGGTCCGCAAGAATCGGCTTGCTCATTTCTCGCGGGGCGTTCTGCAAGAGACGCTGCTGCGGGTGGGCGCCGTTTGTCAGGGCCGTTACGTCATCTTCGGTATACCCCACGCCACTAAGCCCGTTCGGCATGCCCACCGCACGCATGATGCGGATGAGTTCCTTCGCCAGCACCTCGCCCACCTCGCCCGCACCGACGCCGTCGGCGTCGGCGCCGAGCAGCCGGGCGGCCTCGAGGTGACGCTCGGGACTCACCTCGGCGGTAAAGCGGAACACCGCGGGCGCATTCACGATGACGGCCATGCCGTGCGGAACCAAGGGCTCACCGGCCGGGTAGCCCGACGGGCGGAAGTCACGTACCAGCCCCGCGACCGCGTAGGCCATGCCGTGTGGTGCGTGCACGCCCGCGTTGCCGAAGGCGATGCCCGCAAGCGTTGCGGCCCACATCATCTGCTCGCGCGCCTCGCCGTCCGCCGGGTCGTTCACCGCAGGCTCCAAGGACTGTGCCAGCACACGCAACGCCTCGCGGCAGCCCAGATCACTCCACGGATTAGCACCCTGGCTCATGGGCCGCAGGCTTGGGCGTTCGGGCGCGGCCCGAAGCACGTAGGGCCGCGCGGTGTAGGACTCCAACGCGTGGGATAGCACGTCGAGCCCGGCCGCGGCGACGACCTCCGGCGGCAGACTCGCGGTGCAGTCCGGATCGACGAGCGCCTCGTCGGGGCGCAGCGCGTGAGCGGCGATACCAGTCTTCGCCTTCAGCGACAGCAGGTCGAAGATCGCGATGCCCGTTACCTCACTGCCGGTGCCCGCCGTCGTGGGGCATGCGATGTGCGGCCTGAGCGGGCCGGGCACGGGTTTGCCCTCGCCAACGGGCTTGTTGACGTAGGTAAGAAAGTCAGCGGGATAGGTGGCGTACAGATTCGCGGCTTTGCACGTGTCGATGACGGAGCCGCCGCCTAAGGACACGTAACCATCGGGGTTTACCTCCTGCGCGAAGCGCGCCCCGTCCCGAAAGGACGCGTCGGTGGGCTCTACATGCGCCTCGGTATAGGCGACCACGTCCAGCCCTGCGGCCAGAAGCGAGTCGCGCGTCGTGGCGAAGATGGGCAGTCCAGCCACGACGGCGTCGGAAAACAGCGCGACCCTGCGCAGCCCCAGGGCGCGGGCCCGGTCACCCACCTCTGCCAGGCAGCCGCGCCCGAAAGTGATCCGCGACGAGTCGACGGTGAAGGCACCGTCGTACCCCTCGGCCGCGGCTGGAAATTCGCAGCACGCCATTCGGTCCTCCTGAGCCGGTCGCGACGGCAATCTACCGCACCATCGGATCACGTCTGGCGACCGACGGATACATCGGGCGGCCATGCAGACTTGCTACGGCGATGTGCCCCGATTGAGCACATCACCACAGCTCTAAACCCACCGCGCCACTGGCGATTTCAACTAACGTGACAGTGCCTCTTCAATGCCATCGGTGGCAACCGGCCCCTTCGGTATCGTGACCGTAAACGTCGTGCCAACACCCGGCTCGCTTTGGGCCGAAATCGTGCCGCCGTGTATTCCGACGACGACGTCGTAGGCGACAGCCAGCCCCAGCCCGCTGCCCTCAGCGCCCTTCTTTGTCGTGAAGAAGGGGTCGAAGACGTGATCAAGCGTCTCTTGGTCCATTCCTGTGCCGTTATCGGAAACGGCAAAGACAACGTCGGTGTCGCTTGATGAGAGTTCGATCTCGATGCAGCCACCGTGCGAGCGTCCGGCGGTGGCCTCACAGGCATTTGAGACCATAATCGTCACGACGCGAGCAAGCTGTTTGGCGTCCACCACGGCGGTGACCTCGCCAGTCGAGCGGACCGTGAGTTTCGGTTTGGCTTCCCCGAGCAAGTCGACGACCCCCTCTCGTGCCACCTCTTCGACGACCTGGGCGATGTCGATCGGGGACAGCGGGAGGCTCGATGAATCGATCTGGCGCTCCATGTTCGTGACGATGTCGTCAATGCGCTTGGAGTTGGCCGAAATGCGCTTGGCCGCGTCGATCAGATACTCAATGTCCTCTTCGAGGTTTTCGAAGTGCGGCGACGACTCGAGAATGTCGGTGCCACATTGGGTGATGACCTCGGCGAAGTTCCTGACAATGTTCAGAGGGTTTCGGATGTAGTGCGCGACTCCCGCGGTCACGGCGCCCAGACTTGCCAGCTTCTCGCGTGCCACAAGCTGTTCGCGCATCGCTTCGCGGACCGCGGCTTCCTGGCGGAGCCGCTCATTGGAGGCAGCGAGCTGAGCGGTACGCCGCTCCACCCGTGCCTCCAGACTCGCATTCAGTTCCGCCAGCTCCCCATACAGCTTCGCGTTTTCGACCGACACCACGGCCTGGGCACAGATGGCTTGGGCAACGTCGACACTCTGGACCCCAAAGGCCGCAGCCACCAGGCTGCTGTCCAGGTACAGGGCCCCGCATGGCTTGCCTGCTCGGAGCAATGGGATGCAAAGAACGGACTTCGCGCGGCGACCGCCGGCGAGCACCGTCGGCGTGAAGCGGCTGTCGAGGCCGGTGTCGTCGATGAGGATCGGCTCGCCGCTGCGGTAGACGGCGTCGATGACCGGGATGAGTGCGAACGGGGCAACATCACGCAGATCGCGGCCCTCGAGGGGAACCAGTTTGATGGACCCTTCCGCCGAAGCGATCCCGATGAAGTCGAGGTCGTCGTGAACGAACACACCGGCCTCGGCGCCGGCATCCTGGACTGAGAGCATGAGGATCTCTTGGCACAAGTCCGGTAACGAGAGCCGCTTGGAAATGGCAACTGATGCCCGCAGCAGGGCGAGCAGGTCCATGCCGGTCTCTTCGTTGGCGTATGGGCTTCCGGTGGCTACAGAGCTGCCACGGGCACTCGATGCGGTTGCCGTCGCCCGAATTCGCGTCAACAGGTCGAATTCGCGGTCGAGCTGGTCGACCTTGGCAAACGCTTCCCATCGTCGGTATGCCTCACGTGCGCGCAGCAGGTACCCGAGTGCGGCTGTCTGCGACGCTCGCTCGACCAGCAACCGTGCGGCCAATTCGCATCCGATGGCGACAACCGGTTCCAAGCCGTATCCTTCGGCTTCGCTGATCACCCGGTCGTAATGTTCGATCATCCCCAGGCCGGGTGCTTCGGCACTTTCGATCGCGACGTCGACCAGAGCCCGGCGCGGCCCGAACGTCGATGGGCAGCGCAGAGCGTAGGCCGCCAGCCGGTCCCGCAATGAGCAGACCTCCCGTAGTGTCGCCTGCCGGTCTGGCGAGTTGTCGAGATCTGCAAGCAGGACCAGCGCTTGGTAGAATTCTTGATCGGCGGAGAGAATATGGCCAATCGGATCGGGCTTCACCTCGCGCAGGGCGGCCACGGCCCGAGGAAGATCGCGTAGCAGGTATGCCTCCCGCATGACAAAGCTGTGCACGTAGGACCGGAGCAAGCTTCCAGACGTCAGCTTCGCAAGCGCGAACAGGGCATCGGCCGTCGGCGCGGCATCCCCTTCACGATCCTGACGTCCGCCGGCCAGCGCGGCGATATGCATCCGTGCCACGCCGCCGCCGAAGATCGACATACCAGCACTGACTCGAATCGCGAAGGCCTGGGCTGTGGCCGCTTCCTCTCGTAGACCGGTGAGCGGTTCACCGGCTAGCAGACCAAGTACGGGACGCATGGTGCGCAGTGCCGCTTCAGCGATGCCATCACCGGTCAATTGAGCATGTCGTTGGGCGCGTTGCATAAGGAGTCGATGGTCATCCGGCTCGAGCAGGTAGTGGGTGAGCAACATCGCGAGCATCGCCCCGCCGAAGGCGTCGGAACGGACCGGCCCCCGCTCCCACACGGCCATCGCCATGTCGTGCAGGAGCCCGACCGACTCGAGGTCTCCACCTGTAGCGGCCGATAGTCCGGCGCAGGCCAAGGCGAGAATCGTGACCCCGTGAGATGTCTGACCGTGACGGATCATGCGCCGAACGCTGCGCAGGAGAAATCCTCCGAACGGGATGTCCCCGACGCTGGCGACCAAGCCCACCATCGCACACACTCGGTTGGCGAGGTGCACCTCGGCGTCTTCGTTTGCCGGAAGTGTGAGGATCTTGGAAGCGTCCCATCCGGCGAGGTCTTCGAGCAGCGCCGCTGCTTCCGCTTGGGCGACCAGGCGAAAGTCCTCCGGTATCTCCCATCCGATAAGCCTCAAAGCCTCCAACGCGTCGGCCGAGGCTCCCGGCAAGTCCATGGTTCGCAAGCGCAGCAGAATGGAGTGTTCCATCAGCAGTGCGCGGTCGTAATCGGTGCGCGCGTGGGCCAGTCCTTCGTCGATCATCGCCTGTGCGGCTTGAATATCGGCGCTCCAAAGGTAAAGCGCGGCCAGCTGTTCGGCAATCGCAAGTGCCATCGAATAATCCGCCGACCACCGCTCGGCTCCACACCACTCGCGCGCAGCCTCGAACAGCTGCAGCGCTCTTGTGATCGCCCCGGCGGCTCGCGCTCGCCGTCCGGCTGCGATGTTGAGCGCGGCGAGTTCTTGGTGGTCGTCGATTTCGTTTCGCAATCCATCGCGCAGCCCGTAATTCAGGTGCGCCATCACCGCGATAACGTCGTGATGAGCCACGCCGAGCGCCCGCATGCGCTGCCCCACCATTACGTGGGCTCGTGCCCGCTCGAACTCGCTCAGGTACGCCAGAGCCGCCTCTTGCACGCGGTCGTGGACGAACTCCACCGTGCGGCGGCGGGCGCCGTCAATAGCAGTGGCCAGGCTTTCCCTGAGCACCCGATCGTCAACGGCCGGCTTGAGCCGGCCCATGATCTCGATTTCTTCGACTCCGATCGCGCCGGCGACCACCGCGACGTCAAAAACGTTGCCGGCACATGCCGCCACAGCCAGCGCCGCACGGGTTTCATCCGGGTACCCGTTGATTCGGCCGGCGACCAGTGCCCCGATGTTCTCGGTCACCCCGCCGCTTGGATCTCGTCGAGGTCCCACCGCCAAGCCGCACCGGCCCGGCTGCGTGTGATAAGCCCCTGGCGGTTGAACGCTTCGACGAGTTCACGCACATAGAACGGGTTCCCGTCCGTGCAGACGGCAACATAGTCCGCCAGGCCGGTGACGCCATCGGATGAATCTCCCAGAGCTTCGCTCAGGAATGCCTCGATGTCGCCAGTGGTAAGCCGTTCGAGGGCAATAGCCGTAGCGGTTCCGTCCACGACCGAGTCCCGAAGCATCCGACCCGCCGGATGGGTTTCGCCGACCTCGGATCGACGGTATGCCCCCACGATGACCAGACCCGAACTGCCGTCTCCGCCAATCACGGCTTCAAGAACCGAGATGCTGGCCGCATCCGCCCACTGGAGATCATCGATGAACAGGACCATCGGCCGCTCGGCCGTGCCCAGCGCCGCCGCGAACGCAACGAAGACGTTGGTGAACCTCGCCTTTGACTCCTGCGGCCCCAGCTCGACGATTTCACCTTGGGCACCGACGAACTTCTCGATCTCGGGCATCAACGGGATCAAAACCTCGAGCCCACTGGGCACCGAGCCGCTCAGACGTTCCCCAAGATCCCTGCGCTCGCCGGCGGGGCTGATCAACAGCTCACGCAACACCTCCCTGCAGCCCTCGACCAGCGCGGAGTAGGGCACATTCGTCTGGACCTGGCCGTACTTGCCACGCCCGAACGAGGCGCCGCCCGCGACAATGCCCACCCGCGCCGCCTCGATCAGCGCAGTCTTGCCAACCCCAGCGTCGCCGCTCAGCCAAATCGCCCGCGGGCCAACCCCACGAGATGCTCGATTCACAGCCGCACCCAGTGCCGAGAGTTCGCGGCCCCTTCCCACCAATGTGCTGGGCAATCGCAGTACGTCGGAAACATCCCGCATACCCGGGGACGAAGTCTCCACCCGACCCGCCCGCAGACGATCCCGAACCTCCGTCAGGTCTGCGACGACGCCCTCGTCGGTTTGATAACGCTCGGCGGGGTCCTTGGCCAGCAGTTTCATGATGATCGCCGACAAAGACTCCGGAATCAGCGGGTTTAACTGCACTGGCGGCACCGGTGTGCGAGCAAGATGCGCGTGCATCATTTCCAGCCGGTCGGTTGCCACGAATGGCGGCTGACCGGCGAAGAGGCGATAGAGGCTCGCTCCGAAGGAGTAGAAGTCTGAACGCATGTCCACGCCATGACCGGTCCGACCCGTCTGTTCCGGCGAAATATAGTCGAGAGTTCCTTGCAGACGCCTGCCAGCACCCAGGCCGACGGCGTCAACAGCCTGCGTTCCTGCGAGTCCGAAATCGATGACCTCGACCGCACCGGTGCCGCGATTCCACACCACGTTGCTGGGCTTCACGTCCTGGTGGATGACACCCGCCAGGTGGACGCTTGCCAGTCCTTTCGTCCAACAGATCGCGACATCCAGTGCTTCGGCCACACCCAGCGGAGCCTCCAGCATCAATGATTGAAGATCCGTACCCCCGCAGTCCTCGAGGACCAGCGTCCACCTGTCATCACTCGCGAGTAGGTCCAGCACACCGCACACGTGATCGCCAACACACCGGCTCCCAAGCCGAAATTCCCTCATAAGTGATCCGTTTGTGACGATCACATCCCCCCGGACGGCTTGCTTCATTACGACAGAGCCGGTATCCCGAGGTGCGCGCCACACGCGATGGACGTGCCCCTCGGAGAGGACATGGATGTCCTCGCCACTATGCATCACGGTCAACCCTTGGCACGGTCAACCCTTGGCCATCGGGAGCCAAGAAGGGTGGCGACGTCGTCCGCGCGCCTCGGCCCTCGTGAATGACCGGATGCGGTCGACGCTCTATAAGGACTGGAACCCGACAAGTTGCACATGGAACTGGTTTTCATCTTTTCGCTGCATCGGACAGCTAATGATGAGACGACTACGGACTGAACAATTTCCGAGATCTCCTCATGATCGACGACCAGGAATCGTACCGGCTCCGGGGCCCCCATTACGTGACACCCGGCGGCGATGTCTCGACGCGTGCCGGAGTTTTGTCTAGGTGTCTGCCATCGCGCAACATCTCGAGCACCAGCCTCTGCTGCTCCCTGCGGCCGCCAGTCCCGCATCATACCAACCCTCACACAATGCGGCCGGATTCAACTGCGCGGGCCTGCCCGCCCGAACGGCGTACCGGCGCTAACGGCTGACTGAAGCCCCCAAACGGAAGAGTCCCGAACCCAACGCGGGTTCGGGACTTCCCGATGACTCGAGACGCTCAGAGTCACAGTCCCCTCTGGTAGCGGGTCAGGAATCCGACGGCCGCGACCGCGGCGACGGCGCCGACCACGCCCCACAACACGAACTGGAAGGCGAACGCGCCGACCATCCAGTTGAACGTCACCGAAAGGTAGACGAGCCACAGCACGCGGAAGACGGACCAGACGGCGAGCAGGGCGGAGCTGATTCCGATGTAGAGGCTCCGCTGGCGGTCGACACGGTTGATCTGTTCCTCGACGGCGGCGGGGACGATTTTCATTGGTTGATTCCTTTCGTGTGGCGGCGCCACGGTGGCGTCGTCGTTGCGCTAAGTACAGCCCGCGGGAATGGCTACCGATCCCAACAACGACGCCCCCAGCGCTGCCAGCCGCCGGTGCTATAACGCAGGTATGTCAGAAACTGGGCACGTCACGCATGTTTCCGATACGGCGAGGTGGGCCTGGTCGTAACCGCGATCCGTAGCATTTGGCCTGCGGCGCTGTTCCATTGCTTGAGGTGAAAAGCACAGAGGCCAGAGCGCTTGCGGGGTGGTGTTGTTCGTGGCCGCCTGGCGACCGCAGAAGCGTTTCTAGGTGGTTGAGGGGTTTCCCGGTATAAGGTCACCCCTAACCGTTTTCAGCCTAACGTTTTTGGGGTTGCGGCCCTTCGGATCATGCCACACCTTGATAGTCTTGCCGGGTCGCAAGGCCTTCCTATCGGGTGGGAGCTGGACGTGTATCTCCGCCATGTAGGGTTCGCGGCCAGGGATATCCACTTCTAGTTCGATCCAGCCCCAGCCCTGCCCGCGTTGAAAACGCGTGGGCTCTTTAAGCGATAGCACCCGCGCAGTTCCCTCCACTAGCCGCCTTCTTTTCGACAGTGATCGCCGCACCAGCCAGATGACACCGATTACAAGGACTGCGAGAACACATAGCCCGATGGCCGGGTGCTTATAGAGCCACAAGCCACCCCCGACAACCACTAAGCCCATCGGCGAACGCTAACACCGGCTTGGCCGGGCCACCCGGTGATGAGTCTGAAAGCCGCCGATTCCGCCAACCCGATGAGCCGGCCAGAGTGCGGGCGAGCAGGGAGCGGGGTAGCGATAGCGGGTCACGAGCGGACTCGGGAGACGAAACTGAAGATGTTTCGGATTCACAGCGATTTGATGGACCGCGTTGTATCGGGCGACCGAATCGGCGCGTCCGGATTCGTTGTTCTGCGACCCGCTCGCCTCGCCGGCGAGCAAGGGCGCGCCATTGTCGCCCGGGTTCCACATACCACCCGCAACGGTTGGTGGCTCATCGCGCGCACCAAGATCATCGATGACGTCATTGCCCAGGCGATCGCCGACGGCTGTGACCGGGTGTTGAACTTGGCCGCCGGTAGGACACCCGGCCGTACCGTCTGGACCTGTCGGCCGATTTACCGTGGGTGGAGGCGGATCTGCCGGAATTGCTGGCGGAAAAGACCCAGCTGCTTGCCGACCAGACACCGCGATGCCAATTGACCCGAACGGCCGTCGACCTGGCCGACCCACGCGCCCGCGACGCCTTCTTCAACGAGGCGCTCGCCGGCGCCGAGAAGGCGCTGGTGCTGACCGAGGGCCTGCTGATGTATCTCGACGACGGCGATGTCGTCGCGCTTTCGCAGGCGATCAAGCGGCCTGGAGGTCGCCTGGTGGATGCTCGACACTGCCGGTCCGGGCCTGCGGAAGTTGATCAACAAGAAGATGGCCGGCATGCAGCAGAACGCGCCGTTCAAGTTCGCGCCCGATAACGGGTTAGCCTTTTTCGAGGATCTGGGCTGGCGTGTCGCCGAGGCCGAATCGCTGCTGCTGGCGGCCCAACGGTTCCGTCGCTTACCGATGTCGATGCGCCTCGTTGCCCGGCTGCCGCAGCCGGATCCGCGTCACCCGGTCGGCAGGCCCTGGAGCGCGACCGCACTCCTTACCGGTTGACGCGGGGGAGCGGTGCGCCGTCGGCGTCCTCGTCGACCGGGTGATTCATCTCGGCTTGGAACCGGCGGTACTGCTCCGCATGGCCGGACCGGCGCCGCACGATCAGCCAACCGGCCGCGAGCAGCACAAACCATAACGGGAACCACGCCAAGGCGATCGCGCTTTCCTGATCGCTGGTAAGCGTCCAGATCACGAATGCGAAGAAACCAGGACCGCCCAGCACATCAGCACGCCGGCGGGCATCTTGTAGGTCGAGTCGGCGTGACGCCGTGGGTGGCGGCGGCGGTAGACGAGGTAGCAGACGATGATCATCGTCCAGACGAACATGAACAGCAAAGACGAGATGGTGGTGATGAGGGTGAAGACGCCGATCACCGAACCGCCCGCGTAGAGCAGCGGGATAGCGGTCAGCAGCAACGGCGCCGTGGCCACCAGCGGCGGCCGCAGGCACACCGCCGCGGTTGAGTCGTCGGAACAGCGACAGAGCGCTGCCTTCGTCGGCCAGGCCGAAGAGCATCCGACCGGTGGAGAAGACCCCCGAGTTCGCGGAGGAGGCGGCTGAGGTGATCACGACGAAGTTCACGACCGACGCGGCGGCGGTGAGTCCGGCCAGGGAGAACATCGTCACGAAGGGCGACTCGCCGCTGGCGAATTGCCGCCACGGGACGGCGCTGAGAATCGCCATGAGCGCACCGATGTAGAAGATCGCCACCCGCACCGGGACGGCGTTGATCGCGCGGGGAAGGGTGCGGCGCGGGTTAGCTGTCTCAGCCGCGGCGGTGCCGACGAGTTCCACGCCGACGAAGGCGAAAAACGCGATCTGGAATCCACTGACCAGGCCGGTGAAGCCGGTCGCGAAAAACCCGCCGTCGTTCCAAAGGTTCTCGACCGTTGCGCGGTGGCCTTGCGGTGAAACGAAGTTGGTGGCCACGAGAATGACGCCGACGACGATGAGGCAGCCAATCGCGGCGATCTTGACCAACGCGAACCAGAACTCGATCTCACCGAAGTTGCGGACGCTGAACAAGTTGAATATCAGCACCAAACCGACGGTGACCAGGGCCGGTAGCCAGGCCGGTATGTCCGGCCACCAGAACTTTGAGTACCCGGTGATCGCGACTATTTCCGCGATACCGGTGACGATCCAGGCGAACCAGTACGACCACCCGATGAAGAAGCCCGCCGCGGGCCCCAAGAGGTCGGCCGCGAAGTCGACGAACGATTTGTAGTTCAGGTTCGACAGCAGCAGTTCCCCCATCGCGCGCAGGACGAAGAACACGAAGAAACCGATGATCCCGTACACCACCAAAACCGCCGGGCCGGCGTGCGAGATGGTTCGCCCGGACCCCATGAACAGGCCGGTGCCGATGGCACCCCCGATTGCGATCAACTGAATTTGACGATTGGAGAGGCCGCGATGCAGATGCCTGACGTCGTCGACGGCATCGGAAGAGTTCGCCACGCGCTTCCCTAGGCTAGGAAGGCGCCGGCAGATTTGATCACGTCCCCAGCGGCAAGATCGCTCTTCGTGAGCTTCTTGAACAGCAGGCCGACGTCGTCGCCCGCCTTCGCCGTGTCCAGTTTTTTGCGGAAGGCCTCGATGGCGTCAACCCTGACGGTGGGCCCGTCATTGATCTGCACCTTGTCGCCGACGCGCAGCTCCCCGTACTCCACACGGCCGGTGGCCACCGCCCCACGGCCGTGGATGACGAACACGTCGTGGACCGTCATCTGAAACATGTGCGGCAACGCTACTCGCCCAACCGGTTTGATTTGCCGAATGCCACACTGATCCGGTGGACGACGGGCCGGCGGGGACCGGGGGTTAGCCGTGGGCTGGTTTGAGCGAACTTTCGGCCGGGCAGGCAAAGCCAGTGCGGGCCAACAGGTCACGCGGGCCGACAAGAAGCAGGCGATCGACACCGTCGCCGAGCTCAACGCACTCAACGCCGAGCGGGAGCGACTGTTGCGCGATGGCTTGGCGGGGCACGCGACCATCGTCGGCATCCATCAGGACGTCGCTGCCACAATGCTGGGTAGCTGGCACGAGCTGGAGCTGGACGTGCGGCTGCCGAACCGCGACGCTTACCGCGCCACGCGGCGCATCGCGCTTGAGCTGTCGACCGCTCCGCACATCAAGGTCGGCGCTGAGGTGCCGGTGCGAGTCGACCCCGAGGACCGCTCGACGGTCCTTATCGTCGCGACGTTGTAGTGCCCGGCTGCTGGCGCTAGACCTTCGCGAGCAGCGCAACCAGCTCCTCGGCAAGTTGCTCGCCGCGGTCCTCCTGGAGAAAGTGGGCAGCGCCCTCGATCCGCACCTGTTCGCCCGCAGTGGGAATCAGGTCGCAAAAGAGTTGGCCCGCCTGCGGGTAGGGAAACACCGGGTCCGAGTCCGAAAACGCAACCAGCGCTGGCTTGTTCCACCGCGACAGCTCGTCGCGGACCGCGATCATCGCCTTCGCGCCCACAGCGTCGTCGGTGGTCGGCACCAGCAGCGGAAATTGGGCGGCACCGGCCTTCGACTCAGCAGTGGGATACGGCGCGTCGTAGGCGGCGACGATGTCGTCGGGAAGTTGGGTCGTCGTGCCGGTCTGGATCACGAAGCCGACCGGCAGATCGGGGTTCTTTTCTGCGAATGCGCGCCAGGCCAAAAAGCCTTTGGAGACCCGTCCGGTGAACAAACCGGTGTTCATGATCATCAGCGCATCAACCCTGGCGGCGTGCTCCACCGCCCATCGCAGTCCGATCGGGCCGCCCCAGTCCTGAACGACCGCAGTCGCCTGCTGCAGGTCGAGAGCACCAAGCACCTTGGCGACCAACTCGCTGTGGCGGTCGAACGTGTACCAGCGGCGATCGGTGGGCTTGTCGGAGCGTCCGAAGCCGGCGTAGTCGGGGACGATGACCCGGTGCCCGGCCGCAACGAGCGCTGGCAGCATCTTGCGGTAGAGGTAAGCCCAGCTCGGCTCGCCGTGAAAACAAACGACCGGCGATCCCTCGCGTGGCCCCTCGTCCACGTAGTGCATCCGCAACCCGTCCACCTCGAGGTAGTGCGGCGCGAAGCCGTACCCCGGAAGCTGCTCGAAACGCGAATCGGGTGTTCGGAAAACCTCCGGGGTGCTGGGACTCATTGCTGCCATCTCCATTGATTAGTCGGTTACGCGTTGCGATGCTGGCCAACGTATCGGAGTTTTGACCGACCAGTCAACTATCAGATACGATTCGCGGGTGCCACGGACCTCGGACGCACGTCATCGCATCGTGTCAACCGCGGCACGACTGTTCCTCGAGCGCAGCTACCACAATGTGGGCGTCGAAGAACTGTGTGCCGTGGCCGATGTTCGCAAAGGCAGCTTCTACCACTACTTCTCCTCGAAAGCTGAACTCGCGAAGGCGGTTATCGACCTGCACATGCAGCTGTTCCAAACGCGTCTGGCCAGTAAGCCCGGCACCACACCCGCGGACATGCTGACCGCGATTCCGGACGCAATCGGTGCCATCCAGGCCGACCTCCACGCACAGTTCGGACGCTTCGTCGGCTGCCCATTCGGCAACATCGCCGCGGAGTTGTCGACCACCGACGAAACGGTGCGCGTCCATCTCGCGGCGAGGTTGGCCGAGCTGGAGCATCAACTCGCCAGCATCTGCCGGGCGGCCGCCGCGGACAAGGCGCTGTGTGAAGGCGTCGACCCGGATCGACTCGCGCACGCGCTATTCGCGCACTACCAGGGCCTTATTCTGCTCGCGAAGCTGCACGGCTCGAGCGCCTCTGCTCTGGCGCCTGCGTTGCACGACTTCGTTGACGGCTATCTGGCCGAAAACCACACCTAGCGGCCATGCGCCAGGACCTCACCGACCGGCGACAAACGGCCGACCGCGAGCACCTGTCGAGCATTCATTTCGACCCGCCAAGAGCTGTGTATCGTGTAGAAAACGTTTGAAGGTTTGTCTTTAGAAAGCAGGGCGGGCAGCCAGCACGGCCCTTAGGGGGCTTCGTGACCAGGAGAGCCGATAGCCTGTGCTTGAAAATTTGCGTTCCATGGCGCCGAGCGCTACCCGCTGTTTGCAACATGGGCGCGTGCGCGCCCGCGGTTTTGGGCTATCAGCGACCCACCAACTCAGTGACCTTGCCCGGGCGGTGATACTCCTGTGAGCAGGAAGGAATGACGATGGCAGATTTCGAGCCTGCAGACCTCGACTGCAGACTACGGATAACACCGGGCCAGAAAGTAGCGGTGGTGAATGCGTCGGCGAACGACACGCTACTCATTCCCACGATTGATGGGACAGAGCCCGATAATGCTGATGCGGTAATCGGCTTTATCACCCGGCGCGGCGATATGGATGTGCTCGATACCGTCTGTGCGGCTGCCCGTGCCGCTCGCCTGGCCTGGATTGCCTATCCCAAGCCGGGTCAGCTCGGCACTGATCTAGACCGGGATTGGCTGACGCTGACGGTGCGCCGGCACCGCGCCCAGTCGATCGGCCATGTGTCACTCGATGACACCTGGTCCGCCCTGCTAATCGAGCCACCGAACGACGATCCCGCCGTTTCGGCAGCCGACAGCGATATGGCCTGGCCCGCGAGATGAAGACGCGATGACCGACCAGAGTCCAGGTCGAAACGGCGGCCGCCGAATTGGCCGCGCAGCGACGGACGAATAGTCATCAAATCCCTTGCCGCCGTTGCTATCATCTCCGGCGCCGCGATCACGTACGACATCCCTGCACGCCTCGGCGTGCAGGGCAACCCAGCTGTCGCCTCGCCATTGACAGGAGCGTCGTCCGCCGACACCGATCACCATCCGTGGAACACCTGCCGCCCAACATCGGCGTAACCGCGCAGATCCAATAGTGGGCACGGCTACGACCCCCGGGCGCGAAAGCCTGGAATGGCCGAGCAGCAGCGGTTGAGTGATCATTCGTCGCGCTTAGGCGTCGCGATCGGTCGATTATCGGGCGCCAAAAGGGCAAGAGGATCGGCGCAACGCGTAGATCTGCGGCCCAGGGGTCGCAGGGGTGCCACCTGCCGAATCTGCGTATCTGCGCCGATGTTAGGCCATATGCCGTCGACGCACGCTAACCGGCATGAGCGAGATCAGTCCCGACGCGGCCACGCCCTTGGCGGACCCAGGCGATTCCGGCGTGAGGCTGCACCGCAGCCAGCGCACCGCGCCGGCCATCGGCGGGGAACCACAGCAATCACCGTCCGGCGACACCGGCACTTCGGGGTTCTGCCCTAACCCCCCGACTTCTACGCCGGCCGAATCGACCCCTGGTAGGCGAAGCGATTGGGCGACGGAACGGGAGACCGGCCCCTCACCGTCGGACGACCAGCCATGTAGCCCTCCGGACCTGGCGCCGAATCGGCGTTCGGCGCGAAAGGAATTTCGCCCCGACATCGAGGGCTTGCGCGCGGTAGCGGTGCTGGCCGTTGTCCTGTTCCACGCTGACTTGCCCGGTGTGGGGGGTGGGTTCGTCGGCGTCGACGTGTTCTTCGTCATCTCGGGTTTCCTGATCACTGGGCTGCTGTGGCGCGAGGTCAGCACCGCCGGCACCATCGGGTTGCGTAACTTCTACGGGGCGCGGGCCCGCCGACTGCTGCCGGCATCGGCCACGGTCGGCGTCGTCACCATGATCAGCTCGGCTTTACTGCTGCCCCTGTTTCAGGTCCAGACCGTGGCTAAGGACGGCATCGCCAGCGCTTTGTATGTCAGCAATTACTGGTTCCTTTTCGAAGGCGCTAACTACTTCTGCAACCGATGTCCGTCGCCGTTCCAGCACTTCTGGTCGTTGGCCGTGGAGGAGCAGTTCTACCTGGTGTGGCCGGCGATGATCATCGGCACGACGTGGCTCCTCCGGTGCGTGCGCCGGCTCGCCAAGAGGCCCGAGGCCGCCCCGTCGAAGCGCCCGTATCTGGTGGTCCTTGCGCTGGTTGCCACCGTGTCGTTCGCGCTGTCACTGATATGCACCTACGTAATACCTCCCGTGGCGTTCCTTTCACTGCCCACCCGGGCCTGGCAATTGGCCGCCGGCGGCCTGGTGGCCCTCACGGCCGGCCAATGGCGCCGGCTACCGCCACTACCTGCCGCGCTCACCGGATGGACGGGGCTGACCCTGATCCTGCTGGCCTGCACACAGTTGAGCGCAACCACGCCCTATCCGGGGACGGCCGCGTTGTTGCCCACACTGGGCGCGGTGCTGGCAATCGGCGCCGGCTGTGCCGGCGGGTCTCAGGGATGTGGCCGCGTCCTGGGATCCTCGCCGATGCGGGCGATCGGGCGGATGTCGTACTCGTGGTATCTGTGGCACTGGCCGGTGCTGGTGCTCGCGCCAGCATTGCTGGGCCACCCGCTGGGGCTGGCCGCCAAGTTGGCAGCGGTCGTGGTCTCTGGCGGGCTGGCGGCGCTCACACTACGTTCCATCGAGAACCCGTTGCGATTCTCCGCTCGGCTGCGCCGCTCTTCCCTGGCCAGTCTGGGGCTTGGCGGTGCCGCCACCGCGGTAGCGGTCTGCGCGGGCGTGGTTCTGCCGGTCGAGGTGTCTAACCCCCCCGTCGGCCACAGCCTCGCGGCTACGCCGCTGATCATCACCGCGGCACCTGCCCCCCCGGGCTCCACCATGGAGGCGTACGACGCGGCGGTGCAGCACGTGTTCGCTCAGGTGCAGGCTGTGGTCGCGGCATCGGCCGAGCTGAGAGCCGTCCCGTCGAACCTGAACCCGCCGCTCGCCGACCAGGCTGCCCAACTCAAGGCCATATTGACAAACGGCTGCCTGCGCCTGCCTTTTCAAGACGGACAGCCTGAGTGCGCTGTGGGCGATACCGCCTCGACGACGTCGATGGCCCTGATCGGCGACTCGCGTGCCGCGATGTTTAATCCTGCGTTCCAGCAGGTCGCCACCCAGCGGCACTGGCGGCTGGAAATGATGGCCAAGGCGGCCTGCCCGATAGTGGACTTGCCCCTCGCCAACCACCTCTTTAATGGCTTGGTTGAACAGTTTGAAGGCTGCGCGCAGTGGCGCGCTCAGATTATGGCCCGATTACGCGCCGAGCGCCCCCAGCTGATCGTGGTCAGCTCGGCGCGGTCGTACGGTGCCGACGGTAGAGGCATGTTCCAGCCAGGTTTCAAGTTGTACAACCCGGCGTGGATCGACGGCCTGACCCGCCTCGTGCGGCAGCTGCGCGGCACTGGCGCGAAGGTCCTGGTGCTCGGGCCGACCCCGGATCCGACCGCACCGGTGCCGACCTGCCTATCCGGGCACCTCGATGATGCGACGGCGTGCTCGGCGTCACGGGACGCCCTAAACGGACCCGGCATGGCAGCTGAGTCGCTCGCCACCAAAGCTGGCGGTGGACAATACGCCGATCTCACCGAGCTGTTCTGCACCGCCAACCGCTGCCCGGTCATCATCGGCAACACCATGGTGTACTTCGACGAGGGTCACTCGACGCGCGAATACTCCCAGCTGTTGGCACCGGCAATGGGGGTGCTGGCCGACCGCGCGCTCGCCCACGATTGACATGCCGGCTAAGCCCGGATAGCAGATGCTCCTACGGCCTCTGCTGAGCAAGCAGCACGCGGCCACCCACGAACAGATCAGACGAACACGCGTCAACTCTCAGCCGGACGTCTTGACCATCAGCTTGCCGACGTTCTTGCCGTCGAAAAGCATGTTGATCGCCGTCGGCAACTGCTCGAAGCCCTCGACAACGGTCTCCAGCGGCGTGAGTTTGCCCTCGACCGATCAGACCGGCGATCTCGCCGATCGCCTCCGGGCGCGCTGGCGAAGTGGTCAAGGACGATGAAGCCCCTGCAGCGGTCGCCCGCTGGATCAGGAGGTTCCCGAAGGCGCGCGGTCCGGGCGGCGGGTCGGCCTCGTTGTAGCCGGAGATCAGGCCGCAAAGTGCGACTCGCGCGCGGATGTTGAGGCGCGCGAAGACGGCATCCATGATGTCGCCGCCGACGTTCTCGAAATCGACGTCGATGCCGTCGGGCGTCGCCGCGGCGAGCTGGGCGGCGCCAGTCGTCTGCCTTGTAGTCGACGGCCGCGTCGAAGCCGAGCTGCTCGGTCAGCAGCGCGCACTTTCCGGCCCGCCGGCGATCCCGACGACGCGCGCGCCGTCGGCCTTGGCGAGCTGGCCGGCGATCGAGCCGACCGCGCCCGCCGCGGCCGAGACGACGACCGTCTCGCCCGGCTTCGGTTTGCCGATGTCGCGGATCCCGATCCAGGCGGTAAGCCCGGTCATCCCGAGCGCGCCCATGTAGGCGCTCGGTGAAACCCCGTCGGCGACGTCGACGGGCAGCAAGGGCGTGGTGTTCGAAGCGACCACGTACTCCTGCCAACCGAGCCAAGACCCTGCACGATCTGGCCGACCGGATAGCTCGGATTCTTGGACGCGACGACCTCGCCGAGCCCGCCGGCGCGCATGACCTCGCCGATGCCGACCGGCGGCAGGTAGGTCGGGGTGTCGTTGATCCAGGCGCGGTTGGTCGGGTCGAGCGAGATCCAGTCGACGCGGACCAACGCCTCGCCGTCGCCGATCTCGGGGACGGCCTGCTCGGAGAGCTCGAAGGTGTCGGGTCCGATGCGGCCGGTGGGGCGTTCGCGGAGCAGGAAGCGACGGTTGCGATCGGCCATGACCGTACGGTACTTCAACCGCTTGGGTGCCGACGAGAACGTGGACGAGCTCGTCAGCTAATGCGACCGGCGGGGCGGTCCAGCCTCGTGGCTCGGTAGTAGTGCAGATAGGAGATCGCCGGCACCGCAACAAACGTGAGCGCGATCAGAATGATCGAGAAGTAATTGGGCCCGCCCCGCGAAACAAATATGGAACCGTAGTCGAAGGCGACCGCCAGCCCGATCGAGATGACGATCGCGACGACCGGTAACACCTTGTCGGTCAACGTATTTCGCTTCACCGCCGCATGTATTCCTGACCGCGAGCGCGCCAATGCGATGAGGGCGAACGGCACGATGATGAACTGGATGAATCGGGCGATCACCGCCAGACCGGTGAGGGTGTCGTTGTCGAACCGAAGCGACAGCGGGAACGCGAGTGCCAACGACGCCGTGATGCCGAAGGCGACCACCGGCACACCGAATCGGTTCTTGCGCGACAAGCGTGTCGGCAGGATCCTCCCATCCGCCATGGCGGTCCAAACCCGCGGAGCACCGAACGAGGCGGCCACGTTGATGCCGAACATGGATATCAACGCTCCCACGATGACGATCGTGCGGAAAGTGTCGTTTTCGATGCACGCCGCAAGCTTCACGGTGTCGCGCGACGCGACGATCTTGTCGGCGCCCAGCAGCATTGCCACTACCAAAACGAAAAGGTAGGCAGCGCCGACGGCGGCGATCGCCAACGGTATGGCCCTCGGGAGGGTCCGCTCGGGTGCGTCCATTTCCTCGGCGGCGTTGGCAATATTTTCAAAGCCCGTATATGCATACAACGCAGCGATCGTCGCGAGGGTCAAACTCGCGAGGGTGCTCTCGCCAAGATCGGCGACCCCGAACAAGGACAGCGACGCCGGCGGGTACGCCGCCTTAGATGTTGCGTAATTGTTCACATGAAGCGTGACGATGATCCACAGGCCTCCGGCGGCGAAGACCGACAGCGCGACGACCTTGCCCAGGGTCGAGATTCCGTTCGCCCATTTGATCACCCGATTGCCGAACACGTTGATCGCCAACAGGACTCCGATAAAGATTACAAACGTCAGCGTCTTCACACTGATCAGCTCGTCGTCGTCGGCCCACGACTTGGCGGGGAAGACCACTCGCAAGAGCGTCGAAACGAACAGCGACGCCAGCACGCCCCACGCGATCGAGACGGTGATGGCGTGGGTGACACCGACGTAAATGCCGAGCCGAGGACCAAATGCGGCGGTCGTGTAGGCGTAGGAGGCGCCATTGGTTTTGACGTACCTGGCGGCGGTCGCAAAGACGATCGCCATGACGCCCGCGAAAAGGCCGGCCGAAATGTAGGCAATCGGCGCAAGGGGCCCAGCGAGTTTGATCACCGAACCGGGGGTCAGGAAGATGCCCGCTCCGATTATCCCGTTGATGCCGAGCATGACAACGCTCCAGAAGCCAAGCTTGGTAATCGCGCAGCCTCCCCTCCGCAGCTGGGCGAGCGCACGCTTATTCTGCGGCGCTTGTTCTGGTTTGGCTGGCGGCATGCGCCCCGGCCCGTCGCCCGGAGAAGACGCAGTCCGCCAGCGAGAGACCGCTGACGTAGGAATTGGAACATACGCCGACCGCCGTGCGCCCGGCCGCGTACAGACCGGGCACCGGGACAGCGGCGTCGGTGATCACGGCTCCGGTGTCTTCGTCGACGCGCACGCCGCCAAGGGTCAGCATCGGCGTGGGGTTCAGCAGACTCCGTCGGATCGAGATGTTGATCAGCGTGTACGGGCCGACCCCGATGCGGTGGGTGAACTCGGCGGGCTTGCCCATCGGATCGGGTGTACCGGTGTCGATTGCATTGTTGTGGGCGGCAACCGTTGCCGCCAACCCGTCCGGGTCGATGCCAGCCGACCGGGCCGCCGCGCCAAGGGTGGCTCCGCGCTTCGCGTCGAGGATGACCTGTGCTTCGCCCTGCAACCGCTGAAACCAGATCGATTGAACGCCAATCTGTTTACGCCGCTCTCGCATCAGTGCGGCGTCGGCCAGGATCCAACCCTTGCCGTCGTGCTTTGTAATCATGGCCTGCCCGGCCGCCGCGCCGTAGCGCGACTCGTCGATCATGCGCCGGCCATGTTGGTCGACGATGATCGAACCAAGGAACGCGCTGGGCGGTGTGATGAATCGCCATGCCGACACGTTGTCCATCCGGTCGGCCTCGCCGCCGGCCGCCAGCGCCAGCGCGATGCCGCTGCCGTCGTCGCCGGTGGTGCCCAGTTGCAGACCGCAGGTGAACCGGGGCGCATACTGCTTGATCCAATCGGTGTTGGCGATATAGCCCCCCGCGCACAAGATCACGCCATGTCGCGCCGCAATCCGCACCGGGACCGCGAATCGACGTTCCAGGCGCCGCAATCGGTACTCCATGGCTTTGCGCAGCGGCGGGTAGTAGACGCCCGGCTTGGCAGCCAGCGACGCCGCTGTCGAGAACTGCTTGCGGACCCACTGCGGCGCACGGCGCAGTGTGAGTGCCTCCACACCCACGACGCGACCGGCTGGGTCGGTGATCAGATCCGCCACCCTGGTGTGTTCGTGCAATCGCACGCCCGCGGCCAACGCGGCCTGCGCCAGCGGGTCATAGAGCTTCTTTCCCGATGTGCCCTTGCCCTTGACCCGATGCCCGCGCGGCACCGGCGGGGTGGCGTCGCGGAATCCTCCGGAGTTTTCGCTGCCCGAGTAGTACAGGTAGTACTTGTTGTTCGGATAAGACACCTTGTACGGGCACATCGACGGGTCGAACGGGACGCCTTGTGCGCGCAGCCAATCGATCATTTCGACGCTGGATTCGGCGAAGCGCTGCAAGGTATCGGGGCGCACCACGTCGCCGACCTCCAGTTGCAGGTAGGCAAGCAACTTGTCGGTGCTGTCGGCGACGCCGGCCTGCCGCTGGACAACCGTTCCTCCGCCGGCGTAGATGATCCCGCCCGACATCGCTGTTGCGCCGCCACCGTTGAAGCGATCGAGTGCGACGACCTCGGCGCCGCTTTCCCGGGCCGCGAGCGCGGCGCAGGTTCCCGCCGCGCCGAATCCCACGACCACCACGTCGGTCGAGACATCCCACGCATCGCTATAGCCGCGAGCCGCAACGTCTTTCGCTGTCATTCCAGAGTCTGTCCCCTCATTGACATTAGTCGCGGCGATGCGACCATCACCATTTAGCGCCGCCCGAGCATACCGGTACGCATTATTGCTCGCGGCGACTCGGAGGTTTCTCGAGCTCAGCGCATCGTGTCGATCCAGGTGCCCGCTTCGTCTTCGCGGTGGGGACGCACTTGGCTGGCGGAGCGATGCCGCGCCGCGCCACCGGAAATTCGAGCAACGCTCTGCGCGTGCGCGGTTTGAGGGCGCTGAAATCGACTGTTACCCCAGGGCAAGATGGGGGCCGTAGGGCAGTCTTGAAGACCTCCGCCACGAACTTGCCGAATTCATACTCAGCGACTTTGAGGTCGACAAGTGCACGGATTGCCCCGCAATGCGTTGAGGGTCAACACGGCCCGTGGCAACCACTGACCAGCCCGTGCCTACAGCCAGTCCAAGGCGGTCAACGCCCCCGCCGCAGCACGCCTCCGAATCGGATGGCCCGATGGAAGCGATTGTCCGCTCTCTGAATGTGTCCCAGCGAACATAAATCTGAGCGCGCGGGTCGTACAGTCGCGCCATCAGCAACCTGTGACCAGTGTCATAGCTTGGGTTAGGGGTCCTTATGGCGTCTTTCGTGATGACAACGCCTCGGGCGTTGGCGGCAGCGTCGGCGGATGTGTCCGCGCTCGGAGAGGCGATCAGGCAGGCGAACTCGGCGGCGGCGCCGTCGACGACGTCGGTACTGGTGGCGGCCGGCGATGAAGTGTCGGCGGCAATTTCGAGGTTGTTCGGCGCCTACGCCCAGCGATTTCAGGCGCTCAGTGCGCAAACGTCGTTGTTTCATGACCAGTTCGTGGCGGCGTTGAGCGCAGGCGCGAGCGTATACGCGGGTGCAGAGGCGGCCAATGTATCGCCGCTGCAGTCGTTGGCGCAGGACTTGCAGGCTTTGGCGTTTTTTTCTCCGGTTAGGGATGTGACGGGGCGCCCCTTGTTTGGCAACGGCGCCGATGGGTCGGCAGGAACCGGGGCCGGCGGTGGGGATGGCGGGTGGATTTTTGGCAATGGCGGCAATGGTGGGTCAGGGGCGTCTGGCAGTGTCACGAATCCCGATGGCGGTGCCGGTGGGACCGGCGGGGCTGCGGGGCTGTGGGGCCGAGGCGGGGCCGGCGGGGCAGGCGGGGCCGGCACGGCGGGCGGGTCTGGCGGTAATGGTGGGGCCGGCGGGGCCAATGGGCTGATTGGCGGTGGTAACGGTGGGGCCGGCGGGGCTGGCGGCGCCGGCGCGGCCGGGGTCGATGCGGCTGGCGGGTTTGGCGGTGATGGTGGTGCCGGTGGGGCAGACCGGCAGCTGTTCTCACTGACCGGCGTCGGCGGGGCTGGAGGGCCCGGCGGGGCAGGCGGGGCCGGTGATATAGGCACTGCTGGCGGGGCCGGTGGTAGCGGTTCTGCCGGCGGTAGCGGCGGCGCCGGTGGATTCGGTGGGGCGGGTGGGGCTAACGAGGCCGTGCTGGGCGGGACCGGCGGGGCCGGCGGGGCCGGCGGGTCCGGTGGTCTGGGTGGGGCCGGCGGTGACGGTGGCAGCGGCGTCGGCTCTGCGGCGGATGGCGGCACCGGTGGTAGCGGCGCGGACGGCGGCGACGCGGGCGCCGGTGGGCCCGGTGGCGCCGGGGGACTGTCGGGGGCCGCCGGCATCGCGGGAAATGCGGGCGTGGCCGGTAATGGTGGTGCTGGCGGTAATGGTGGTGCCGGTGATATCGGCACGGCCGATGGTGCCGGATATCACGGCGGTGGCGGCGGGGGCGGCGGTAATGGCGGTTCGGCCAGCACCGGTGGCACCAACGGCCACGGCGGCCTGGGTGGCAACGGCGGCGCCGGCGGCAAAGGCAGTGACGCGTTAGCGTCGATCGGTGACGGCAATGTCGGCGGCGCCGGCGGTAACGGCGGTGACGCCGGTACCGGCGGGGCGGCCGGCACCGGTGCGGGCGCGACCGGCGTCGCGGGTAACGCGGGCATCGGCGGTGCCGGCGGCGCCGGCGGCCACGGCGGCGACGGCGCTGCCGGCAGCAACGGCTTTGTCAGCGCCGGGGGCACCGGCTTTAACGGCGGCGCCGGCGGGGCCGGCGGTCACGGCGGCTCGGCCGCCGCGGGCGGCACCAACGGCAACGGCGGCCTCGGCGGTGACGGCGGCAAGGGCGGCACCGGCGGGACAGGCAGTGACGGCTTGGGCGGCGGGGCCGGCGGCCTGGACGGCGGCAAGGGCGGTAACGGCGGTGACGCAGGTAACGGCGGCGCCGCCGGCACCGGTGCGGGCGCGTCCGGCGTCGCAGGTAACGCGGGCACCGGCGGCACCGGGGGCACCGGCGGCACCGCCGGCAAAGGCAGTGACGGCAATCTGGGCAGCAACGGTGGTAGCGGCGGCCACGGCGGGGCCGGCGGTACCGGCGGCTCAGCCGGCACCGGCGGCACCAACGGCCACGGCGGCCTGGGCGGCAACGGCGGGGCCGCCGGCAAAGGCAGTGACGCGTTAGCGTCGATCGGTGACGGCAATGTCGGCGGCGCCGGCGGTAACGGCGGTGACGCCGGTACCGGCGGGGCGGCCGGCACCGGTGCGGGCGCGACCGGCGTCGCGGGTAACGCGGGCATCGGCGGTGCCGGCGGCGCCGGCGGCCACGGCGGCGACGGCGCTGCCGGCAGCAACGGCTTTGTCAGCGCCGGGGGCACCGGCTTTAACGGCGGCGCCGGCGGGGCCGGCGGTCACGGCGGCTCGGCCGCCGCGGGCGGCACCAACGGCAACGGCGGCCTCGGCGGTGACGGCGGCAAGGGCGGCACCGGCGGGACAGGCAGTGACGGCTTGGGCGGCGGGGCCGGCGGCCTGGACGGCGGCAAGGGCGGTAACGGCGGTGACGCAGGTAACGGCGGCGCCGCCGGCACCGGTGCGGGCGCGTCCGGCGTCGCAGGTAACGCGGGCACCGGCGGCACCGGGGGCACCGGCGGCACCGCCGGCAAAGGCAGTGACGGCAATCTGGGCAGCAACGGTGGTAGCGGCGGCCACGGCGGGGCCGGCGGTACCGGCGGCTCAGCCGGCACCGGCGGCACCAACGGCCACGGCGGCCTGGGTGGCAACGGCGGGGCCGGCGGCAAAGGCAGTGACGCGTTAGCGTCGATCGGTGACGGCAATGTCGGCGGCGCCGGCGGTAACGGCGGTGACGCCGGTACCGGCGGGGCGGCCGGCACCGGTGCGGGCGCGACCGGCGTCGCGGGTAACGCGGGCATCGGCGGTGCCGGCGGCGCCGGCGGCCACGGCGGCGACGGCGCTGCCGGCAGCAACGGCTTTGTCAGCGCCGGGGGCACCGGCTTTAACGGCGGCGCCGGCGGGGCCGGCGGTCACGGCGGCTCGGCCGCCGCGGGCGGCACCAACGGCAACGGCGGCCTCGGCGGTGACGGCGGCAAGGGCGGCACCGGCGGGACAGGCAGTGACGGCTTGGGCGGCGGGGCCGGCGGCCTGGACGGCGGCAAGGGCGGTAACGGCGGTGACGCAGGTAACGGCGGCGCCGCCGGCACCGGTGCGGGCGCGTCCGGCGTCGCAGGTAACGCGGGCACCGGCGGCACCGGGGGCACCGGCGGCACCGCCGGCAAAGGCAGTGACGGCAATCTGGGCAGCAACGGTGGTAGCGGCGGCCACGGCGGGGCCGGCGGTACCGGCGGCTCAGCCGGCACCGGCGGCACCAACGGCCACGGCGGCCTGGGCGGCAACGGCGGCGCCGGCGGCAAAGGCAGTGACGCGTTAGCGTCGATCGGTGACGGCAATGTCGGCGGCGCCGGCGGTAACGGCGGTGACGCCGGTACCGGCGGGGCGGCCGGCACCGGTGCGGGCGCGACCGGCGTCGCGGGTAACGCGGGCATCGGCGGTGCCGGCGGCGCCGGCGGCCACGGCGGCGACGGCGCTGCCGGCAGCAACGGCTTTGTCAGCGCCGGGGGCACCGGCTTTAACGGCGGCGCCGGCGGGGCCGGCGGTCACGGCGGCTCGGCCGCCGCGGGCGGCACCAACGGCAACGGCGGCCTCGGCGGTGACGGCGGCAAGGGCGGCACCGGCGGGACAGGCAGTGACGGCTTGGGCGGCGGGGCCGGCGGCCTGGACGGCGGCAAGGGCGGTAACGGCGGTGACGCAGGTAACGGCGGCGCCGCCGGCACCGGTGCGGGCGCGTCCGGCGTCGCAGGTAACGCGGGCACCGGCGGCACCGGGGGCACCGGCGGCACCGCCGGCAAAGGCAGTGACGGCAATCTGGGCAGCAACGGTGGTAGCGGCGGCCACGGCGGGGCCGGCGGTACCGGCGGCTCAGCCGGCACCGGCGGCACCAACGGCCACGGCGGCCTGGGCGGCAACGGCGGGGCCGCCGGCAAAGGCAGTGACGCGTTAGCGTCGATCGGTGACGGCAATGTCGGCGGCGCCGGCGGTAACGGCGGTGACGCCGGTACCGGCGGGGCGGCCGGCACCGGTGTCGGTGCTGCGGGCACCGGCGGCACCGGCGGCATCGGCGGCGCCGGCGGCACAGGTGGCGGTGGCGGTACAGCAACCGGCAAGTTCAACGCCGGCAACGGCGGCGGCGGTGGCACCGGCGGCACGGGCGGCATGGGCGGCGCCGGCGGCTTCGGCGGGGGCGGCGGTCAAGCAGGTGACGGCGGTAACGGCGGCAGCGGTGGCACTGCAACCGGCAGCGGTCACGGTGGCAACGGTGGCGATGGTGCCAGCGGCGGCGACGGGGGCGGCGGCGGCGCGGGCACCCTCTCCGGCGGATCTGGCGGTGTCGGCGGCGGTGGTGGTGTCGGTGGCGCCTTCGGTGTATCAACCGGCGGCGGCACCAACGGCACTCTTGGCAAACACGGCGCCCAGGGCAACCTCGGTCAGCATGGGTGAACCGTTCGAATCCGTCACTTACAGCTCGAAGTCGAAATGGAGTGTAGAGCGACATCAGGCATCCTTGCTCGCCGCCGCAGAGCGGGAGCGGTTTTCGCAGAGGATCCGACTGGGTTGCACCCGACGAAGAATGATCACCCGCCTCGGATTCATACGCACATCGGTACATCCATCTGCCCATCCACACACGCGTATATGTAGTAACGCTGGCGGGCAAAGGCCGCAGCTGGCCCTCGGAGGTGGCCGTTGGCTGGTGGTGGCGATGTGTCGACGGCTCCGCGCGACCGGTAGGCAGTTCACGTCTAATTCTTAGCTTGAGACACGGTTAGGTCACAGCTTGTTTGGGCACTCTAGGTCTCGGGGTTGATGCACGGCGAAGTGCAATCGTTCGGGGCTGGTCTGAGAGGAGTGACGGTCGTGTCAAAAACATCAGGTGCGACAGTTGTTTCAATTCGGTCACACCCTGCGTGGGCGGCGGCTGAGCGACGTGAACAGCAGCGACGCGAGGCGATGCACCGCCATCCCTCATTCCTGGGCCGACAGCTTGCCGCCGAATCAGATGGCCCCGCCGTCCGTCCTCTCAGGCTGTGCCGCAGCGCCGACACACCGGCCTAGATCCGCGCGATCGATCAGAGCTTGCCGGCTACGAAGTCGGCCGCCTGGTTTGGCATGCCAGCCGAGATGTACGCGTCGGCGAGATGCTGCGGCCAGTTCTGCTTCCACGTGTTCGGGTCGGCCGGGTTGCAGATCGGATCGGCGCCATGGCACAAGTCAATGGTCCGGTCGTTGTAAGTCGGGTTCAAGTTCGTGATCGGACCCACCCACTGGCTTCCGTTGCCGAACAGCGCGACCGCGGCGATGTGCTGATCAGCGCCCGCCGGGAGGGGGTTGTCAAAGCCGAACGCCGTGAAGGGCACCGCGAGGACCAGGTCGGTCACCGCCGCGCCGAGCGAATAGCCGCCCAACACCAGCCGGGTATCCGGGCAGTTGTTGATCATGTTCTGGACGTGCCGGCTCATGTCGTTGGCGCCGATGTCGATCTCGGTGTCGGCGGGGTACTTCACCGCGTACTGGCCGACGCTCTTCCCCCCGACCTTGGATTCGAGCGAGTTGATGAACGCATTGCCGATCGCGCCCACCCCTGCTGATTCATACCGGCCGCGGGCGAATACCACCTCGACCTGGGGACAACTGGCCGCGGCGGGCCGCGCGGCCCCCGGCACCCCGGGCGGCAGTGCTGGAGCAATGAACGTCAGGGCGGCGGCGGTCACGACCCCCGCTAAGCCGATGCCAACCGATCTTCGGGCAAGTAATAAGCGCACAGCAAGATGTTAGAGCGATCGCGCCTGCGGCGCTGCTCGGGTATCGAAAGTCAAGCTTTTTGCCAGGCGCAACCCTTTGCTGTCGCGCCTTATCCTGGACATCGGACGACCGAGGGGAGCGCGCCATGTCGCAGACACCCGCCACAACCCGCGTGACATTTCCGGGGATCAGCTCACGTGCGTGGGAGCACCCCGCTGACCGGACCGCGCTGTCGGCGCTGCGCCGGCTCAAGGGGTTCGACCAGATCCTCAAGCTGCTGTCCGGAATGCTGCGGGAGCGCCAGCACCGACTGCTGTACCTGGCCAGTGCGGCGCGGGTCGGGCCGCGCCAGTTCGCCGACCTCGACGCGCTGCTCGATGAATGCGTGGACGTCCTGGATGCACCGACCAAACCGGAGCTTTTCGTTATGCAGTCGCCGATCGCGGAGGCCTTCACGATCGGGATGGACAGCCCTTCATCGTATCACCTCGGGGCTGTACGACCTGATGACGCACGAAGAGATGCGATTCGTCGTGGGCCATGAGCTCGGCCACGCACTATCCGGCCATGCGGTGTACCGCACGATGATGATGCATCTGATGCGGCTGGCACGGTCATTCGGCATCTTGCCGGTCGGCGGCTGGGCGTTGCGGGCGATCGTCGCGGCCCTTTGGAATGGCAGCGCAAGTCGGAGCTTTCCGGGGACCGCGCCGGGCTGCTGTGCTGCCAGGACATGGACACCGCGATACGGGTGGAGATGAAGCTGGCCGGCGGAAGCAGGCTGGACAAGCTGGACTCGGAGGTGTTCTTGGCCCAGGCCCGCGAGTACGAAAGAACGGGCGACATGCGCGACGGGCTGCTCAAGCTGCTCAATCTGGAGCTACAGACTCATCCGTTCTCGGTGCTGCGGGCCGCCGCGCTGACCAATTGGGTCGATACCGGCGGCTACGGAAAGGTGATGTCCGGCGACTACCCGCGGCGGGTCGAGGACGACCACGCCAGCATGGCAGACGACGCGGGCGCGGCCGCCCGACACTACAAGGACGGCTTCGATCAGTCCGATGATCCGCTGATCAGGGGAATCCGCGATGGTGTTGGCGGCATCGTCGACGGCGTGGGACGGGCCGCCACCAATGCTGCCGATTCGTTGGGTCGCAAAATCACCGAATGGCGCCAGCCGAAATAATGCGCTGGCGCCAAGGCCGCCACCGGGCAGTGCGCCGCTGACCACCGCCGTGAGCGGACTTGCTACCATCGCGCGGTGCACGATTCGGCTGCACCACATGCACGCGACGGCCAGCGATCCGTATCACGACGCGAGGCCTTCAAATACGCCTTCGCGCCGGCTCTGCTGAGCCTGGGGGCGTCGGCAGCCGCGCTCGGCGAGCCGAAGGCATCAGCCGCCGCCACCAAGCTGATCGATTTCGCGGAGCGCAGGATCGCGCCGGATGAGATCAAATCGGCTGGCTACGACGGAGTGGTCAATTACGTGTCCGAGTCGCGGCCGGGCGCGAACTTCGAGGCTAAGCCCATCACCCGTGAGTACGCGGACTCGCTGCGCGCCGTGGGTCTTCAGATCGTCAGTAACTTCCAGTACGGCAAACCCGGTTGGTCCGCGCCGTCAGATTTCACCCGCGGCTACGACGGTGGCGTGGCGGATGCCCAGACGGCGCTGCGGCTGCACGGCGCGGCCGGGGGTCCGAACTCCGCCCCGATCTTCTTCAGCGTCGACGACAACATCGACGCCAACACATGGAATGACGTTGCTCTCGCCTGGTTTCGGGGACTTAACTCGGTACTGGGTGTGGCCCGCACCGGCATCTATGGGCATACCCAGGCGTGTGGGTGGGCGATCAAAGACGGCGTGATCGGGCACTCATCCACTGCGGGTTACCTGTGGGCGTGGCAGACGAAAGCGTGGTCGAATGGGCAGCGTGAACCCGCGGCGGTGCTTTATCAGGAAGTGGTCAACAGCCCGTCGAACCCGGGTCCGCTGCTCGGGGGTATCAACGTAGATGTGGACCAGGTCCTGGCGGCTGATTTCGGGCAATGGGATTTTCAGCGCTGAGCGGCTAAATCAAACTTACCGATAATCCACACCACTCGGCTTCAGCGGACAACCCACCAACGTCGCGCCCTATATCTTCACCGGATTCCTAGCTCAGCCACCAGCCCGTGCAATTCGCTGGTTGCGTGCCGGAAGCCCTCAGCGATCCGGTCGACGGCGTAATCGATGTCGCTTTCGGTGTGGTTTGCCATCACCTGCAGCCGGAAACGCGCTTCTCCCTTTGCCACCCCGGGGTATTCGATAAGGTTCGCGACCAGCCCGGTGGCATGCAATTGCCGGCTCACCAGCCGAGCCATGGCCTCGGTGCCCATTTTGACACAGACAATCGGCGACGGTGCCCCGTAGGTCTCAAAGCCTCTATCTGCGAGTCGGTTTCGCAGTTCCAGCACGTTGTGCAGGTTTTGGGACCGCAGCGCCTGGCCTTCGGGGCTGTCGACGATATCGAAGGCCTTGAGGACAATTGCGGATTGGATCGGCGAAAGTGCGTTGGAGAAGATGTTCGGTGAGGCATACATGCGCAGGTACTCAGTCACCTTGCGATGCTTGGCCGCCACGAAGCCGCCGTTGGACGCAAAAGTCTTCGAGAACGAGCCCATCACCAGATCGACCTTGCCGATCATGGATTGAAGACCGAGGTGGCCGCGCCCGTCGGGACCCATCGACCCCAGGTCGTGAGCGACATCAACAACAAGGGTCGCGCCGAATTCATGCGCTAGCGCTTGCAACGCAACCAGGTCGGGCGTATCCGAATTCATCGAGAACAATGACTCGCTGACGATCATGATGCCGTTCCTGGCGTCATCCGCGCGGATCGCCTCCAGCTTTTCTCGCACCGCGTCGACATCGTTGTGCCCGAACAGGTGGACATTGCGGGTCGCGGCCTGCGCGCCGTCCTGCAGGCAGGCGTGCGCAAGCCGGTCGATGACAATGTGATCATCGGGCCGCACCAGGCCCTTGATGACCCCAAAGCCAGCGGCCCAGCCGGTCGGGAAAAGGCTGACATGCTCGACATCGACGAACTGCGCGATTCGGCGCTCGAGCGCAAGTGACACCGACGTGTTGCCGACCAGGACCGAGGACCCCGCGCTATGGACGCCGTACTCCTCGATCGCATGGCGGGCTACGGCCTTGATGTCGGGATGCCCGGAAAGCGACAGATAATCCTGCGACCCGAAGTTGACCCCCTGAAGCTTTCTGCCGGCGTCGTCGTACGCCACGACGTGCCGCCGGGGACCCGCCTCGGTAGAACGCCCATACGGCCACAGTTGATGGTCCCGTCGCCGGTCTTGCCACTGGAAGAAGCCGTCGACGCGGTCGATGATGTTGGGGCCGCTCAGCGGACGGAAATCCTGCATGCTCCCGTTCAGGGTGGCCGGGTCCGTTGCTATCGGCTCAGCATTCGCCGTCGTCGGGCTTTCTGTGGTGGTCACGCGCGTGACCTCCTAGAGGGGTTGAAGGATTCGCAACGACCTGGAATCAGCTATGTCTGCGGGTGTACCATCGTTGCCTTGCGTCCGTGACATCCGAACCAATAGCCGCTGGTTTCGGCGCCGCCCCCGCACCACTACGGGCGCCACATGCACTAACGACGTCGGCTGTTTCCCTGCTCGAGTGCGCGTTCGCTGCCTGTAGCGACGCGCCAAGGTACCGACGGTGACAACCCCACGCACGCCCGCTGTGTGCGTTATTTGCCAAAAAGGCGTGTGTGAGATCTGTCACAAGGGGGAAAGCTAACGTATATCTGCGAGCGCGTCAAAACGTGCGTTTGTGCTGGCCGGACTGCTGACCGGCGGTTCCCCGATGCTGCCGGGTGCCTACGAGCCGGGCCGCGCGCGGACGTCATCACGTATCACCGATGGAGCCACTCGCCCCTAGCGGGAAGGTCGGGCCACGCCTTGGTGCGCGACTACTTCCGCCGGAGCCGCTGGCATCCTGTGTTGTCGGGTTGGGACAACCTTTCGACTCCTGCGTCAGGCAGCGTCGTATCGC
The DNA here is from genome assembly GCA_963748885.1 of uncultured Actinomycetota bacterium. GTDB lineage: Bacteria > Actinomycetota > Actinomycetes > Mycobacteriales > Mycobacteriaceae > Mycobacterium. Next base: position 109,928 of record CAVVLC010000046.1, read on the forward strand.
GGCTCCTGGGCCGATATTCGGTCGGCACCGACGAGCAATCTGGCTACCAGGAAACCGAAGATGAATCCGCCAACGTGGGCAAAGAATGCGATGCCGCTGCCACCTGAGTTCGACTTCACCAGCGAGTAGTTGCTTTCGAAGAACTGATACAAGAACCAACCACCGAGGAAAACCCACGCCGGGATATTGATCGGCCACCACAGCGCCAGCGTGCTGATGCGTGAAGTGGGATAGAGCACGAGGTAGGCGCCCAGCACTGCAGCGATCGCGCCGCTGGCGCCCAGCGTTGGTACCTCGGCATCAGACGCGCTGCCGAAAAGTAAGGTCATCGCGGTCTGCGTCATGGTGGCGACGAAACCCCCGGCGAAATATAAGAGCAGGTAGCCGAGCCGTCCGAAGGCATCCTCGACGTTTTTTCCGAAGATCACCAGGAACAGCATGTTGCCGAGGATGTGATCCCAGCTGGCATGCATGAACATGGCCGTGATCCAGCCGACGCCCCACGGAACGCCGATGTGGCAGGCCCCGCTGACATCGCATGGATAGAACGATGCCTGGTTGATCGCGGAATCCCCGTTCGGCAGCTCATAGAGCAGCCATACCGCGAAGTTGATCGCGATCAACGCGGTGTTGACAATCGGGAACCGCCGGGCCGGAATGCCATCGGAGTAGGGGATCATAATGGGGCCCTCGAGCTGTCGGCGCGACCTTGGTTTGGCGAAACAATTCTCGCTCTCCACTGTGCGGTCGTCATTGTCGGCGCGCACACCATCCACGATTTGAAACTGTCAGCGGCGACATTGCGGCTGCATTCTTTGGCGCCACAACATGATGGCGCCGCGCGCCAGCCACGGGCCAGCCTTCCCGTTCGATTTCGACGCTATATTCGTTACTCGCCGGCGTCGTTACTCCAGTGAAGTTGTTGTCCGAGATGTATCTGGGCTGTGACGCAGCCGCGATAGCGACCAAGGACGCTCATCTCATGACAGCGCTTGCAGTGTTCTCCGCGCTGGTGGCACTGTGCATCGGCTACCACTTCGGCCGGCACGCCGGCTCGACCCGGTCGACCCGGAAAAGGCGAACGAGCCGGACGGCGCTGGGCAGGCTCGCGATCACCCTGATCGCGTTGATGGTTGCTCGCCGTATCCGGCAGAGCCTGCTGGCCGATCGCGGCCGCCCCGCGGCCCGAGCAGCCTGGGGAGCCGTTTGGGGACCGAAACTTAATCCGCTGCAGTTGCTTTCGCGCGTTCTGCCGCAATTACGGATCCACTAGCGCCCCATTAGCACAAGGGCCCCCGCGAGCCGGTGGCTCGCGGAGGCCCTGGCATGCGTCGGCATGCGTCGACGATTACTTCAGGTCAAACCGATCGTTGTTCATGACCTTGACCCACGCCGCAACGAAGTCCTGCACGAACTTGGCCGCGTTGTCGTCCTGCGCGTACACCTCAACCAGCGCGCGCAGCACCGAGTTCGAACCGAACACAAGGTCATTCACAGTCGCGGTCCACTTCAGCGCACCCGAGGCCCGATCGCGGCCTTCGTAGACGTTCTCCGCGGTCTCCGACGCCTTCCACTCGGTGCCCATGTCGAGCAGGTTGACGAAGAAGTCGTTGGTCAACGCGCCCGGCTTGTCGGTGAACACGCCGTGCTTGCTGCCGCCGTTGTTGGCGCCGAGTGCACGCAGACCGCCGATGAGCACCGTCAGCTCCGGAGCGGTCAGACCGAGTAAGTAGGCCCGCTCGAGCAGCAGCTGCTCCAGCGGCGCCTTCTCGCCCGCCCGCACGTAGTTGCGGAACCCGTCTGCCCGCGGCTCGAGCACCGCGAACGAGTCGACATCGGTGCTCTCCTGCGAGGCGTCGGTGCGACCGGGCGCGAACGGGACGGTGATGTCGTGCCCGGCGTCCTTGGCGGCCTTCTCCACCGCGGCAGACCCGGCCAGCACGATCAGGTCGGCCAGCGAGATCTTCTTGCCGCCGCCGGCAGAGCCGTTGAAGTCCTGCTGGATCTGCTCGAGAACCGACAGCACCTGACCCAGCTCTGCAGGCTCGTTGACCTCCCAGTTCTTTTGCGGCTCAAGGCGAACCCGTGCGCCGTTGGCGCCACCGCGCTTGTCGGTGTTGCGGTAGCTTCCCGCAGCCGACCAGGCCGCCCTGACCAGCTGGGGAACCGAGAGACCGGACGCGAGCACCTTGCTCTTCAGGGCCGCGATGTCCTGCTCGTCGACCAGCGGATGGTCCACGGCCGGAACCGGGTCCTGCCACGGCTGCGGCTCGGGAATCCACGGCCCGAGGTAGCGGCTGATCGGCCCCATGTCGCGGTGTAGGAGCTTGTACCACGCCTTGGCGAACGCCTCGGCCAGCTCCTCGGGATGGTCCAGCCACCGCCGAGTGATCTCCCGGTAGATGGGGTCCTCCCGCAACGAGATGTCGGTGACCAGCATGGTCGGGGCGCGACCCGGTCCGCCGAACGGGTCAGGGATCGTGCCCGCGCCGGCGCCGTCCTTCGCCGTGAACTGCCACGCCCCGCCGGGGCTCTTGACCAGCTCCCACTCATACCCGTACAGGGTCTCCAGGAAGCTGTTGTCCCACTTGGTCGGTGTAGGGGTCCAGACGACCTCCAGGCCACTGGTGATGGCGTCCTTACCCGAACCGGTGCCGTAGGGGCTCTTCCAGCCCAGCCCCTGCTGCTCGATCGGGGCGGCCTCGGGCTCGGGACCGACCGGGTCCGCGCTGGCGCCGTGGGTCTTGCCGAAGCTGTGGCCACCGACGATGAGTGCGGCGGTTTCCTCGTCGTTCATCGCCATCCGGCCGAACGTCTCGCGGATGTCGATCGCGGCGGCGACCGGATCCGGCTTGCCTTCGGGGCCTTCCGGATTCACGTAGATCAGACCCATGGTGGTCGCACCGTAGGGCTGCGCGAGATCGCGCTCGCCGGAGTAGCGCTTGTTAGTGCCCAACCATTCGTTCTCGTCGCCGAAAATAACCTCTTCGGGCTCCCAGACGTCTTCGCGGCCGAACGCGAAGCCGAAGGTCTTAAATCCCATCGAGTCCAAGGCCACGTTGCCGGCGTACACAATCAGGTCCGCCCAGGAGATCTTGTTGCCGTACTTCTTCTTGACCGGCCACAACAGCCGTCGGGCCTTGTCCAGGCTCGCGTTGTCCGGCCAGCTGTTGAGCGGGGCGAAGCGCTGCAGACCCTGGCCGCCGCCGCCGCGCCCGTCGTAGATGCGGTAGGTGCCCGCGGAATGCCAGCTCATCCGGATGAAAAAGCCGCCATAGTTGCCGTAGTCGGCGGGCCACCAGTCCTGCGAGTTGGTCAGCACCGCAATCATGTCGGCCTTGAGCGCCTCGACATCGAGCTTGGCGAATTCCGCGGCGTAGTCGAAGTCGTCACCCAGCGGGTTGGACTGGGGTGAGTGCGGGTGCAGTTTTGAGACGTTGACCTGGTTGGGCCACCAGTCCTGGTTCGTCAGCGGCGCGCCCTCTTTTGGCGTGGGCGAGGGGATTGCCGGGTTTTCGCTATCGGACACAACTTTCCTTTCGGTGTTTGGGTAAATCGGGCTGTGATCAGGAATCTGCAGTCGAGCAGTCGGGGCAGAAACCCCAGTAGATGACTTCGGCCTCGTCGAGAACGAACCCATCCAGAACGTTGTTGACATCCACCGGTGTCAGGCACGGCGCCTCGCCGACCGCACAGTCTATGTCGGTGATGGTCCCGCACGATCGGCAGACCAGGTGATGATGGTTGTCGCCGACCCTCGACTCGTAGCGAGCGACCGACCCCTGTGGCTGGATCCGTCGAACCAGGCCCACCGCGGTCAGCGCGTTGAGTACGTCATACACGGCCTGCCGGGAAACATCGGGAAGGTCGGCCCGCACCGCCGAGAAAATCGACTCGGTGTCCGCATGCGGGTGGGCGTCGACAGCCTCCAGCACAGCGACCCTGGGCCGGGTTACACGCAGGTCGGCCAGCCGCAGCCGCCCGGCATAATCTGCCGTTGAGGGCACCCTGCCAATACAACCACTTATCTGGAATCAGTCAAGTCTTTGTTGCCGGCCCGATTGCGTGTCGCCCATCACGTGCCTCCCAATGCGGGCGGCGTAGTTGATGGTCTCGCGATATCCGAGGCGGGAATTCTTGGGCAGCCCAAACGTCGAGGAGTCCATCACTGCGGGATTGCCCTTGCCGAGCACGGTGTAGACGCCAGGGGGAGTCCACAGCGAGATGGTGCGGCCACCGACAGCCTGAGTGCCGCCCATACCCATGGACGCCGGCATCGTGCGGACCGGGGCTCCGTTGTTGAAGACGCTGACCAACTTGGTGGCATCGCCGGCAACCGATACGTGCGCGTCACCGATCCGGAATGACCCGACGGTGTGCCTGCCCAAATGGGCTGTCACCCAACGAAACTCCGTGGATCTTGGCTTCAGCGGCAACCTTCGTCACCCTAGACCTTCTGAAAGACGAGCCAGCGCAGCTCGATTGGGGATTGCTCGCGCTCCACATCGAAGACGTCGAGGCCGCTGGCCCATGCGTCGAACCAACCTGTGGGCGGCCAAGCGCCTTCGGGTAAGTGGGTCTTCTCGTAGTCGTAGGCGGAGTCGTCGGCAATCAGCTCAAGAGGTAGCTGGGCCACCGCGCCCGCCACTTCGTCCCGAGTGAACATCATGCTGTTGGACTGCTGCCCGAATTCCCGGGCGGCGTTGTCCGGGATGTAGCCCTCGCGCGCCACAAAAACGTTGACCACCAAACGTCCGCCGGCAGTCAGCAAACGGGCGGCAAGCTCGAACATCTCCCGCAGCTGCGACGTGTTCCGGAAGTCTGGTACCACCTCGGACACCACGATCAGCTGATATTCCGACTCGACACCGTCCAGGGCGGCAAAGATATCGTCCTGGATGACACGGATATCGAGCGATTCCCGTTCGGCGTCGGCGCGAATGGTGTCAGCGAACTTCCGGGTCATCTCGACCGCGTCCACCGGGTGGCCCCGACGGGCCAGGGCCAGGGCATTGCGGCCGGTTCCTGCGCCGATGTCGAGCACCCGATGCGTCCCGGGATCGACGGCTTCACCGGCCAGCGCCCACACCCGCGCATCGGGTTCGGTACCGAACAGTGGCGGCTGGCGGATGGCAACCCACTGCTCGTAATCGGCCTCGATCGTTATCCATTCCGCTTTGACACGGTAGTTGAGGATCGGGCCGTAAGGAGAGTTGAACGTGATGGTGATGACGGAGCGAGACGAGGCCCGGTAGGCCTTCGTCAACTCGGTCTGCATCACCGTCTTGAGTTGAGCGGATTGTTCGGCCGTGTACTGAACGCCCGCGCCGGCAAAGATGTGTTCACACATCTTGACGTACTCGTCGACGGCGCCTGGCACGGCCGGCAGCGTGATCTTGCCCTCGGCCACCGCTCGCCGATGCAACCGTCGAGCCATCGATTCGCGCAGGGTTGGCGGATCGAAAGATCTGGGCGGCGGATCCTCCACCAGACCCTTCTACACGACCAAACCCGCTCAACACCATCGCCGGGTGGTCCGGCCGAACGGCGGACGGTTTGGCCCGAGCCGACCGGGGTACCTCTGGCGGTGGTGCACCTCACGAAGATCGGGGCCTCTGGGTCCAGAAAGGCACGCAATGCCCATGGCTCAGAAGCTGGTTCCGCATTTCGCCGACGTGCAGGCGCACTACGACCTATCCGACGATTTCTTCCGCCTGTTTCTCGATCCCACCCAGACCTACAGTTGCGCGTACTTCGAGCGGGAAGACATGACGCTGGAGGACGCGCAGATCGCCAAGATCGATCTGGCGCTGGGCAAGTTGGGCCTACAGCCCGGCATGACGTTGCTCGACGTTGGCTGCGGCTGGGGCTCCGTCATCCGACGGGCGATAGAAAAGTACGACGTCAACGTTGTCGGCCTGACGTTGTCGCGGAACCAGGCGGCCCACGTACAGAGATCGCTCGACGAGATCGACACCCCGCGCAGCAAATGGGTGTTGCTTCAGGGCTGGGAGGAGTTCAGCGAGCCCGTCGACCGGATTGTGTCCATCGGTGCGTTCGAGCACTTCGGCCATGATCGCTACGATGACTTCTTCGCAATGGCCCATGACACCCTGCCCCCTGATGGCGTGATGCTTCTGCACTCGATCACCAGCTTGACGCCAGAGCAACTCCGCGAGCGTGGCCTGGACTTTTCGATGGAGATGGCCCGGTTCGTCAAGTTCGTCGCGACCGAGATCTTCCCGGGCGGCCGGTTGCCGTCGATCGACATGGTGGAGGCGCACTCGGCGAAGGCGGGTTTCACCCTGGCCCGCAACCAGTCACTGCAGCAGCACTATGCGCGGACCCTGCGCCTGTGGGCGCAGGCCCTCGAGGCACACGAGGCCGAAGCCACCGCGATTCAGTCTCAAGACGTCTACGAGCGGTACATGAAGTACCTGACCGGCTGCGCAGGCTTATTCCGCTCCGGCCACATCGACGTCAACCAGTTCACCCTGACGAAGTGACGGACCGCTCCAGGGTTGTCAGCGACGCGGCGAGGTAGTCCTCGGGGAAGACGGGCATCCCGCCGACCCGGTCGCGGAAGTCCTGCGGCGTCGCGGTCCAGTCGTAGGTGAGCGTGACGTCCGTGCCGTCCCCGTTGGGAGCGAGGTCGTAGCGCCAGAACCAACCTCCGGGGGAGTGGCTACCCGCGTCGTCGAGCTGGCCCGGCATCCACCCGATGGCACGGTCCTTGTCGAACGCATTGACCACGTTGTGCGTGACGTAGTGGCCACCGGCCTGCTCGAGGAACATGTTCATCGCGAACACCTGTCCGGTGCCGGTGATCGGTCCGGTATCCACGGCGTCGCGGACCCAGTCGGTGGGCTCGGTGTTGCAGTGGCGGGACGGGTCGGTCAGGACGGCGAAGATCTCTGCCGGGCTTGCGGCGATGGTGCGGGTCACTACGTAGTGCTCGACGGTCGCGGTCATGAATCCTCCTTGGATCCGTAGGCGCGGGCGATATCGGGGGAGTCCAGCCACCCCGAGTATGTGGGCCGGGAGGGCCAACCTGCAGGTGAATCGAGCCATTCCTCTTGGCGGCCCCACGGCAGGATGTCGATCAGCCCAAACGAGTGGCTGAGTTGCTCGGTGCCTCGCCCGTTCGTGTGCCAGGTGCGGTACACCGTGTCACGGTCGCGCAGGAAAACGTTGACCGCGAAGCCCCCGCCGGGCGGTGCGTCCATGTCGGCGCCGAACGGGCTCTCGGAAGACGAGTACCAGTCCATCCGGTTGCCGACCTTCTGCTGGTAGGCAAGCGCCTCGTCGATCGGCGCGTTGGTGACGATAACGAAGCGGGCATCGTAATTATCGAGAAACTCCAGCCGGGTGAACTGTGACGTGAAGCCCGTGCACCCGCCGCACTGCCAGTCGGCGCCGTCCGACCACATGTGGTGGTAGGTGATGAGCTGCGAGCGGCCTTCGAACACATCGACAAGGCGGACGGGGCCGTCCGCACCGATCAGGATGTAGTCGGGCAACTCGACCATCGGCAGGCGGCGCCGCTGGGCGGAGATTGCGTCCAATTCGCGAGTGGCGGCCTTCTCGCGCTTGCGCAGTTCGTCGAGCTCGGCGCGCCACGCCTGCTGATCGACGACTGGCGGTAGGGCAGCGGGATTTGACGACATAGGCTCAACCTCTTCCTGGTATCGAAGGCAGCGAAGTCCCGATCTCAAAAGGCTGTCAAGGTATAGACCCGCGGCTCGCCCGAAATTCATCGCTTAATGCGACACGGCGATCCGCAGGACGACCCGCGGCTTGCGTCCACGCGCTGCGATCCTTTCGATCAGAGTGACCAGGCGGTACCCGAAGCCGTACTTTCTGCGAAGCTCACGTGCGAGTCGTTGCACCGTCACCGGGTCGGTGACCACCTGCGCGGTTCCCTCGACGGGCAAAATGCCGTCGCTCACCTTGCCGAAACGGCCGCTCGGCGCCAACAGCACGCGCGGATTGTTGCGGACCCGTTTGACTTTCCAACTGTCCGCCGGTGTCCACACGAACAGGTCGGCGCCGTCGCGGCCGATCCACATCGGCGCCGCCACGCCCTGTCCGCTGCGCTTGAATGTGGTCAGCGAAACGAAACGCTGATCGCCGAGTGCGCTTGTTGGATCGTCTGTCATGGCTGCTCCGCTTGTCTAGGCCGCCTTTTGGTTGTCGGATACAACGACACGGTGAACGAACGACAACAAAGAATAACGATTCGTGGATTGCCCTGGATTTCGCGATCAAACCAATGGAAATGTGATGCCTGTGAGTGTTGATGTCGACGAGCTGGCTGAGCACTGCTCGCGCACGCAATGGATGGACAGACCACCCCAACGCTGTGCGCGTGGTCATTGGCTGCTGCCCGGACACATGATCGTCGCCACCATCCCGTGTTCCTGCGGCCCCCACGTCTGTTGGCAATGCGAGTGCGGCGCGGCCACCTATGGGCCGGAATTAAGCGAATCCTGCAGCGCGTCCTGACCTTGGGCCTGCTGTGCCCACTCGTCGGCCCAGGTTTGCAGCGGTTTCAGGGCGGACATCAGCGATAACCCTTGCGCGGTCAGCTGATAGCCGCCGTCGGAGTGGTCCACGATGCGCAGCGCGCGCAGCTCCTTGAGGCGGGTATTCAGCGAGCCCGGATTCATGTCGGACGCCGCCTGTAGGGCGCGAAAGGTCAACGGCCCGCCTCGCAGCTCCCACAGGACCCGCAGCGCACCGCGCCGGCCCAGGGCATCGAGGGCGACCATGATGGGCCGCCCAGAGGTCGATCCTCGTACTTGCGACCCGATGCGCGGAACCGTCATACTTCATATTTTGTAGCAACGCCGCGTATAGTTCCAGCATGGATCGCTATAAAAACCGTAGCGCACGCATCGCGCCCGCCGCGCCGCCCCTGCCCGCCGACATCCAGCAGGCTATCGATGCCGTTATGCGCGGCAATCCTCCGCTGCTGCTGTTCACGACGCTGGCCCGAGACCACCGCCTATTCTTCAAGTTCTTCAACTCCGGTCTGCTCGACCGGGGACACCTGACGATCCGGCAGCGCGAGATCGTCATCGACCGGGTCACCGCGACCTGCGGCGCCGAGTACGAGTGGGGCGTGCACGTGACCACCTTTGCGGCCAAGGCCGGCTTGACCGAGGACCAGATCGCATCCCTGACAACGGGAGCGCCAGAGGACGAGTGCTGGAACGACGCCGATCGCGTCCTGCTACGACTCTGCGACAGCCTGCAATCCAGCTGCACGGTCGACGACGAGTTGTGGGGATGGTTGAGCACCTACCACAGCGAGGAGGCCATCCTGGAGCTGCTCATGCTCGCGGGTACCTATCGCACGGTCAGTTATCTCGTGAATTCGCTGCGTTTGCCGCTCGAGCTCGGCGCTCGCACCTTCTCGACGTTGTAATCGCGGTTCAGCGCTTACGAATCACATCCGACAGGGCATGCGCGACCATGTCCTCTGGGTCTTGATCGATGCCGACATTGCGTAGCTCGCCGTCGATGGCAAGTGATGCGACGCCGTGCACGAGCGACCACAGCGGCCCGGCGATCTGGAGCGGCGCTCGGCCGCCCATCATCCCGGCCTCTTGACACCGCGTTATCGCGTCGAGCAGGTTGTCGAACGCTTGGCCCGCGGCGGCGGCCAGGCTCGGGTGCGCGGCCTTGTCGGTGTCGGCGCCGAACATCACCCGGTAATGGTCCGGATGCGCGACGGCCCAGCGCACATACGCACGCCCGATGCCGATCAACCTGGCACCGGGATCGGTTGCGGCCTCGGACGCTGCGGTCAGCGCCGTGTGCAGCTCGAGGAATCCCTGCTCGGCGACGGTGGCGAGCAGGGATGCCTTGTCTGAGAAATGGCGGTACGGGGCGGCGGCGCTGACGCCGGCGCGCCGTGCAGCCTCGGTCAACGTGAAGCCTTTCGGTCCCCGCTCGGCTACCAGCGATAGCGCGGCGTGGGTAAGGGCCCGCTTGAGATCGCCGTGGTGGTAGCTGTCACGGCGCGTCGGAGTCGGCAATTTCTTTCCGGACATGTTGACGACATTAACATCTCTGGTATGTTAATGATATTCACATCATGCGGAAGGAGCGGCAATGTCAATACAACGCGGTGACGGCGCTGGGTGGGCGGTGATCACCGGCGCCAGCTCAGGGTTCGGCGCGATCTTCGCTGAAATGCTCGCGAAGCGAGGCCTGTCGTTGCTGCTCGCGGGACGCGACGAGCTCCGGCTGAACGCGGTGGCGCAGCAGGTTCACCGGATTGCCCCCGACGTTGCCATCGAACTGGTCGTCGGTGACCTTGGCACCGACTCCGGTATCGACGCCCTTGCGGCCCGCCTCGCGGACCGCGCCATCGACGTGCTGGTCAACAATGCCGGGTTCGGCACCTATGGCCGGTTTTCGGAACTGGACGCCGATCGCGAGCACGAGTTGGTGGCGGTCAACGTCGACGCGCTGGTGCGTCTCACCCATGCCGTGCTTCCGGGGATGCTGGCCCGCGGTCGCGGCGGCATCTTGAACGTCGCCTCCACCATCGCGTTTCAGCCCGGGCCTTATCAGGCCACCTACGGCGCTTCCAAGGCGTTTGTGCTTTCGCTCAGCCAGGCCTTATGGGCAGAAACCCGCGGCTCAGGTGTCACCGTGACGGCGTTGTGCCCGGGGCCCACGCGGACCGGATTCGTCGACGCGCTTGGTTCCGACGTCTCACACACCGCGGTCTACCGGCACCTGGCCGCGCCCGAACCGGTGGTGGCAGCGGGCCTGCGCGCCATGGACAAGGGCCGGGCCGTGGTCGTTCCCGGGTTGCGCCTGCGGACGATGGCCACCTTCGGGCGACTTGGACCCGGCTGGCTCTCGGCCTTGATCAGTGGTCGGATGCTCCGGCCCGCCGCGTCGACGGTGAGCGTGGGTCGATGAGCCGCGTGTTCTCGTTCGAGATCAACCTCACCAGCAGCGCGCCGGCCTACCGCGCCGAGATTCTGTTGACGCCGAACCTCGCAGGCGGCAGCGATACTCGCTGGACGGGTTCGTTCACCGAGAGGCCGCGCGGCACGGGACCGGTGATGGTGGTTTTCCTGCGCAGCGTGGTCCGGTTCCTTGCCGGACGGCTCGTGCAGGCCGCCGAACGCCCACGCGCGGTAGCGTCGCGGCGGTTATCGACATCGTCTTCGTGACGGTCAAGCCGGGCCGCAAGGGACCACTCGTCGAGACCGGCTCCGACGGTGAGCTGACAATTTACGTGCGCGAGCCGGCGGTCGACGGCAAAGCCAACCACGCGGCCGCTGCGCTGCTGGCGGCCCACCTGCAAGTGCCGAGAAGCCGGGTCGAATTGGTGTCCGGAGCCACATCGCGGGTGAAGCGCTTCCGCGTCAGCCGCTGAGTCGCCGCAAATCGGGGGATTAGCATCGGTTCTGGGCTCAGACCGCCGCTTCGGCCGAAGAGCAGCGAGTTTGCTGTCCCGACCATGTGTGACCGTTGCGCTCACAACTGTTAAAAGTGTGTTGGGCTCTTCCCAAGCTTGATAGCTTCGTCTATTTTCCTCTTTGCACTCTTCGGACGCTGAAACTGACTGCAGAGTCGACGCCGAACAGAAGGAAGGGCATCAGAATGTCTTCACGTCGCTGGCTAACCAAACTGACAATCCCCGTAGTCCTCGGTGCTTTCCTGACCGGCAGCACCGCGATTGCGCTAGCCGACAGCACCGACGACGCATACATCGCTCAACTGCACAAGCTCGGCTTCACTTGGCCAGCCGGGGACGACTCCGACATCATCTCGATGGGGCACCAAATCTGCGCCGATCGCAACGCCGGCAAGACGCCAGACCAGATTGCCACGGACATCCACAGCACCCTGGGTCCGAAAGGCATCACGTTCGCGGACGTGACCTCGATGGTCAGTGCCGCGGAATCTAACTACTGCCCGGGCTAACCTCGAATTCTGGCGGGTGCCGGACTCGGCGCGAGTCGGGGTCGGCACCGCCGATCGCGGACTCTTCGCCGTCAGGCGATCCGGACCGGCGCTCCGTCCAGCCAGGCCACCACGGCTTCGACGGTGTCCGAGTAGAAGGCACCCAGCATCTCGCGGGTGACGTACCCCAGGTGGGGAGACAGCGTCACGTTCGGGAGCAGCCGCAAGGGATGATCGGGCGGTAGCGGTTCGACGTCAAAGACGTCGAGCCCGGCTCCGGCGAAGCGCCCGGTCCTGAGCGCCGTGACCAGTGCGGCCTCATCGACGATCGGGCCCCTGGAAGTGTTGATCAGGTAGGCGTGCGGCTTCATCAGGGCCAGCTCGGGTTCGGCGACCAGACCTCGCGTGCGCTCCGAGAGCACCACATGGATGGAGACCACATCGGATTCGGCGAAGAGCGCCGCCTTTTCGACCCGGCGAGCACCGGCCGCTGCCGCGGCCTTTTCGGTGAGATGCTCGCTCCACGCAATGACTTCCATGCCGAACACTTTCGCGTATTCGGCCATGCGTTTGCCGATCCTGCCGAGACCGAGCAGCCCGAGGGTTTTGCCCGACAACGTCGTACCGATGGTGGCCTGCCACGCGCCGTCGCGCATGCGCCGATGCTCTTCGGCCAGATTGCGTACGGTCGCGATCATCAAACCCCAGGCGAATTCCGGGGTGGCGTCGCGGACGGAGCTGAATCGGGGATTGGCGAAGTTCGAGTGGGCAACCAGCACGCCGCAATCGCTGGCCGCGGCGACATCCAGATTCGGCAGGCTCCTGCCGACGATGGTGATCAGTTTCAGGTTCGGCAGCCGTTCGATGAGCGTGCGCGGAAACGCCATTCGCTCGCGCATGGTGCAGACCACGTCGAACGGCCGCAGTGCGTCCGCGGCCTCCGCCTCGGAGAGGTGCCGGTCGAAGACGGTTATATCGGCCCGGGTCCGCACCGCCGACCAGTCGGCTAGGTCGAGGGCCAAGCCGACATAGTCATCGAGGATTGCCACCTGCGGCATGTGCTCTCCCGTCGCCCGCTGCTCGCCTTGCCCTCTCCTGGATTCTGCCGGTGCCCGGTCCGCCCAAACCCTCTACCCTTCAAAAGCAGGCCGGTGTGGACGCGGAGGTTTGCGCGGTGGACCGTATGTTGCGAATTGTCGTGGTGCCCATCGCCGTGATGGCGGTGGCTCTTTCCTCTTTGGCCGGGTCAACTGTGCACGCCGGACGCCAACCTTCCGCCGCCGACGACCCGCGTGGTAAAGACCGTGTGGTTCGCCGGCGCTTGATGCGCCGCTTGGACGGCTAAAACTGTTGCGGGGCAGCGCAATACAGGATTATCAGTGCCCGATATAATACCGGGGGCCCGGACCGGTGGGCTCGTCGCGGCGTTTAGGCCCAACCGAGGGCCTGGGGGACCATATAGAGCCCAAAGGCGATGACAAGCAGACAAAGGGTGCGGGCGATGTATTTTCGGATTCCCCGCATACGCCAGTCCGCGGGTAGGGCTCGGGCTTCCAGCGCCAGCAGCAAGCCCAGCACGATGGGTAGCAGCAAAGCGTTCATGATTTCAACGTCCACGGCCAGGTTGACGAGGTCGATGCTGGCCAAGACGAGTGCGGCGCCCATCAGGTGGGCAAGCGCATAGGTGATGTAGAACTTGGCGGTGGCGCGGTTTGGTCGCTCGTTGAGCGTATGTCGCCACCCGAAGACCTCCGAGAGTCCCCACGCGCCGGCCAGGGAGGAGACAATCGCGGCGATCAGCGCCGCACCAAGCATCCCGAGGCCGAATAGAACCGTGCCGCCGAGGTGGCCCAGGTATGGGGTAAGCGCACTAGCGATCTGGCCGACGGTGTGCAGCTTCGCCTCGCCGTTATCAGTCCCGATCGTCGCCGCGACGGTGACTACCACCGCGATCATGATCAGCTGGGTCAGCACGGCGCCGGCGGCGGTGTCGTAACGGGCCTGCCGGATCGTGGCCACCGATAAGTGCTTATCGACCACCGCGCCCTGCTGATAGAAGATCATCCAGGGCATGATGACCGCGCCGACGTTGGCCGCGACGAGCAGCAAATAAGACGAGTTGCCCAGCGGCATCGACGATAAGCCATTGGCCAACGCGCTCAGCTGAGGCCGGGACATGACCATCGCGACCAGAAACGCCAATTCAGCGGCGCCGATGGCGAGGCCGATGCGTTCAACGCGCCGGTAGCTGCCGGTCAACGCCAGCGCCAACAGTGCCACGGTCACGACCGGGATGCTCACCCAGCGCGAGACGCCGAAGAGTTCGCCAACGCCGGCGACGCCGGCGAACTCGGTCAGCAGCGCGCCAACCGCCGACGCGAAGAGTGTGAACGCCGAGACCCACGCCCAGCCGCGCCCGAACCGTTCTCTGATCAGCGCACCGTGTCCGCGCCCGGTGACGATGCCCAGTCGCACGGTCATTTCCTGCACGACATAGAGGATCGGCATCAAAATCAGTTGGGGCAGCACCATCCGGTAGCCCCATGCGGCGCCGGACTGCGACGCGGTAATCAGCGAACCGGCGTCGGTGTCGGCGAACATCACCACAAGACCCGGGCCCCACACCGACAACAGTCCCCACCGCAGCCACCGCCCTCGACGAGACACCGACGACCGGCCGTCGACTGCGTCCGCCGCTGCCGGTGCGGTTGTATCGCTCACCGACCATCAACCCTTCGTGCTACCGCAACGAGCCACCGGCCCGCCCTTGCCCGCCTTGCCCGCGGCGCATTGACAATAGGTATGCCTAACCTAATGACGATAGCGCTTGATCAACGCCACTTGATGCCGCACCCGATCGATGGCCGCTGGTCGGGGTTGACCGGCCGGCCGGCGAGCACGGCGTCGACCGCCGCCCGGACGTCGGCCGCCGTCACCGGTAGGCCGTTGCGGGGGCGGGAGTCGTCGAGCTGACCGCGGTAAACGAGGCGACGCTCGCCGTCGAAGACGAACGTGTCGGGCGTGCAGGCCGCGGAGTAGGCGCGGGCGACGTCCTGGGTCTCGTCGTAGAGGTAAGGAAACGTGTAATCGTGGCGGCGGGCCTCGGCGGCCATCTCATCAGGTCCGTCCTGCGGATAGTTCGCGATGTCATTGCTCGAGATGCCGACCATCGCGACGCCCTGATCAGCAAGGTCGCGACCGAGCGCGGCCAGCCCCGCGGCGACGTGCTGAACGTACGGGCAGTGGTTACAGATGAAGGTCACGACGAGCGCGGGGCCCGCGAGCTCGTCGAGGCTGACGGTTGCCCCGGTGGCCGGCTCAGGCAGCGTGAACGGCGGCGCGGGAGTGCCGAGGGCGAGCATGGTGGACTCGATAGCCATGCCCGCCAGAGTAGCTCCACGCCTGTGACATTCGCGTTCCCCGGCGCGGCGGAACAGCTCGCGGTCCCGTGATCGCTCAAAACTTAGAACCCAACCCCGCGATCAAATTGATTGTGACCGCCAGGACAACCGCACCGAGGAGATAGGACAGCAACGCGTGGCGCAATACCGTCGCCCTGATGGATGTCAACCCGATCTCGGTGTCTGACACCTGGTAGGTCATACCGACAGTGAAGGCCACATACGCGAAGTCCCGGAATCGCGGCGGCTCCGGGTCGTGGAAGTTGATTCCGCCGGGTTCGCCCGAATAATAGAGCCGCGCGTAATGCACGGTGAACAGCGTGTGGACCGCGAACCAGGATGCCGCGACGGTCAGAATGCCGACGAGGGCGGCTTCCACGGCTCGGGCGCCGGAGTGCGACCCGGCGGCCACCACGTAGCCGACCCCGAAGAGGCTCGCGATGCTTGCCGACACGATGACGGCGTCGGCGACCCACCGGGTCGGATCCTCCCGCGTCACCCAGCTGCGGGTTTGCTCAGCATCCATGCCGTGCAGGATGAGCTGAGTCCACGCGACATAGACTCCCGCGGCGGCGACCCAGCCGGCAAGCGCGAACCGCCAGCCGACCGTGTTGCCGACCGTAAGAGCGACAGTCACGCCCAGCACCACGGCTACCGATATCCGAACCGCAACGGTGTCGCGGAACAACCTAACCAGGGATTTCACAATCCCGGCCTGTTCAGGTCCGCTGACCCAGCCTGTTGACCGCGTATGTCGCGGCCTGGTTGGTCATTCCGTACTCGATGTACGAAACGTGGGCCACCAGGTTCCCGCCGCTGGAACATATTGGATCGTCGGTGGCGCACAGGCTGATGGTCTTGGATGCGTACAACGGGTTGATCGTCGGCAGTGGCCCGCCCCACAGCATGCTGGAGAATCCACTGGACGGCTCGCCGAACAGGGCGACCGCGGCGACGTGATCGGCCGCCGATGCGGGCACCGCTGAACTGGCCAAATTGATCACCGTCGCGCCCTGGGAGTATCCACCGAGCACGATCTTGGTGTTCGGGCAGGTGCTGACGGTGTCCTCGATGTGCGCGGTCGCGTCGTCGGCACCGCTTGTTGCGCTGTTGTGGTAATCGTCGTTCGCGGGGTAGTTAACCGCGTAGACCCCGACGGACCGCCCACCAGCCTGCGAGGTAAGCGAGTCGACGAATGCCTGGCCGATATTGCCCAGGCCTGGGTCCTGATGGGTGCCACGAGCGAATACCACGGCGACGTCAGAACATGGATCAGCGGATGCGGCAGGAGTGCCGACGGGCGCGCTCACAAGCGCCCAGGTCGTCACCGCCGTGACACCAACGATTCGAGCAAGGCTGCGTGCAGTCATCCCCAAATGCTTGCATACGGCCTGCGACGGCGATGCCGCGGCAGCGACCAGTGATTTTCCCGTCTCGCATGGCCGGGCCCTGAGCTTGACCCGTCGGATCGTCGGAACTTCGTATGTACCTGGTATCGGTGCGGTAAAACGCCGACATTGACAGCATTGGTCTGGATACGCTTTGCGCACAGGCGATCGGTCATTGACGCAGAAGGGGACTGGCGTGCCGCAACTGGTCGTGGCTCCCGACTTGCTGGTGTCGGCGGCAGCGGGTTTGGAGGACATTGGCTCGGCGCTGAAAACGGCGCATATGGCGGCGGCCGCTCCGACCAGCGGGCTGGCGGCCGCCGGCGCTGACGAGATCTCGGCGGCCGTGACGGGGCTGTTTGCCAAGTACGGTCAGGAGTTCCAGTCGCTCAGCGCGCAGGCCAGCGCGTTTCACCAAGACTTTGTGCAAGCGTTGAATGGCGGCGCGTTGTCGTATGCGGCCACCGAGCTGGCCAGCGCCTCGCCGCTGCAGGCGGCGGCGCAGTCGCAGTGGTTTTCGCCGTGGGAGCTGTTGACGGGGCGCCCGCTGGTGGGCAACGGAGCCGACGGGACGTCCACGAGCGCGAATGGCGTGAATGGTGGATGGATCTATGGCAACGGCGGCACCGGCTTTTCCTCGGTGACAGCGGGGGTCGCCGGCGGGAACGGCGGCTGGGCCGGGTTGATCGGTTATGGGGGCGCCGGCGGCGCCGGCGGAACCAGCGCAAACGGCGGGACCGGTGGGCGCGGCGGGGCGTGGTTCGGTAACGGCGGAGCCGGTGGGCAGGCAGGAACTGGCGGACAGGGCGGGGTCGGTGGCTCCGCGGGTCTGTTCGGTTACGGCGGGTACGGCGGTAACGCAACCGGCAACTTCGGCGGCGCCGGAGGCCACGGCGGCTGGCTATTCGGCAAAAACGGGATCGCCGGCACCGGGGCACCGGACAGCGCCACCATCCCGCTGAATGTGGTCTATGACACCGAGCCGGTGGTAGGCCTCTCCGTCAACGGCGGCAGAACCATTACCTCACTGGTCGACACCGGATCCGAAGGCCTGGTTGTCCCGCTGCAATACTTGGGACTCCAGCACCTCGGCCTGCCCACCAAGTTTGGTGTCGGCGCCTACAGCGGGGGACTGGTCTATCTGTACGCCACCTTCAACACCACGGTGGATTTCGGGAACGGAATCGTCACCGCGTCGACCCCCGTCAACGCCGTCTATTTCTCCTTCCCGTCGACCTTCGCCTCCTTCATGTCCGGCAACGGCGCCGTTTCCGTCTTGGGCATCGGGCCGAACGCGACGGGCCCGGGCCCCAGCAGCCCGACCACGGCGCTGCCAGGCAACCTCAGCCTGGGGACGCTCATCGACCAACCCAACAATCACATGACGTTTGGTGCCAACCCGGGGAGCGGCACCGTCTCGCTCCCCGGATCGCCGATTACCACCCTGTACGTACAGTTCAATAGCGGGACCATCCACCCGGTCACCGCGATTATCGATTCCGGTGGCGTGTTCGGAACCATGCCGTCATCGGTCGGAATCCCGCCGGCGGGGACAGTCGTCCACGTCTACTCCGACAACGGTACGACCCAGTTGTACCAGTACACGGTGACTTCGGATAACGCCCCGTCGGCCAGCTCAGACGGCCTGATGAATACCGGGAACTTCGCCTTCGTTGACCACTCGGTCTACATCTCGAACAGCCCCGGCAATCAGGGGACAACCGTCTACAACCTGTGACGCTGGCCGTCTCGGACGCGCGGGCAGTGGGCTTGACCAGTAGAATCATCAGAAATTTGTAAGTAACCGGGTACCGGAACGTTAAAACGCCTACATGGACAGACATGATCTGGATACGGTTTAGGCGCACATGGTCGGTCATTAATCCACGGGGGGTGGCGTGCCACAACTGTTTGTGGCTCCTGACTTGCTGGCGTCGGCAGCAGCGAGCTTGGACGACATTGGTTCGTCGCTGAAACAGGCGCATGCGGCGGCTGCCGCGTCCACTACCGGGCTGGCGGCCGCCGGCGCTGACGAGATCTCGGCGGCGGTGACGGCGTTGTTTGGCAAGTACGGTGCGGAGTTCCAGTCGCTCAGCACACAGGCCAGCGCGTTTCACCAAGAGTTTGTGCAGGCTTTGAATGGCGGCGCGCTGACGTATGCGGCCACCGAGCTGGCGAGCGCCTCACCGCTGCAGGCGGCGGCACAGTCGCAGTGGTTTTCTCCGTGGGAGTTGTTGACGGGGCGCCCGCTGGTGGGCAACGGGACGGACGGGTCGCTCACGAGCCTGAATGGCGGGGATGGTGGGTGGCTGTACGGCAACGGCGGTACCGGCTACTCCTATAGCAGTACCTCAGGCGCCAACCTCGGGCTGGTCGGTGGGACCGGCGGCGCGGCGGGGCTGATCGGCAATGGAGGCACCGGGGGCTCCGGCGGCGCCGGTGCAGCCGGCGGAACGGGTGGTCACGGCGGCTGGCTGTTCGGCAACGGCGGGACCGGCGGACAGGGAGGAACCGGCACGTCGACCCTGTCGGGCGGCGCCGGCGCAACGGGTGGTAGCGCGGGCCTGCTCGGCGTGGGCGGAACCGGCGGCGGCGGCGGCGCAGCCGGTACCGGATATGCGGGTGGTGGCGGCGCAGGAGGCCGTGGCGGCTGGTTGGCCGGCGACAACGGGTCCAACGGGCAAGCCGGCGGCAGCAACTTGGACGGGACCGTCTCGCTCAGCATCTCCAACACCACCGAGCCGATCGTGTACGCCTCGGTCAACGGCGGGCAAAGCGTGCCCCTGCTCGTTGACACCGGATCGACCGGCCTGGTGATGCCATTGAGCGACATCGGATTACAACACCTCGGGTTGCCCACCGGGCTTGGTATCGGTGCCTACAGCGGCGGAGATACCTATCTGTACATCAAGTTCAACGGCACAATAGATTTCGGAAATGGGATCGTCTCCTCGCCGACAACCATTGACGCGGTGTTCTTCTCATTCCCGCAATCGTTCGCCGACTTTATGTCGGGTAACGGTTCGGTAGGCGTTTTGGGCATTGGGGCGAACGCGACGGGGCCGAACACCATCAGCCCGGCCACCGCCTTGCAGGGCAACCTCAGTCAGGGTGTGCTCGTCGATGAGCCGGAAAGCAAACTGGTTTTCGGTCCCAACCCGTATACCCCGTTGGCCACCGTGAGCGGGGCACCCATCACCACCGACCTGACCTATACGGTCACCATCCCGGGTAACCCGACCCCGGTTATCACTTCGAACGCGGGCACGATCGTCGATTCCGGTGGTGTCTACGGAACCATTTTGCAATCGGCACTCCCGGGCGATTCGAGCTCCGTGCCGAATAACACAACAATCGCCGTCAGTTACAACGGAACCACGCTCTACTCGTATACAACGGACGGCACCAATAACCCGTCGGTCATCACCTCAGATGTGATGAACACCGGGTACTACCCCTTCTCGCAGATGCCGATATACCTCGACTACACGAACAACACGTTGTCCTTCGATAAGTTGATCTAACGGGATCACTTCCGCGTTCTGGCGTTGGTGTCGAACAGATTACCCGTCGGGCCCGAACACCGTTGCGTTGCAACGCTACCCACGCAGTAGCCAGCCATAGGACGCATTAGCGCCTTTGGGTGCCTTGCCGGTAGGCATTAGACCGTGTTCTAGTCGAAGCGTGAAACGATTTCCGCGCTCTCCGATCGGCCGGGTACCGGCCCGTTCGTGGTGACTATCGGCCGCAGCCCTTTCCGGGCCGATCTGCTCGACGGGAAGGTGGCGCTGGTGACGGGCGGCGCCACCGGGCTGGGCCTGGAGATCGCCCGGGTGTTCGGCGGTCACGGTGCCCGCGTCGCGATCTGCAGCCGCAAGGAGGCGAACCTGAAAGCGGCGGTTGCGGCGTTGCGGCACGAGGGAATTGGGGCCTCCTACGGCGTCTGCGACGTCCGCCGCCCCGACGAGGTCAATGTCGTCGTCGAGCAAGTGCTGCGCGACTTCAAGCGACTCGACATCGTCGTGAACAACGCCGCCGGCAACTTCCCCGTCCCGATAAAAGATCTGAGTCCCAACGGATTCAAAGCCGTGGTCGATATCGACCTGCTCGGGACGTTCAACGTTTCGAAGGCGGCCTACGAGCTATGGTTACGTGACCACGGCGGCGCCGTCGTCAACATAAGCGCAGCGATTCAGTACCGCGGCATGGCACTGCAAGCGCACGTCGTCGCGGCCAAAGCGGGCATTGATGCGCTCAGCCGCACCTGTGCAATCGAATGGGGCCCCGACAACGTTCGGGTGAATGTCGTTGCGCCAGGGGCAATGTCAGGAACCGAGGGCGTCAAGAGAATCGCCGGCGACGACCAACGCCGCACCGGTCAGAATCCGCTGAGGCGGCCCGGATTGACCACCGAGGTCGCTGAAACGGTGCTCTTCCTGGCCAGTGACGCCGCGTCCTACGTAACCGGAGCGACGCTGGTTGTCGACGGCGGCGGTTGGCTGACCGCCGGTGGAGTGCCGAATTTACCGGGCTACCAGTAGGAGATCCGTTCAATGGATCTGTGATTTGGTTCCTGGCGTTTGCACAGGGTGGACCTGTGGGCTGGCCGGGATCGCCGGTTTGGGCAGCTGATCGGTGACGTCGGCGCGGGCCACCTCCAGGTCCGCACCGGGAAACTGCACGGGCTGTGCGCTCGGCGGCTGGTTGAGGCGTAACGCAGAGGTCAGATCGCCGAAGGTGCGTCGGCGCCATGCGGAGACGTTGGGCTCGCTGACGCCGGTGAACCATTCCAGGAAACGCAGGCAGGAGGTGTGGTCGAAGCGTTCGGTCGCCACCCAGCCGCCGGCCGTCCACGGCGAGACGATGATGCACGGCACCCGGTAGCCACCGCCGATCGGTTTGCCGCCAACGAATTCGTCAGCGGTACCGTCGGGCGGCAACGGCGGGACCACATGATCGAACAGCCCATCGTTTTCGTCGTAGTTGATGATGAAAACCGTCTTGGCCCACAACTGCGGATTCGCCGCGACCGCGTTGATCCGGTCGGTGATGAACTTCGCGCCGTCGGCGGGCCGGTAGTCCGGGTGTTCGCACGCGCTGGCGTTGGGCATGATCCAGGACACGGCCGGCAGCCTGCCCGCGCGGGCGTCCTGTTCGAACTGCCCGATCGGACAAGTGGCAATCCCGTTGCGGCGCAACGGAGAATCCTCCGGTGCCTGCTGGTACTCACGGAACAGGTCGAGGATGTTCAGGCCGTAGTCGTCGATCTCGTTGTAGACCTTCCAGCTAACCCCAGCCTTTTGCAGGCGTTCGGGATATGTGGTCCAGGAGTAGCCGCCTGGTCTCGGGTGCGTTGACGATGATCGGCCCGCCGCCGGCTCCCGACGGATCGATGGTGCCGGTCATCCACATCATGCGGTTCGGCCAGGTCGGGCCCAGCACCGAGCAGTGGTAGGCGTCGCAGACGGTGAACGCGTCGGCGAGCGCGAAGTGGAACGGGATGTCGGCTTTCCGGTAGTAGCCCATCACGTACGGTCCGAATTCGCCGTCCGCGGCGCGGTGCGCGGGCAGCCAGCGATCCATCCGGCCGCCGTTGAGGGCCTCATGCTGCACCGACCACGCGTGGGAGGTGGACGGGATCTTCTGCACGCTGTTGGTGAAGGTGTCCAAATGAAACGGCAGTGTGTAGCCGTCAGGATTCTCTGGGTCGGGCTGTTCGAACACCGACGACCCGTTGGGCAAGCGCACCGCGTCGGGGTCGTCGAAGCCGCGTACGCCGGCCATGGTGCCGAAATAGTGGTCGAACGAGCGGTTCTCCTGCATCAGCAGCACGACATGTTCGATGGGCTGCGGCGGCAGCGGATCGGCAAGCGCCCGTTGCACATTGGGCGGCATTGCGGCGAAAGCTGCCGCCAACGCCGTTCCCCCGAGAAAACGCCGACGGGTCAGGCCGGCTGCGAAGGCGCCCGATTCGTTCAAAAGCTTCCCGTTCGCAGGCTACGAGTTGTCGCCACAGCAGCCACACCTGCTGGCCCAGGGCTTAACCCACTTGCTTCAGGGTGTAGTGGGCGGTCGTCCGGCTGGGATCGGCCGCGAGCCGGTCCACCTCTTGTTTGATCGGAGCGACGGCGCCGCCGAAAATGCCGGGACAGCCGTCGGGGCACGTAACTTCCCACCACATGTCCGACTGGTGTGGTGGCCACGCCAGTGGCTGCTGCCCGCCTCGCTTCTTGTAGCCAATCTGGGTGGCGTGCTTGACCAGATTGCCGACGTGATGATGCGCCGGGCAGAAGAGCGATACGTCAATTTCGTTCATGGCAACTACTCTCCGAATACTCTCCGCAGTCCTGATATGGCGCCGGGTTTCACCTACTGCTGACACCCTAGTGACAACGAATCCACGACGAACCATTAGGGCATTCGATGCCGTAGACGTGCTCGGCGAGGTGACCGGCACATCAGCCTTTCGTCGGCGTCGTGGGGGATTGGCCGCATCGCCTACACCACCACCAAGATCGAACGGGGCGACCCACATCGAGATGGGCTCGACCGTGTCGTCCGCTTTAACGTAAGCGCTGACGCAATGTTTGCCGCCGGTCGGCTTCACACCTGGCCACGCAGCGCAAAAACGCGGCAACCAGCAAACTACATTCGGCCGAGAGCTGACGTCACCGGGAACGTGTGCTCGAACCCTGTTGATCGAGCCGACATCTGTTCCCGCGCCTCCTAACTCGCGGACCTACTTTCTGGTCTGATGCGATCCCCGCCGGATCCTCGCGGCTCGTGGCTGGAATTTACCCCTTCGTAAACGAAACGCCTTCGGGCAACCGGCTATCGGGTTACGATCCACCCGGCAGCGCTCGGCAGAGAACCGCGGCGATATTCGGCGTAGTAGGGACACGAATGGAATTTGTGATAGCAGCGCCACAGTACGTCGCGGCCGCAGCAACCGATTTGGCGAACATCGAGTCAACGCTCAGCTCCGCGAACTCAGTGGCGTGGGGGCCCACGTCGAGCGTGCTGGCCGCAGGTGCTGACGAGGTCTCGGCGGTCGTCGCGGCGTTGTTCGCGTCGCACGCGCAGGCCTATCAGGCCCTCAGTGCCCAGGCCGCGCAATTCCATCAGCAGTTTGTCCAGCTCATGAATGCCGGCGCGGCGCAGTATGCCGCCACCGAGGCCGCCAACTCCTCGCCGCTGCAGACGATCGAACAGGACCTGCTCGGCGTGATCAATGCGCCCAGCACGCTGCTGACAGGTCGACCGCTGATCGGAGACGGCGCCAACGGGGCGCCCAATACCGGGGCAAACGGCAGCGCCGGCGGCTGGCTGTTCGGCAACGGCGGCGCCGGCGGGTCCGGCGCAGCCGCCAGCAGCGGCGGCAACGGCGGCGCCGGCGGTTTCTTCCGCGGCATCGGGGGAGCAGGCGGAGCCGGCGGGGCCGGAGACGTGGCCGGCGCTGCCGGAACGGGAGGGAACGGCGGAGCGGGCGGCCTGCTCGGCGGGGTCGGCGGCGCGGGCGGGACCGGCGGCCTCGCCGCAAACGGCACCTTCGCCCCTGCCGGGGCGGGTGGCCACGGTGGTGCCGGCGGACTGTTCGCTGCCGGCGGGACCGGCGGCACCGGCGGCGGCGGCAGCGGGGACGGGACCGGCGGTGCGGGTGGTCAGGGCGGAGCCGGCGGATTCTTCGCCAGCGGCGGCGCCGGCGGGGCCGGCGGCCTCGGCGGGGTCGCGAATCTCGCGGGTAACGGCGGGCGCGGCGGCAATGGCGGGGCAGGCGGATGGTTTGGTGCAGGCGGAGTCGGCGGTACCGGCGGCTCCTCAATCCACCAAATTGGCGGGGTCGGCGGGACCGGTGGAAACGGCGGCCTGTTCGCGCCCGGCGGCGCCGGTGGCGCCGGCGGAGGTACGGAACTAGGCATCGGCGGCACCGGGGGCGGCGGGGGCAATGGCGGCATCCTCGGCGGGATCGGCGGTGGCGGTGGTGCGGGCGGGGCGGGCGGTATCGGCGGGAACGGTGGCGGCGGCGGCAATGCCGGCTTCTTCTACGGCGATGGCGGCGCCGGCGGTAGCGGTGGCGGTGCCGGCACATACTCCGTCTCAGGATTCGGTTTGGGCGGTACGGGCGGCGCCGGTGGCAAATCCGGGCTGATCGGCGATGGCGGTGCGGGCGGCGCCGGTGGCGACTGGATTTTCGGCACGGGAAGCACTGGCGGCGATGGGGGCCATGGCGGCGCAGCTCAACTGCTCGGCAACGGCGGCTCGGGCGGCAACGCCGGTTTCGGCTTTAGCGTCCCCGGAGCTCCGGGAGCCGGCGGCGCGGGCGGGTTGTTGGGCCAAGACGGGCTGGCTGGCCAGAAGCCCTAGACCGTCGTCAGCGAACGAATCCGCGCGCCACGACCGGACCGGGAATATCAACCGAAGCCAGACCGCGACAAAATCAAAGCCGAAAGACGTTGTAGTGCAACGAATGTCAACGGCGAGCGGTACCGTCGTTATGCGATCGTCGGAATTAAGGCGTGTTCAACACACGGCGGAGCGACCAGGCACGTAAAAGAGGCTGCCCGGAACCCAGCTGAAGATAGCGTCAAATCGATTGGTGGGCAAGCTGATTGAGATTGCGTTTGATGGCCCGCGGCCAGCTGCCGTTCAGCGTGAAGCGATCAAAAGACTCACTCAATGGCTGACGTAAACCACCTGCTCAGTTGAAGTTGAAGGTGGTACCTATGCGGCTCACCACCGACACCTGACAGAACAGAAAGCCAGACCGGCGGCACTCACCGGCTAAACCGCGAAGTCTAGGAATCACACGACGACGTCGTACACCACGCCCGGGACTTGACTCCGCATCGAGCCCGCAGTAGCAATGCCGGCCCGGCGTCATCGTGACTACCCAAGGTAGGTACTTGCCCAGGGAAGGAACTGCGTGTTTCTTCAGGTTGAGCGCAGGTGAGCCGACAAGGCGTCACGATCCAAAGGGCAACGAAAGGCGCGCAAACAGATGACCGACGAAACGAGCGAGGTCAAACCGACTGCGGTGTCCGCGGAGCGGTCGAACCACGTGCGGATAGGCGTTCAGCTGTGGCCGGGCGGGACGCCGGACTACCAGACATGGCGCCAAGCGGTGCTGCACGCCGAAGAACTCGGCGCCGATGCCATCTTCGGCTACGACCATTTCCACAAACCCTTTGTCGACATCGTCGACGGCGGCCCGCAGCTCCAGGACGACCAACCGGATGTCAACAACTTCGAAGGATGGACCGCCCTTGCGTCATGGGGCGAGATCACCAACCGAGCCGAGATAGGACTGCTCGTCACCGGCATCCCTTACCGCAACCCCGACCTCGTCGCGGACATGGCGCGCACCGTCGACCACATCAGCGGAGGGCGACTCATCCTGGGGCTGGGGGCCGGCTGGTATCCGAAAGGGACTTCATCGTCTACGGGTACGACTACGGCAGCACTCGGTCGAGGATGGACCAGTTCGAGGAGGGCTTGGCGCGCATCGAACACCGGCTCGGCCATTTGACTCCCAGCCCCGTGCGTCACATCCCGATCCTGATCGGGGGCGGCGGGGAACGGCGGACCATTCCCGTCGCGGCGCGGCATGCCGACATCTGGCACAGCTTTGAGCCTCTCGAAGAATTTCGTCGCAAGAACGAACTTCTCAAGCAGCTCGCGACTGATGCTGGACGCGACGAAGCCAGCATCGAACGCGCGATGGCGTGGATGGACGCCAAGACCGCCGACGCCTTTGTCGGTGCGGGCGTGACCTTGTTCACCACCGAAATCCATCCCGACCACAACGGTTATGAATTCTCTGAGCTCGAAGCGATGCTGACCTGGCGCGACGGGACATAGGACGCGCCGGGCGATTTGCTCACGGGGCCATATATGAATGCGCGGATTCGAGTCGACGTCGCAACACCCGAAGGCTATTCGGAGGTTGTTGCTATGGGAGCGAAGCGGAAGACCCGGCGACGCGGACGCCCGAGTGGCGGGATGCTGGTCGAGGAGCAGGAGTGGTTCGGTCGGCTGATTGCGCAAGGCGTCAGCAACTCTGAGGCGTGTCGGACCGTAGGGATCGACCGCAAGACGGGGACACGCTGGCGCTATGGGCGCACAGTCCGCAACAAGGCCGGTGAGTCGGTGCACTATCCACCGGTGAGTGCTTCAGAACCCATGCCAGGGCATCCCCGGTATTTGTCGTTGGACGAACGGACGACGATCGCTGACCTGGACCGTGCGGGCCTCAGCATGCGCGGCATCGCCGAACAGCTCGGCAGGTCGGCCTCGACAATCTCGCGCGAGCTCGACCGCAATACTGACGATTACGGCCGCTACCTGCCCGCCACTGCGCAGCGGCTGACCGTCAAGCGGCGATCCCGGCCAGCATGCACCCGCCGGGTAGTGCGAGACGAGGAACTGCGTGCTGTCGTTTCTGAACTGCTCGCCAAGAGGTGGAGTCCCGAACAGATCGCCCACGAGTTGGTGATCCGGTTCCCCGACCAACCCGAACGACACCTGTGCACCGAGTCCATTTACCAGGCGATCTACGACCCGCGGATCGATGTGACCCGCCCAGCCAAGCGGCGGCGCCGGCGGCGTCGGCGGCGTGTCCAGGGATTGGAACGCTGTGGTCGGATCGCCAATATGACGATGATCGCTGATCGACCTGCCGAGGTTGCGGATCGGGTGCAGGTCGGACACTGGGAGGGCGACAGCATCATGGGAGCCGGAAACCGTTCAGCGATCGGCACTCTCGTCGAACGCGTCACCCGCTTTGTGATCCTGGTCCACGTATCCACCGGGCGACCGAGCGCAGAAGCGATGCGTGACGGCGTCGCTGACGCGCTGGGTGGGCTTGCCCCCGATCTTCGACGGACACTGACCTGGGATCAGGGCAAGGAACTGTCGTTGCACCAGCAGATCACCGCGGCTACCGGCACCCGCGTGTTCTTTTGCGACGCACACTCGCCCTGGCAGCGCGGCTCCAATGAGAACATGAACGGCCTGCTGCGGGACTACTTTCCCAAAGGCACTGACCTGTCTCATATCTCGCCCGCAGAACTGCAGCGGGTCGCCGACGAAATCAATGACCGGCCACGCAAAACTCTCGGTTGGGCCCGACCAGCCGATCTGATTACTCGCGCTGCCGCCAAGACCGCATAAGCAGCGCAGCCCCCCGGCCGGGGTGTTCATGGTCAGATCACCCCTATGGCTGGCCAAGATGAACGCCGCACGGGCCGAAGGCCCGCACGGACCTCACTATGCGGGCGGCTACGTTGGTCATGCGGCATGCTTTGCCCCGCAACGGCAGTCAGCCCCAAAAGATGGCTGTGGGATCGCGATCGACCTCAGCCAACAACTCCTCAATGCTGGCCGTGGGTGACACCCGATCGTAAGCGTGGAAGCGCAAGTTGCGGTCGCGCCAATACAGCGACCACACTCCGGTGGTCTTCGTGTAGCGCAGCCGGGCAATCGGGACGCGGGTCCACTCCGCCCCCATATCCGCCCGCCACGGTGGGCGGCACTCGACGATCGTCAGATGACGCTCAGCAACGTCGGCCTCGACTCGCACCTGATCGCGGACATGCTCAGGCACCCTGTCCCGGCACCACCGCTGCACCCGCGCGACATCCGTCTCGGGAAGGCCTCTCACTGCACTAGTGTCACACCTGTCCTGTTGCGACGTTGACTGGAATCTCCCATGCCTAGTTAACTTCCGGTGGCTATTATCTATCGCTTAGTTGGACGGGCAATGACTCCCCGGCCCATCGGAGGTTCTCTGTGGCCACGTGGTCGCACACTTTTAGCACTCAAGATGCAGTTGCGGTCGACGCTCTCGAGGCGGCGCTACAACCGAAATTCGCCGTGGCCGTCGGACCGGAACGGGCGGTTTCACAGACCTGGCTCGACACGTTCGACTGGCGGTTGCACGCCGCGGGGATCTCGCTTGAGTACGCCGACGACGGCCCCTTGATCGCGCACCTGCCGGACGGCTCCCAACTGCAGAGCTCGCTACCCGCGCGGGGTTGGCCGGCACTCGCAGAGGACATGCCGCCCGGGCTGCTGCGCGACGCGCTCGCGCCGATCGTCGCTCCGCGGGCGTTGCTGCCGGTCGCCACCGTGCACCGCACCGCACGGGAGAGCCGCGTGCTCAACAGCGACGAGAAGACGGTCGCCCGGCTGGTGATCGAAAACGACGACGGCGGCACCAACCGGGTATCGGTGCAGCCGCTACGCGGGTACGACGCGGCCGGTGATTGGATCTCCCGCCGGCTGCCTCGCGTCGACGGACTGACCCCGCTGACGATCACGCCGTACGACGACGCGCTGGCCAACGCGAGCCGCAAGCCCGGCGACTTCGACGTGAGTGCCAGCGTGCCACTGCGGCCGGAGACGCCTGCCGCGGTGGCGATTGCGACGGTGCTGCTGCATTTCGCGGACAACATCGCCGACAACGTGGAGGGCACCATCACGGCGATCGACATCGAATTCCTGCACGACCTTCGGGTTGCGGTGCGGCGCACCCGCTCGATCCTCAAGCTCACCGGTGACGTGCTGCCGGAAAATCTCGCCGTCCGCTACGCGCCGGCGTTCAAGTGGCTGGGCGATCTGACTTCGCGGGTCCGCGACCTCGATGTGTATCTGCTGAAACTCGACGATATGGAATGTCACCTCACGCTGGCCAGCCCGCGCGATCTGGATCCCTTCCGCTCGTTCCTGATTCGCCATCGGGCGGTCGAACGCCGCCGACTGGTGCGCGGGCTCCGGTCTCGCCGTTTCGCGCAGTTGATGGACGACTGGCGTCCGGCACTGGTGCAGGCGGCCTCCAACGCCGAAGCCGCCGACGGCGGTCCGCCGGTCGCGGTGCTGGCCTGCCAGCGGGTCCAGCAGGCTTTCCGACGGGTCGTGCGGCACGGCGAACGGATAGCCGCAGACTCGCCGAGCGAGCAGGTACACGCGTTCCGCAAGCGGTGCAAGGAATTGCGCTATCTGCTGGAGGTATTTCGCCCCCTGCACGAAGACAAGCCACATCGCTCGCTGATCAAGGAGCTCAAGGCACTGCAGGACATCCTCGGTGAATTCCAGGATGGCGAAGTGCAACGGGACTCCGTCCGCGAATTCGCCGCAGCGATGATGCAGGAGGGCGCCGCTCCGCCCGAAACCGTGCTCGCGATGGGGGAGTCCGCCGCCCAGCGCGACGCGCAACAGCTGCGTGCGCGGGCGTCGCTGGTGGACCGGCTGCAGCCGCTGATTGCACCGAAGAATCGGACCCGGGTGAAGACGCTGGTGCGTTCGTGAAGGTCTACGCGACCTACAACATCAAGGGTGGCGTCGGCAAGACGTCGACTGCGGTCAACCTCGCTCACCTGGCGGCGCGGGACGGCGCTCATGCGCTGTTGTGGGATCTCGACCCACAGGGTGCGGCGACGTACCTATTCCGGGTGAAGCCCAAGGTCAAGGGTGGTAGCAAGGCGCTGTTGCGGGGCACGCGATCACTTGACGACACGATCAAGGGCACCGATTTCGACCGGCTCGACTTGGTGCCCGCGGATTTCAGCTACCGCAACATGGATTTGCAGCTGGAGAACTCGAAACGGCCGACCCACCGGATCCGCGAACTGCTGCGACAGCTCGACGACGAATACGACGTCGTCTTTCTCGACTGCCCACCGAGCATTTCGCTGCTGTCGGAGAATGTTTTGCATGCGGTCGACACGTTGTTGGTGCCGATCATCCCGACGACGCTGTCGGTCCGCACGTTCGAACAGCTCGTGAATTTCGTGAGTGATTTCGACGGCAGACGGCCGCGGGTCTACGCGTTCTTTTCGATGCTGGACCGGCGCAAGCGACTGCATCACGAGGTGATGGAGCATCTTGCCGCTCAGCGACCGGGAATTCTGACCACGGCCATCCCATCGTTATCGATCATCGAGCAGATGGCCGTACACCGATCACCGGTGACCGCGTTTGCTCCGCATAGCGCCGCGGCGCACTGTTACGAAGCGCTCTGGGCCGAGCTCAACCAAACCGACCACTACTGAATCCACCTGGACAAATGGCTTTACAGTGCCGCCGATGCCAGATCGGTGCTGCGGACACGACGCGGCGGTGGAAGTATCGCGGGGGTGGCCACTAAGAAACCGCAGACCATCGCTTATCCCGCGCCGGAGTCACGTCCCCGCCGCCACGACTACGACCCGCTCGACCCCCACGTCATCGTCCTGTTCGGCGCGACGGGGGACCTGGCCAAACGCAAGCTGATCCCCGGGCTGGCCTACTTGGACCAGTCCGAGCTGGCACCCGATATCGAAATCGTCGCGACGTCACTGGAAGACCTCACCGAAGACGAGTTCCACGAGATCGCCAGGTCCGCAATCGACTCGTTCGGCACCCACAAGCTGACGCCCGAACAGTGGGCCAACGTCGCAAAAATCATCACCTACGTTCCGCAGGGAGCCGGACCCGAAGCCCTCGCCGCCGCGGTTGCTGAGGCAGAGGACAAACCTGGGCCCGAAGGTGCGGCGACTGCACTACCTGTCGGTTCCGCCGAAGGCGGCGCGCGACGTCATCACCATGCTGCGCGAGGCCGATCTCGTCGAGCGCTCCCGGGTGGTCTTGGAGAAGCCGTTCGGCACCGACTTGGCCAGCGCGGTGGCGCTCAACGACTTCCTGCACGAGACATTCGACGAATCCCAGATCTTCCGCATCGACCACTTCCTGGGTAAGGAGGCGGCCCAGAACATCCTGGCGTTCCGCTTCGCCAACGGCCTGTTCGAGCCGATCTGGAACCGCAACTTCATCGACCACATCCAGATCGACATTCCCGAGACCCTGGGTCTGGACCAGCGGGCGAACTTCTACGAAAGCACCGGCGCCTACAAGGACATGGTGGTCACCCACCTGTTCCAGGTGATGGCGTTCGTGGTGATGGAGCCGCCGACCGCGCTCGAGCCGTACGCCATCAGCGAAGAGAAGAACAAGGTGTTCCGGTCGATGCTGCCAATCAAGTGTTCAAATGTGGTGCGCGGCCAGTTCAGCGGCTACCGCGAATCGGCCGGGGTGGCAAAAGATTCCGACACCGAGACGTTCATCGCGCTCAAGGTCGGCATCGACAACTGGCGCTGGGCCGGCGTGCCGATCTATCTCCGCACCGGCAAGAAGATGGCCGAGGGCATCCGCATCATCTCGATCGCGTTCAAGGAGGCTCCCCGGAGCATGTTCCCGTCGGGATCCGGCGTCGGGACGCAAGGGCCCGACCACCTGACGTTCGACCTGGCCGACAACTCGAAGGTGTCGCTGTCCTTCTACGGCAAGCGGCCGGGTCCCGGCATGAAGCTGGACAAGATGTCCATGCAGTTCTCCTCGCAGGAGATCGACATCGCTCGGTCGATGTGCTGGAGGCCTACGAGCGACTCATCCTCGACGCGATGCGCGGCGACCACACGCTATTCACCACCGCCGAGGGCATCGAATCGCTGTGGGAGCGTTCGCAGGAACTGCTCGACGACCCGCCGCCGGTCAAGATGTACCAGCCCGGTACCTGGGGCCCCAACGCCATCCATCAATTGATCGCTCCCAACGCGTGGCGGTTGCCGTTCGAGCGGGGATGGCGCGAAGCCAAGCGCTAGCCGAGCACGGGGCCGTACCGCTGACACGTTCCCAGTCAATGGCTGTACACCTGAGCATTAGGAATCGTCATCGCGAAATCCGTTGTGGTGCTGCCTCACATCGATTTCGGGTCAGACGCCGGGTCTCGCGGTTGTTCAGTTCATCCCGGGGTATCGTTCCCCGGACCTCGGCCAAGGAGCATGCCGAACCCATTGCGGCGCAGGCTGACTCGCAACTCCGGGCCTGGCGGATGTTCGCTTAGCCAAGCGTGCAAGGCGACTTTTTGTGCGCTCGCCGGCGCCGTATTCATGTGCAGAGACCGCAGCAGCGTCGACACCGTGCTCGCAGACATCCCCGCCTCTTGCGCCGCGTGAACCAAGATTTTCCCCATATCCCAAAATAAGACCAACAACGGCCTGCAGTCCTACAAAGCGTGTAAATCCTTCATGAGAATTCTCTAAATCGCAGACGCCACTGACCAACTCCACAAGGCCGCCCGCGATCACCCGCTCGCAGCCCTACCTGAGGACACGGCCGGATATCCGAACCCCTGTCGGGCCGCGGTGGTAACAAGTTGCCGGGTCGGTCCTCGCCTCATCGCTGTGTGGAATTGCCAAGGTCGTGCACCATGGCAACGGAAACAGGACGGGCCGATGCGGTAGGCGTGGGCTGCTCTGGCGTGGGGGACTTCAACTTCTCCCTTGGCGTCAACTTCGGCTGAGCTCGCCGCCGCATCTGGCATGTGAACCCGTCCCGGTTGACTAGTTCCCGCTTGCGTCGGGCGTTGCCGCTGCCGTGGGGATGGCGTTGTCGATGAGGACGACTGCGATGGCGGCGGCGGTGGCGAAGGTTTCGGTGTTGAGGACTCGGTTGCGGGCCGAAGCGCCATCCAAGAGCAGCGCCAGTTGTTCGCCGAGCTGTTCGGGGTTGGTGGCGCCGGCCTCGCGGGCGGTTTCGGTGAGCCGCGCGGCAAAGGCCTTCTTGTAGTCGCGGGCGTGTACGCGTGCCGGGTGGTCCGGGTCGTGGATTTCGACGGCCGCCGCGATGAACGGGCACAGCGGCGCGTGGATGTCGAAGGCGGCGAGGAGCCGTTCGCGGGGTGTGAGGTCGGTGCGGTCGAACACCTCGGGCAGGATGTCGGGATCGAATCGGCGTAGGTGTTCGGCGATCAGCTCGTCCTTGCCGGTGAAGTGCTGGTAGAAGCGTGCGCTTGGACACCTGGGCCACCGCGCAGAGCTGGTCCAGGCCGGTGCTGTTGATGCCTTGATCGCGGAACAGTTGTTGTGAAGCGCCGAGGATGCGCTCTCGTGCGCCCCTGCCGCGGCGCAGGCCTCGCGGCCCCTTCTCTAACTCCGTCATACACCCAGCGTAGCCCAGTTGGGTACGGATCGGTGTGCATAGCTTGCTTTCTGGACCGTCGTCCGATACGTTAAGCACACAGATCGGTGTACATAACATCGGCACTATTCAATGAATGGAGTGATCGTGGGAAAACTCGATGGCAAGGTCGCGGTGATCACCGGCGCGACGAGTGGTATGGCGCTGGCCGGTGCCAAGTTGTTCGTTGACGAAGGAGCTCACGTCTTCATCTCGGGCCGACGGAAGGACGCGCTGGAACAAGCCGTCGAACTGATCGGCCGGAACGTGACCGGCGTGCAGGGCGATTCGGCCGACCTCGACGATCTGGACCGTTTGTTCGACACGGTCAAGCAGGAAAAGGGCGCGATCGACGTGTTATGGGCAAGCGCCGGGGTGGGCAAGCAGGGCAGGCTCGGCGAGATCACCGAGGAGGACTTCCATGACGCCTTCTGGTTGAACGCGCGCGGCACGCTGTTCACGGTCCAGAAGGCGCTGCCGCTGTTCAACGATGGCGGCTCGATCTTCATGACCGGGTCAAACGCTTCGCTGCGGGGCTACCCGAATTGGAGTGTGTACGCGGGAAGCAAGGCCGTGCTGCCCGCCTACGCACGGGTGTGGGTGTCGGAGTTGAGGGACAGAAAGATCCGGGTGAACGTGCTGACCCCCGGCCAGGTCGCCTCGCCGATGCTGGAAGAGGTGATGGACGAGGAGATGAAGGCGCAGTTCGAGTCGGTGATCCCGCGGCGAGAGATGGGCCGCCCTGAGGAGATCGCGTCGGCTGCGTTGTTCCTCGCCTCCGACGACTCGAGCTACGTCAATGGCATGGAGCTGGTGGTCGACGGCGGCACCACAGTGATCTGAGTGACAGACACCGGGACGTACGGCGACGACGACGTCGTCGCGCCGGACCGTGGCCACCAGCGCAGAACGGTGCCGGCTCTCCTGCTCCCAGAATCCGTTGTGGCCGTCCGTTTTCGGGTCATCGACTAGCCGCACGCCTGAAAGGGCGACCACCGGGCCCGATGACCTGGCACACCAACAACACGAACGGGTGGACGGAACACCAATCAGGTCACACCACGAGCAACAAAGACATAAGGGAGTATCCATGACCACTTCTCGCCCCGCACCGCGACGCAGTGGAATTCTTCGTCGACTGCATTCACGGCGGCGCAGACAAAGACGCTCTTTCCGGAATCCTCGCCAAGGACGTGGTGCTGTACGGCCCGCTCGGCGATGAGCCAATCACCGGCCGCGAGGCAGTCCTGGAAGCCATGCGGACGGTCGGCACGGTGGCGACCGACCTCACGTACAAGGAGGTCCTCAGCGGTACGACGCACCACGCCGCATACTTCCGGCTGCAGATCGAAGACACCGTGGTCGACGGGATGGACTACATCCTGCTCGACGCGGACGGCAAGATCGCCGAGGTGACCATATGGTGGCGCCCGCTGCCGTCCGGCGTCCAGATGCAGGGGCGCCTTGCGGGTCTCCTCGGCATGCAGCCCTGGGAACTCCGCACCGACACGGAGTAACGGTGAAGCCCGATCCCAGGTGGGCAAGGAGTTACCGCACCGGACGGGCCGCTGTCGCCGACACCTCCGGGTCGGCCATTTCAGGCCGAACCCGGCCAAACCCCAACGTCACCCACCCAGGCCACCGGCCCGCGGGGACGAACGAGACAAAGCGGAATATCGAGACCGCGGAAGAGAGCACACCATGAACAGCATCAGCATCAGCATCATCGGCACCGGGAACATGGCCCGCGCCATCGGCACGCTGGCGGTAGCCGTCGGCAACACCGT
This sequence comes from uncultured Actinomycetota bacterium, assembly GCA_963748885.1. GTDB lineage: Bacteria > Actinomycetota > Actinomycetes > Mycobacteriales > Mycobacteriaceae > Mycobacterium. The sequence continues at coordinate 145,430 of CAVVLC010000046.1, forward strand.
CGAGATCATCGGCCGCGACCAGTCCAAGTCCACTGAACTCGCCACGGCTCTCGGCGGCGGCGCCACGACGGGAGAGTTCGGCGCCGCGCCATCCGCGCAGCGCGTTTCGGTACTGGGTGACGACCGGAACGACATTGGCGTACCTCAGGGCCACGATCACGATGTCGCCGGCTATAAGGTCATCGTCGACATCAGCAACCCCTTCAATGCCGAGGCCGACGGGCTGGCCATCGCCGATGACACCTCGATCGCACAGGAGGTCGCCAAGGTGGCCCCGGCCGGCGCCAGCGTGGTGAAGGCCTTCAACACCGTCTTCGGTCATGTCCTGAAGAAGAACCGGACAGTGGATGTGTTCTTCGCTGGCGACGATGCGCAGGCCAAGGCACGCGTGTCGGAGTTCATCGCGAGCCTCGGGCTGCGCCCGCTGGACGTCGGCGGCTTGAACATGGCGCACTGGCTGGAAGGAACCGGCCTGATCCTCATGGGTCTCGCCCGTCACGGGGTGGGCCAATGGGATATCGCTCTCGGCGCCACCGAATTTGACGGCTGAGCCGCACCCGCGCGCTAGTCCAAGCCGTGAACGAACGGGTCGCTGTGCACCCTCGAATCATTGATGAGTAACTGAAAGGTGTTGGTATGTCCGATGTCAACGTGGGCCGAGGACCGTCTGCGGGCAGAGGAGCCTCGCGATGAAGCTTGGTCTCGTCATTCCCTCAGTCGGACCCGCTGTCAACAGCGCCGCTGGCCTGAGCGCGTTTTGCCGCACGCTGGAGGACCTTGGGTACGACACGCTGTGGGTCGCCGATCGCCTGGTCACGCCGGTGGACATGCAGGCAACCTAACCCGGGCAAAGAGCAGCCCTACCCGCCGCAGATGACCCGTAACCTCGATCCGGTGCTGCTGTGGACGGTCGCCGCCACGGCGACCAGCCGGGTAAGGCTCAACGCCAGCACGCTCAACACGTTCTACTACGAGCCAACGCACCTAGCCCGGCAGCTGACCACGCTCGACGTGCTCAGCGACGGCCGCCTCGACGTTGGCGTGGGAGTCGGGTGGATGAAGGACGAACTCGACATCGCCCGCGGCGCAGACTGGCACCAGCGCGGGCGGATGCTCGATGACCTGCTGGCCTTCCTGCACCAGTGGTGGACGACCACCCCGGTGTCCTGGGACAGCGAGTTCTTCTCCCTGCCGCCCGTCCATGCCGACCTGCGCCCGGTCCAGGCCGGCGGTCCGCCCATCTGGATCGGCGGTGCCAGTGAGGCCGCGATGCGCCGGGTCGGCCGCAGCGGCACCGGCTGGCTCGGGGTCGAGGGCCTGCAGGACGAGGTCAAAGACCACTTGTGGTCGATTGCGCGCCGTGCGGCGCAGGACGCCGGCCGCGATCCCGACGCGCTGAAAACCGCCATGCGCATCAACCTCGAACCCGGCACGTCCGTCGACTCGGTTGCCGCCAAGCTTGAACGCTTCGCCGGGTCCGGCAACGACGAGGCGATCGTGGATGCCTTCGCACTGTTCCCCAGCCTTGACCAGATGCTCGAATTCGCCAGCCAGGTAATCACCAAATGGACTAAACGTCGGAAGGCTTGACGGCAACACAGCCAACAGTCAGGACACCTGTCAAACGGCCTGCGCATCAAACGCGGGACGGTCCAGACATAAAGCCTCCGATAACCCGGTATGGGTATTCGATTGCTTGATGCCGTGGGCGCCAACGGTTCATAACGACGTCTCTGTCTCGGGAGCCTGTCCTTGGGCAACAGGGTTGCGCGTTGTTGACTCGCGCGCCTGTGACCTGCCGATACAGGGTGGACGAACAGGGTTGAGGTCGGGGTCGGCGCTGAACGCGGTTGGCCGAGTGCACTCGTGCCGTCACGTCGCCGAAGGAGTTGAGGGCTGCGGCGTTCAGGGCTGCCGCCCGTTCCATGAAGCTTAGGCGGCCGAGCGGCGGGCAGACGGTTGCTGTGCGGTGAAGCGTTGAGCCGGCGGCGATAGCCCGGGTCATCTTGGTCGGCATGCGAAACACTGCGAACGGCGGCAGCGTCGTTGCGGACCTAGCGTCAAAGGTTTTCCAGCAAGCGAATTTTCGCGCTATATGCCGCTGCAACTCGACGCCGCGACATACCGTTCGGCTTCGGAGCTGCGAAAGAACTCCGGGCGTTTCGGGGGCAGGCATCGTGAATCTCGGCGTTCTCCG
>CAVVLC010000047.1:0-13239 GCA_963748885.1 uncultured Actinomycetota bacterium
GGGTCTAGTGGCTTTCCCGGTTCTCGCAGGTCAGATGAAACTCTGTTTGCTTAGCGAGTCAATTCAAGTGCGGCGGGGCCGGGGGTCCCGGTTCCAGCACGTCAATGGGCTCGCCCTGGCCTGCGGGGTCGATAACCGGCTCGTCGACGAAAAAGGCTGGACCACCCGCAAAAACGCCAACGGCGACACCGAATGGCTACCACCACCGCACCTGGACCACGGACAACCCCGAACGAATCGCTATCACCACCCCGAACGATTCCTCCGCGACGACGATAACCCCGGTTGACGCAACAACAGCAACGGCGCGGCTGCCTTGCGCTTATCGACTTCCGGGCCCACCCGGCTGTTCCATGATCAGCAGATTGTCGGACACGCCTTAGCCCGCTCGTGGCACCGCCCAGCGCCCGGAGCAGGCCCGCCAGCCCACGAAGACCAGCCGCAGCCCCACGAACGCGCTCAGCCCCGACCAGATACCGGCCAGCCCCCAGCCGAACGCCAGCGACAACCAGATCAGCGGCAGAAAGCCGACCAGCGCGCTGACCACGGTGGCGGTGCGCATGAACGCCGCGTCGCCCGCGCCGAGCAGCACCCCGTCGAGCGCGAAAACGATTCCCGCGATCGGCAATTGGGCGACCAGGAACCACCACGGCACGCCGATCGCGGCGAGCACCGATCGGATCGGCGGTGAACAGCGCGGGCAGCACCCGGGCCCCGCGCGCGAACAACGGCGGCCAGCACCGCCGCCGCCAGCGACGAAAACGCCGTCACCCGCCACGCCACCGATTTCGCGTGGCGCGACATCACCGGCGCCCAGCGCCGCACCGACCAGCGACTGCGCCGCGATGGCCAGCGAATCAAGCACCAGCGCAAGGAAATTCCACAGCTGCAGCACCACTTGGTGGGCGGCCAGCGCCGCGGCGCCGAACCGCGCGGCCACCGCCGCCGCCGAGACGAAGCACACCTGGAACGCCAGCGTCCGCACCATCAGGTCGCGGGCCATCACCAGCTGGGCGCGTAGCACCGTCGCGGTCGAGCCGCAGCGGTACCCGCTCCGCCAGCAATGCACGCACGAACAACAGCGGCGCCAGCCACTGACCCAGCGCAGGTTGGCCACCGCCGAGCCGGCCAGCCCGCAGCGCGGAACGCCCAGCCAGCCGTAGACCAGCAGCGGGCACAGCAGCGCCGAGAGCCCGAAACCGGCGACCACGTAGCGCAGCGGCCGCGCGGTGTCCTGCACGCCGCGCATCCAGCCGTTTCCGGCCAGCGAGATCAGAATCGCGGGCGCACCCAGGATCGCGATCCGCAGCCACGGCAATGCCGCGGCGGCGATGTCGGCTCGTGACGCGATCAACGACACCAGCGGCACCGCCGCGGCCTCCACGACGACGACGACCAACCCACCCAGACCCAGCGCCAACCAGGTCGCCTGCACGCCCTCGGCGACCGCCGCCGCGCGGTCCGCGGCGCCGAAGTGGCGTGCCGAGCGCGCCGTGGTGCCGTAGGACAGGAACGTCAGCTGGGAGCCGACCAGCCCGAGCACCAGGCTGCCGATGGCCAGACCCGGCCAGCGGCAACGCGCCGAGCCGGCCGACCACGGCGGTGTCGAACAACAGGTAGAGCGGCTCGGCGGCCAGCACGCCCAGCGCCGGCAGCGCCAGGCTTCGCGATCTGCCGGCCACCGGCGGTGGCCGGGTGGATCGTGCCGGTCAGCCCAGCGCGGCGCGCAGCGAGGCGACGACGTCGTCGATCGGACCGGTGGTCGAGTAGCCGGCGGCCAGCCGATGGCCACCGCCGCCGAACCGGGACGCGACCGCCGCCAGATCCACGTCGGCCTTGGCCCGCATCGACACCGACCAGTGCTGCGGGTCGACCTCTTTGAACACCGCCGCCACCTCGGCCTGCTGGGTGGTGCGCACGATATCGACGATGCTTTCGACTTCTTCGGGGCGCGACGCGTGTCCCAGTCGTGATGTGTCGACGACCGCGTAGACCAGTCCGCGACCACCGGCCGCGTCGGGCAAGCAGTTTCGCGGAACCCAGCACCCGCGACAGCAGCGGCAACCACACGAACGGGTGGCTGTCCATCAGGGTTCGGCTGATCGCCGCGTTGTCCACGCCGATGTCGACCAGCCGGGCCGCCAGCCGCAGGGCACGGGCGCTGGCCCAGCGGAACGATCCGGTGTCGGTCGTCAGCCCGGCGTAGATGCAATGCGCGACGTCGGTATCGATCGGCTTGCCCCACGCGTCGAGCAGGTCGGCAACCAACATGGTGGTGGAATCCGCCGACAGGTCGACGAAATTCGCGGTGCCGAACAAGTCGTTGGAAGCGTGATGGTCGATGACCAGCATTCGCTGGCCCGGACGCAGCAAGTCACCCAGGCCGCCGAGCCGATTGACACTCGGAACGTCAACGGTGACAACCAAATCGACATCGCGCCGCATCGCGTCGGGGCTGACCAGCAGATCGCAGCCGGGCAGCGACCGCAACGATTCGGGCAGCGTCTGGCCGGCGCGGCGAAGCTGACCTCGACGTGCTTGCCGATCCTGTCCAGCACCAGGGCCAGGGCCAGGCCGGCGCCGATGGTGTCGGCGTCGGGATGGACGTGGCAGATCACCCCGATCGTGGTCGCTGCCGACAGCAGCTCGACGGCGCCGGCCGCGTCGACGCGTGTCCCCACACGCGAAGCGGTTTTAGTCTTCGGATCGATCGCGGTCACCGGAGTCCTCAGCGTCGAGCCCGTTAAGTGCCGCGGAATGGGACGGGGCCGCTTCCGACCCGCGGTCGCGGTATGGATCGGCCTCCCCAGCCGGCTTGGCGCCCGCCCGGACCCGCGCCACATCGGCGTCCGCTTCACGAGCGCGGGCCAGCAGCTCATCCATCCGCTGCACGCTGTCGGACGTCGTGTCCCGGCTGAAAGCCAGGGTGGGGGTGAAGCGCACCCCGGTCCCCGCCCCGACCTTGGTGCGCAACGTGCCCCTGGCCCGGTCCAGCGCGGCGGCGGCGCCGTCGTAATCCGGCTCGGCGTCCAGCGTGGGTCCCATCACCGTGTAGTACACCGTCGCGTCGTGCAGGTCGGCGGTGACCTTGGTGTCGACGATCGTCACGCCGGCCAGTCCCGGGTCCTTGATCTCACGCTCGATTGCCAAGGCAACGATCGCGGCGATCCGCTTTTCCAGCCGGCGCGCCCGAGCGGTGTCGACCATCAGGAGCGCTCCTTCTGGACGAGCTCAAAGGACTCGATGACGTCGCCTTCCTTGATGTCGGAGTAACCCAGCGTCATACCGCACTCGAAGCCCTCGCGGACCTCGGTCACGTCGTCCTTTTCCCGGCGCAGCGAGGTCACCGAGAGGTTCTCGGTGACCACGATGTTGTCCCGCAGCAGCCGGGCCTTGGCGTTGCGGCGCACCACACCGGAGGTGATCATGCAGCCAGCGATGATGCCGACCTTCGAGGACCGGAAGATCGCCCGGATCTCGGCGCGACCCAGCAGGTTCTCCTCGTAGATCGGCTTGAGCATGCCCCGGAGCGCACTCTGGATCTCGTCGATGGCCTGGTAGATCACCGAGTAGTACCGGATGTCCACGCCTTCGCGGTTCGCCAGTTCGGTGGCCTTGCCCTCAGCGCGCACGTTGAACCCGATGATGATCGCATCCGACGCCGATGCCAGGTTGACGTTGGTCTCGGTGACACCACCGACACCGCGGTCGATGACGCGCAGTTCCACCTCGTCATCGATCTCGATGCCGAGCAGCGCTTCTTCCAGCGCCTCGACGGTGCCGGAGTTGTCGCCCTTCAGGATCAAGTTGAGCTGCGACGTCTCCTTCAAAGCGGCGTCCAGATCGTCCAGGCTGATGCGCTTACGGGAGCGCGCGGCCAGGGCGTTGCGCTTACGGGCACTGCGGCGATCGGCGATCTGGCGGGCAATCCGGTCCTCGTCGACCACCAGCAGGTTGTCACCGGCACCGGGCACCGACGTGAAGCCGATGACCTGCACCGGACGCGACGGCAACGCATCGTGGATGTCATCACCGTGTTCGTCGACCATGCGGCGGACCCGGCCATAGGCATCGCCGGCGACGATGGAGTCGCCGACCCGCAGCGTGCCGCGCTGGATCAGCACGGTGGCCACCGGTCCGCGACCACGGTCCAGGTGTGCCTCGATGGCCACGCCCTGGGCCTCCATGTCGGGGTTGGCCCGCAAGTCCAGGGCGGCGTCGGCGGTCAACAAAACCGCTTCGAGCAGCCCGTCGATGTTGGTGCCCTGCTTGGCGGAGATGTCGACGAACATTGCGTCGCCGCCGAATTCCTCTGCCACCAAGCCGTATTCGGTGAGCTGCGAACGGATCTTGGTCGGATCCGCGCCCTCCTTGTCGATCTTGTTGACCGCCACCACGATCGGCACGTCAGCGGCCTGCGCGTGGTTGATGGCTTCAACCGTCTGCGGCATGACTCCGTCGTCGGCAGCGACCACCAGGATCGCGATGTCGGTGGCCTTCGCACCGCGGGCACGCATGGCGGTGAACGCCTCGTGGCCCGGGGTGTCGATGAAGGTGATCAGCCGTTCGTTGCCTTCCAGCTCGGTCAGGACCTGGTAGGCACCGATGTGCTGGGTGATGCCGCCAGCCTCGCCTTCGCGGACGTTGGCCTTCCGGATGGTGTCCAGCAGTCGCGTCTTGCCGTGGTCGACGTGGCCCATCACAGTGACGACCGGCGGACGGAACTCCAGGTCATCCTCGCCACCGTCGTCCTCGCCGTAGGTGAGGTCGAACGACTGCAGCAGCTCGCGGTCTTCGTCCTCGGGGCTGACGACCTGGACGACGTAGTTCATCTCGCCGCCCAGCAGCTCGAGGGTCTCGTCGCCGACCGACTGGGTGGCCGTGACCATCTCACCGAGGTTGAACAGCGCCTGCACCAGCGCGGCTGGGTTGGCGTTGATCTTGTCGGCGAAGTCGCTCAGCGATGCGCCGCGGGCCAGCCGGATGGTCTCGCCGTTGCCGTGCGGCAACCGCACGCCGCCGACGACCGGCGCCTGCATGTTCTCGTACTCAGCGCGTTTCGCCCGCTTGGACTTGCGGCCGCGCCGCGGCGCACCGCCGGGACGGCCGAACGCGCCGGCAGCACCGCCGCGCTGACCGGGACGGCCACCGCCGCCGCCGGGACCGCCACCGGGACCACCGCCGGGGCCACCGCCGCCGGGACGGCCCCGAAAGCCTCCGGCGCCGCCCGGTGCGGCACCGACACCGCCGCCACCGCCGCGGTAGTTACCGCCGCCCCCATCGGGGCGGCCGCCACCGGGCCCACCCGGCCGGCCGCCCCCGGGTCGCGGCGCGCCGGTACGTGCCGGACGGGGCCCGCCAGCACCACCACCCGGACGGGGCGGCATGCTGCCGGGCGAAGCGCCGCCGGGACGCGGCGCCCCCGGCCTGGCCGCCCCGGGGCGGGGTGCCTGCGGACGCGGGATGGGCCGGTCGACGGGTTGCGCCGACGAGAACGGGTTGTTGCCGACACGCGGGGGACGCGCACCCGGCTTGGGCATCGGCCCGGGACGCGGGCCGGGCGTCGCACCCGGAGCGGGCGCCGTTTGGCTGGGCGGCTGCCCCGGGGTCGGTCCGGGAGTCGGCGCCGACGGCCGGCGCGGCGACGGCACCGGCGGGGCGGGCGCATCGGTGGCCGGGGCGGCCACAGAGGCCTGGGCCGCCTGGGCGGCCTGGGCGGACGCAGCCGCTGCCGGCGCACCGGAGTCGGCCGCCACAGGCGCGGCCGTCGCGTTGCCGTTGCCCGCGGCCTTCTCGATCGCCTTGTCGAGGGCCGCGTCGAGCGTCTTGTCGAGGCTCTTGTCCAGTACCCGCTCGGGCGCCTTGGCGACGGCGCTCTCGGGCGCCTTGGCGGGGCCTCGGCCGACGCCTCGATCGGGGCCTTTATCGGCGCCGGGCTTGCTGCCGCCGAACGCCTCACGCAGCCGCCGAGCGACCGGCGCCTCCACCGTTGACGATGCGGACTTGACGAATTCGCCCTGTTCATTCAGTCGGGCGAGGACTTCCTTGCTGGTGACACCGAGTTCCTTGGCCAACTCGTGTACGCGGGCCTTACCTGCCACTACATCTCCTGTCTAAGAGGCGACAGTCGTGGGCCGCGCCTCGGGTTTAGCTATGACACATGGTCATCGGGACTTCACGGTGTGCTCATATTCTTTGCTACCTGTTCTGTTGCCCGTGGGATCGAGAGCGCACTGACGTGCTCAACCACCGCGGATGTGTCCGGTGAACCGGCGATGCGCAACGCTTTGCTGAAAGCCCGCCGCCGAACCGCCTGTTGCACGCACTGCGGTGAGGGATGCAGCCACGCACCCCGCCCCGGAAGGCTACTCCGTGTGTCAACGATTACGGCACAATTGCCGTTCCCGGTCGACACAGCGGCCACTCGAAGCAGTTCGACAGCCAGCTCTCGCTTTCGGCACCCGACACACGTCCGCACCGGTCCGTCCGGGTTTCTGTGCGCCAAGACCGAAGGCTCGCGCTGGATCACGGCTCAGTCTAGCGTCACCGGGAGACTGCTCAGAACCACCCGGATGGGTATCGGCGGTCGGCGGGCCGCCAACGCGAGTATCTGCCCGGCCGTCAGCGTTATCCCGCCGGGGAATCGGATGCCGGCGCCGGTGCACTGGGACGGCACGGCGGTCCCGTCGACGGACGCGCGAACGTCGTCGGGCCAGCTCACGTCGGCGGCCGGGTCACGTGGGCGGCCCCACGGGCTCGCCACCCACCTCCAGGTCGTCGGCGCTGGGCAGCGGCGGCCGCGGCACCGACGGACGGTCCAGGTAGAACAACGCGGTGGACGCGATGTCGTCGTGCAGCGGCTGGTAGCGGTGCCGCGACGTCCATCCCAGGGCCTGGATGTCCACGCGCAGATCGGCATGGAAGTGGATGGGGTCCATCAGGTGCCAGCGGTACATGCCGAACCGCTGCTGGCTGCGGTACAGCCCGTCCGGGCGGATGACCTGGTGCAACCCGAGGAACGGCGTCGAATAGACGGTGTATCCCCGCCCGGGCACGTCGAAATTCCAGGCGCCGCCGAAGTAGTCCTCGGTGCCGGTGCCGCAGATCGTCGGGAACTCCTCGTCGCCGTCGAGGTAGAACTTGACCTCGCCCTCGCCCCACCAGCCGGGGCGGTTGACGCCCCAGGCCAGGTAGGTGCCGACGTACTTCCCTTTGCCGCGCACCGGGTCGAGGATGGGGTGCACCGTGCCGGCGGCCAGCGGATTGCTGCGGTGGAAGTGGCCGTGCAAGTATCCATTGCCGGTGGGGCCGGCCAGGTCGGTGTCGCCGTCGATCTCGTAGCTGATCTGGTAGTACACGGTGGCGGCGTGCGGCGCGCGGTTCTCGATTGTCAGCCGGGCCTGCCGAGGCACCGGCATCGGCCAGTAGCTGTTGAAGCCGCCGTGCGGGTTGGCCGCGACCGGCACGGAGGAGAGCTGGGCGAACTCACACCAGCCCTGGCCGAAGAAGTCGCCGACCGGTACCTCGATCGCGGGCTGCTGCGCGCCGTCCCAGTAAGCCCGCAAGATGAGGCTGCGCCAGTTACCGGGGTGCGTGGTCAGCCAGATGTGCGTGATGAGCGCCGGTCCGTCGATGGCTGCCAGTTCGAATGTGCTGTTCGGATCGATGTGGACGCTGGGCGAGACCTTCCAGCCCTTGCCGAGGTGTGCCGCGCAGGCCGCGCCCGTGCCCTCGGTCGCGCGCCCACCGCCGCCCTTGGCCCCGTCGAAGTTCTCCGGGCTGATCGACCGCGATTGCGCACCGCTCAGCCGGGCCAGGGACCGAAGGTCGATCAGTGTGCCATTCCGTGGCTGGCGCCATGTTCGGACTGGTTCTCCGGGTGCGCCGGCGAATCTCCGCGGATGTCGATGCGCCAGCCGGTGAGGCGAGCGGCCAGCCGCGCATTCTGGCCCTCCTTACCGATGGCCAGCGACAACTGGAAGTCGGGCACCACCACGCGAGCGGCCCGGGCGGTCTGGTCGATCACCGACACCGAAACCACCTTCGCCGGCGACAACGCGTTCGCGACGAATCGGGCCGGGTCCTCGTCGTAGTCGATGATGTCGATCTTCTCCCCGGAAAGCTCGCTCATCACGTTGCGGACCCGCTGGCCCATCGGACCGATGCAGGCGCCCTTGGCGTTCAGGCCGGGAACCCGTGACGCCACCGCGATCTTGGAGCGATGGCCGGCCTCCCGGGCCACCGCCACGATCTCCACCGACCCTTCGGCGATCTCCGGGACCTCCAGCGAGAACAGCTTGCGCACCAAATTGGGATGGGTGCGGGACAGGGTGATAACCGGCTCACGGGACCCACGAGTGACACCGACGACGTAACAACGCACGCGGTTGCCATGCTCGTAGCTCTCGCCGGGGACCTGTTCCGCGGCCGGGATCACCCCTTCGGAGGCCTTGGTCTCGCTGCCCATCCGGACGACGACCAGACCGCGGGCGTTGGCCCGGTTGTCGCGCTGGATCACGCCCGCGACGATCTCGCCCTCGCGGGTGGAGAACTCTCCGTAGGTGCGCTCATTCTCAGCGTCGCGAAATCGCTGCAGCATCACCTGGCGTGCGGTGGTAGCGGCGATCCGGCCAAAGCCCTCGGGAGTGTCGTCCCATTCGCTGATGACGTTGCCGTCGTCGTCCACCTCTCGGGCGATGACCCGGACGACGCCGGTTTTGCGATCGATATCGATGCGCGCGTCGATCTGGTGGCCTTGGGTATGCCTGTATGCGGTAAGCAGCGCGGATTTGATGGTTTCGAGCAACTCGTTGACCGAGATGCCCCGATCCACTTCGATCGCATGCAACGCGGCCATGTCGATGTTCATGCTGCGGCCCCCGTTCTCTAGGCCTGACCCATAGTCGCCAGTTCCAGCTCCGCGGGTGCTGGTGGCGAAAATTCAACCTGGACAACAGCTTTCACAATCCCAGCGAGCGGGATTTCGCGCACCGCCCAGTCCCGGCCGGCGCGGACCACCAGCGCGATCGTGTCATCGCGGGTCTCGCCCGACGCGGCCGGTCAGCCGGGATCCGTCCGACAGCGCCAGCTCGACCTTGCGGCCGCGGGCGCGGCGGAAGTGCTTCGCACTGGTCAGGGGGCGTTCGACACCGGGCGAACTGACCTCGAGGACGTAGCGGTCGGCATAGCATGCGCTGCCATCCAGGCCGTCCAGGCCGTCCAGCAAGGCCGAGGCGGAATGCGAGAGTGCCGCGATCGTGTCCAGGTCGAGCGGGCTGTCGCCATCGGCGATGACCGTGATCCGCGGCGGGCGCGCGCGGGCATCGATGACGACGTCTTCGATCTCGAAGCCGGCGCGCGCAAACTCTCCACCGAGCAGCTCGAGTACCTGTGTCTGCGAAGGTAGCCCGGTGGTCACGGCGAGCTCCTCATCTTGAGTTGTCCGATCGCGCTAGCTGACGTTCTGCGAGAACCAATTGTTAACGATACGCCAGTAATCGCGAATCACCCTTGTGATCGGCCACGACGCCACCGGTCGGGGTCATGTCGTCGTCCCTGATCGTGCGCGCCGACGTTCCAGTGGCAGGATGTTGCTGTGCCAAGCGCAGTTCCCGTCATCAGCAGGCGGCGTGTGCTCGCCGGTGGTGCCGCCCTTGCTGCGCTCGGGGTGGTGGTGTCCGCCTGCAGCGAGTCCCCGCCCAAGCCTCCCGCCGTCGAAGAGTTGCTGGGGCCGTTGGAGCAGGCCAGGCGCGATGGTGCGCTGGCTTCGGCCGCCGCTGCGGCCGTCGGCCTGGCCCCGCAGGTCGCCGCCACGCTGACCGAGGTCGCCGGCCAACGCGTCGCGCACGCCAGCGCACTGGCCACGGAGATCTCCAGGGCCGCCGGCAAGCTGACAACCTCGACGAATGAGGCGACCGGCGCCAGTCCCAGCCCCACCGGGACGGCACCGCCAGCGCCGCCGCCACCGGTGTCAGACGTGATCGACGCGTTGCGCGCGTCGGCGGAGAGCGCCACTCGGCTGGTGGCGACCTCGTCGGGTTACCGGGCGGGTCTGCTCGGCTCCATCGCCGCTTCCTGCACCGCGTCCTACACGGTTGCGCTGGTGCCCGGGGGTCCGTCGGTATGACCTCCGCCGAACCCGGCGCGCCCACCCCTGGCGCCACGCCGAAGCGGTCCCCCACCGGCAAGGACGCCGACGTCTCCGCGCTGTGCGACGCGCTTGCCATCGAACACTCGACGATCTACGGCTACGGGATCGTGTCCGCGCTATCGCCGCCGAGCGTCAACTCCCTGGTGATCGACGCGCTTCTGCAGCACCGGCAGCGTCGCGACGATGTCATCGCGATGCTTGACGCCCGCAAGGTGACGCCGCCGGTCGCCGCTTCGGGCTACCAGTTGCCCTTGCTGGTGGGCAGCGGGGCCGATGCGGCGCGGCTGGCGGTGCGGATGGAGACCGACGGCGCCACCGCGTGGCGCGCGGTCATCGAGCACGCCGATACGGCCGACGATCGCGCGTTCGCCGCGACGGCGCTGACCCAGAGCGCGGTCATGGCCGCGCGATGGAACCACGCTCTGGGCGCCTGGCCCATCACCGCGGCGTTCCCGGGCGGCAACGAATAGCGGACTAACCTGGCGGGCCGGTTTCGCCGTTCTGACCGAGCAGCCGCCCGGCCTTGCCTCCGGCACCGCCGTTCCCGGGGGTCCCGGGGCCGCCGCCACCGGCCCCGCCGTCGCCGCCGTTACCGAACAGCATGGCGTCGCCGCCCGTACCACCGTTGCCGCCCTGGCCGTTGTGTGTGCCACCGCTGCCGGCCCCGCCGGCCCCGCCTATTCCGCCGGTCCCGCCGGAGCCGACCAGCATCCCGCCGACGCCGCCGTTACCGCCGTTGCCGCCGCCGCCGCCGGTTGCCGTGGCGCCGCTGAAGTTGCCGCCGGCCCCACCTGCCCCTCCGGCCCCGCCGTGGCCGACCAGCACCCCGCCGCCGCCGCCATTGCCGCCGGTACCCCCGCCACCAGCAAATACATTGCCGAACCCGCCGGTCCCGCCGGTCCCACCGGCCCCGCCGGCACCGATCAGCCCGGCGTTGCCGCCGTTGCCTCCGCTGCCACCAACACCCCCGCTGGTACTGCCCCCGCCTCCGCCGTCACCGCCGGCTCCGCCGTTGCCGTAGAGCCATCCGCCGGCGCCGCCGTGACCGCCTACGCCTCCCTTACTGAAGGGTTGGCCGCCCGACCCACCGTTCCCGCCGGCCCCGCCGATACCGATCAGCCCGGCGGCGCCGCCGATCCCGCCGTTCCCGCCGACCGCGCCGTTGCCGGTCACGATCGCGCCGGCGCCGCCGGCACCGCCGGCACCGCCGGCACCCAACAGCAGCCCACCCGTGCCGCCGTTACCGCCCGTCCCGACGACACCAGAAGTGCCGGTGCCCATGGCGGCCCCGCCGCTACCGCCAGTTGCTCCGGCTCCCCCCATGCCGAACAATCCCGCTGCGCCGCCGTTACCGCCGTTCCCGCCGGCCCCGGCATTGAAGTTGAGCTCGCCGGGGGCGCCGCCGCCTCCGGCCCCGCCGGCCCCGCCGTTGCCGATCAGCCCGCCGTGGCCGCCGTCAGCGCCGGCTGCGCCCGACCCGGAGTTGCCGGGGCTGGTTGGGACGGCGCCAGACCCGCCGGACCCGCCATGGCCGCCGTTGCCGTACAGCAATCCGCCGTTACCTCCGTGACCGCCGGGACTGCCGGCCTGCCCGCTGAGGACCGGGGCGTTACCGCCATTGCCGCCGTCGCCGCCGGCACCGATCAGCCCGGCGTTGCCGCCGGTGCCGCCGGGTCCGAGGCGGAGGGCCGCAGCGGGGCTGCCGCCGTTACCGCCGTTGCCGCCCAGCAGCCCGCCGTTGCCACCGTTACCGCTGGCAGCGGCATCGCCTGCCCCGCCTGCGCCACCGTTGCCGATCAACCCGGCCTTTCCGCCGTCCGTGCCGGGCACCCCGACGGTGGTGCTGGTATAGCCGTTGCCGCCGTTGCCGTACAGCAGCCCGCCGGGCCCGCCGGGCACTCCGGGCGTGGTGCTATCGGCGCCGTTGCCGATCAGCGGGCGCCCCAGCAACGACTGAGCGGGTGCGTTCACAGCGTTCAGCACCGTCTGCTCCATGGCCTGTAACGGGGCCTGTAATGGCGAAGCGTTGGCGGCCTCGGTGCCGGCATACGCCGCCGCACCCGCCCGCAACACCTGCACGAACTGCTCGTGAAACGCCGCCGCTTGGGCGCTCAGCGCTCGATAGGTTTGCCCGTGCGCGCCGAACAACCCCGCGATCTGCGCCGACACCTCGTCGGCGGCCGCGGCCACCACTGTCGTCGTCGAGCCCGCCGCGGCGGTATTAGCGACGTTGATCGCTGAACTGATACCCGCCAAATCCGTTGCCGCCGTCGTGAATACTTCCGGAGCCGCGATCACAAATGACATCAGCCGCCTCCCAGCAAACCTTGATGCCCACCCTGTTGCCCGGTCGTCGACGCACTCGACGGCAGCTAATCAGCTTACCGCGATCCCGGTAACTCACCAAAGATTCACACCAAAGGCACAAAAAGCGGCTGACCGGCTGCTAGCCGTTCAAGACCGCCGCGATATCGGTGGCCAGCGAGGCGCCGGCGGCCAATTCGCGCGTGGTGCCGCTGAAGCGGTCGCGCAGCTCCACGACGCCGTCGGCCCAGCCGCGCCCGACGACGACGATCCAGGGCATGCCGAGCAGTTCGGCGTCCTTGAACTTGACGCCGGGCGATGACTGGCGGTCGTCGAGCAGCACCTGGACACCCAATCGATCCAGGTCGGTGGCCAGTGCGGCGGCGCCGGCGCGGGCTTCCGGGTCTTTGTTGGCGATCACCACGTGCACGCCGAACGGCGCGACCTCGGCCGGCCACCGCAGGCCCAGGTCGTCATGGTGCTGCTCGGCGATCACGGCGACCAGCCGCGACACCCCGACGCCGTAGGAGCCCATGGTCAACCGCACCGGCTTGCCGTCCTCGCCGAGCACGTCGGCGGTGAAGGCGTCGGTGTATTTGCGACCGAGCAGAAAAGTGCCCGATCTCGATACCGCGGGCCATGACCAGCGACCCGGCCCCGTCGGGAGATGGATCACCCTCGCGCACCGCGGCGGCCTCGATGGTGCCGTCGGCGGTGAAGTCCCGGCCGGCCACCAATCCGACGACATGCCGGCCGGGCTCGTCGGCCCCGGTGATCCAGCTGGT
>CAVVLC010000048.1:0-45549 GCA_963748885.1 uncultured Actinomycetota bacterium
ATGTTCGAAAGATTTACCGACCGTGCCCGCAGGGTGGTCGTCCTGGCGCAAGAAGAGGCCCGGATGCTCAACCACAACTACATCGGCACCGAGCACATCCTGTTGGGCCTGATCCACGAGGGCGAGGGCGTCGCGGCCAAGTCGCTGGAGTCGCTGGGGATCTCGCTGGAAGGTGTCCGCAGCCAGGTCGAGGAGATCATCGGCCAGGGCCAGCAGGCGCCGTCCGGGCACATTCCGTTCACCCCGCGCGCCAAGAAGGTTCTCGAGCTGAGCCTGCGCGAGGCGCTGCAGCTCGGCCACAACTACATCGGCACCGAGCACATTCTGCTGGGCCTGATCCGTGAGGGCGAGGGCGTCGCCGCCCAGGTGCTGGTCAAGCTGGGCGCGGAGCTGACCCGGGTGCGCCAGCAGGTGATCCAGCTGCTGAGCGGCTACCAGGGCAAGGAGGCCGCCGAGGCCGGCACCGGTGGGCGCGGCGGCGAGTCCGGCTCCCCGTCCACGTCGCTGGTGCTCGACCAGTTCGGCCGCAACCTGACCGCCGCCGCCATGGAGGGCAAGCTGGACCCGGTCATCGGCCGCGAGAAGGAAATCGAGCGGGTGATGCAGGTGCTGAGCCGGCGCACCAAGAACAACCCGGTGCTGATCGGCGAGCCCGGCGTCGGCAAGACCGCCGTCGTCGAGGGCCTGGCGCAGGCCATCGTGCACGGCGAGGTCCCCGAGACGCTGAAAGACAAGCAGCTCTACACGCTGGACCTGGGATCGCTGGTCGCGGGCAGCCGCTACCGCGGTGACTTCGAGGAGCGCCTGAAGAAGGTGCTCAAGGAGATCAACACCCGCGGCGACATCATCCTGTTCATCGACGAGCTGCACACGCTGGTCGGTGCCGGTGCGGCCGAGGGTGCGATCGACGCGGCGTCGCATCCTGAAGCCGAAGCTGGCCCGCGGCGAGCTGCAGACCATCGGCGCCACCACGCTCGACGAGTACCGCAAGTACATCGAGAAGGACGCCGCGCTGGAGCGCCGCTTCCAGCCGGTGCAGGTGGGCGAGCCGACGGTGGCGCACACCATCGAGATCCTCAAGGGTCTGCGCGACCGCTACGAGGCCCACCACCGGGTGTCGATCACCGACGCGCGCGCTGGTCGCCGCGGCCACCCTGGCCGACCGGTACATCAACGACCGGTTCCTGCCGGACAAGGCGATCGACCTGATCGACGAGGCGGGCGCGCGGATGCGTATCCGCCGGATGACCGCTCCGCCAGACCTGCGCGAGTTCGACGAGAAGATCGCCGACGCGCGCCGGGAGAAGGAATCGGCGATCGACGCCCAGGACTTCGAGAAGGCCGCCAGCCTGCGCGACCGCGAGAAGACGCTCGTCGCTCAGCGCGCCGAGCGCGAAAAGCAGTGGCGTTCAGGCGATATGGACGTGGTTGCCGAGGTCGACGACGAGGAGATCGCCGAGGTGCTGGGCAACTGGACCGGCATCCCGGTGTTCAAGCTCACCGAGGCCGAGACCACCCGGCTGCTGCGCATGGAGGACGAGATCCACAAGCGGATCATCGGCCAGGTCGATGCCGTCAAGGCCGTCTCGAAGGCGATCCGGCGTACCCGCGCCGGGCTGAAAGACCCCAAGCGCCCGTCGGGCTCGTTCATCTTCGCCGGCCCGTCCGGTGTCGGTAAGACCGAGCTGTCCAAGGCGCTGGCCAACTTCCTGTTCGGCGACGACGACGCGCTCATCCAGATCGACATGGGCGAGTTCCACGACCGGTTCACCGCGTCGCGGCTGTTCGGTGCTCCGCCGGGATATGTCGGCTACGAGGAGGGCGGCCAGCTCACCGAGAAGGTGCGGCGCAAGCCGTTCAGCGTGGTGCTGTTCGACGAGATCGAGAAGGCGCACCAGGAGATCTACAACAGCCTGTTGCAGGTCCTCGAGGACGGCCGGCTCACCGACGGTCAGGGCCGCACGGTGGACTTCAAGAACACCGTGCTGATCTTCACGTCGAACTTGGGGACCTCCGACATCTCCAAGCCTGTCGGCCTCGGGTTCACCCAGAGTGGTGGCGACAACAACTACGAGCGGATGAAGCAGAAGGTCAACGACGAGCTGAAGAAGCACTTCCGCCCGGAGTTCCTGAACCGCATCGACGACATCATCGTCTTCCACCAGCTGACTCGCGACGAGATCATCCAGATGGTCGATTTGATGATCGAGCCGCGTCGGCAAGCAGCTCAAGGCCAAGGACATGTCGATGGAGCTGACCGACAAGGCCAAGGCGTTGCTGGCCAAGCGTGGCTTCGACCCGGTGCTGGGTGCTCGTCCGCTGCGGCGCACCATCCAGCGCGAGATCGAGGACCAGCTGTCGGAGAAGATCCTCTTCGACGAGGTCGGGCCGGGACAGGTCGTCACCGTCGACGTGGACAACTGGGACGGCGAAGGCGCCGGCGAAGATGTGACGTTCACCTTCACCGGAGCCCAGAGGCCGCCGGCCGAGCCGGACCTGGCCAAGGCCGGAGCACACAGCGCCCCCGACACGCAGTAGCGATCAGCGGCCCGCTAATTTTTTCGGCGGGGTGGTTAGTCTCTGACGGGACTGCGCCCGTTTTCGCTGCCCGTTTTCGCTGCCCGTTTTCGCTGCTCCAGAGGAGGATTCGCCCGTGCTGATCGTGACCACCAACGACCTTCCGGGCTGGGAGATCCAGCGCGTGTGCGGCGAAGTGTTCGGGCTGACAGTCCGCTCGCGCAATGCGTTCGCCCAACTCGGTGCCGGATTCAAGTCGATGTTCGGTGGCGAGCTGCAAGGGATGACCAAGAATCTCGCCGAAAGCCGCAACGAGGCGATGGCGCGGCTGGTCGCCGAGGCGCACAGTCGCGGCGGTAACGCGATCGTGGGGATGCGCTTCGACACGACCGAAATCGGCGACGTGTGGACCGAGATCTGCGCCTACGGCACGGCGGTCCTGGCCGCGCCGGTCACCGAAGGCGCGAAGTACACGGCGAATCAGCTGGGATACGGCGGCGCATCGGAGCGTTAGCCCGGTATTACAATTAGCGATGAAGGCGGGCGGGTAACGGAATCTGGTGAGAGTCCAGAACGGTCGCGCCACTGTCCACAGTCAGACCCAACGCTCGTCATCAGCACTCAAACGGGACGCGAGATCCCCGGAAGGAGTCGACCGTGGCCAACACGGCGGGCAGTGCCCAGGCATCTGGAACAACTGGCACGAGGATTTCATCGATTGACCTGATTGACCTGATTGACCTTTCTAAGGCCAGCGCGGCGCTGTGGCTGGCGGCAACCGCTTTCCTGGCGCTGTTGGCGCTGTACTTCGTCGGGGTCGATCAGGGCGCGGTGTCGCTGTTCGGCAGTGACTCACATGTGCACGAGTTCGTGCACGACGCGCGGCATCTGCTCGGATTCCCCTGCCATTAACACCGGCAGGACATCCGCACCGTGGAGAAGCGTCTGATCGCACGCGGACTGCTGTCGGGCGCGGTCGGGGCCGTCCTCGCATTCGTGTTCGCCCGCCTGTTCGCCGAACCGGTTATCGGCCGCGCGATCGCGTTCGAGGACGGCCGCACCGAGGTCGAGCACGCTGCGGGTGTGCACGAGCACGGCACCGAATTGCTCACTCGCGGGGTGCAGGCCAACGCCGGATTGGGTTTTGGTGTGCTGCTCTTCGGTGTCGCGATGGGCGCACTTTTCGCCGTGCTGTTTTGCCTTGCATACGGGGTGAATGCGCGGCTGGCAAGCGCCTCGAGCGTTAAGCCACGGCTACTTTCGGCGTTGCTCGCGGCAGGCGCCTTCGTCGCGGTGTACCTGGTGCCGTTCCTGAAGTACCCGCCCAATCCGCCCGCCGTCGGCCAGGCGGACACCATCGCGGCGCGCACCGGCTGGTATCTGGTGGCGGTGCTGTCGTCGGTCGTGGTGGCGGTCGGCGCGGTGTGGCTGGCCCGGCGGCTCACGGCTCGATTTGGCGGGTGGGGCTCTTGGCTGCTGGCGGCCGGGATCTACGTCGTCGTGATCGCGGTGGTGTTTGTGCTGCTACCGAACGTGGCCGAGACGCCCGAACCGATGCGCAATGCCTCGGGCGCCATCAGCTACCCGGGCTTTCCCGCCGACGTTCTCTACGAGTTCAGGCTGCTCGCGTTGGGTACGCAGGTGGTGCTGTGGGTGACCATCGGCCTGGTGTTCGCGACGCTCGCGGGCCGGTTGCTGGGTGAGCGAGCCGAGACCGGACGGGCATCGAGTATCGCCGCGTGACCGGGGTCGTCCGGCTGACGTTGGTGTCGCACGCGATGACCGACGCCATGGCCGCCGCGCGGTTTCCGGCCGGCGAGCCGCTCAACGAGATCGGCCGCCGGCAGGCGGAGGCCGCGGCGGGCCCCGATATCACTGGCTTGGATGCCGGGGCGCGCCAATTCTCCGCGCCGGAGCGGCGGGCGTACCAAACCGCGAGATTACTGGGCCTATCGCCGCGCATGGAGGGGCGGCTGGCCGATCTCAAATACGGATGCTGGCGCGGGAAGCCACACGGGGACATCTCCGCTGAGGAATTGGCGGAGTGGTGGTTCGACCCGGCCGCGGCGCCCCACGGCGGCGAGTCGATCGTCGAGCTGATCGACCGAGTGGACGAATGGCTGGATTCGTTGAGACCTACTGTGCCCCAAGGCGGATCACGGATCGTCGCGGTGACGCATCCTGCGGTGATCCGGGCCGCGATCCTGGCGGTCCTTCACATTCCTCCGGAGTCGTTCTGGCGCATCGATATTGTACCGGTCAGCCGGACGGTCCTGCATTTCCGCGACGGCTGGTGGACGCTGCGGCTGTGACAGCTAGGGCAGCTGTGCCGGCTAGGGCGGCGCGATCAGGGCGAAGACTTGCTTGGCGACCTGCAGCATCCAGCCGGTCACGTTCGGCCCATGATCACGGGGCCAGTTCAGCTGGAAGCTGACCACCCAGGGCTGCCCGGTCTTGTCCACGGCGTACCAGCTGAATGTCAGATCGCCAGGCAGGCCACCGGCTTTCGCTCCGATGTACTTCCACACGTTGCGATCCAGCTGGATGCCCGAGACGGTGGACAGGATCTGCCGCACCGGGGCGGCCGCCCCGACGGCATCGGCCTGCAGCGCCGCGTGTACCCGGCAGATGTCCTGAGCGTTGCCGTACCACTCCGCCCCGAAGTTGGAGGCGGGTGTGTGGGCGCGGACCGGATCGGGTTGGTAGGGAGCGGAATTCGCTTGCTCCAGCAGTTGACCGCGGGCTTGCGGGTCGAGGCATGCTGCCATTGGTCACGCAGATCAGGTTTACCCCAGCCGACCGAGAACAGCTCATACATGGTGGGGAAGGGCGTCATGCTGGCCGGATCGTGATGACCGGCCGTGATGAGCGCTTCCTCGATGGCATGCGTGCCCATCCGCCCGATCAGCAGGTCGGTGGCCATGTTGTCGCTGGTGGCGATCATCTTCTCGGCGGCCTTGCGAACCGAAACATGTGCCCCGGGAGGCAGTTCCAAACCGGAGGAGCCAACCGCCTTACTCTTGTCGGTGACGGTCAGCTGATCGTCCCAGGACACCGTTCCGGCCTGTACGGCTCGCGCCAGAGCGTGCAGCACAAACAATTTGAAAATCGATGCCAGCGGCAGGGATTCGCCGGTGTTGGCGCCCATCACCGGATTGCAGCTACCGTTGTCGACCTTGGCGACCTGGTAGGAGTAGCGGGCGCCGGTCCCGCTCAAGACGGCGTCGACGTCGTGCCATGAGTTGACCGACGGTGACCGCGTTTCGAGGCCGAACCCGTCGACCCGCCCGTAGTCGTCGGTGTGAATCCGGATGTCCTGTCGCGCACCATAGGAAGACGTCAGGTGCAGCGTGGCCACGCTGGCGGTGATGTCCACGCCATCAAGGGTGAAGGGACGATCCCACCACAGCCCCTCCATGGTGGCTTCGACCGAGTCGACCTTGTCGGGCGCGGCGAGGGTGCGAACTCCGACGGGGCCGATGGGCCAGTCCGAGTTGAGCATGTCCATCGTCTGCTGCGCCCGCAGCCCGGGCGGAGTCCGGGTGTCGATCCCGCGCCCCGGGTTCGCCGCGTTCGCCTGCGGGGAAGGTGGGGCCGCGCAACCCGGCGCCAGGGTCGCGATCAGCGCGGCTATAGCGGTCAGGGCCAGCGTGCGGTGCGGCACGGGCCGCCGCCTAACCAGTCTGGCCAGCCTGCTTCTCCCCGGCAACGACGTCCATGACGACTTCGAATTCCAGCAGCGACGCGCCGGTAGCCACCGGGTTGGCCCGGTGACCGGCATGCGCTTCGATGGCGGGCCCGGTCGCCCACGCCTGGAAAGCTTCATCGGACTCCCAGTGTGTCACCACGAAATAGCGGTCTTCGCCCTTGACCGGGCGCAGCAGCTGGAAGCCGAGGAAACCGGGAGAGTTCTCGACCGCGTGCGCGCGGTGGGCGAACCGCTTCTCCAGTTCCGGGCCAGCGTCCGGCGGGTACTTCGATTGCGTTGATCTTCACCACTGGCATGTCCGCCAGGCTACCGTGCGGCCTCGCTCGGCGTGCTCCCGGGCAGGTCGCGCAAGATGGTTACATGTCCACCCAGCCATTGACCCGCCGAGGCGGACAGGGCGAGCCGTTGGTCTTGGTGCACGGCCTGATGGGTCGCGGCAGCACCTGGTCGCGTCAGCTCCCGTGGTTGACCCGGTTGGGCACTGTGTACACCTACGACGCGCCGTGGCACCGGGGTCGTGACGTCGCCGATCCCATCCCGATCAGCACCGAACGCTTCGTTGCCGATCTGGGTGACGCGGTGGCCGCGCTGGGGGCGCCGGCGCGGATGGTCGGACATTCGATGGGCGCGCTGCACTCGTGGTGTCTGGCCGCGGAGCGTCCCGAGTTGGTTTCCGCGCTGGTCATCGAGGACATGTCGCCGGATTTCGTGGGCCGGACGACCGGCCCGTGGGAGCCTTGGCTGCACTCGTTGCCGGTCGAATTCCGCACCGCCGACGAGGTATTCGCCAAATTCGGCGATGTCTCCGGCCAGTATTTCCTGGACTCGTTCGACCGGACGCCGGGCGGTTGGCGGCTGCACGGTCACACGTCGAAATGGATCGAGATCGCCGCCGAATGGGGCACCCGTGACTACTGGGGGCAGTGGCTGGCGGTGCGGGCGCCGGCGCTACTGATCGAGGCCGGTAATCTCGGTGACGCCACCGGGCCAGATGATCGAAATGGCCAAAACCGGTTGTCAGACAACCTATTTGCACGTCGCCCGAGGCCGGTCATCTGCTGCACGACGACGCGCCGCAGGCATACCAACAAGCGGTCGAGTCCTTCCTTGTGGGGCCCGGCCCGCGCGCCTGAGCTCAGATTCCGGACCCGTCGCGCGCACTCGACCACAATATGATAAATTCTTCAATTGTTTGATAATAGAAATTCGGGAGTTATCAGTCGTGTCGCAACCGCTGTACAAGCTCAAGGCCGAGTTCTTCAAGACGTTGGGGCACCCGGCGCGGATCAGGATTCTCGAGCTTCTTGTGGCGGGGGACAAGTCGGTCGCCGAGCTGCTGCCGGAGATCGGATTGGAATCATCGAATCTGTCCCAGCAGCTGGGCGTTCTGCGCCGCGCCGGCGTGGTGGACGCCATCCGTGACGGCAACACGGTGATCTATTCGATCGCCTCGCCGGACATCGCCGAACTTCTGATGGTCGCGCGCAAGGTCCTTACCGGGGTACTCAGCGATCGCGTCGCGGTCCTCGAGGACCTGCGTGCCAGCGCGGAGTGATTCCCATGGGTTGGATCGGTAAAGTCCTAAGAATCGGTCGCGTCACCGAGCTGGCGTCGCCCGGACCGCCGCAGACATTAAAACCTATTGCGGGAGTGCGTGGTTCACTTCAGATCCGACATGTCGACGCGGGTTCGTGCAACGGCTGCGAGGTCGAGATCTCGGGTGCGTTCGGCCCGGTTTATGACGCCGAGCGGTTCGGTGCGCGGCTGGTGGCCTCTCCGCGTCACGCGGATGCGCTGCTGGTGACCGGCGTCGTGACGCACAACATGATCGGCCCGTTGCGTGCCACGCTCGACGCGACACCCCGGCCGCGGCGAGTGATCGCCTGTGGGGACTGTGCCATTAACCGTGGAGTCTTCAAGGAGGCCTATGGCGTGGTGGGCGCAGTGGGCGAGGTGGTGCCTGTCGATGTGGAGATCCCCGGCTGCCCGCCGCAACCGAGCCAGATCATCGCGGCCATCAGATCGGTGAGCGGCAAGTGACGGGGACGCCGGTCACGCCAGCGTCCACGCTTACACCCCTCTACCGCAACGACTTAAGCCCAGCCCTGGCCGGTGCTGTGACGTCGTTGCTCGGCGGCGGCGGGGTCTGGGCGGGCGCGTTCGGGATGTTCGGCTCGGTTCGTGCGGTCCGCATCGGGTGGCTGCTTCCCCTGTCGGGGGTGCAGCTGGGTCTCGATCCATTGGGCGGGTTCTTCATGGCGATCACGGGCGCGGTCGCGATCGCCGCCGGGCTCTATACGATCGGGTACGCAAAGGGGGGTCATCTGGGCCGGGTCCCCCTGGCGGTATTGCCGATGTTCGTCGCGGCGATGTTGCTGGTGCCCGCCGCGGAATCGGTGACCACGTTCCTGCTGGCGTGGGAGTTGATGGCGGTCGCATCGTTGGTGTTGGTACTCGCCGAGCACACCCGCGTGCAGGTTCGATCCGCGGCGTTGGTGTACGCGGTGATGACCCAGTTGGGCTTCGCGGCGATCCTGGTCGGGCTGATGGTGCTGTCGGCGGCCGGGGGCGCGGACCGGTTTGCCGATCTGCACCCGATACCGCCCGGCGCGCGCAGCGCGGTCTTGGTGTTGACGACGGTGGGGTTCGGCTCGAAGGCGGGGCTGGTGCCGCTGCACGCCTGGCTGCCGCGCGCCCACCCCGAGGCGCCCAGCCCGGTGTCTGCGCTGATGAGCGCGGCGATGGTCAACCTGGGAATCTATGGCATCTGCCGTTTCGACATGCGGCTGCTCGGGCCCGGTCCGAACTGGTGGGCGCTCACCTTGATGGTCGTCGGCGGGGTGTCGGCGCTCTACGGCGTGATGCAGGCCTCGGTGGCCACGGATCTCAAACGTCTGCTTGCCTATTCGACAACGGAGAACCTGGGCTTGATCACGCTGGCGCTGGGAGCCGCGACCCTGTTTGCGGCCACCGGTGCGGTCGCGCCGGCGACGGTCGCGACCGCCGCGGCCATGTTGCACCTGGTCGCGCACGCGGCGTTCAAGAGCCTCGGATTCCTGGCAGCGGGGTCGGTGCTCGCCGCGACCGGGCTGCGCGACCTCGACCGGCTCGGTGGTCTGGCCCGCCGGATGCCGGTGACCACCGCCTTGTTCGGGGTGGCCGCGCTCGGGGCGTGTGGGCTTCCCCTGGGAGCGGGGTTCGTCAGCGAGTGGCTGCTGATCCAGTCGCTGATCCACTCGGCCAACCGGCACGCAACCGTCCTGGCCCTGACCACGCCGCTGGCGGTCGGGGTGGTCGCGCTGACCACCGGCCTCGGGGTGGCGGCGATGGTCAAGGCGTTGGGGATCGGATTCATGGCGCGCCCGCGGTGCCCGGAGGCCGCCGACGCCCGCGAGGCGCCCGTCATCATGCTTGGCGGCATGGCGGTGCCGGCGACCGTCTGCCTGGTGCTGGCGGTGGCGCCCTCGGTTGATTGCGCCCGCGCTGCGCCGGGTCGTCGCGATCGCTGCCGACGGCGCGGGCGGTGCGGTTCACCGACTTCGGCGCGGTGGTGCGGTTGCCGGGCCTGCAGGGGTCCATAGCACCCGGGGTGATCGCCGGGGGCGTCGCCGCGGCCGCGCTGAGCGCAGCCGGGCTGGCCCTCTTTCGCAGGCGGCAGCGGCCCGCTCCGGCCGCGTTGCCGTTATGGGCCTGTGGCGCGGAGGAACTCACGCCGCGCATGCAGTACACGGCGACCTCGTTCGCCGAGCCGCTGCAACGGATCTTCGATGACGTCCTGCGCCCCGACACCGATATCGAGGTCACTCACCTCGCCGAGTCCCGGTATATGGCCGATGCGATCATCTACCGCAGCCGAATCGCCGACGCGATCGAGGAACGCTTCTACACGCCCGTGGTCCGGCTTGTTTTGGGCGCGGCGGAGCTGGTGCGGCGCGCCCACACCGGCAGTGTGCACCTGTACTTGGCCTTCGGTGCGCTCGGGGTACTGGTGGTGCTGGTGGCCGCGCGATGAACGTTTGGTCTTACGTGGCGGGCGCGGTGCAGATCGGCACCGTGATGGCCGGGGCGCCGCTGGTGATCGGCCTCACGCGGCAGGTACGCGCACGCTGGGAGGGCCGCGTCGGTGGCGGTGTCCTGCAGCCGTGGCGTGACATCGTCAAACAGCTTGGCAAGCAGCAGATCACACCGCTGGGCACCACGGTGGTGTTCGCGGCGGCCCCCGCGATCGTCGCCGGATCGGTGCTGCTGATCGCCGCGATCGCGCCGCTGGTCGCGACGGGATCGCCACTGGATTCCAGTGCGGACCTGTTCGCCGTCGTGGGCCTGTTGTTCGTGGGGACCGTCGCGTTGACCCTGGCCGGCATCGACACCGGCACTTCGTTCGGCGGCATGGGCGCTAGTCGCGCGATCACCATCTCCGCGCTGGTCGAACCCACCATTCTGCTCGCCGTCTTCGCGCTGTCCATACCGGCGGGATCTGCCAACCTCGGTGCCCTGGTCGCCAATACCAGCACCCATCCCGAGCAGGCGGTTTCGCTGGCAGCGGTGCTGGCCTTCGCTGCGCTGGTGATCGTGATCGTCGCCGAGACCGGGCGGCTGCCGGTGGACAACCCGGCCACCCATCTCGAGCTGACCATGGTGCACGAGGCGATGATCCTCGAATACGCCGGGCCGCGGCTGGCGTTGGTCGAGTGGGCGGCGGGCATGCGCCTGACGGTGCTCCTGGCGCTGCTGGCAAACCTGTTCGTGCCGTGGGGAATTGCCGGGAGCCATCCCGGCGCGGTCGACATCGCCGTCGGCGTCGCTGCGGTGGTGGCCAAGGTGGCTGTGCTTGCCGGACTGCTCGCCACCGTCGAGGTGTTCGTCGCCAAGCTGCGGCTGTTCCGGGTTCCCGAACTGCTTGCCGGGTCGTTTCTGCTGGCGCTGCTCGCCGTCGTCGCCGCCAACTTCTTTGCGGTGCCGGCATGACCAACAACATGTTCGCGGTATTGGTCGACCTCGCCGCAGGGGGGATGATCCTGGTCGCGGTGCTGATCGTGTGGCGCCGCGACCTGTCGGCCATCGTCGAGCTGTTGGCGTGTCAGGGCGTCGCCCTGGCGGCCATCCCCATCCTGCGGGGGGTATACAACGGCGACGCGGCGCTCGTCGGTGTCGGTGTCGCGGTACTGGCGTTGCGGGCCGGTGTGTTGCCGCGGTTGCTGGCGCGGGCGGGCGGGGTCGACCCGCGGGCCCACCGCGAGGCCACTCCGGTGGTGAACACGGCCACGTCGCTGCTCATCACGGCCGGGCTGACGCTGGCCGCGTTCGCCGCCACCCGCACGTTGGTGAACCTGCAACCGGCGGCCACCACCAACGCGGTCCCCGCGGCCACCGCGGTGGTGCTCATCGCGCTTCTCGTCATGGTCACGCGGCGCCACGCGGTGTCGCAGGCGGCGGGATTCCTCATGCTGGACAACGGAATTGCGGCGACGGCGTTTCTGCTCACCGCCGGGGTGCCGCTGATCGTCGAACTCGGCGCGTCCCTGGACGTGCTGTTCGCGGTCATCGTGATCGGCGTCCTGGCCGGCCGGCTTTCCCGCGAGTTCGGCGGCGCCGACCTCGACGCATTGCAGGAGCTGCACGACTGATGACCGGACTGCTTCTCGCGGCGATCCTTGCGCCGGTCGGCGCCTCTATCGCCACACTGATCGCGGGGTGGCGCCGCGCGACCGCGACGCTGATCGTGCTGTCGGCTGTGACGGTGCTCGGATGTGGCGCCGCGCTGGGGTTTCGTGTCGGGACCGGGACCCGGTTGGCGCTGGGCGGTCTGCTGCGCGTCGACGCGCTCAGCGTCACCATGCTGATCGTCATCGGAATCGTTGCCACACTGGCGACTTGGGCCAGCATCGGCTACCTCGACACCGAACTGGCCCACGGTCACACCGACTTGCGCGGCGCACGAGCCTATGGGTCCCTGACGGCAGCTTTCCTGGCGAGCGATGGTCGTCGCGGTGTGCGCCAACAATGTCGGGGTGATCTGGGTGGCGATCGAGGCCACCACGGTCATCACCGCGTTTTTGGTCGGGCACCGCCGTACCCGTTCGGCACTCGAGGCGACGTGGAAATACGTCGTGATCTGCTCGGTCGGCATCGCGATCGCGTTCCTGGGCACGGTGCTGCTGTACTACGCCGCGGAGCATGCCGGCGCGCCACCCGGTTCGGCCCTGGATCTGGACGTCCTGGCCACGTACGCGGGCCGGCTGGATCCCGGTACTGCCCGGATCGCGGGTGGGCTGCTGCTGATCGGCTACGGCGCCAAGGCCGGACTGTTTCCGTTCCACACGTGGTTGGCCGACGCGCACAGCCAGGCTCCCGCACCCGTTTCGGCGCTGATGAGCGGGGTGCTGCTGTCGGTGGCGTTCTCGGTGCTGATCCGGATCAAACCGATCATCGACGCCGCCGCCGGGCCCACATTCATCCGGTGCGGGCTGCTGGTGATCGGTCTGGCGACGCTGGTGATCGCGGCCCTGATGCTGACCGTCACGCCCGACATGAAACGCATGCTGGCCTACTCGTCGATGGAGAACATGGGCTTGATCGCGGTCGCCGCGGCCGCGGGTACCACGCTGGCGATCGCCGCGCTGCTGCTGCACGTGCTCGCCCACGGGATCGGCAAGACGGTTCTTTTCCTGGCGAGCGGGCAGCTGCAGGCCTCGCACAACTCCACGACGATCGCCGACATCACCGCCGTCCTGCGGCGCTCCCGCCTGATCGGTGCGTCGTTTGCCGTCGGCGTCGTCGTGCTGCTCGGGCTGCCGCCCTTCGCGATGTTCGCCAGCGAGCTGGCCATCGGCCGCTGCGCTCGCCGACGCGAGGCTCACCTGGGCGCTCGGCGCGGCTGTGCTGCTGATAGCGATCGCCTTCGCCGCGTTGGCGCGTAACTCGGGCCGGATCCTGCTGGGCGGTCCCGTCGACGGCCCGGCGATCATCGTTCCGCGTACCGTGGCGGCGGCGTTGTTGATCGGTGTTGCGGTATCGATGACCCTGGGCGTCACCGCCGGCCCGCTCACCGGCCTCTTCGTCGCCGCGGCCAGCGACGTCGGAGCGCCGCCATGAGCCGAAATCGCCTTCGCCACCGTCTGTCTCAGGATGATCTGGCGGCGATGGCAGAAGAACTGCTGGGCAAGGAGTTTCGACTGGGTCTGGTCGCCGCCCACGACGATGGCGTCAACCTCCGCGTCGTCTACCTGTTCCTCGCCGGCTCGCCCGATCGTCGGATCGAGCTCGAATGCGTGGTTTCCAAGGATGATCCGACGGTGCAATCGCTGGCGCATCTGTCGTTTGCGGCGGGCCGGTTCGAGCGTGAGATGGCGGACCTGTACGGGATCAGGCCCAGCGGACACCCCCAAGCAAGGCGACTGGTCAGCCACGCCCACTGGCCCGACGGGTGGTATCCCATGCGCAACGACGCGCTCCCCGCGCCTGAATTCGAAGGCTCCGGCCACTTCCCGTTCGTCACCGTCGAGGGGCCCGGGGTATATGAGATACCGGTCGGTCCCGTGCATGCCGGGCTGATCGAACCCGGCCATTTCCGTTTTTCGGTCGCCGGCGAGACCGTGCTGCGACTCAAGGCCAGACTGTGGTTCGTCCACCGGGGCGTGGAAAAACTCTTCGAGGGCCGGGCGGCCGGCGAGGCAGTCGAACTCGCCGAACGCGTCAGCGGCGACACCTCCTTCGCGCACGCGCTCGCACACGCCCAGGCCGTAGAAGACGCTCTCGGCGTCGAACTTCCCGACGAGGCATATCGGTTGCGGGCAGTGCTCCTCGAGCTTGAGCGGCTCTACAACCAATGCCGTTAACTTTGCAGGCGGGTGAGTCGGATGTCGGGAGGCCCTCGATGTCTGATGTTCTTGTGGTCGAGGGTTTTTCGTGGGAACTTGGTGCCGCTGGCTCGTTTGGTGACGCGGGGGTAGGTGCGGTGGCGTCTGGCCGGGTTGGGACGTTTGAGGATCTCGGCGATGGCGTGGCGTAGGCAGGTGGCGAGGCGGTTAGGGGGAAAAACCCGCCTGCCCGGTGACGTGGCGGCGGACGATGCGCAGGGTGCGGATGAATGACATGCGTAGCGGGTCGAGCACTTCGGGGTCGACGGCCTCATACATCAGCGCGCGGATCGCGTAGTGGGTCAACAGCAGGGCCCAGATCTCTTGGCGCACCATTTCGGGGCTCTGTGAGCGCAGCACTCGGTAACTGCCGCGCTGGCGGGTTTCGATCTCGGCGAGGCTGGATTCGAATTCCCACCGCTGGTGATAGGCCGCGGCGAGTTCAGCGGCTGAGGCCAGCTCGGGGTCGAGGATGGTGGTGATCAGTCGGATGGGTGTGCCGCTGTGGGCCTCGCGGTTGGTGATGTCGTACTCGATGACGCGCACCGTGGGTCCTTGCGGGACGGTGTGCAGGCCGCGGGTCTGGTGGCGACGGAGGCGTTGACGTTCGATGGTGGTGAGCAACACGCTCAGATACGAGCCGTCGGCGAGTTCGGTGACCACGTGCAACGTCAGTGCCGACTGCACCCGCCACAGCAGCTGCGCGCCGGTGGCGGCGGCCTCGTCCCAGAATTCTCGGCTGTAGAACCCGCGGTCGGCCAGCACCAGCATGTCCGGCTCAAAGCTGGCCAGCAGTGGGCGGGCGAGTTCGCGTTCGTCGACGCGCACACCGCCGAAGTGTGCGTCGATCACGGCGTGGGTACCGCATTCGCCCAGCCCGAGCACCTTCACCTTCGGGTAGGGGGCATCGAGGCCGAGGCTGACACCGCGACCGAACTCGTCCTCGTTGTCAGCGGTGTCAGGGACGTCGAGTTGGACACCGTCGATGGCCATCACCCGCAGATCCCCAAGCCAGGCACCAGGGGTGCCCGCCCCGGCCAACGGCCGGGCGACCCGCGCGTAGAGCTCACGTAGCGGTTCGGCTCCCAGGCGAGCGCGGGCTTGGCACAGCGCTGAGGCCGTGGGCACCTGCCAGTCGTCGTCCCAGGACCTTAGAAACCGTAGCCCCTCGACGAGTTTGCGCATCACCTCTTCGTAGGCGTCGTCGAAGAACAGCGTCATCGCCAGCACGAAATACACGACCACTCGGGCCGGCAACAGGCGACGGCGACGCTCGGTGCGGCCGGTGTCGGCGAGGACCTCATCGACGAGATCGCGGTGCACCAGTCTGGTCAGCACGCCCAGGCCGATCCGGTCGGTCAACCGGTCCTCTGGACCGCGTTCACCACCCGGGTTATTGTCGGCCACAGGCATAAATAATACGTGGAATATGTTGCAGCACAATACTTCTACGAGCCAATCTGAGGCAACCAAATAGCTCGGGCGACCACATCGCCTTCGCTCAATCAAACAAGTTTCATCAATCGAACACGCACTGCCACAACAGATTTAAATGATAAACAGCACTGAGCTGCGACGATGCCAAAGTTAACGGCATTGGCTCTACAACCACGTCGCGGATCTGGGAGCGCTCGCCAACGACGTCGGATACGGCATCGCCAACTCGCACGCCCAACGCATCCGGGAAAAGCTGTTGCGGCTCAACGAGGCCGTGACGGGGCACCGGTTGCTGCGCGGCGCCGTCCGGCCCGGCGCGGTCACCGTTCGTGCGCTGCCCGACGAGGCCGACCTGCGATCCGTCGCGGCCGACGTCGCTGAGGTCGCCGACCTCACCCTGCGCAACAGCGTCGTATACGACCGGTTCTCCGGGACAGCCTTTTTGTCCCAACAAGACGCTCACGCCCTCGGGTGCCTCGGTTATGTGGCGCGCGCCAGCGGCTTGCGCACGGACGCGCGAGTCGACCACCCCACCACCGAGCTGGCTGTCACCGAGATCGGCGCCGCGACGGGTGACGTGCTGGCCCGCTACACGGTCCGGCGCGACGAATTCGCTGCGTCGGTCCGATTGATCTGCCATCTGATCGAATCGCACAGCGGCCCAAACTCGTACGCCGAAACCGTGCCATCGTCGCGCGAACCTCGTAGCGGCATCGGCATAGCAGAGGGTTGGCGTGGCACCATCGTTCACCGCGTGGAAGTCAACGCCGACAATCGCATCACCCGGGCCAAGATCGTCGACCCATCCTGGTTCAACTGGACCGCGCTGCCGGTAGCGATGGCCGACACCATCGTCCCCGACTTCCCGCTGGCCAACAAGAGCTTCAACCAGTCCTACGCCGGAAATGATCTGTGAGATCTGAAATCGGCGGCGGCTGGTCTTATCTTCAGCCCTCGCCAGCCAGCGCGAACCGCCCGTCGGCCGTCCGTGTCACCAGCCCATCCTCCAGCAACGAGTCCAGCGCCCGCTCGCGCTGCTGCGGATCGGTCAGCCAAGCCACATCCAGCTGCGGCGCGGGTGACTGGAGAATCCCTGGCGCGCAACACATCTAGCAGGCGACCGCGGACTTGCCGGTCGGTCCCCGCGTAAGCTTGCGGCGCGGCGGGCCGGCTCGCCGCCCGGAGGATAGCCGGCGGACCGCCATGCGCACTCGCTCAGCGGGCACAGCCCGCATCGCGGTGCCCGCGCGGTGCACACCGTCGCACCCAGCTCCATCAAGGCAGCCGAAAACTGCGGGGCCGCTTGATGTTGCGTCGTCCGGCAGCAGCGCCGCTACCTCGGCGTGGTCGCGCGCGGCTGACGGGTTGCCGGCGTCGGCGCGGCCGTGCACGGCGCGGGCCACCACGCGGCGCACATTGGTGTCCACCACCGGCACCCGCCTGCCGTAGGCGAAGCATGCCACCGCCCGGGCGGTGTAGCTGCCGACGCCGGGCAGCGTCAGCAGCGTCTCGACGTCGTCGGGAACCACGTCGTCGTGATCGCGTGCGATGACGGTCGCGCACTCGTGCAGGCGCTTGGCCCGCCGCGGGTAGCCGAGCTTGCCCCATGCGCGCAGCACATCCGCGGCGCCGGCCGCCGCGGTGGCCGACGGGGTGGGCCAGCGCGCCACCCAGTCCGGCCAGATCGGCACCACCCGCGCCACCGGCGTCTGCTGCAGCATGAACTCGCTGACCAGGATCTGCCAGGCGCCGACGTCCGGGCGCCGCCAAGGCAGGTCCCGGCGCGACCGTTCGATACCAGGCAAGAAGCTCATTCGGATGAGACGATTGGCTACCGTGACCTGCGGCAGAATGTGCGCCATGCCCAACTACAAGTCCGATAACCGCGTGGAAAGCACTCAAAGAGGGTAACGAGCGATTCGTCGCCGGCAAGCCGGTGCATCCCAGCCAGAGCATCGCGCACCGCGCCAGCCTGGCCGCCGGCCAGAAGCCCACCGCGGTGATATTCGGCTGCGCGGACAGCCGGGTCGCCGCGGAGCTCATCTTCGATCAGGGCCTGGGCGACATGTTCGTGGTCCGCACCGCCGGTCAGGCGATCGACTCGGCGGTGCTGGGCTCCATCGAGTACGCGGTGGTGGTTCTCAACGTGCCGCTGATCGTCGTCCTCGGCCACGACAGCTGCGGCGCCGTCAAGGCCACCATTGCGGCGATCGACGACGGTGCGATACCCGGCGGCTACGTACGCGACGTGGTGGAACGGGTCGCCCCGTCGATCCTGATGGGCCGGCGCGACGGCCTGACCCGAGTCGACGAGTTCGAGGATCGGCACGTCAGCGAGACGCTGGCGCAAGCTCATGTCGCGTTCGTCGGCCATCGCCGAGCGGGTCAACGCGGGCACCCTGGCGATCGCCGGCGTCACCTACCAGCTCGCCGACGGGCGGGCCGTGCTGGTTGACCACGTCGGCGACATCGGTGAGCAGTAGCGGGAGCAATTAACACGGTGGTTGGCCAGCTAACCGCGCGACACGCCGAGGCAGGTCGGACAAGTCGGCGTGACCTGGGCCTACCGTGTGAATGTGCTGGATCTGGAACCGCGTGGCCCGCTACCCACGGAGATCTACTGGCGGCGTAGGGGGCTGGCCGTGGGCATCGCGGTCGTCGTAATTGGGATCGCGGTCGCCGTCGATCGTCGCCTTCGTCGGCGGCAGCGTCGGCGCCAAACCTGCCAACGCCGAGAAGCCGGGCTCTGCCCAAGGCCATCCGGCCGCGCCCACGCCCCAGGCGTCGGCGTCACCTGCGCCGGAGGGCAACCCCACGGGAGTGCCCACCCAGGGACCAAACCCGGAAAGCCGCCACACCCACCGCCGCGGTGCAACCACCGCCGGTGCTCAAGGAGGGCGACGACTGCCCCGATTCGACGCTGGCCGTCAAGGGCTTGACCAACGCGCCCCAGTACTTCATCGGTGACCAGCCGAAATTCACCATGGTCGTCACCAATATCGGGCTGGTGGCCTGCAAGCGTGACGTCGGCGCCGCGGTCCTGGCGGCCTACGTCTACTCGCTGGACAACAAGCGGCTGTGGTCGAACCTGGACTGCGCCCCGTCCAACGAGAACCTGGTCAAGACCTTCACGCCGGGCGAACAGGTCACCACCGCGGTGACCTGGACCGGGATGGGGTCGGCGCCGCACTGCCCGCTGCCGCGGCCGGCGATCGGGGCCGGCACCTACAACCTCGTCGTGCAGTTGGGCAATCTGCGCTCGTATCCGGTCCCGTTCGTCATGAATCAGCCGCCAGCGCCGCCGGGGCCGGTGGGCGCGCCGGGTGCGCCGGCAGCCGTGCCGCCAGCCCGAGGCGCCCCCGGCCCAAGCCCCCGGGGGCTAGCGGGTTCTAGCTACTGCGCGTTACCAGGTCTAATGTTCGGCGATGGTCGACTCGGCCAGCTGCGACAACCCTTCTCGCACATGGCGGGCCCACATCGCGCCGATGCCCTCCACCGACTGCAGGTCGTTAGCGCTGGCCGCCAGCAGGCCCTGCAGCGTGCCGAACGCGCGGACCAGTAGATCGACGTGGGCGAACTGCAGCCGGGGGATGCCGGCCATCGCGCGGTAGCCGCGGGGGCTCAGCGCCGAGTCCTGGGCCTCCGTCGTCGTCGGATATCCGAAGACCTTCGCCAGCGCGGTGACCTCGAGCAGGTCGTTGTCCGACAGGCTGTCCAGCTCGTCCAGGGTGGCGGCGATCTGCGCCTTGGTCGGCGGCTCGGGGTTGGCGTGGTAGTCGCGCACGATCAATTCCCGCGCCGTGTCGTTGCCGCCCAGCAGCTCCTCCAGCTGCAGCCGCAGCTGCCGCCCGTCGGTGCCCAGCTCGACGACGTCGTAGTCGATCACCAGGCCGATGCGCCGCACCAACTCGAGCCGCTGCACCACCGTCATCACGTCGCGCAGCGTGACGAAGTCCTCGATCTCGGCCAGGGAAAGTTGCCTGCTGACCTCGTCGAGGCGGGTCTTATAGCGCTCCAGGGTTGCGATGGCCTGGTTGGCCCGCGACAGGATGGTCGCCGAGTCGGTCAGCACGTGCCGCTCGCCGCCGACGTAGACCGTCACGATGTTCATCGAGTGGCTGACCGAGATCACCGGGTGGCCGGTCTGGATCGCGGCCCGCTCCGCCGAGCGGTGGCGGGTTCCCGATTCGTCGGTGGGTATCGACGGGTCCGGCACCAACTGCACGTTGGCCCGCAGGATGCGGCTGGCGTCGGTGGACAGCACGACGGCGCCGTCCATCTTGCACAGCTCACGCAGCCGGGTCGGCGCGTACCGGACATCGAGGGAGAAGCCGCCGTCGCAGATGGCCTCGACGTTCTCGTCGTGGCCGAGCACGATCAGGGCGCCGGTGCGGCCGCGCAGGATGCGCTCCAGGCCGTCCCGGAGTCCGGTGCCCGGGGCCAGGCGGGCGACGGCCTCACGCAGGGTGGGACGGGTCACAGCGTGTCATTCTGCTACGCGTCTGGTCGCTTAGCGAGACGGGTCCAGTCCGATGCGGAGTTCGGCGGGGCCGCGCTGCGCTGGTCGGCGATGTCGATCATGTGCTCCAACGCGGCGACGATGGTGGGTGCGGGCAGCGCGCGCAGGCCCTGCGGTATCGCGTCGCAGCCCGGCGGGATCAGCGCGATGCTGAAGCCCTGCCGGGCGGCTTCGGCCAGGCGCCGTTCCATGCCGTTGACCCGCCGCAGGTCGCCCGCCAGCCCGACCTCGCCGATCATCACCGCGGTGGTGGGCATCGGCAGGTCCGCATACGCCGAGGCCAGCGCGATCGCGACCGCGAGATCCGACGACGGATCGGTCAACCGCATGCCGCCCACGGTGGACAGGTAGATGTCGTTGACGGCGATCGCGAGCCGGGCGTGCTTTTCCAGCACGGCGGTGATCATCGCGGCCCGGGCGTGATCGATGCCGCTGACCGCGCGACGCGGCGAGCCACCGGTCGGTGTGGCCAGCAGTGCCTGGACTTCACCGATGAGCGGTCGCTTTCCGTCCAGCGTGACGGTGATCGCGGTGCCTGCCACGGGCGCCGGCCGCTGATCCAGGAAAAGGTGTGACGGGTCGGCGACAGCCTCGATTCCGTTGTCGTGCAAGAGAAAACACCCGACCTCGTCGGCAGCGCCGAAGCGATTCTTGACCCCGCGGACCATCCGCAGCGCGCCGTTGCGGTCGCCTTCGAAATGCAGCACCACGTCCACCAGGTGCTCGAGCGAGCGCGGTCCGGCGATGGCCCCGTCCTTGGTGACATGCCCGACCAGAATCATCGCAACGTCGCTGGCCTTCGCGGCGGCGGTCAGCGCGGACGTTACGCTGCGCACCTGCGTGACCCCACCGGCGACGCCGTCGGCCTCCGTGGTGGACATGGTCTGCACCGAGTCCACGATGACCAGAGCGGGCCGGACCGTCGCGATGTGGTCCAGCACCGTGTGCACGTCGGATTCGGCGGCCAGGTAGACCTCGTCAGCGCCGCAGCCGGTTCGGTCCGCGCGCAGCCGGATCTGTCCGGCGGACTCCTCGCCGGAGATGTAGAGCACGCGCCGACCGGATTGCGCCCAGCGGTGGGCGACCTTGAGCAGCAGCGTCGACTTGCCCACGCCGGGATCGCCCGCCAGGAGCGTCGACCGAACCGGGTACCACGCCTCCGCCCAGCACCCGGTCCAGCTCATCGACGCCCGTCGAACGGTGCCGGTTGAGGTTCGGCTCGATGGAACTGAGCGGAACCGCCCGCGCAGCCGGATTCGGCGAGCGACTCGCGCAGCGACGGCCGCCGACCGCACTGAGCATTGTCACCTCGTCAACGGTGCCCCAGGTGCCGCACTCCAGGCAGCGTCCCACCCACTTGGCGGTGAGATGGCTGCACTCCGAGCAGCGGTACTCCGAACGCGTGTTGGCCACGACGTGACCGTATCGGGCCGGTGCGACAAGACCGGCGTCCCACGCCTATCGGAACATGGCGGGCTATCCGTGTTGTTCGGGAGCTATCCCGGCCGAAATCGGCACCATCACGGTGGCCTGCCCGGCCTTCTCGAAGTTGAAGGTGAAGTTGTAGGTCAGCCCGTTTGAGATGGGCTTGGCCAACGTGATGGTCGCCTTTGCCCCGTTGCCGACCGGACCCGGCGCTACTTTTGCGCCTTCGGGAGTGCCGATGAACAGCACTCCACCCGCGGGCAGCCGGGGATCGCCGCCGATGTTCACCGTGCCGACGTCACTGCTGATGGATACCAGTCTGTCCGTGGTATCCGGCGACTGGTTGATGGCCACCGCGACCAAGTCGACCGTTTTGCCCGGGTGGACGAAGTCGCCCTCTTGCGAGGCCTGGATGCGGATATCGCGCAGCGCCACGTTGTTGAACGTGACCTTGTTCCCGTTGACGGCCGGCTCCTGGGTCGCCATCTGCGAGATCTGACCGGCTCCGCAACCGCTGAGCGCCATGACCAGCAGGCCAACCAAGCCGAGGCGGATCTTGAAGCGGTTCACTCAATGCCTCCTGCTGGCTGCTGATTCAGGGCTATTCAGGGCTGCAACTATGCAGAGTAGTAGGAACGTGCTGCCGACGGTAGACAGTAGTCGAGGGCGCGAGACCAGCCGAGCAGGTCCCCGGGCTTGCGCCGAGCCTCCTGTGAGCCTCCTGTACGCCTCCGTTGAGCCTCAGCCGATCCTGCTCAACACCGCCGAGCGCGGTCGCCGAGGCCTCGTCTTAGCCCCCTCTAGATCGCGGTGCACTGCACGTATTGCGCCGCCTGTCAACCCCCAATTGGTCCGCGTTGTGCCCCTGACCTGCACCGTTGCTGCGCAGGTGTTTGCCCCCCGTGCTAGGATGAACTGACGAAAGGGGCTCGAATCAGATGATTTTCAAGGTCGGTGACACCGTTGTCTACCCACACCACGGTGCTGCGCTAGTCGAGGCGATCGAAACCCGGACCATCAAAGGGGAACCAAAAGAGTATCTCGTCTTGAAAGTTGCGCAGGGTGACCTGACCGTTCGAGTACCCGCCGAAAACGCTGAGTATGTCGGTGTCCGCGACGTCGTCGGACAAGAAGGTCTTGACAAGGTGTTCGAGGTGCTGCGCGCGCCCCACACCGAGGAGCCGACCAACTGGTCGCGCCGTTACAAGGCCAACCTCGAGAAGCTCGCCTCCGGCGACGTCAACAAGGTGGCCGAGGTCGTGCGTGACCTGTGGCGCCGCGACCAGGAGCGCGGGCTGTCGGCCGGCGAGAAGCGGATGCTGGCCAAGGCCCGCCAGATTCTGGTCGGCGAGTTGGCGCTTGGCCGAGAAGCACCGATGACGACAAGGCCGAGACCATCCTCGACGAGGTACTGGCCGCCGCCTCTTGAATGGCGTCCTGAAACGCGCCCTGAACACATCCGTAGTCGCAATTGTCCCGGCTGCCGGGTCGGGCGAGCGGCTGGGTGCTGGCATCCCGAAGGGATTTTGTGAGCTCGACGGGCGCACGCTCGTCGAACGTGCCGTCGCTGGTTTGCTCGAATCCGGGGTGGTCGACCACGTCGTGGTTGCGGTGCCCCCCGACCGCGTTGAACAGGGTAAACGGGTGCTGGCACAGCGAGCCACCCAGCGGGCCACCGTGGTCGCCGGCGGCGCCGACCGCACCCAATCCGTCAGCCTGGCGCTGGCGGCGTTGCCCGGCTCGCCGGCACCAAACTTCGTCCTGGTGCACGACGCCGCGCGGGCGCTGACGCCGGCGGGGTTGATCGTGCGGGTGGTCGAGGCGTTGCGCTCCGGCCATCGCGCCGTCGTGCCGGCATTGCCCGTCTCTGACACCATCAAGGCCGTGGACGCTAACGGGGTGGTCCTGGGCACGCCGGAGCGAGCCGGGCTGCGAGCCGTGCAGACCCCCCAGGGGTTCGGTACCGACCTGCTGCTGCGCGCCTACCGCGCCTATCGGGGTGGCGAGACCACCGATTTCACCGACGACGCATCTTTGGTCGAGCATGTCGGCGGGCAGGTTCAGGTGGTCGACGGCGACCCGCTGGCGTTCAAGATCACCACCCAGCTGGATCTGTTGCTGGCCCAAACGATTCTGCGCCGGTGAACGAGCTGCCCAGGGTCGGTTTGGGTGTCGATGTGCACCCGATTGAACCCGGACGGCCCTGCTGGCTGCTGGGGCTGCTGTTCGGCGACGCGGACGGCTGCGCAGGCCACTCCGACGGCGACGTGGGGGTGCACGCGTTGTGCGACGCGGTGTTGTCGGCCGCGGGGCAGGGCGACATCGGCAGCGTGTTCGGGGTCGATGATCCGGTTTGACAGGGCGTCACCGGCGCCGAGATGCTGCGCAAGGTCGTCGACGTGATATCGCGGCACGGCTATCGGGTCGGCAACGCGGCGGTGCAGGTGATCGGGAACCGGCCGAAGGTCGGCCCGCGCCGCGCCGAGGCGCAGCAGGTGCTGTCGGACCTGCTGGGGGCGCCGGTATCGGTGTCCGCCACCACTACTGACGGGCTGGGCCTGACCGGACGCGGCGAGGGTGTGGCCGCCATCGCGACGGCCCTGGTGGTC
Organism: uncultured Actinomycetota bacterium; assembly: GCA_963748885.1. GTDB lineage: Bacteria > Actinomycetota > Actinomycetes > Mycobacteriales > Mycobacteriaceae > Mycobacterium. The sequence continues at coordinate 24,076 of CAVVLC010000048.1, forward strand.
CAAGTCGGGTAACCGTTGCCCAGCGGCGCGCGGCGGCGGGGTCATCCGGAACCAGCAGGTAAGCTGGCACGCCGTGACCGATACCGCCCGCATGCGGCTCCACGACACGGCGTCCGGCGCCGTGCGTGATTTCGTCCCGCTGCGGCCCGGGCACGTCTCCATCTACCAGTGCGGCGCCACCCCGCAGGGGCTGCCGCACATCGGGCACATCCGCAGCGGGGTGGCCTTCGACATCCTGCGCCGCTGGCTGGCCGCACGCGGATACGACGTCGCGTTCATCCGCAACGTGACCGATATCGAGGACAAGATCCTCAACAAGGCCGCCGCCGCCGGCCGGCCGTGGTGGGAGTGGGTGGCCACCCATGAGCGGGCGTTCACCGCGGCGTACGACGCGTTGGACGTGTTGCCGCCGTCGGCGGAGCCGCGCGCCACCGGGCACATCACCCAGATGGTCGAATTAATGGACCGCCTGATCGAAACCGGCCACGCGTATGCCGCCGCCGGTGACGTCTACTTCGACGTGCTCGAGCTACCCGGAGTACGGTCAGCTGTCCGGACACCGGATCGACGACGTCCATCAGGGCGAGGGTGTGGCCACCGGCAAGCGTGACCAGCGCGACTTCACTCTGTGGAAGGGCGAAAAGCCCGGCGAACCGTCGTGGCCCTCGCCGTGGGGGCGCGGGCGTCCGGGCTGGCACATTGAATGCTCGGCAATGGCCCGCACCTATCTGGGGCCGGAATTCGACATCCACTGCGGTGGAATGGATTTGATCTTCCCGCACCACGAAAACGAAATCGCGCAGAGCCGCGCCGCCGGGGACGGGTTCGCCCGCTACTGGCTGCACAACGGTTGGGTGACGATGGGCGGGGAGAAGATGAGCAAGTCGCTGGGCAACGTGGTGTCCATCCCGGCGATGCTGCGGCGGGTGCGACCGGCCGAACTGCGCTACTACCTGGGCAGCGCGCACTATCGCTCGATGCTGGAATTCTCCGACGCGGCCCTGGAGGACGCGGTGAAAGCCTATGTCGGAGTCGAGGACTTCCTGCATCGCGTCCGCAGCCGGGCCGGTGCCGTCGTTCCGGGGGAGTGGACCCCGCGGTTCGCCGAAGCGCTCGACGACGACCTGGCGGTGCCGATCGCGCTGGCCGAGGTGCATCACGCCCGTGCCGAGGGGAACCGGGCACTCGACGCCGGCGACCATGAGGGTGCTTTGCGGCATGCCGGCGCCATCCGGGCGATGATGGGAATCCTGGGCTGCGACCCGCTCGACGAGCGCTGGGAATCCCACGACGAGACATCGGCCGCGCTGGCGGCCGTCGACGTGCTGGTGCAGGCCGAAATCGAAAATCGGGAGAAGGCGCGCGAGCAACGCAACTGGGCGCTCGCCGACGAGATCCGGGATCGACTGAAACACGCCGGAATCGAGGTCACCGACACCGCCGACGGGCCGCAGTGGTCGTTGCTGGCCGGCGACGGCAAGTAGATGGCCGGAAACTCCCGCCGTAAAGGGGCGATTCGCAAATCCGGCACCAAGAAGGGCGCGGTCGTCGGCTCGGGGGGCCAGCGTCGCCGCGCGTTAGAGGGACGCGGTCCCACGCCGCCCGCGCGGATGCGTCCCAACCATCCCGCTGCCAAACGCACCCAGGCCCCGCCACGCCGGCCGGCCAAGCGTACCGATGAGGCCGAAACGGTACTCGGGCGCAACCCGGTGCTGGAATGCCTGCGCGCCGGCGTCCCGGCGACCGCGCTCTACGTCGCACTCGGTACCGAAGCCGACGAACGGCTCACCGAATCCGTCTCCCGCGCAGCCGATTCGGGTATCGCAATCCTTGAGGTGCCGCGCACCGATCTGGACCGGATGACCGCCAACCACCTGCACCAGGGCATCGCACTGCAGGTGCCGCCATACAACTACGCGCACCCCGATGATCTGCTGGCGGCCGCTACCCACTCGCCGCCGGCGCTGTTGGTCGCGCTGGACAACATCTCCGATCCCCGCAACCTCGGCGCGATCGTGCGTTCGGTGGCCGCATTCGGCGGCCACGGTGTGATGATCCCGCAGCGGCGTTCGGCCTCGGTCACGGCCGTGGCCTGGCGGACCAGCGCCGGCGCGGCGGCCCGTATCCCGGTGGCGCGAGCCACCAACCTTACTAGAGCACTTAAGGGTTGGGCCGATCACGGGCTGCGGGTGGTCGGGTTGGACCCCGGTGGTGACACCGTGGTCGACCACCTGGACGGCAGTGATCCGCTGGTGCTGGTCGTCGGCTCGGAAGGCAAGGGCCTGTCGCGGCTGGTGCGGCAGAATTGCGATGAGGTGGTGTCGATTCCGATGGCCGGCAATGCGGAATCGCTGAACGCCTCGGTGGCCGCCGGGGTGGTGCTCGCCGAAATCGCTCGTCAGCGAAGGACTTAACGCGGTTGACCGCCCGTCTTGTCGCCGCCCTACTGTCGATCTCGGTTGCGCTCGTTGCGCCGTTACCTATGGTTTCCGCGCAACCTTCCGGCTTTGACCTGCAGGCCCATCGCGGTGGTCGCGGCGAGACGACCGAGGAATCGCTGCGGGCATTCGCCAAGGCGCTCCAATTGGGGGTCAGCACACTCGAACTCGACATCGTCATCAGCAAGGACGGGCAGCCGGTGGTGTGGCACGACCCGACGGTCCAGGCCGAGAAATGTGCCGACACCGGCCCGGCGTTCGCCGGAGACCCGCAGTATCCGTACGTCGGAAAACTGGTGCACGAGCTGACCGTGGTGCAGATCCGCACGCTTGACTGCGGCCGGCGGCTTGACGAGTTCCCGCGGGCTGAAGTGGTGCGGGGCAACAAGATAGCGACGCTGCCGGAAGTCTTTGCGCTGGCCGATTCGTATGGGGCTTCGTACGGGACCGGGGTGCGCTACAACGTCGAAACCAAAGTGGAGGCCGATCATCCCGGTGCATCGGCGGAGCCGCAGGAATTCGTCGACGTGATACTGGCCGCGGTGAGGTCGGCGGGGAAGATCGATCGGGTGGAGATTCAAAGCTTCGACTGGCGAACGCTGCCCATGGTTCACCAGGCAGAGCCGTCAATTCCGTTGGTGGCCTTGTACAACGAGGAGACTTGGGCGCCCGGTTCGCCGTGGTTGGCCGGTGAAAACGCCGCTGCCATCGTCGATCCCATGATCGGTGCGCTGATGGTTGGCGCCAACATGGTCTCCCCCAGGTACCAACTGGTCAGCGGTAAGGCGTATGTAGACCATGCGCATTCGTTGGGGCTCAAGGTGATTCCGTGGACGGTCAACGACGCCGCCGCCATGCGCGAGCAGATTGACGACGGCGTCGACGGCATCATCAGCGACTATCCGACGCTGCTGCGCGGCGTGATGGCCGAGCTCGGTATTCCGTTGCCGCCGGCATACTAGCGGGTTTAGCGGCCAAATGCGCACTGTCACGTTAGTTGAAATGTGCAGTGGCGCAGTTGCGTTTAATGCCATGACGATGGAAACGTCTGGGGTTGTTGGTATTCAGGCGGCAGCGCCGAGCTCGGCGACCTGATTCCAGACCGCGAAGCGCTCGGCTATTTCGGGGTGATCCAATTCGGCGACACCGAATGGGTCAACAACACGGTCAGCTTCAGAGTCGACGAACGCATCGCCATCGGGGTTCGCCGGCCCAACGCGGTTTGCACCGTCACGGGCCTACCAACCAGCTAGGCCGTAATCGTGAAAGTGAAAGTCTCGGCGTCTAGGGATGGTCACCGCCAGGTCGGGCCGGATCGGGCACGCCGAGCCCGGCCCACTTCGACGGGTGGGACATCAGTGACCTCATCGAACGGGTTGACAGCGCGGACAGCAGCGAAGCGGCCGAGCCGATGGGGCCAACCGACAACACCGATCGGACCGAGTCGATCGAGAGGATTGAGCCGACCGAGTCGATCGAGAGGATTGAGCCGATCGCGCCGATCGAGAGGACTGAGCCGTCCGACCTGATCGAGAGGACTGAGCCGTCCGACCCGATCGAGAGGACTGAGCCCTTGCTACCGATGCACAGTATCGACCCCTCCGACCACAACGACCACCGTGATCCCGAACGCGGATTAGAAGTCATGCGTTCATTATCGAGGGACCGCAGACCTGGAGTTAGTGGCTTCTAACCCGGATCATCTGGTCTGCCCACTTGGTAGACGTCTTGGAGGTAACGCTTGTCGGCGCTTTACGACCGGAGGTAGTCCTTCGCCGTGTCCAAGTCGAGGTGTCCGTGGTCGGTCGCGGCTTCACAGACGCACAGCTGTGCGCCGTGCGGTGGCCACAGGTGGGCGCCGCGGTTGCGCATCAGGTGCTGCGCGTAGACCTTGTCGCGCTGCCGCTGGGAGAACGCCAAGTCCAGGTCGACGGGGAACCCTGCCCAATCGACTTGGTCACGTGTCGACGCCTGATCGCTGGGTGGGTTGTCACTTGCAGCGCCACGCCGCAGCCGACACTGCAGTGGGCAGACGGCGTTCAGAGCGTCCTTAACGGGGCCATCACACTCCCGAGCCACGGGTACGTCCCTCCCTCGAGCGCGCAACCAAGTCTTGAGTCAATGGTGCGACGACGATGTTTCGGCAGCAGGTGTCCGGCGTTTCCGCTGCATTACGGTTCCGCACAGACGGGGGAGTCGGATGGAAACTCGGTGACAGGGATGTCAAGCAGTTATTTCAGGCAGTTTCCGCCGGCGCCATCTTTTCGCACAGCAATCCCGCCAAACCGCGAATGGTGGTGATTTCGTTGGCCCTGATGCGTATTCCCGTCTCGGTCTCGATGCGGGTGCATAGTTCGAGCGCGCCGAGCGAGTCGATGCCGCACTCGGAGAGGTGCCGGTCGGGATCGATGCTGTGACGCACGATCAGGCTGACGTGATCGGAGATCAGGCGCCGCAGCCGCAGGGGCCATTCGTCCAGGGGCAGCTCGTCCAGCTCAGCGCGCAGTTTGCCGGTGCCTCCCGGGGTTTGCCGGGAAGCCCGGAACGCCTCCGCGAACGGGCTGCGTTCGGCGAAGGCGGTCAACCACGGGGTTCCCGTGATCGGCGCATAGCCGGTACAGGCGCGGTCGTGGCGCAGCAGCGCCTCGAATGCGTAGGCGCCCTCGTCGGGAGTGATGGCAAAACCGGCGCCCTCCGCCAGGGTGGCGCCACGCCCGATCTGGCCCCACGCGCCCCATGCGATCGCGGTGGCCGGCAGGCGTTGAGCCCGGCGCCACAGCGTGAAGGCGTCCAGCCAGCTGTTGGCCGCGGCGTATGCACCTTGTCCGGGCGAGCCCACCAGCGCGGCCGCCGAGGAGAACGAGCAGAACCAGTCCAACGGCTGCCCATCGAGGGCGTGGTGCAAGTTCCAGGCACCGAAAACCTTTGGCATCCAATCGCGCTCGATGAGCTCGTCGGTGATATTGGTCAGTGTGGCGTCCTCGATCACGCCCGCCGCATGCAGCACGCCGCGCACCTCGAGCCCGGTGGCGGTCGCAACGGCCACCAACCGCTGCGCGGTGCCGGGTTCCGCGATGTCGCCGCACTCGACCACGACGTCGGCGCCCAAAGCGCGAATGCACTCGATCGTCTCCAGTGCGCGCAGAGTTGGCTGCGAGCGCGAGGAGAGCACGATCCGCCCGCAGCCGGCCATCTTCTCGGCCAAAAACAGACCCAGGCCGCCTAGCCCGCCGGTGATGATGTATGCGCCGTCGCGCCGGAAGACCGGGGCCTGTTCCGGCGGCAGCACCACCCGGCCGCGTCCGGCATGCGGGACATCGAGCACCAGCTTGCCGGTGTGCTGGGCGCCGCTCATCAGGCGAATGGCCGTGGCGGCGTCGGCAAGTGGGTAGTGCGTGCACTCCGGTACCGGCAGCGAACCGTTCTCGACGAGCTGGTACACCGTGGCCAATAGGTCTCGGAACCGGTCCGGATGGCTGTGCGACAGCAGCCCCAGGTCGACGCCGTAGAACGCCAGGTTGCGCCGGAACGGGAAGAGCCCAAGCCGGTTGTCGGCGTAGATGTCGCGTTTGCCGATCTCGACGAATCGGCCACCGAAAGACAGCAATTCGAGGCTCGCGTGCTGGGCAGCGCCGGTGACCGAGTTGAGCACGATGTCTACGCCGTAACCGTCGGTGTCACCGCGTATCAGGTCGGCGAACTCCAGGCTTCGCGAGTCATACACATGCTCAATACCCATGTTGCGCAGCAATTCTCGACGCTGCTCGCTGCCCGCGGTGGCGAAGATCTCGGCTCCCGCGGCGCGTGCTATGGCGATCGCCGCCTGCCCGACCCCGCCGGTCGCGGAATGGATCAACACCTTGTCGCCGGCCCTGATCCGGGCAAGCTCATGCAGGCCGTAGTACGCGGTGGCGTGCGCGGTCGTCACCGCCGCCGCGTGCCCGTCGGAAAGCCCCTCGGGCAGCGTGACCGCCATGTTCGCGTCGCAGGTGAGGAAGGTGCGCCAACAGCCGTCGACGCACAGACCTCCGACATGATCGCCCACCTTGTGGTCGGCCACGTCCGGTCCGACCGCGGTCACCACTCCGGCGAAGTCCGTGCCCAGTTGCGGTAGCCGCCCCTCGAATGCGGGATAGCGGCCGAACGCGACCAGCACGTCGGCGAAGTTGATGCTGGACGCGGTGACCGCGACCTCGATCTGGCCCGGCCCCGGCGGAACACGTTCGCAGGAAACGAGTTCCAACGACTCCAGATCGCCGGGTGTGCGGATCCCCAGCCGCATCCCCTCGCGCGCGTGGTCGGTTTCGGTGGTTCGCCGCTCCTCGGGGCGCAGCGGGGCGGGGCACAACCGTGCGGCGTACCACTGGCCGCTCCGCCAGGCGGTCTCGTCCTCCTCCGACCCACCGAGCAGTTGCCGCGCCAACTGCCCGGCGTCCGTGGCTTCGTCGACATCGATGTGGGCGACGGCCAGATGGGGATGTTCGGTGCCGATCACGCGGATCAGGCCACGCAGCCCGGCCTGCTCCAGGTTGGGTAGCTCGTCCGGCGAGCACGGACTGGGCGGCGCGGGTCACCACGTGCAGGCGGGGCGGCTCGCCGGGCATCTCCAGCAGTTCGCGAACGATACGCACCAGATGCCCACATACTCCCGGCCCCGCCGCGCACACCGCTCGCCCGAGGCGCCGTCGCTGGGCCCCGTCAAGATCACCACATGCGGTGTATTCACCGGCACGCAGCGCTTCGGCCTCGTGGGGCCAGCGCATGCCGGTGCAGTGCGCGCCGAGGCCCGTCAAAGCCTCGCTTAACCTGGCGGCCAACTCATCCCGCTCACCCGGCGCATCCGGCGCATCCGCAGCGGTGGTGCTGATCAACAGCCACGTTCCGGCGTCGGTGTTGGGCAATTCGGGCAACTGCCGCTGCCGCCATTCGATGGTCAGCAAGCGCTCGGCCAGCAGCCGGTCCTTACGGCCGGCCTGAGACATTCCGGTACCCAAACGCAGCCCCTCCACGGCAAGTAGCACCGTCCCGTGCTCGTCGAGCACATCGATGTCGGTCTCGATGCCCGCGGAGTCGATGCTGGTGACCCGCGTGTAGCAGTAGCGGGCGGTGCGAGCCGAGCCGTAAGCGCGCAGTCGACGCACACCCAGCGGCAGGGCCAGTACGTCCCCGCCGATGGCCGCGCACCCGTGGATCGGCCGCGACGGACTGGAAGCACGCATCTAGCAGTGCGGGGTGCACGCCGTAAGGCGGCTTGTTGCGTGCGGATCTGACCGGGCAGCGCGACCTCGGCCAGCACCGTGCCGGCTGTCCCCCTCGCCGGTGTGCGCGGCGGCCAGGCCGGTGAACGCCGGACCGTACTGAATGCCACGTCTGGTCCAGGCGATTCCGCACCTCGCTGCCTTCCTCGCGGCGCGGGTGCGCGGCCAGCAGGGCGGCCATGTCCCAGGCGGGCGGCTGATCATCGGGCGCGGCACGCAGGACGGCCACGGCATGGCGCACCTGCTCGCCCTGCCGTTGGTTTCCACGACGAAGTCGAAAACGCCCGGCGACTGACCGAGGCGACGGCGCCGACCGTGGTCTGCTCATCGAGCAGCAAGCACTGCTCGAAGCGGATGTCACGGGCCTCGGCGTCCTCGCCAAGCACCCCGCGCGCCGCGGCCAGCGCCATCTCGCAGTAGGCCGCACCGGGAAGCACGGCAACATTGCGGATCCGGTGATCGCCCAGCCACGGCTGGGCGGCGGTGCCGACCTCGGCCTGCCACACGTGGCGCTCCGGTTCCTCCCGCAAGCGCACGTGCGCGCCCAATAGTGGATGGACCGATACGGTGCAGCCGCCATGCGACGGGCCTTCGTTGACCGCCGTCTGCGTGCCACAGCCGACGGTGCGTCCAGGTCGGCAGCGGCGCATCCAGCAGCCGGCCATTCGGGTAAAGCACCGAGAAGTCGATCGCGGCGCCCGCACTGTGCAGATCGGCCAGGAAACCCCGAAGCCCGTTGGGGCAGTGCTTGATCGCGGCGCATCGCGGCCAGAGCGGCCAGCGGCGTGTCGAGACTTCGCGCGGTCTGCGTCAACGGCGTGGGTGAGCAGGGGATGCGGGGACAGCTCCGCGAACACCCGGTAGCCGTCCTCCAAAGCGGCCCGCGCCGCCGCCGCGAACCGCACCATGCGGCGCACATTGTCCGCCCAGTAGCGGGCGTCGCACAACGGCTGTTCGCGCGGGTCATACCGGGTCGCCGAGTAGAAGGGGATCTCCGGGGTCATCGGACGCAGTTCTGCGAGTGCTTCGGTCAGCTCGCCGAGCGATCGGATCGACCTGTGGGGAATGAAAGGCGACATCGGTGGGGACCTCGCGGGCCATCACATCGCGCTGCTCCCAGGCCGCGACCAACTCGCGAACCGTGTCCGCGGCACCGGCGATCACGGTGGAATCCGGCGAGGCCACCACCGCCACCACGACGTCGGTAATGCGGCGGGCCGTCAGCTCCGAAAGTACTTGCTGGGCGGGCATTTCCACCGACGCAGTGGCACCGGCACCGGCGATGCGGGACATCAGCATCGAGCGGCGGCAGACCACGAGCAGGCCATCTTCCAGCGACAGCGCTCCCGCGACGACCGCGGCCGCGGCCTCGCCAAGGGAATGCCCGATCACCGCAGCCGGGCGCACCCCGTGCGCCTTCATGGTGGCGGCGAGCGCGACCTGCATGGTGAACAGCGTCGGCTGGATTCGGTCTTGACCCGTCACGGTCTGCGGCGCCGACATCGCGTCGGTCACCGAGAACCCGCACTCCCGGAGGATCACCGGCTCGGCTTGCGCCACGGTAGCGGCGAACACCGGTTCTTTGGCCAGCAACTCGGCGCCCATCCCGGCCCACTGCGAACCCTGGCCGGAAAACACCCAGACCGGGCCCCGATCATCGCTCCCGGCCGCGGCCTGGTACGGAGTATCGCCCTCGGTGACCTCGCGCAACGCCTCGCAGAGCTCCGTCCGGTCGCTCGCAACGACGGCGGTGCGTACCGGGCGGTGCCCACGCCGACGCGCCAAGGTGTAGGCCAGATCCGGCAACGCCACGTCGTCATGCGCACGCACCCAGTCGGCCAGCCGGCCGGCGGTGCGACGCAGTTCGTCGGCGGAGGTGGACGACAGTAGGAACAGCAGCGCCGCCCCCGACGCTGACGCTCCTGAAAGATCAGCCCCTGAAATATCTTCCGGCGCAGCGGCTTCCGATGTCCGCTCGGGTGCTTGCTCCGGTGCTTGCTCTAGGACGCCGTGGACGTTGGTTCCAGACAGCCCGTACGACGACACCGCCGCGCGCCGCGGGTGGCGCCCGTTCCCGGCCCATGGCACAGCCTCTTGCGGCACAAAGAGTTTCGTGTCAATGCGGGCGAGCTCATCGGGCAGGCCGGTGAAATGCAGATTCCGCGGTACCACACCATGTTGCAGCGCGAGGACCGCCTTCATCAGCCCGAGTGCTCCGGCGGCCGACTGAGTATGGCCGAAGTTCGTCTTACCCGAAGTCAGTGCGCAAGGGCCCTCGGTGCCATAGACATTGGACAGACTCGTGTACTCGATGGGGTCACCCACCGGGGTGCCGGGGCCGTGCGCCTCCACCATCCCGACCGTGCCGGGCTCAACACCGGCCGAGGCCAACGCCGACCGGTATACCGCGGTCTGCGCGTCCGCTGACGGTGTCGCGATGTTCACGGTGTGGCCGTCCTGGTTCGCGGCGGTGCCGCGCACCACGGCCAAGATCCGGTCGCCATCGCGCCAGCGCGTCCGGCAAGCGCTTGAGCAGCACCACCGCGCAAGCCTCGCCCGACACGAATCCGTCCGCCGCCGCGTCGAACGCGTGGCAGCGTCCGGTGGCGGACAGCATGTTCTGCGCCGAAGCCGCCGCGAACTTCCGCGGCTCCAGCATCACGCAGGCACCGCCCGCGAGGGCGAGATCGCTTTCGCCGTCGTTCAAGCTGCGACACGCCATGTGCACGGCGAGCAGGCCCGAAGAACACGCCGAATCCACCGTGACAGCGGGGCCGTGGACGCGTAGGGCGTAGGCGATCCGCCCGGACGCCATGGCGAAACCGTTGCCCTGAAGGCCGTACGGCCCTTCCATGGCCGGGGAACCGGCGTGCACCAATTGGTAGTCGAAATGAGTCAGTCCGACAAACACACCGGTAAGCGAGCCGGAAACCATCTCCGGGGTTTGTCCGGCGTGCTCCATGGCTTCCCACGACGTTTCCAGCAACAAGCGGTGCTGCGGATCGAGCGAGGTCGCCTCGCGCTCATTGATCCCAAAGAAGTCGGAATCGAAGCCGGCGACGTCATCGAGGAACGCGCCCCACTTGCATACCGACCGCCCCTGCACCCCGGGCTCGGGGTCGTAGTAGTCGTCGAGCGTCCCAGCGGTCGGGCGGAATTTCGGTGACCAGGTCATCGCCCCGCAGCAACGCTTCCCATAACCCTTCGGGCGAATCGATGCCCCCGGGAAGTCGGCACGCCATGCCGATAACGGCGACCGGCGTGACCGGCCTGGTCGTCCCCAACAAGCCCATTCTGCCTCCCGCGGCAACGCTTAGTCCGGCTCCCTGACCCCGGAACGCACTGTACGCGGAGCTTGGCGAGCAGCTCCGCGTCCCCGGTTGGTAATGATCGACCGGCGTGGTAATGATTGACCGACGCGGGCCAGTTCAAACGCACAATCGGGCCCGTTTCCGACGCAGGCGTCGAGCGTTTGGTCAAGGACGGATGGCTGGCTATTGGAACTTCTCATCCCGAAGGTTTCAGCGCAGGCCGCCGGGGGAATCTGACGCAAGTGATTGAGCAGTCCCTTCCGGCTGTGCTGTGCGAGCGGGCCAGTCTGCAACCCGACGACGTAGCGGTCACGTTCATCGATTACGAGCAGGACTGGGCCGGCGTTGCCGCGTCCCTGACGTGGTCGCAGCTTTATCGGCGAGTGCTGGGCGTTGCGCGAGAACTCGACAGTGTCGGGGCACCGGGTGACCGCGCCGTCATCCTGGCGCCCCAGGGCCTTGACTACGTCGTGGCGTTTCTCGGCGCATTGCAGGCGGGACAGATTGCAGTTCCGCTTTCGGTTCCGCTGGGTGGCGCCATCGATGACCGCATCCGTTGGGTGCTGCGCGACGCCGCGCCCACCGCCGTTCTCACGACGTCCTCCGTGTCGAGCGGTGTCGCCGAGCAGGTTGGGCCGGGGGCTTCAGAGCCCGGGTCTCCTGCTCCATCGGTCGTCGAGGTTGACCTGCTGGACCGCGACCCTCGGCACGGATCCAATGCCTCCTGGGCCGCCAATATCGAAGCAATCGACGGCCAGAGCACGGCGTATTTGCAGTACACGTCCGGGTCGACGCGTCAGCCGGCCGGAGTCATGATCTCGCACCAAAACCTGCTGGCCAACTTCCAACAGATCATGTCCGACTACTTTCTGGACTACGGGAAGGTTGCCCCGCCGAACACCACCACGGTGTCGTGGCTGCCCTTCTACCACGATCTGGGTCTGATCTTGGGAATTTGCGCACCGATTCTGGCCGGTGCCCGCGGCGTGTTCACAAGTCCGGTGGCATTTCTGCAGCGTCCGGCCCGGTGGATGCAATTGCTCGCCGGCAATAGCCGGGTGTTTTCCTCGGCGCCGAATTTCGCTTTCGACTTGGCGGCGCGAAAGACCACCGACGAGGACATGGCCGGGCTGGATCTCGGGGACGTCCTCATCATCCAAAACGGTGCCGAGCGGGTGCAGCCCGCGACGCTGCGGCGCTTTACCGAGCGGTTCGCCCGCTTTGGTCTGCGCGACAACGTGATTCGGCCCTCGTATGGACTTGCCGAAGCAACGGTGTACGTGGCGACCCGCACGCCGGCTCAACCGCCGGAAATCGTCCGCTTCGAAGCCGACAAACTCTCCGCCGGCCACGCGAAGCGGTGCCGCAGTGGCGGTACCGCGCTGGTCAGTTACGGTGTGCCGCAATCGCCGACGGCGCGGATCGTGGACTCCGACACCAACACCGAGTGTCCGGCGGGCACCGTGGGGGAGATCTGGGTGCACGGCGAGAACGTCGCCACGGGCTACTGGCGGAAACCGCAAGAGACTGAACGCACTTTCGCGGGCAAGCTGGCCGCGCCGTCGGATGGGACACCTGAGGGACCTTGGCTGAGGACCGGCGATCTGGGCTTCGTCTCCGATGGCGAGCTGTTCATCGTCGGCCGCATCAAGGACCTGTTGATCGTCCATGGGCGTAATCACTCTCCCGAGGACATCGAGGCGACGGTCCAACAGATAACCGGAAGCCGGGTCGCGGCGATATCTGTCCCGGATGGTCGGACGGAGAAGCTTGTGGCCATCGTCGAGCTGAAGAAGCGAGGCGGCGAGTCCTGCGAGGAGGCACCGGACAAGCTCGCCGCCATTCGGCGTGAAGTCGCCTCGGCGATATTCAACTCTCACGGCCTCAGCGTCGCGGATCTGGTTCTGGTGCAGCCGGGTTCGATACCGATCACCACGAGCGGCAAGGTCAGGCGCGCGGCGTGCGTTGAGCAGTACCGGCACGGTCAATTCGGCCGCTTGGATTGATTGAGCTACGGCATCGCGTCGGCCCAGTCGATATGCCCTTCGAAGCCAAGCGTTTTCGCCATGTCGCGGTAGCGGTCGCGATGGTCGCGGTAGGCGCTCTCGTCGCCGCGGGCCTTGGCGAGCAATGCGCGCAGCCGCAGCTGCCAGATGTCGCGCATTACCAGACCCTCGTCGGCTGGCTCGGCCGCTAGCCGCTGGATCGCGGCCTCTGCCGCGGCCACGTCGCTGTCCGTCCCGCGATCTAGAAGTGTCTCCACCAGGACACCCGTCGCGTGGAGTGCCCCAGGACAACAGTTGTCCCTCACGGACCAGGTGGTCGACCGCGGCGCGCATGAGCGGTATCGCCTCGTCGCGATCTCCACGCCGAGCCATTTCCCGCGCCACGTACGCATCGACGAGCGGTCGATCCCCCAGGTTGTGTCGCTGGCGTTCGAACACGTCGCTGACCTCGGCCAAAAGCGTCTGCCCCCGGTCACGATCCGCAGCCTTGTGGCGGTTCACCAGCGCGACGCCCAGCGCCATCCGGGCGAACGCCAGCGCCATGTCATTGCCGGATCGTTCGGCGATCCGTAGCGCATCGTCGATCTCGCGCAGTTGCGCGATCGTCGGCAGCCAGCGCGCCATTCGAGATTCCCGGCGTGTAACCTAGGGCGACGACCGCAGCGTAGGTCAGTGGGTCGGCGCCGTGGGCAATGGCCAGGCCGTCGCCGCAGATCCTCGCGCCATTCGGGGCGACCTAGGCAGTAGCGCGCCATGGCCCGCGACGTTAAGGCAAGCGCTAAGGAGACCCAAAAATGAAGTTGCCTCTAAACGGATCACCGTCGGCCAGGTCGATAACCCTTTGTGACCACAGCAGCACGTCTGGCCACTCACCAAACTCGAACTTGGCGTAGATCGCCGGGAAGGACAGCCCCACCGTCAAGGTCGGATCACCGAGCGACTCGATGAGGGACATGGCTTCCGATGCCAGGCTGCGACGCCTCGCGGATCCGGCCTTGATACGCGTGATCCATCACCAGCCCGGTCGTGGCGATGGCCAGCGACGCCTTGTCCCCGGCGGCGATGCACAACTGCCGCAATTCGTCAAAGTGGGCGCCGGCAACGTTGACCCGAACTCGATAGGCGGTTCCGCACAACATGGTGCGAGGGGCGATGCGCATGGCTGCCTGCTTCGGGTCGTCGGCGGGCAACGAGTCGGCGATCGTTCGTGGCGCGCTCCCAACTGCGTCGTGCTGCGACGATGTCGCGGTTGGTCGCCCAGCTGCCGCGCGCATGTGCCAGCCGTAGGCGGCGTGCAGATCGCCGGCGGCCTCGAAGTGTTCGGCGATCAGCGCGGCGTTCTGGTCGGCGGATTCCGGTTCGCGGGCTTCGATCGCGGCGGCCAGCAGCCGGTGCAGCCGGGCGCGATCGGCCTTCAGCTGGGATTCGTAGGCGACCGTGCGAATCAATGGATGGCGGAACGCGTACTCGGCGCGCGGGGTGAACCGCACTTGGTCGATGAGGTCGGCGTCGATCAGCTCGTCGACCGCCGGATCGACCTCCAGGCTGGCCAGCAGATCGGGGTTGAAGCGGGAGCCGACGACCGCCGCGGCGGCAAGCGTGTGTTTGGCCGCCGGGTCGAGCCGATCGATGCGGGCGGCGATGGTGGCCTGCAGCGTGGGCGGCACGCTGACCTCGGCCACATCGGTGCGGCAGGCGTAGCCGCCGCGCTCACCGACAAGCACGCCGCGCTCGGCGAGCTCACGGGTGATCTCCTCGGCGAAGAAAGGGTTGCCGGCCGCGCGCCCGGCGATGATCTCGCCGATCTGGCCGACGGACGGGATCGGGGCCCAGCAGTTCGGCGACCAGCGTCGAGGTTTCCGCATCGCTCAGCGGTGCCAGGGCGATGGTCTGCGCGCCGGCGAGACGCGCCAGCGCTCCTTGATATTCGGGGCGATAGGTGATCAGCACCAGCGAGGGGGTCTGCGGGATCACCGCGAGAAAGTCGGCGAGCATGGATTCGCTGACCTCGTCGATCCAGTGCGCGTCCTCGACGACGAAGATCGCCGGTTCGGTGCGGGCCAGCTGGGCGGAGTTGATCAGCGCGGTCAGCCGCCGTCGGCGCGCGTCGGGGTCGATCTTGGGCAGCTCCACATCGGGATCGGCGATGCCCAGCAGGTCATCGAATAGCAGCAGGTCCTGCGGATCGGCATCCGGAACTTGTGCCCGCGCGTGTGCCCGCGCCGCTCGAGTCGTCCAGACCGCTCACTGACGGTGGCGCGCAGCAGGCGCGCCACCACATGGAACGGGATGTCGGTGGCATGTGATTCGCAGAAGGTGGAAAACACCTCGACGCCATGACTTTTCGCCAGCTGCGACGGCTTCGGCGGTCAGCCGGGTCTTGCCGATGCCGGGGGGACCGACCACGCCGACCACCGACCCGCGGCCGGCTATCGAGCGGTCCAGCATCGCGGCCAGCGTGGCCAATTCCCAGTCGCGGCCAACCAACGTCGAATACCGAGACACCGGTCCGGCGCTGCGCGGCCACGCTCAGCAGCTGCCGCGCCGGCACCGCGTCGATCGGCGCCCTTGATGTGCACCAGCTCCGGTTCGCCCAGCACCGCAGCGCCTTCGACCAGCCGCGCGGTGGATTCGCTGAGCATCACGCCGCCGGGCGGCGCGGCCGACTCCATCCGCTGCGCCATCCCCACCTGCTCACCGATGGCGGTGTAACCCAGGGCGCCGCAGAACCGATCTCGCCGGCAATCACCTGGCCGGAGTTCAGTCCGACCCGCAGCCGCAGTTCGACGCCGTCGCGGCGTTGACCTCGCCGCCAGGCTTCGGCCTCGTCCTGAATGCCCAGTGCCGCCAGGCATGCCCGCAGCGCGTGGTCCTCCAACGCGGCCGGGGCGCCGAACACCGCCATGATGCCGTCACCGGTGAACTTGTCCACCGTGCCGCCGTAACGCCGCACCACCGCCGCCGCGCGCATGACGAGCTCGGTCATGATCTCGCGCAAGCGCTCCGGGCCCACCGTCGCGGCGATGTCCATCGATCCACCACGTCGGCAAATAGCACCGTGACCTGTTTGTACTCGGCCGGGGCGGCCGGCACTGCGGTCGCGGACCCGCATTCGTCGCAGAACTTGGCGGTCGGCCGCAATTCCGCCCCGCATTTTGTGCAGGCCAACGCCGCCGTCATACCAGCAACCTCGATCCCGTGGTCCGACCATCCCGATCGGCCAAGAATAGGACCTAAAGAATTTACGGTGAGGTGAGATATTGGGCCGCCTGACGACGGCGCACCGATATATAGTCGCCGAGTGATCGTCGCCGGGCCGCTGACGGGGCGTGATAGTGAATTCGGGGTGATTCGCCGGGCCCTGAGCGGGGCCGGCAACCATGCCGGCGTCGTGATCGCCGGATCGGCCGGTGTGGGTAAGACCTGGCTGGCCCGCGAAGTGCTGCGCCGCGCCGAGGCGTCGGGCGAGCGCACCAACTGGATCGTCGGCACCGAATCGGCGCACGCGCTGCCGCTGGGGGCGTTCATCGGCGTGATGACTGAGGCTATGAATGAGGCGAAGTCGGATCCGCTGGCAAGCGTGCGGCGGGTGATCAATTCGTTTGTCGCCCAACAGCGTCGGGGTCGGGTGGTGGTGGGTGTTGACGACGCGCACTTGCTGGACGGGTTGTCCGCCCTGGTCGTTCATCAGCTGGCGCAGTCGGGCGGGGCTGCGGCTGTTGGTCACCGTCGCGCACCGGCAGCGAGGAACCCGATGCGGTGACGGCGCTGTGGAAGGACGGGCTGCTGGCTCGCCTCGATCTCGAACCGCTGTCGGCGGCGGCTACACGGCAGGTGATCGAGAGCGCGCTGGACGGCCCGGTCGACGCGCGTTGCGCGGCCCGATTCCGCAAGCTGACCGGCGGAAACGCGTTGTTTCTGCGCCAGCTGTTGACCGATCAGATAGCGGCGGGGCGGATGCGGTAACTCGCCGGGGTGTGGATGTGGGACGGCGACGTCGCGGTCTCGTCGAGCCTGTCCGACACGGTGGGGCGCCAGATGGGTCGGCTGAACCCGCGGATGGCAATGGTGGTCGACATCTTGTCACAGTGTGAGCCGCTGGCCGTTGACGTGCTGTGCGATCTGGTGCGCCGCACCGACCTGGCAGCCGCCGAAGCAGATGGGCCTGGTCAGCGTCGAACGCACCGGCGGGGGGCTGATGGCCAGGCTGGCGCACCCGCTGTTCGGTGAGTTGCGCCGGGCGAGCGCCGGCGAGATGTACCTGTCGGAGATTCGCGGGCAGGCTGGCGACACGGCTGGCCGACGACGGCGACGCCGACATGCAGGCCACGGTGCGCCGCGCGCTGCTGCGCCTCGAATCGGACCTCGACCCCGACCCCGAGCTGTACCTGGAATCGGCACGGCACGCCATGACACTGCTGGACCTGGATCTGGCCGACCGGTTCGCCACCGCCGCCACCCGGCCGGGGCGCGCGGGGCGGCCGGGGTGCGGGCCATGAACCTGATGCTGCTCGGGCGCGGCGAGCAGGCCGAGGCGGCGCTGCGCGACATGGCCGCGGCCCCAACGGTGACCTGTCCGACGGCCATCACTGGGCGACCCTGCGGGCCGCCAACCTGATCTGGAATCTCGGCAAGCCTCACGACGCGGCGGCGATCCTGGCCGGCCTCGCCGCCGGCCGAGAGACCCCGGCCCAGGTGGCGGAGCGGTTGGCGGTGCAGGCGTGCGTGGACGCGGTGTCGGCGCGATGCGAACTGCGCGGCCGAAAACGCCCGGGCCGCATTGGATTTCCCTGCCCTGCCGGGCTTTCACGCGATGATGGCCTCGCATCGCGTTGATCATGGCCATGGGGGCGCTGGGTCAGGTCGATGAGATCGCCGGGCGCGGCCGAGCAGGCGCTGCGGCGCGCGACGACGTCGTTTGAGGCGTCCCACATCGCGGTTCTGGTTCGGTGCCGTGTACGGTCGCGCCTGCCGGCTGACCGGGCGCATCGACGAATTCGTCAGTACGGCAAAGCAACTGGCGGACGCGTCCCGCGACATTCCGGGTCTGGCCTACGCGAACCTGGCCTTGCTGTTGGGCAACGCCAATCTGGTTCGCGGTAAGGTCGCCGAGGCGGCGCGACTGGTGCACGAAGCGGTTGCCGGGGCGGAGATACACTCCATCAGAACGGGTTTGCGGCCGGCGAGCTACTTCGCGTTGGCGGAGGCACACGCCAAGCTCGGGCAACCCGCCGAGGCCAATGAGGCGGCCGCCGCGGCGCGTTCGTGCGTGCCGCCCGACTTTCTGTTCATGCAGACCGCCTTGTCGCTGGCCAGCGGGTGGGCGATGGCGGCAAGCGGCCATCTGGTCGAGGCCGTGGCGAGCGTGCATGGAAGCGGCGCAACTCGCCCGCGACCGCGGCCAACCCACCCACGAGCTGGCCTGCATACAGGCCGCGGCCCAGTGGGGCGATGCCTCGCAGGCGGCGCGGGCGCGCGAGCTGGCCGAAGTGTTGTCGCTGCCGCTGGCCGATGCCGTTGCGCTGCATGCGGAGTCGCTGCGGGCCGGGGACGGCGAGGGCCTGCTGGCGGCGTCGGCGACAGTACCGGCGGATCGGTGATCGGGCCGCGGCCGCTGACGCGGCGGCGCAGGCCTCTGTCGCTTTCGACGCGCACCAGCAGCGTCGGCGTTCGCTGTATGGCGCGGCAGTGGCCACGGGAATTGGCCGACGAATGTGGTGGTCTGTGCACGCCGGCGTTGCGGACGCCGTCGGGTCTCAAGTTGTCGGGCCGGCAGCGCGATGTGGTGGAACTCGTCGTGGCCGGACTGTCCAACCGCGAGATCGCCGACCGCCTGGTGATGTCGGTGCGCACCGTCGAGGGCCACGTCTACCGGGCCTGCCAGCGGGTCGGGGCCCAGACCCGCGAGGAACTGGCGTCGATCATCCGATCCGGGCCGGGCGGGTAACCGTCTCGAGTAAATGGAGTAGCCAACTACGCGTGCGCGCACACTGAAGTCGGCCATACCGTGCCTAAACAACACGCCCGACAAAGGAGTTGGCATGGTCGAGATGCTCGAAAAGCCGGAAGTCGGGGACGCTCAGGCTGGCGCCGAAGAATCCGCTCCCATATCGGCAGCAACTCAAGGCGGTGCGGTCGTTCATCGACGGCTTTCAGCAGATCGTCGACGCCGGTGGCCCGGTCACCCGGCTCGTGCTCGGCACCGAAGTGGCTGTTACCGAACGTGGTGGTGATCTCCAGCCCGCAGGGCGCGCGGGATCTGTTGGGCCGCACCGACGAGGTCGCCGACCGCGGCCGTGCGCGGACCATGGTCGAGCTGCGCGCGCTGATGGGTGGCAACCTGCTCAACCTTCCGCACGAGCGGTGGCTGCCGCGGCGGCGCGCACTGCAGCCGATGTTCACCAAGCGCCACGTGTCGCGCTACGCGGGACACATGGCCGCGGCCGCGCAGGCGACCGTCGACGGTTGGCGAGACGGCGCGTTCGTCGACCTGGACACCGAGTGCCGCAAGCTGACGCTGCGGGCGCTCGGGTCGTTCGGTGCTCGGGCTGGACCTCGACGAGCGTGCCGACGAGGTGGGCAGGCGCTGCGCACGGCATTGGCATGGGTGGCCGACCGCGCGTCGCGGCCGGTGAATCCGCCGCGGTGGCTGCCCACCAAGGGCCAGCGCGCGGCTCGCCGCGCCAACGACACGCTGCACCGGCTGGCCGCCGAAATGCTGCACGCGGTTCGCGTTGATCCCGACCGTGACGCCCCGCTGGTGCGCGCGTTGATCGCGGCGACCGATCCGGAGACCGGCCGGCCGCTGACCGACGACGAGATCTGCCACGAGCTGGTGCTGTTCATGCTCGCGGGACACGACACCACCTCGACCACGCTGACTTACGCGCTGTGGGCGCTGGGCCACCACCGCGACATTCAGGAACAGGTGCGCGCCGAGGTTGCCGCGCTGGGTGATCGGCCGCTGACCCCCGACGACGTGCGCCGAGCTCGGCGTCACCGTTCGGGTGTTGCACGAGGCGCTGCGGCTGTGCCCGCCCGGGGCGGGAACGATGCGCACGCCGACCCGCGACATCGTGGTGGACGGCCACCGGGTGCCGGCCGGAAACCATTGCGCTGGTGAGCTTCTACGCGATGCACCGGGATCCCGACGCTGTGGGAGGACCCGCTGCGTTTCGACCCGGACCGGTTCCTGCCGGAGCGGTCGAAGGGTCGCAGCCGTTGGCAGTACCTGCCGTTCGGCGGCGGGCCGCGCTCATGCATCGGCGATCACTTCGCGATGCTGGAGGCCACACTCGCGCTCGCCACCATCGTCCGTGCGGCCGAGATCGAGTCGCTCGGCTGGACTTCCCGCTGGAAACACCGTTCACGGTGGTCGCCGCGGCTCCCATCCACGCCCGGGTGCTGAGCGTTGGAGCAGAGGCGGCACAGCGGTCTGCCGGCCGAGGCGATTCGGGTGTGGCGCTCCTGGCCAGGCCCTAGCGGACTGGACCTCGGCGCGGCCCACTCGATTGGGCTGTTGCCCTTCTTAAGGAGCTAGTCATGGTCAATTTTTCAATTCTGGCGCCAGAGATCAATTCGGCGTTGATTTACTCGGGTGCGGGTTCGGCGCCGATGCTGGAGGTGTCGGCGGCCTGGGGTGGGTTGGCCTCGGAGTTGGGGTCGGCGGCGTCCTCGTTCTCGTCGGTGACCTCCGGGTTGGTTGGTCAGGCGTGGCAGGGTGCGGCGTCGGCCGCGATGGCGGCCGCCGCCGCCCCGTACACGACGTTTCTGAACGCGGCGGCGGCCCACGCGCAGGGAGCGGCTGATCAGGCGCGCACCGTGGTGAGCGCATTCGAGGGGACGCGGAGCGCGATGGTGCACCCGCTCACGGTGCTCGTTAACCGAAGCGAAACCGTGCGGATGGCGCTGTCGAACTGGTTTGGCCTGCACACCCCGCTGATCGCCCAGCTGGAGGGCGACTACGAGCGGATGTGGGCCCAGGACGTGGCCGCGATGGCGGGCTATCACGGCCAGGTGTCGGCCGCGGCCGCCCGGCTGACCTCGTGGCGGGCGTCGCTGCCCAACCTCGGCCAGGCGACCAGCGCGGCCGCGGCGGCGGGCCTGCCCTTCGACCTGGGCATCGGCAACAAGGGCGGCACCTGCAACATCGGCAGCGGCAACACCGGTGGCAACAACGTCGGCAGCGGCAACATCGGTAGCGGAAACGTCGGCAGCGGAAACTTCGGCAATTCCAACGTCGGTGCCGGAAACCAAGGCGACTCCAACGTCGGCTCGGGAAACGCCGGCACCGGAAACATCGGCTTCGGCAACGGCGGCCTAACTACCGGCACCAAGAACGTGGGCATGGGCAATGACGGGAACAACAACTTCGGCTTCGGAGAACAACGGCGATGGAAACATCGGTGGCGGGAACGCAGGCACCAGCAATACGGTACCAGTCGAGCAAGCTACATAACAC
>CAVVLC010000049.1:0-71709 GCA_963748885.1 uncultured Actinomycetota bacterium
GGCAGGTCGCGGTCGTCGGCGACCTCGTACAGCATCGACACCAGCCCCGCCGGGGCGTGACCGATAGCCACCGCGTGCGTCACCATCCCCCGCACCGCGGTCAGCACACCATTGATCCGCGACGCACACCGCGCCGCCGCGGCGCCCGGACCCGAAACCACCACCGCCGCAGCGTCGTCCGGCGACGGCCGGGCGTGCGCCAGCCACGTCATGAACAGCGCGAACTGCTCGACACCGGCCTGCCAGGACCGGCCCGACCGGGCACACCAGCGCAGGAACAACACGATCGAATGCGCATACGCCTTCGTCGTGGACTCGGCCGCGTCACGGGCAAACCGCAGATGTCGCAGATACCCATCGGCGACACCAACCACCTGCAGATCCTCGTCCAACACCGTCCAATACCGCTGCCCGGACGGCAGGCGCACCGGGAACGCTCTCATGGCCCCTCGCTTTCGGGTCGACAGTCACAAAACGACTACCAGCCACGAGCACCACACCCCCGGAGAAACGCCGCAGCACCAGCCCGATCGCCTAGATCGAGCAACGTCCCGCAACAGGTCAGAGGACCCCGGAGAAGGTTTGCGCCTCGGTTTCGAAGTCCAGCAGCACCGTTTCCGAGGACACCCATTTGGGGAGGGGGGTTTTCACCGCCAGATCGACATTCCAGCCTCGGTGGTGGACCCGATATACCGCCCCGAAGCCACCTTCGCCGGCCTTGGCCAGTACCTCATACAGCTCGTCGACGACCTCGCCGACCCGCCATGCGGCAGACGGTGATTGTGGCGCAGACTGAACGGATGCCACGAAATATCCTGCGGCTCAAGAACATCTGCGGTCGGCGCAAGCGCGCGTGCCGACGCGGTCTTGATTCCTCGGCTCGGGGACGTTTGGGGTTGGCTGGGTGCCGTCAGGGCGCGTCAGTCGCCGTCGGGTATTCACCAGGCCGGTTGCCGCGCCCAGCCCCACATCGCGACCAGCCCGGCCGGCAGTGGGCAGCAACTGCGGCAACTTCGCCGCCGGAGGCGTTCGGTGGGCGCGTTGTCCGGTGGCCTGTCTCATGGCGCTTTCTCCCTCAAAACTCAGGCGGGACACGCCCCGGGCTCGCGAGGCCAGGATAGAACGCCTTGGCGAGCCGCGGGTGTGAGTCGGGCGACCACATGGCAGCCGCCGTCAACGCAATCACCTGACCCACGAACAACGATGCTCCGTCCGAACCTCAGGCGCGAGTAGGCACCGCCAGACGGCGTAGCGTAGGAAAACCATGCCGTCCCAGGAAGCCATCGCACAGACCGTCAACCGCTATCTCGAGCTCCTCGCCGGCGGCACCGCCGCCGACATCGTGACCCTTTACGCCGCCGACGCCACCATCGAGGACCCGATCGGATCGGACGTCCGGCGCGGCCACGACGCGATCCACGAGTTCTACACAAATATCCAAGGCGCCAAGAAAGAGACCGAACTCGCGGAATTGCGGGTGTCTGGCACCGAGGCGGCTTTCTTGTGGCACCTGCGGCTGGACGCCGGCGCCAGCCGGACCCAGATCTCGCCGATCTCGCTGATGACGTTCGACGAGGACGCCAAAATCACGTCGATGCGAGCGTTCTGGTCGCCGTCCGACGTCCGGGTCAGCTAGCAGATTGCGGCCCGCTTGCGGCTTGGTCGTTTGACGGACCACCGAGACGCCGCTTTACTGGCGGCAGCGTCCGCTAGGCCACAAAAGGGGCCGGCCAAACGGGAAGGTGAGCCGAGTGTCGCTTCCCGGGATCGGCCCCTTACCGCTGTACGGGTTTCAGCGCCCGGCCATGTTGCTGTTCGGTTTGATCCCATTGGCCCTACTCGCCGTCTATATCCTCGTGCAGGTCCGGCGCCGGCAACGCCTGCGCCGGTTCACCGAGGCGGAGGTGCCGCAGTCGTGGTGGCGGCACGTTCCGATCGCGGTGTCGCTGCTCTGCCTGGCCCTGTTGACCATCGCGCTGGCCACGCCCACCCACGACATGCGCATCCCGCGCAATCGCGCCGTCATCATGCTGGTGATCGACATGTCGAATTCCATGCGGGCAACCGATGTGGATCCCAACCGGCTCAAGGCGGCGGAGGAGGCGGCCGCGCACTTCGCGGCTCAGCTGACGCCGGGCATCAATCTCGGGCTGGTCGGCTTCGCGGGCACCCCGTACCTGCTGGTGCCTCCGACCCCGCAGCACCAGGCGACCGTCGACGCGGTGAAGAACCTGCAGTTCGGCGACAGCACCGCGACGGGTGAGGCGATCTTCACCGCCCTGCACGCGATCGAAGCCGCCGCCGTCGCCGGTGGGGATACGCCGCCGCCGGCCCGCATCGTGCTGCTTTCCGACGGCGGCGCGAACAAGCCGTCAAACCCCAACGATCCGCATGATGGTGCCTACACCGCCGCGCGCCTGGCCAAGGATCACGGGGTGCCCATCTCGACGATCGCGTTCGGAACTAAGAACGGCTCGATCCAAATGGACGGAAAGCAGGTAGCCGTCCCTGTTTCGACCGACCAGCTGAGAACGATCGCGAGGCTGTCCGGCGGGCAGTCCTATACCGCGACCAACGTCGGCGAACTGGAGAAAACCTATGACGCCATCGAGAACGAGGTCGGGTATCGCACGGTACCCGGGCCCGGCAGCGCCGGGTGGCTGCGCCTCGGCACCATCACAGCCGTCATCGCGGCGCTGTTGGGACTGCTGATCAACCGGCGCATTCCCACCTGATCGATTCAGTTGGGCAGCCTGCGGTTCAGGAACAGGCCGGCCAGGACGGCGCCGGCCATGAGGACCGCACCCAGCAGGATCCAGGCGGCGCTGGCGTCGCCTTTCACGGTTTCGTAGCCGATCTGCTTCTGCAGGGTCGTGTAGACGTTCTTGAGCGATTCCAGGCTGTCGGCGTGGAATGCCTGACCGTCGGTGATCTCGCAGATCTTCTGCAGGGTTTGATCGTCGACCGGCACCGGAATGTTGGCGCCGTTGTACTCCACCGTGCCGTAGGGCGTCCCGAAGGAGATCGTCGAGATCTGCACTCCCTCGGATTTGGCGGCCCGAGCCGCCGTGAAGGCCCCCTGCGGGGCGTTGGGGTCCATCGGGACGTTCTCGGCGCCGTCGGACTCCAGCACGATCCGTGCGGGTGGCGGACCGTCGCCGCCCCCCATCACCGCCCCCACCGTCGCGATTGCCTGCAACGCGGTGAAGATGCCCTCACCCGTAGCGGTCTTGGGAGCCGGCTCCAGGCCGTCGATCGCTGCTTTGACCGCGCCGCGGTTGGTGGTCGGGGACACCAGCAGCGTGGCGTTGGCCGCGAATTCCACCAGGCCGAGGTTGATGGCCGGGGTCAGCTCGTCGGCGAATTGCTTACCGGCCTCCTTCGCGGCGGCCAGCCGGGTGGGCGGAACGTCGGTGGACGCCATGGACTCCGAAACGTCGATGACCAGCATCACCACCGCGCGGTTGAGCGGAATCCGAATGTCGGACGTCGGCCCGGCCATTGCCGTCGTCAGCAGCACCAACGACGTGACGAGCAGAATCGTCGGCACGTGCCGCCACCGGCCGGCGCGCGCTCGGGGCGACGCGCTGCAGCACCTCCATGTTGGCGAATCGCAGCACCCGCCGGCGGCGGGTGAATTGGATTGCGACATAGATTCCCGTCACCAACAGCACCAGCAGCAGGAACAGAAAGAACCAGGCGTTCTTGAAGCCGGTGAGCGACACCGCGCCCAGCACAGGCAACCTCATGTGAATCCAACCTCGCGTCCGTTTAGGCCAACGAGACCACTCTATTTGTCGGATGGATTTGTCGGGCGCCTCGTGTCTTGCGTTGATAATTTGGCAGGAGCTAGGCCCGGCCGTTTAGGCTGCCCCTGGCCTGCGGGAGCAGGGTGCGGGCGTAGGCGAAGGAGCCCGCGGTGCCGACGATCACCGATGGCGCGATGGCGACGGCGATGTGTGGCGTGCCCGCCAGGGCGTGGCCGGCGACGAGGCAAGTGATCACCAGGATGGGCGCGCCAAGCGCGGCCAGCCAGAACCCGTGCACGGGGCTTGGGGGCCAGTGAAATAGCCGGGCGAGCAACAGCATCAGGAACAGCGTCGAGATCGCGCTCAGCACCGCCTGCGTCAAGCCGGCGCGCAGCGCAACCCCCAAGCCCATGTTGACGTGGGCGAACCCGGCCCAGCTGCCGTACAACCCGCCCGCGACCAGCGCGACCAACCTCTGCCCGGCGCCCTCGCTCGCGCTCAGCGAGCCTTGGCCGGCAAGCGTGCTCATCGGGCTAACCCCGTGCGCAGTAGGCGGAACAATGCGCCGGTGATGTTGGCGACATCCAGGGGTATCCAGGTCAGCAGCGCATTGCCGTCGGCGAAGCGCGGATTGACCTCGTTATAGAACTGCACGTACGGGTCGGCCTTGAGTCGGCGCAGCCGCGACGAGCTATTCGGAGTGGCCGGTGAACGCACCACCCAGGGTTCCCCGTTTACCGGTTCGTAGTGCCGCCGCACGCCGAGCTCGCCCACCATCGCTGAGACATCGGGCGGTGTCGGGTGAGCGAGGCTCGGGTAGATCCGCGGCATTGTCGAGGCGAGCAGGCGGTAGGCGGCCGGATTCGAGCTGCGGGTGAAGTAGGCCAGCGGGGTGCGTGGATGGCGGAGCTTGAAGCGCAGCGCCTCGCGGAGTCCGAAGAACGCGCCCGGCGCTCCGCCGTGGTAGCCCAGTCGGCACAACACGGCCGCGTTGAACACCGCGTGCGTGCGGCCCGCGTGCTCCAGGCGCTCGATGCTGGCGTAGGAGAAACCCGCCAGCTCATCGTTGGCGCCGTAAAAGAGCGCGATCCGAAACTCACCGGCGCCGTCGATGAGCACCTTGAGCTGATCGCGCGTAGTACCGTGCGCTGTCTCGCTGTAGCAGGCGTAGAGCTGCTCTAGTAGCTCGGAGCGCTGGGCGATTTCAACCGATGACGCCCGCACGTACTCGGTGCGGACGATGCGCTTGACATCGGCGACGGGCTGGTGGGCGGCCGTCGGACGCGCCTGCCCGGGACAGTGAAACGACTGGGCAGCGAATGCGGGATATGTGGTGGTCACGGTCATCTCCTACAGTCTCAATCGCCTTGGGAGGAGGCGAATCTCCGACAGAAGCTTCGTGATTCCGTCGTTCGGGTGAGACCACTGTCACACTTTGACCTCTATGAAACCTTGATGGAATTTTCAGCGAATCGCTTAATTCCGACCTGGATTATCGGGCTGGCCGTCCACGCAAACGCGCGCCGATTTGCGGTCGTCGCCGACGGGGCCTCGCCGACGGGGAACCGGCGCCTCCGGACGCCGAAGTCGCGCCGAACCCGGCTCAGATGGCTCGTTGCAGGTCGCCCGCCGGGGCCCTGACGTACCGGCTTTGATGTGCGCCGATCTCGACACGCTGTTCTCCGTTGAGTCGGCGTATCAGGGCTTGCGGCGGGACCAGGGCCCGTTCCCATGTGCCGCTCTCGCGCCAGTCCGGTATTCCCAAGGCCTCGGCGGCGCGGCCCAGAGCATCGCCCAATTTCTCGGTGATCAGGTGTCCCAGCGCCTCGGCCCCGTGCCGCGGGTTGACGATCAGCCAGCCGTGGCACGCCCCGCGCAGCCGATGCAGCGACCCGCCGGCGGCCTCGGCGATGTCGCGCGCGCTCGCGAAGGGCACCATGAAGTCGTTGTCGCCGTGTAGGACCAACGTCGGGATGCCGCGCTCACGCATCATGCGCAGCTGCGCCGTGGAATCGGGTGACTGCATCATGGCCAGCGCGGCTCGCACCGGGCCCAGCGGACGCCGCAGATTGCCGATCACCGCATCCGTCAGGCCCCGCGCGTACCGGCTGGCACTGGCGATGTTCAGCCCGTCCATTTCATGGCGGGTGCTGCACAGCATGCTGAGCATCGCGGCGACGGCCTGGGGCGCGGGCCGCGCCGCGGCGGCCAGCGTCTTTTCCCACGAGGCCCCGGCGGCGGCGTCCAGCAGCACGGCGGCCAGCACCCGTTCCGGTGCGCTTGCCGCCACCTCGATCACCAGGCGGCCACCCATCGAGTGCCCGGCGAACACCGCCTTCTCAATGCCGAGAACATCAAGGGAGCGCAGCGTCAGCGCGACGAAGTCGCCGATTTGCGCCCTTCCGGAGCGGAAGTCGTGGGTGTCGCCGTGGCCCGCGGCATCGATCGCGACGACGAGAAAGCCGAGATTGGCCAGGCCACCAAGCATGGCCTGATAGGCGCGGCGGTTCAGCCCCAGGCCGTGCAGGAACACCAGGGGCACCCCCCGGCCACCTACCGACACACCGACCTCGTGTCCGTCACCAAGCTCAATCACGTGGTGCGACAGACGGGTTCGCCGTTCGATCTCGGCTGCGGGGAAGGACTGCGACAACATTTCGGATTCCTGATGGCGCGTTATTCCGGGCTTTGGACCGCGTCACCGTCGCATCCGCACCTTCATGAAACCTTTACGACGGCCGGAAGAAATGCTCGAGAAATACCCGCGATACGACTAATCGGCGACGGGTTCTCGGGGGGTGTTTTCGAAAACGAAATGATGGTCGGCCAAGCGAATCCGGTCACCTTCGGACAGCACGGCGCTGGTGTGGATCCGCCGGCCGGAAACATAGACGCCGTTCGCCGATCGCAGATCGACTATGGCGAAACTGGATCCGGTATCGACGATCGCGGCGTGGTGCCGGCTGACCTTGCCGCTGGAAAGGACGATGTCGTTGTTCGGGCTGCGGCCGATGCGGGTGGTGGTGGCCACCAGCGGATACGTAGTCCCGTCACCGCCGCGTAAGGACGGGCCGTGGGCGATGTCGGGACGCGCGGTGATGTGCGCCGAGAGGGTCTTGATGGTGTCGTCGGCATTCAATCGGGCGACCTTGCGCACCTCGAGCGGTTCCTGGCGAAGGACCCGCTCGTAGAGCTCGCGCACCGTGGGACCGGGGTCGACACCGAGGTCGTCGGCCAGCGTGTCCTTCAGCCTGTGATAGGCATCGAGCGCGTCGGATTGGCGGTCGCTGACGTAGTAGGCGGTGATCAGCTGCCCCCAAAGTGGTTCCCGGTACGGCTGGTCGACGGTAAGTTCCTGCAGCTCATTGATGACCGAATGGGCCCTTCCGCAAGCGATTTCAATTTCGGCGCGGGCAATGTGCGCCAAGACCTTTTCCTCGATGAGTCCCTTGGCAAAGGCGTCGACGAAGCTGAAGTCACTCAAGTCGACTAGCACCGGACCACGCCACTCGCCAAGCGCGGCCGCGAAGTGCTCGCTGGCCTGCTCAAATCGCCCGTCCGCGGCCGCTCGAACACCAGCGTCCTTTTCGGTCACGAATCGGCCGAGGTCGTATTGGCTATCGAGAACCGCGAGCCGGTAACCCGGCGATGCGCTGACCAAGAGGTCACGGTTGTCGTGGCCAACGCCGGCCATCAGACGGCGCAGGTTCGAGACGTATGAGTAAAGCGTGTCTTTTGCGCGGGCCGGAGGGCCCTGCTCCCAGGCTGCATCGACCAACGAATCGATGCCCACCGGTCGGTTGCGATTGATCAGCAACATTGCCATGACTGCGCGTTGCTTGGGCGTACCCAACGGAATAACCGAGCCATTGACTATGACCTGCAACGGCCCTAGGACACCGAATCCGACATCGTCTTGCAAAGTCGTTCCCTAGCCCTCCCGACCCACTGGACCTGCCCTGCCCATTGTGGCAACACCTGTTGTCGTTGTTCCACCATATTGACGAGAAAGTAAGTGCGCACTGCGGCCTGCCTAATGGAAGGTTAGACGCCCTCGATAACCATGTCTCGGCATAACCGTCGTGTCTTGGTCGAATGCTCACGGTCAGGGTCAAGCCCGGGCTCATTTGACGCACATGTTGGTCATCAAGATTTTGTGAAGGTCGGCCCGCAATCCTTCAAGAGTCACTTCGACTTCCAAACTTCCAACTTCTCGGTCCCAGGAGGGCTGCATGAAACTTGACATCAACGACGTCGAGCGGGCGGTTGGCAAAGCCGCGCTGGCTTTGCGGGTCGGCCCCGCCGATGTCGAGTCCAAGTTGTACGACGGTCTCGCCGCCGTCGGTGTCTTGGAACGGAAGCCCGCCTCGTGGCCCGTCGCGGACGAGATCGCCGCCCTGCCGTGGGGTGCCGGTGCGGTGTCCGCGCCGGATCCCAAACCGCAGAGCGGAATCGAGGGCCCGTGGCCGCAGGACCCCGTTGTTCACCCCTTCTTCCCGTCGCCCGTTCTGAAGATCGACCGCGCCGATGTCCAAGATCACGTCTGGAACAACGTCACTCGCTTCATGGGACAGATCCTGATGGCGACTCCAAAGGCGGCATTGCGCGCTCGCCTTGGCCGCCGCATCGTGCCGGTGACGGACGCCAGGTTCGAGGAGCTGGTCACCGGGACGACGTTTGCACAGTTCCTGTTGCCCATCGTCGCTCCGCGGGAGCGGCAGGCGTTCGCGGACGATCTGAAGGCTCACCCCGACGCTCGCTTCGGCACAATCGACCTCTCCGGTTTCGCCCACTTGAAGCCGCTGCCGGGTGTCTTCGCCGCGCCGACCGTCGTCCTGCTGCGCGAACGCAGCGAAACCGAATGGGCCGTCGTGGCGATTCGCTGCGGTGAACATGTCTTCCACCCCGAGGACGGCGCGCGCTGGGACCTCGCGAAGTACTTCGTTCTGCAGGGCGCCCAGTGCCTGCTGGTGCACATCGCGCACCCACGGTTGCACTTCCCGATGGATGCCGTGAATGCGTTCACGCAGTCGCTGCTGCCGAGCAACCACCGGCTCAAGCGCCTGCTTGCTCCGCACTTCCAATACACGCTCGGCCTGCACAAGGCGGTGATCCACCATCAGCGCGGGGCCATCCACAACAACCAGCGCGAGCTGAGTGTGGGGTTCACGTTCGAGACGGCGAGCATGCACGAAGGTGTGGTGCTCGGCATGCACGGCCGCGGCGACGAGGCCTACCCGTCGTACGACTTCTGGGGCGTCCACCTCGGCACCCACACCACCTACGGGCGCTACCGGCAGGCCTGGTATCAGCACATCCTGGAATTCACCCGCAAGATTGCCAACACGTTCGACGTGGGCGACCCGGACGTCACGCGATGGGCGGACGCGATCTCACCCATTGTTGTCGGCTTCCCGGATGGCATGGCGATCTGGGGTGAGGACGTCCTGGCCCAGACCCTGGCGACGGTGATCGCCACCGTCAGCGTCTTCCACACCGCCGATCATGACAGCCACGCCCGGATCCCGACGGAGGAACTGCCCTGGCGGCTGCGCCAAGCACCGCCGGATGAGGCCGGGCCGGTCAAGCTTGATCTGCAATCGCTCGTCCTGCCCGAGGATCACTTCAGGGCCATTCTCACTCACCGGCTCTACTCCAAGCCCGCCATCCGGTCGAAGCTGTCGTCGGTGAAGTACAGCTTCCGGATGCGTGAGGCCCGCGACGCCGCCGACGAGTTCGTCGATGGCTTCTCGGCGCTGGACGGCGCCTGGGAGCCGCATGGCTTCGCAACCGCCAGCGGGATCGCGACCAGCGTTCAGTACTGAGCTACGCGCCGGTCCGCGCAGCTCGTTTCATCGGCGGCCATCGCGGGAGTTCTCCGAGGATCCTCAGAGGTCCAAGGAGAACACCGCGATGGCCGCATCTTGTTGTTGTGGATCCAGGCTTGATGGGCCCGCGATGGCATCGTCACGTTATTTGAGAATGCTTGCGGCGCGGTCGATGTGAATGGGCCGCGTGTCGAAAGATAGTTGCTGAACACGCTTTTCATGCCGCAGCGGCCATGATGATTTCCATCGACGAAGCGCTCTCGGATGTGATGGAAAAATGGCCCGCCGATACCGAAAAATGGCCTGATGAATATTGAGAAACCAGCAGAACTCCCAAATCGCCCCGGCTGTTTCGGGTATTGACCGATCGCTAGCGCCGAAGAAGCCGCGGTTCGCCGTCTACACATCGGTCACCGATGATGTCCGAGGTGCGCTGGTGGCGATCGTCGGGGCAAACCGGGCGCAGGTAGTCCGGTCCGAGCAGGCCCAACAGACGAGTCCCCCAAGCCCGACCGGGATTCGTCAGCCCTCGATCAGCAGCACGCCGTTGTGGTGTCCGTTGCCGTTGCCGTTGGTGCGATGTGGCGCCGGCCGCGCCGCACCGCCCGTGGGCTTGGCGGTTTTTGCGGCCCTAGCCGGACTCGTCGGCGCGGCGTTGACGGCCAGCTTGCCATAGTTGGCGCCGTTGATCTTCAGGGTCGGAGTCGGCTTCCGCCGGGTGCGGGGATCGTCGATCACGTTGTAGTCAGCCCACAGGCTGGTGAGATTCATCGGCACGCCGGCCGCCGCCAGCTTGGCTAGCCCCAGCCAGAGCCCGCGAATACCGTTGGTGCGCTTGTCATCAAGCGCGACGGCATGGTACGGCAGGCCCTCCAGGCACTTACCCAGCAAATTGGTCAGCACGGCATCCGGGCCGA
Source organism: uncultured Actinomycetota bacterium (assembly GCA_963748885.1). Taxonomy (GTDB): domain Bacteria; phylum Actinomycetota; class Actinomycetes; order Mycobacteriales; family Mycobacteriaceae; genus Mycobacterium. Next base: position 10,495 of record CAVVLC010000049.1, read on the forward strand.
CCTCCACGAACGTACGGGCGCCAGCGGCCCACATCGCCCGCACCTGCTCGACGAAACGGACCGGCTGCGCTATCTGGCCGGCGAGCGTGGCACGCATCGCGTCGGCGTCACCGTCGTAGGGCCCCACGCTCGCGTTGGCGTGGGCCGGCACCATCGGGTTGTTGAACGGGATGTCCGCCAGATAGGCCTGCAACGGCGCTGCGGCCGGGGCCAGAATCTCCGAGTGGAACGCGGTCGCCACATTCGATTGCGTTGAATTGATGCCGGCCATAGACAGCCGAACCATCGTGTCCACGACCGCGTCGGCGGCGCCGGAAACGATGACCTGCGTCGGGACTCCCGTGGTGGGCGATTGCGACGTCGAGCTCCCAACGCTGGAGCAGCTCATGCACTACTTCGCAAGGCGCCGAAACCGCGCCCATGGCTCCTTCACTCGTTGCGGGCAGCCTCGGCGATGAGCGCACCGCGTTTGCGTGCGATTCGAAGTGCCGCTGCATCGTCGAAAACCCCTGCGGCGCACAATGCCATGACCTCGCCGGAGCCGTGGCCGCCCACCGCAACCGGCTTGATGTCCAAGGCACGAACGATCTGCAGCAGGCTCAGGCTGTGCGCGGTGATCGCCGGTTGCGCCCATTCGGTTCGGGCCAAGGTCGCGCCTGCTCTTCGCGCTCTTCTGTAGTGAAAGCCGGCTTCGGCCAAACGATTTGGTGCAGATCATGGTCGGCATCCAAGAGCGAGGCTCGAGCCGTCTCCCATGGGGAAGCGCGGGCTCGAAGAGCTGCGGGATGTCGGCGCCCATCCCCAGGTATTGGCTGCCCTGATCGGGAAAGAGCAAGGCGACCGGTGCGGGTTGCTGGGCGGAATAGAAATAGCCCTCGGGCGGAGGCGAAGGAGGTCGCATCGCGTTCGGCGACGAGCCTGAATGCGGCTTCGTCGAGCATCGATCGCAGACTGGTGACATCGTCGGCAACAATGGCCAAGCGGTGTCGTTGATTCGGGTCGTAGCATAGCTGCGTCGCATGGGCGATATAGCGCAGCATGTCAGCGCCATCGGCAAGCGAAGCCGACAAGCCGTCAGCCTGTCGGCCAGGGCGGTCGCGCTGGCAGCGCCGAGCACCACCAATTCGGACTTCCAGGATCGATGGCGCCTGGCGCGGTCACCATTTCCGGTGTATTCCTCTAGCGTCACATGAAAATTGCTGCCACCCGAGCCAAAAGAACTGACTGCCGCGCGACGCGGAACGCCCTCCGTCGGAAATCCACGGCCTTGCCCGGGTGGACAGGTAAAAAGGTGAGTTGCCGATGTCAAGGGCCGGGTTCGGCTGCTCGACTTTGATGGTCGGCGGCAGAATCTTGTGATGAACCGCCATCACCGCCTTGAACAGACCGCCGCGCCTGACGCCGCTTTGGTGTGCCCCACTTGCGATTTCACCGATCCAAGGGCGCACCACTGCCGATCTTCCCGACCGGACGCGTTGAAAACATCTTCAAGTGCTGAGAACTCGGCGACATCACCCACGTAGGTTCCGCCCCGTGCGCCTCAACCAGCCCAACGGTTTCCGGGCCATAACCGGCCACCTCGTACGCGCGTCGCAACGCCTGTCGCCTGTCCTGGCGGACTCGGTGCGGAAATATTGTTCGCGCGACCATTGGAAGAAGAGCCCGAACCGCGGATGACCGCGTATATCTGGTCGTCGTCGCGCTCGGCGTCCTCGAGACGCTTCAGCGCCAGCATGGCAAGCCCCTCGCCAAGCATCGTCCCGTCCGCCCTGTCGGAGAACGGTCGGCAGTCCCCCGACGGGGACAGCGCGGCAGCCTTGCCGAAGCACCGGAACATCAGCGGGTCGTTGAGCGCGTCCACCCCGCCGGTAATGACCATTTCCGAGTCGCCGAGATATAGCTCGTTGAGCGCGATTTCGACGGCGGCCAGCGAACTTCCAGAGACGGCGTCGACGACACAGTTCTTTCCGCCGAGGTCGAATCGGTTTGCGATGCGTCCGGCGACGACGTTGCCCAGCAATCCCGGGAGCGTGCCTTCCTGCAAAGACGAGTACGCGGCGGCGACACGAGCTTTGAACAGTTCGATCTGGTCGTCGGCGATTCCCGCGGCGGGAAGGGCCCGTTCCCACACGGGAGCCTGGAGGCAAGACATGTGGGCGAGCATCTCGGTCGTACCGCCGACGCCGAGCACCACTGAGATCCTTTCTCGGTCGAGATGGGAAAAGTCGCCTCCGGCAACGTCTTCCAAGACTTGCTTGGCAACGGCGAGCGCGAGTAGTTGCGCGGTGTCGGTGGCCGGCACAACGTCGGGAGAGATTCCGAAGTCCGACGGTGAGAACTCGATGTAAGGAAGAAAGCCACCGCGTCGAGCGTTCGCCCTGTCGGATGCATCCAGTCCCGCGTCGTGGAAATCGGTCACACTGCTGGTGTGATTCGGGGATATCGGAGAGCAGATCCGCACCGCCGAGGATATTGCGCCAGAAGTGCTCGGCATGAACGGAACCAGGAAACAGGGCACTGACGCCTACAACGGCAATGGGAGAACGGCTAGACATACTCGATGGCACCTTCGTCGTTGTCGACACACTCAACGATTCGCACCCGATCTTGAGGGGCGGACGCGGCACCCGTCACGTCCGGCCACCGCCCCCCTAGCGCAGGCCGATCTAGAACCTTGAACCGTGTTGTGCTTTACATCAGCCCACTATCGGAAACCGACCTTCATAAATCCTTACTAAGCCGACGTGCGGCTACGGATCCTGCGGGCACACAGCGAGGCCCTCGTTTGCTGTCGTACTCTTTAGTCAATCCCTCTCTACAGATGCCGAGGAATGTGATGGATCGCGACTTGGCTGCTACGCAGTCTGAAGCGGGCGCGGCATGGGGTGATGTGTCCGGTGGCATCGCCTCCGCACTGGCTGCTGCCGGATTCGCGGATGCTCAGGAGATCGGGCGGGGCGGGTTCGGAGTTGTGTACCGCTGCCGGCAGGTCGCGCTCGAGCGGGTGGTGGCGGTCAAGGTGCTCACGGTTGAGCTCGATGAGGACCGGGCCCGGTTTGCGCGGGAGCAGCAGGCGATGGCCCGGTTGACGGGCCATCCCAACATTGTGCCGGTGTTGCAGGTCGGTGAGACCGCAATCGGTTATCCGTTTTTGGTGATGCCGTATTTGCGGGCAGGGCGATATCCAAGAGCGGATCGACCGGCTGGGCGTCCTGGAGGTCGCCGAGGTGTTGCGGCTGGGGGTGAAGATGGCCGGGGCGCTGGCGCTGCGCGCATCAGGTGGTGATTGTGCACCGTGACGTGAAGCCGGCCAACATCTTGTACACCGATTACGGTGAGCCGGCGTTGTGCGATTTCGGTATTGCCCGTACCGGTGGCGGGTTTGAGACCGGCACGGGGGTGTTCACAGGGTCGCCGGCGTTTACCGCCCCGGAGATCCTGTCCGGTGCGGCGCCCAGCGCGGCCTCGGATGTGTATGGGTTGGGCGCAAGCCTGTTCACCGCGATGACCGGTCACGCCGCCTTTGAGCGGCGCGCCGGGGAAAAGGTGATGGCGCAGTTTGTGCGGATCACCACCGAGCCGGTCGCCCGATCTGCGCCAGCACGGCATCCCCGAGGCGGCGGCGGCGATGGTCGGACCAGGCCATGGCCCGCGACCCGGCCGATCGACCCTCGGCGCTCGAGCTCGGTGAACTCATCCAGCAGGCACAGTCGCAGCTGGGTCTGCCGGTCGACCGAGATGCGCTGCACAGCGGCCACGGATCTGATCGGCGCCCCACCGCTCGGCGGTGTCGGTGCCGTTGCTCAGTGGCACCGGCGGTGGCGGGGGCAGGCTGCCGGCGACGGTAGCCAGCTTCGTGGGCCGCGAGGCCGAGCTGACCCAACTGCACGAGTTGTTGTCGGCCTCGCGTCTGGTCACCCTGATCGGCATTGGCGGGGTCGGCAAAACCACCCTGGCCTGCCATGCCGCCGCGCAGCTGCGCCCCCAGTTCACGCGACGGCGTGTGGTGGGTGGAGCTGGCCGAACTGCGCGAGGGCGGGCTGCTGACCGAAGTGGTGGCCGCCGCGTTGGGCGTGCGCGATCAGATGGGCCGGGCCCTGACCGACGTGCTGGTCGACTTCTTCGCGCCGCGTCACACACTGGTGGTGCTCGACAACTGCGAGCACCTCATCGACGACGTGGCCAAACTCGCCGAGGTCCTGCTGCGGGACTGCCCGCAGCTGCAAATCCTGGCCACCAGCCGCGAAGTCCTCGACATCGACGGCGAAGCGGTGCTGCGGCTGCCCCCGCTGTCGTGTCCGACCCTCGAGGAGGATCCCACCCTGCGCACCCTGGGCGGCTATGAGGCCGTCCAGCTTTTCGTGCAGCGGGCCCGCGCCGCGGTGCCCGGGTTCGAGCTCGACGACCGCAACGCCGCGGCGATCGCGCGTAGCTGCGCCCGCCTGGACGGGTTGCCGCTGGCCATCGAGCTGGCTGCGGCACGCCTGCGCGCGATGTCGGCCGAGCAGATCGCCGAGGAACTCTCCGACCGCTTCGCCTTGCTCTCCCACTGCCGCCGCGGCGCCCTGACCCGCCGGCAAAGCCTGGCCGCGTGCGTGGAATGGAGCTACGAACTGTGCACCCAGCCCGAACAACAACTGTGGTGTCGGCTGTCGGTGCTCGCCGAAAGCTTCGACCTGCCCACCGCCCGTGGCATCTGCGGCCAGGACATCCCCGCCCACGAATTCCTCGACCTGCTGTGCGCACTGGTCGACAAATCCATCCTGATCCGCACCGAACACCACGGCGTGGTGTGCTTTCGGCTGTTGGAGACGCTGCGCGACTACGGCAAAAGCCGCACCACCGAGACCGAGCACACTGCAGTTGGCTCGGCGCCACGCCGAGCTGGTATCACCAGCTGCTCGACCGACGCCGAGGCCCAATGGTTTGGTCCCCGACAACTCCACTGGATCCAGCGCCTTACCCGCGAACATGCCCAACATCCGCGAGGCCCTGCAATTCAGCCTCACCGATTCCCCCGCGATGGCGGTGGACATGACCGCCGACCCTGCGCCGGTTCTGGGTCTACCAGCGGTGGCTCAGCGAGGGCTGCCAGTGGGCAAACCGTGCGCTGGCCGCCATCTCGCCCGAGCCCAGCGTGCAGCGCATCCGGGCACTGTTCACCGCCGCGCACCTCAACCTCGGACACGGGGACGCTGGTGACGGCCGTCAGGCTGGATGGCTGAGGCGCGCAACCTGCTCGAGGTAGTCGACGACCCCGTCACCCGCGGCAGGATCGACTTCTACGACGGCTACACCGCCCTGCTGGCCGGCGACCTCGATCAGCGCGCGTGACATACCTGCAGCGGGCCATGGCCGCCACCGATGACTTTGAAGCCCAGGCGTTCGCGATGTCGGCCATGGGCTGGCTGGATTTGATTTCCGGCGATGCCCGCGGCGCGCTGGCCTGGTCCGAAAAAGGCCTCGCCTTGGCCGAAGCCCGCGGTGACTGGGCGATGCGAGCGGTTCGCACTGGGGTCGGCTGGGCGCCGCTCACTGGCGGCTGGGCGACCTGACCGCGCCGAACAAGTGCTCCAGCATGGCCTGCAGCTCGCCTTCGAAGTCAAGGACAAATACGCCGTCGCAAATGGGCTGGAAGTCTTGGCATGGATCAGCCGAAGCCCAGCATCCGCGCCAAGCCGCCGTCCTGATGGCGGCGGCCGCCAAGATAAGCCCGCCAGCGGAGCCCCGCTCGCTACTTTCGTCTTCGGTGGATTCCACACCGAATGTGAACGGCAGCATCCGCGAGCAGCTCGGCGCCGAAGAATTCCAGACAGCCTGGGACGAAGGCACCGCGCTGAGCATGGCCGAAGTCGCCGCGGCAATTTCCTTGGACCTCGCCCCGGCGGAACCTAGTTGAGTGAACTCGCGTCCGATAGTTGTCGGTCATCTTTTGTTTCTTCTGCCCCATAGTGCGCTGGCATAAGGTATGCATACTTGCTGATATTCGCCGCCAGAGCAGGTGGAGCCACGATTGGTTAACCCTTCGTTTGTCACGCAAATCGAAATGGGCAGTGATGTCTCCGCGGAGTTAGACGCTGCCGGGTTCGCGGACGCTCACGAGATCGGGCGGGGCGGGTTCGGAGTCGTGTACCGCTGTCGGCAGGTGGCGCTGGGGCGGGTCGTGGCCGTCAAGGTGCTCACGGTGGGGATGGACGAGGACCGGGCCCGGTTTGCGCGCGAACAGCACGCAATGGCCAGGTTGACGAGTCATCCCAACATCGTGCCGGTGTTGCAGGTCGGTGAGACCGGGTCCGGCCATCCGTTCTTGGTGATGCCCTACTGCGGGCAGGGCAACGCTCAAGAGCGGATCCACCGGCTGGGCGCGCTGGAGGTCGCCGAGGTGTTGCGGCTGGGAGTGAAGATGGCCGGGGCGCTGGCGTGCGCGCATCAAGCCGACATTTTGCACCGTGACGTGAAGCCGGCCAACATTTTGTACACCGATTACGGCGAGCCGGCGCTGGGTGATTTCGGTATTGCCCGCACCGGTGGCGGTGGGTTCGAGACGGCGGCAGGGGTGTTCACCGGGTCGCCGGCGTTTACCGCGCCGGAGGTCCTGTCCGGTCAGCCGCCCAACGCGGCCTCCGACGTGTACGGGTTGGGTGCCACCCTGTTCACCGCGATGACCGGTCACGTCGCCTTTGAGCGCCGCGCCGGGGAAAAGATAATGGCGCAGTTCGTGCGGATCACCACCGAGCCGGTGCCCGATCTGCGCGGGCACGGCATCCCCGAGGCGGCGGCCGCGCTGGTCGACCTGGCCATGAACCGCAACTCGGCCGACCGTGTCTCGGCGTTCGAACTCGGCGAACTCATCCAACGGGCGCAGTCCCAGCTGGGTCTGCCGGTGACCGAGATGGTGCTGCACGGCGGCCCCGGATCCGATCGGCGCCCCACCGGCTCGGCGGTGTGGCCGTCGGCGTCGGTGCGCGGCGGCGCTTCCGGTGGCAGGCTGCCCGCCACGGTGGCCAGTTTCGTGGGCCGCGAGGCGGAGTCGGCCCAACTGCAAGAGCTGTTGTCGACCTCGCGGGTGGTCACGCTGATCGGCATGGGCGGGGTCGGCAAAACCACCCTGGCCTGCCGCACCGCCGCCAGGCTGCGCCCCCAGTTCGGCGATGGACTGTGGTGGGTGGAGCTGGCCGAGCTCCACGAGGGCGGGCTGGTGACCGAAGTGGTGGCGGCCGAGCTGGGCGTGCGCGATCAGATGGGACGCGCGCTGAACGACGTGCTGGTCGACTTCCTCGCGCCCCGGCATACGCTGCTGGTGCTGGACAACTGCGAGCACCTCATCGACGACGCCGCCAAACTCGCCGAGGTGCTGCTGCGGGACTGCCCGCAGGTCCAGATTCTGGCCACCAGCCGCGAAGTCCTCGACATCGACGGCGAATCGGTGCTGCGGCTGTCCCCGCTGTCGTGTCCGGCCCTCGACGACAATCCGACGATGCGGACCCTGGGCGGCTACGAGGCCGTCCAGCTGTTTGTGCAGCGCGCCCGCGCCGCGGTGCCCGGATTCGAGCTCGACGACCGCAACGCCGCGGCCATCGCGCGCTGCTGCGCGCGCCTCGATGGATTGCCGCTGGCCATCGAGCTGGCCGCGGCACGGCTGCGCGCGATGTCGGCCGAGCAGATCGCCGAGGAACTCGCCGACCGCTTCGCCTTGCTCTCCAACTCCCGCCGCGGCGCGATCACCCGCCGGCAAAGCCTGGCCGCATGCGTGGAATGGAGCTACGAACTGTGCACCCACCCCGAACAACAACTGTGGTGCCGGCTGTCGGTGCTCGCCGAAAGCTTCGACCTACCCACCGCCCGCGGCATCTGCGGCCAGGACATCCCAGCCCATGAATTCCTCGACCTGCTGTGCGCACAGGTCGACAAATCCATCCTGATCCGCACCGAAGACAACGGCGTGGTGTTCTTCCGGCTCCTAGAAACGCTGCGCGACTACGGCAAAAGCCGCATCAGTGAGACCGAGCACACGCGGTTGGCCCAACGCCACGCGCGCTGGTATCACCAGTTGCTACCGACGCCGAGGCCCAATGGTTTGGCCCCCGACAACTGCACTGGATCCAGCGCCTGACCCGCGAAATGGCCAACATCCGCGAGGCCCTGCAATTCAGCCTCACCGATTCCCCACCAGTGGCGGCGGACATGATCGACGCGCTGCGCCGGTTCTGGGCCCACCACGCATCGCTCAGCGAGGGCTGCCAATGGACAAACCGTGCCCTGGCCGCCCTCTCACCCGAACCCAGCGTGCAGCGCGTCCGTGCACTGTTCACCGGGGCGCACCTCAGCCTGCGACACGGCGACCCTGCGACCGCCGCCGGCCGCGTCGCCGAGGCACGTACCCTGCTCGAAGTCGTCGACGACCCGGTGACCCTCGGCAGGATCGACTTCTACGAGGGCTACACCGCCTTGATCATCGGCAATGTCGATCACGCGCGTGACAGCCTGCAGCGCGCCATGGCCACCACCGACGACTTTGAAGTCCAGACCAACGCGAGGTCACTCATGGGCTGGCTGGACTTGGTTTCCGGCGACGCCCGCAGCGCGCTGACCTGGGCCGAACAAGGTGTCGAGTTGGCCCAAGCCCGCGGCGGCTACGAGATACTGGCGGTCGCGCTGGGCACGGTCGGCGCCGCTCTCTGGCGGCTGAGCGACCTCGACGGTGCCGAACAAATACTGCAGCAGGCCGTGGAAATCGCCATCCAGGTCAATGACCAATACGCCGTGGCAAACGCGCTCGAGATGTCGGCGTGGATCACCGGTTCGCGTCACCGGCCGCGGCAGACCGCGGTCCTGCTGGCGGCGGCCGCCGAATTGAGTCGCATCAGCGCAGCCCCGCTTTCGGTTGCCTTCCTCGGAACATTTCACGCCGACTGTGAACGTCACACACGAGAGCAACTCAGCACCGAAGAATTCCACGCGGCCTGGAGCGAGGGCACCGCGCTGAGCCTGGGTGACGTCGCAAAGGCATTTTCAGTGGACCTGGCCAGCTTCGCCAGGTCCTGATCCGTTAGCGCTACCCGATCAGCACCGCGTAGCGCGGCTTGATCACCTCGTCGATTATCGCCAGCCGCTCGTCGAACGGAATGAACGCCGACTTCATCGCATTGATGGTGAAGCGCGCGAGGTCGCTCCAGCCGTAGCCGAACGCCTCCACCAGCCGCTGCATCTCCTGGCTCATCGTGGTGTCGCTCATCAACCGGTTGTCGGTGTTGACGGTCACCCGGAATCGCGACCGGGCCAACAGATCGAACGGGTGCTCGGCGATGCTGTTGGCCGCGCCGGTCTGCACGTTCGAACTCGGGCACAGCTCTAGCGGAATTCGCTTGTCCCGCAGGATCGATGCCAGCCTGCCCAATCGGACGTCCCCGCCGGGCCGGACCTCAATGTCGTCGGCGATGCGCACGCCGTGGCCCAGCCGGTCGGCACCGCAGAACGCTATCGCCTCATGGATGGACGGCAGCCCGAACGCTTCACCGGCATGAATGGTGAAGCGCGCGTTATGGTCTCGCATGTATTCGAAAGCGTCCAGGTGCCGCGTCGGGGGGTTGCCGGCCTCGGCGCCGGCGATGTCGAACCCGACCACACCCTTGTCCCGGAACCGGATTGCCAACTCGGCGATCTCCCGCGACAGCGCGGCGTGCCGCATCGCGGTGACCAGACAGCGCACTTTGATGGGACGACCCGCTGCGGCGCAAGCCTTTTCGCCGGCGGAAAAGCCGAGCAGCACGCTGTCGACGACCTCGTCGAAGGACAGCCCGCGGTTGATGTGCAACTCCGGAGCGAACCGCACCTCGGCATACACCACCGAATCGGCGGCCAGGTCTTCCACGCATTCGTAGGCGACACGGTATAACGCCTCCGGTGTCTGCATGACCGCCACGGTGTGCGAGAACGGCTCCAGGTAGCGCTCCAGCGAGCCGCTGTGCGACTGGGTGCGAAACCAGATGGCCAGCGCGTCGGCCTCGGTGGCGGGCAGCCCGTCGTAACCGAGCTTGCCGGCGATGTCCAGCACGGTCGCCGGACGCAGCCCACCGTCCAGGTGATCGTGCAGCAGTGCCTTCGGCGCCTGCCGGATCTGTTGCAGTTCCAGGGTCATCGGGCGATCCGATCGATGATGAGCGGTCTTGGCTCCGGCGGGGTATCGCCGACGCTCCAGCCGCCGTCCAGCTCGGCCATCGCGGCGCCGATGCGTTCCGGGGTGTCGGTGTAGAGGGTGAACAACGGCTCGCCGGCCGCAACCGGCTCGCCGGGACGACGGTGGATCCGCACACCCGCACCCGCTTGCACGCGCTCGCCCGGGCGCGACCTGCCCGCACCGAGCCGCCAAGCCGCCAGCCCCACTGCCATCGCGTCGATGTCGCCCATTGTGCCGCTCCGGTAGGCGATCACGGTCTCTGAATGCGCACCAATTGGCAACGGTACCGACAAGTCGCCACCCTGTGCGGCGACCAGTTGCCGGAACCGGTCCATCGCGGTGCCGTCGCGCAGCGTCTGCGCGGGATCGCAGCCGTCGACGCCGGCCAGCTCGAGCATCTCGGCGGCCAGCCGCAGCGTCAGTTCCACCACGTCGGGCGGCCCGCCGCCGGCGAGCACTTCCAGCGACTCGGCGACCTCGAGCGCGTTGCCGACGGTCGTGCCCAGCGGGCTGTTCATGTCGGTCAGCAACGCGCGGGTGGGCACCCCGTGGGCCTCGCCCAGCTCGACCATGGTGTGCGCGAGTTCACGGCTCTGCGCCTCCGACTTCAGCAGCGCGCCGGCACCGACCTTCACGTCGAGCACCAGCCCACCCACTCCCTCGGCCAGCTTCTTGCTCATCACCGAGCTGGCGATCAACGGCAGCGATTCGACTGTGGCGGTGATGTCGCGCAGCGCGTAGAGCTTCTTGTCGGCCGTGGCCAGCTGGCCCGCGGCGAATATCGCCGCGCCGATGTCGCACAGCTGTTGGCGCACTCGCTGGTTGGATATCTCGGCGGTGAAGCCCGCGATGGATTCCAGCTTGTCCAGCGTGCCGCCGGTGTGGCCCAGCCCGCGACCGGACGCCTTCGGCACCGCGGCGCCGCAAGCGGCGACGATGGGCACCAGCGCCAGGGTGGTCTTGTCGCCGACGCCGCCGGTGGAGTGCTTGTCCACGGTGGGCACCGGCAGATCGCTGAAATCCATGAGTTCACCCGAGGCCATCATCGCCGCCGTCCATCTGGCGATCTCGCCGCGGTCCATGCCGCGCCAGAAGATCGCCATCAACAACGCCGCCATCTGTTCGTCGGCGATCCGTCCGTTGGTGTAGGCGTCGATGACCCAGTCGATGGCGGCATCGGACAACCGACCGCCGTCCCGCTTGGTGCGGATCACCGTTGGCGCGTCGAATGCGGGGTCCATCATGGCCGCTCGGCTCGTGCCCGGGAGAGCCGAGAAAGATCGTCGGGACCGAACGCGTCGGGCAGCAGCTCCTCGAGCCGACGGGGGCGATCGGGATGGTCGATCAACAGGCCGGGACCGCCGTGTTCGAGCAGCAGCTGGCGGCATCGCCCGCACGGCATCAGCGGGGACCCGCTCCCGTCGACGCACGCCAGGGCCACCAGCCGGCCGCCGCCGCTCGAGCGCAAAGCGGACACCACGCCGCACTCGGCGCACAGGGTAAGGCCGTACGAGGCGTTCTCCACGTTGCACCCGGTGACCACTCGACCGTCGTCGACCAACCCGGCCGCGCCCACCGGGAAGTTGGAATACGGCGCATATGCTCCGGCTGCGGCCTGTATCGCCTTGTCCCGCAACATCTTCCAGTCAAAATCGGCCATCTGGCAACCCCTTCGCCGCTCGCCCGGGTCAAGAAGGTCACCCTAACCGCAGGGCGACACATAATTCGGTTCGGACTCTTCGGTACCGCCCGCATTGCTGTCACGTTAAGCTCGGTTGCCCGGCTAGTGTCATCGCGACAACGAAGGCGGTGAGGATAACGGCGACAACCGTGGATCCGGCCACATCCAAATCAAGGCCGGAGTCATCGCGCAAGCGGCGAACACCGCGCACCCTGTATCGGGGCGACCCCGGTATGTGGTCGTGGGTGCTGCATCGGATCAGCGGCGCGACGATTTTCTTCTTCCTGTTCGTCCACGTTCTGGACGCCGCGATGCTGCGGGTGAGCCCGCAGACCTACAACGAGGTGGTGGGTGACTACAAGACCCCGATCGTCGGCCTGATGGAGTTCGGCCTGGTCGCCGCGGTGCTTTTCCACGCACTCAACGGGATCCGCGTCATCCTGATCGACTTCTGGTCGGAGGGCCCCCGCTACCAGCGGCTGATGTGGTGGGTGGTCTGCATCGTTTTCCTGCTGCTCCTGGTTCCGGCCGGGGTGGTAATCGGCATCCACATGTGGGAGCACTTCCGATGAGTAGCCCCGATCTTCAGCTCGGCCGCGGCCAAACGGCGCCGGTCCGTCAGCGCTTTCACGACCGCCCCGCCAGCCTGGACAATCCGCGCTCGCCGCGGCGCCGGGCCGGCATCCCCAACTTCGAGAAGTTCGCCTGGCTGTTCATGCGCTTTTCCGGCGTCGCGCTGGTGGTTCTGGCGATCGGGCACCTGTTCATCATGCTGATGTGGGACAACGGCGTTTACCGCGTCGACTTCAACTTTGTCGCGCAGCGCTGGGCTTCGCCGTTCTGGCAGTTCTGGGATCTGGCGCTGCTGTGGCTGGCGCAATTCCACGGCGGCAACGGCCTGCGCACCATCATCGACGACTACAGCCGCAAAGACAGGACCCGATTCTGGCTGAACAGCCTGCTGCTGTTGTCGATGGGGTTCACGTTGGTGTTGGGCACTTACGTGCTGCTGACATTCGACCCCAACATCTCCTGAAAGGCGAGCCGTTGATCCAGCAACACCGATACGACGTGGTGATCGTCGGCGCGGGCGGGGCCGGGATGCGGGCGGCCGTCGAGGCCGGCCCTCGCGTTCGCACCGCGGTGCTGACCAAGCTCTACCCCACCCGCAGCCACACCGGCGCCGCACAGGGCGGCATGTGCGCCGCGCTGGCCAACGTCGAGGACGACAACTGGGAGTGGCACACCTTCGACACCGTCAAGGGCGGCGACTATCTCGCCGACCAGGACGCCGTGGAGATCATGTGCAAGGAAGCCATCGACGCGGTGCTCGACCTGGAGAAGATGGGGATGCCGTTCAACCGCACCCCCGAGGGCCGCATCGACCAGCGCCGCTTCGGCGGGCACACCCGCGACCACGGCAAGGCGCCGGTGCGCCGGGCCTGCTACGCCGCCGACCGCACCGGCCACATGATCCTGCAGACGCTGTACCAGAACTGCGTCAAGCACGACGTGGAGTTCTTCAACGAGTTCTACGCGCTGGATCTGGTGCTCACCGAGACCCCGAGCGGCCCGGTGGCCACCGGGGTGGTCGCCTACGAGCTCGCCACCGGCGAGATCCACGTCTTCCACGCCAAGGCGGTCGTGTTCGCGACCGGCGGTTCGGGCCGGATGTACAAGACCACCTCCAACGCGCACACCCTCACCGGCGACGGCATCGGGATCGTCTTCCGCAAGGGACTTCCGTTGGAGGACATGGAGTTTCACCAGTTCCACCCGACCGGCCTGGCCGGCCTGGGCATCCTGATCTCCGAGGCCGTGCGCGGCGAGGGCGGCCGGTTGCTCAACGGCGAGGGCGAACGCTTCATGGAGCGCTACGCCCCGACGATCGTCGACCTGGCCCCCCGTGACATCGTCGCCCGCTCGATGGTGCTCGAGGTGCTGGAGGGCCGCGGCGCCGGCCCGCACAAGGACTACGTCTACATCGACGTCCGCCACCTCGGCGCGGACGTGCTGGAAGCCAAGCTGCCCGACATCACCGAGTTCGCCCGCACCTACCTGGGCGTCGACCCGGTCAAGGAACTGGTGCCGGTCTACCCGACCTGCCACTACGTCATGGGCGGCATCCCGACCACCGTCACCGGACAGGTGCTGCGGGACAACACCTCCACGGTTCCCGGCCTGTACGCGGCCGGCGAATGCGCGTGCGTGTCGGTGCACGGCGCCAACCGGCTGGGCACCAACTCGCTGCTGGACATCAACGTGTTCGGCCGCCGGGCCGGCATCGCCGCCGCCGAGTTACGCACAGGGACACGACTTCACCGACATGCCGCCGGACCCGTCGGCGATGGTGGTCGGCTGGGTGGCCGACATCCTCTCCGAGCACGGCAACGAACGCGTCGCCGATATCCGCGGCGCCCTGCAGCAGTCGATGGACAACAACGCCGCGGTGTTCCGCACCGAGGAGACGCTGAAGCAGGCGCTCACCGACATCCACGCTCTCAAGGAGCGGTACTCCCGAATCACCGTGCACGACAAGGGAAAGCGCTACAACAGCGACCTGCTGGAGGCCATCGAGCTGGGCTTCCTGCTGGAGCTGGCCGAGGTCACCGTGGTCGGCGCGCTGAACCGCAAGGAGTCCCGCGGCGGCCACGCCCGCGAGGACTATCCGAACCGCGACGACGTCAACTACATGCGCCACACCATGGCCTACAAAGAGGGCACCGATCTGCTGAGCGATATCCGGCTTGACTTCAAGCCCGTCGTGCAGACCCGCTACGAGCCGAAGGAACGGAAGTACTGATGTCTTCTGGAAACCGAGGGAGCGCCCGCGGACGACTCGCTGCAGCCGCCCTTGCCGCCGGTCCCGGAGGGCGCGGTGATGGTGACCCTCAAGATCGCCCGGTTCAACCCGGACGACCCCGAAGCCTTCACGGAAACCGGTGGCTGGCAGAGCTTCCGGGTGCCGTGCCTGCCCAGCGACCGGCTGCTCAACCTGCTGATCTACGTCAAGGGCTACCTCGACGGCACGCTGACCTTCCGGCGATCCTGCGCGCACGGGGTGTGCGGGTCGGACGCCATGCGCATCAACGGCGTCAACCGGCTGGCCTGCAAGGTGCTGATGCGCGACCTGCTGCCGCAAAAGAAGAAGCCGGGCAAGTCGCTGACCGTCACGGTCGAGCCGATCCGCGGGCTGCCGGTGGAGAAGGACCTGGTGGTCGACATGGAGCCGTTCTTCGACGCCTACCGCGCGGTCAAGCCGTACCTGATCACCACCGGCAACCCGCCGACCAAGGAGCGCATCCAGAGCCCCACCGACCGCGCCCGCTACGACGACACCACCAAGTGCATCCTGTGCGCGTGCTGCACCACCAGCTGCCCGGTGTTCTGGAACGAGGGCGAGTACTTCGGCCCGGCGGCGATCGTCAACGCGCACCGCTTCATCTTCGACAGCCGCGACGAGGCCGCCGCCGAGCGCCTCGACATCCTCAACGAGGTCGACGGCGTGTGGCGCTGCCGGACCACGTTCAACTGCACCGAGGCCTGCCCGCGCGGCATCCAGGTGACCAAGGCGATCCAGGAAGTCAAGCGCGCGCTGATGTTCTCGCGCTAGCTCGGCGGGAGCTTCAACACGCGGTTGTTGCCCGCATCCGCAACGTAGACGTTCCCGGCGGCGTCGACCGCGACGCCCTGGGGCCCGTTAAGGCCGTTGAACGGCAACGCGATTGACGTGTTCGAGGCCTTGACCAACCGCATCACCCGATTGTCGCGGCTATCGGTCACGTACAGGTCGTCGGTGGCGTCGACCGCCACGAAATCCGGACGGCCGACCGCATAGGGAAGGACCGTTGCGACGGTCGCCGTCCAGGGCAGTTTCAGCACCCGCTCGTTCTCCCGGTCGATGACGAAGAGGAGGTTGTTGCTGCCCACCGTCACGGCCGAGGGACCCTCTAGGCCGGTGAAGGGCAGCTCGGCCTGGCTGCTGGAATGCCCTAGCAGCTCCAGTACCCGGTTGTGCACGGTGTCGGTGACGAAGACGGCGTGGTCGGCGCGCGGATCACGCGAACTGATCGCCACACCCGTGGGACCGGCGAGGCCGGTAAACGGCAGCACGGTCTGGGTCGATCCTGCGGGCAGCTCCAGCACCCGGTCGTTGGCGGGTTCGGTGACCGCTAAGTCGCCCGAGTCGTCGACCGCTAGCCCGGCGGGATGGTCCAGGCCGGAGAACGATGCCACCGTCTGGCTGGTTGAGCCGGCGGCCAGCTCCACCACCCGGTTGTTGCCGCTGTCGGCCACGTAGACGTTGCCCTTGGCGTCGACCGCGACGCCCAGGGGCCTGTCGAGCCCGGTGAACGGCAGGACGATCTGCGCCGGCGATTTCGCCGACTGCGATTGGTTGTTGATCACAACGAATGCGGCGATGGCGACGGCGGCGGCCACGATCACAGCTGCGGCAGTTGCCAGCGCGCGGTTGCGCGATGTCTTGGGCGGGGACGACGGCTGAGACGGGGTCGCGCTTGCAGCTCCTTCCGCCGGCTCGGCATGCCCATCGACGCCGACCGAAGGCGGTCTGGCCTTCTGCGTCGAGCCAACGGCGTCGGTGACGGACGATTCCGTGAGTGCCGCGCGAGCGGCGGTGGCCAGTTCGTTTGCGGACTGGTACCGGTCGTCGGGATCCTTCGCCATCCCGCGAGCGATGACCTCGTCGAACCCGGCGGGGATCGCGGGGTCGAGGCCGCTGGGTTTGGGCGGCTCGTTCATCAGATGAGCGACGGCCACCTCGTGCACACCGCGGCCGCTGAAGGGCAACTGACCGGTCAGGCACTCGTAGAGCACACAGGCCAGCGAGTACACGTCGGCGCGGGCGTCGGCGGTGGTCCCGGACTTCAGGCGCTCCGGCGCCATATATCCGGGAGTCCCCGGGGCGACATTCGTCTGGGTCAAGCGAGCGGAGGTTTCCTCTTGAACGAGCCCGAAGTCGATCAAGTAGACGAATTCTTCGCCGACCAGCAGCAAGTTCGACGGCTTCACGTCACGATGCACCAGCCCGGACTTGTGGGCCGCATCCAGCGCCGCGGCGACCTGTTCGATAACCCGGACCGCCTGGCGCGGACTCATTGGCCCGTCACGGTTGAGCACGGTGTGCACGTCGACGCCGTCGACAACCGGCATCACCAGATACAGACGGCCGTCGATCTCACCGGCCTCGTAGATCGGGATGATGTTCGGGCTGGCCAGCCTGCCCGCCGCATAGGCCTCGCGGCGGAACCGCTCCTGATAGCCCGGCTCGCTGGCCAGTTCCGGCTGCAGCAGCTTGACGGCCACGTCCCGACTCAACAAGGTGTCGTGCGCCCGGTACACCGCGCCCATACCGCCCCGGCCGAGCAATTCGAGTAGCCGATAGCGACCGAACTCCGCGTCAGCCGCGGACAGCGCCGGCGGAGCTGCGCCAGCAGCCGATGCGAGTGCGTCGCGCGCGGCGAAAGCCAGCTCCCGCGCGGTTTGGTAGCGCTCGTCGGGGTCTTTGGCCATGCCGCGGGCGATCACCGCGTCGAAGTCGATGGGGATTGACGGGTCGACATCGGTGGGCTTGGGGGGCTCAGCCGGCTCGGGGCGCTCGCCCGTCACGGCCTGCTGGCCGGTCAGGCACTCGTAGAGCACGCAGGCCAGCGCATAAATATCGGTGCGGGCTGTGGCGGGAGAAGGGTCGGGACCCAAGCACTCCGGTGCCAGGTAGGGGCGACTTTCGGCCGCAACGCCGGCACCGGTCGAGCCCACCGCGGGCGGATGGGCGGCGACGCCGAAATCCACCAGGTACGCGAATTCGCCGCCGACCACGAACAAGTTCGACGGCCGCACATCGGTATGCACCAGCCCGGCTTCGTGGGCTGCTTCCAGCGCCGCGGCGGCCTGCTCGATTACCCCCACCGCCAGCCTGGGACTCATTGGCCCGTCGCGGTGGAGCACGGTCCGCACATCGACGCCGTCCAGGACGGGCATCACCAGGTAGAGCCGCCCGTCGATCTCGCCGGCTTCATAAATCGGGACGATGTTCGGATTGTTGAGCTGGGCCGCGACGGAGACCTCATTACGGAACTGCTCCTGATAGCCGGGCTCGTTGGCCGACTCCGCCGGAAGCACCTTGATGGCCACTTCGCGAGTCATCAGGGTGTCGTGGGCGCGATAGACCGTGCCCACGCCGGCCCAGCGGAGCACTTCGTGCAGCCGGTATCGTCCGAAGACTTCACCGTCCACTCGCAGCCCCCCTGAAACGGCACGACACGCTGCCAGGATGCTATCAACGCCCCCGCGGCGCGATTTCCCGCTTCCGCCAGTGTGGATCTGGCGACGCTTCGCCGGCGTAGCGTCGTGGGATTCACTCTCGCGGTTGACCAGCCGGCCCCGCGGCTAGTCTTCCGGGCTCAGCGCGGCGTCGTTGTATTGCTCCATGAGGTGTTCGACCACCCCCTGCCAGGTCGGGCCGTCCATGCAGAGGTGGCTGGCGGTGAGCACCACCCGGTCAGGAGCCCCGGGCAGCATGGACGCCGCGAACAACCTGCCGGTGTGCATGTCGAAGCTGGCGCGCTGCCGTGCTATCACCTCGGTCACCGTGGCGCCCGGGGGCTCCACGCCCCACGTCCATCCGCCGCCGAAGCACGACGTCCAGGTGTTGCAGCACAGTTGGAACACCGCGCCAAGAGCCGGGTGGGCGTCGAAGACCGCGTCGACCGCCGCGCGCATCCGCCCCTGGTCCAACCGTGCGTTGGCCACCAGCACCTCGGTGTGCGTGGCGGGCTCCACGTCCTCGAGGCGGGGAAGTTCGGCGAGATAGCTGTACGTCACGAATCACAGATTTCCGGGTGATCCTCAGCGGATCCTTGGCGAATTCTTGGGATTCCCCCGGACGGCTCAAAGTCCCCAAAGGTCCAGGAAACCCGACTTGTTGTTTTCCGAGTTGAGGGCACCCGAGTCGGCGTTGCCCGAGTTCAAGAAGCCGGAGCTGCCCACATTCGTGTTCCCGATGCCGGTGAGGAAGTTGCCCGTGTTGTACAAGCCCGCGTTCTCCTGGCCAGAGTTACCGATACCCGCTTGGTAGGCATCCAAGTTCTTGAAACCCGAGTTAAAGCCGACGGTGTTTCCGAAGCCGGAGCCCTTATTGCCGGAGTTGAAGAAGCCCGAACTGACAGTGCCGGTGTTGCCGAAGCCCGAGTTCGTGTTGGCGTAGACGTCCGCGCTGCCGATAGCGGTGTTCAGGGTGCCCGAGTTGAGGGCTCCCGTGTTGGTGTAGCCCGAATTTCCCCAGCCGGTATTGGTGCCGCCCGTGTTGTAGCTGCCTGAGTTCCAGCTGCCCGTGTTGAACGAGCCCGAGTTGAAGGAGCCCATGTTCACCCCGCCCGAGTTGAAGAAGCCCATGTTTTGCTGGCCCAGGTTGAAGCCTCCCGTATTCCCGAAACCCGCATTCGCGAAGCCGGTGTCGTAGATGCCGGCGTTCGACCGAGGCCGAAGTTACCGTTCCCCGAGTTAAAGATGCCCACGCTGTTGTTGCCCGAATTGAAGAAGCCGATGTTGCCGACGCCCGAGTTGCCGAAGCCGACGTTGCCGACACCCGAGTTCAGCCCGCCGATACCCACCTTGTTGTCGCCGGTGAGCCCGATGCCGATGTTGTTGTTGCCGGTGTTCCCGAAGCCGAAGTTGCCGCTCCCGTGGTTTCCGCTGCCCACGTTGCTGCTGCCGTAGTTTCCACCGCCCAGGTTGCCGCCGCCGTGGTTTCCGCTGCCCAGATTGAGATCGCCGATGTTGCCGTTGCCCAGGTTCATGGTGCCGGCGTTTCCGCTGCCTACGTTGCCAATGCCGCCGTTTCCGCTGCCCAGGTTTTGGCTGCCGTAATTTCCGGAGCCCAGGTTGTAGTCGCCGGTGTTCCCGGTACCCAGGTTGAACTTGCCGGTGTTGCCGTTCCCCACGTTGGTGTTGCCAATGTTGCCGCTGCCCGTGTTTAGGTCACCGATGTTGCCGCTGCCCAGGTTGTAGTTACCGGTGTTTCCCCCGCCCAGGTTGACCTTGCCGCTGTTACCCAGCAGCGGCTTGATCGTCGCGGCTAGGCTGGTCGGGCTGGTCGCGCCCTGCGTCTGACCCAGGCCCGGCAGAGCCTGCAGCAGCCGCTGCCACGGCGTCAACTGCGACGCCGCCGCCGATGCCCCACCGTGATAACCGAGCATCGCGGCCACATTCTGAGCCCACATCAGCTCGTATTGGCACTCGGTGGCCGCGATCGCCGGCGCGTTGAAGCCCAGCAGATTGGACCGCACCAGCGACACCAGCTGAGTCCTGTTGGCCTGGACCGCCGCCGGATGCACCGTCGCCGCCCGCGCCGCCTCATACACCGCGACGACCACGTTGGCCTGGGCGGCGGCGGTCACGGCCCGAGCCGTCGCCGCGCTCAGCCACTTCACATACGGCGCGGCCGCGGCCGCCATCGCCGCCGACGCCGGGCCCATCCATGCCGAACCCACCAATTGCGACGTCGAGTACGAAAACGAGGACGCCGCCGAGCCCAGCTCGGAAGCCAACCCATCCCACGCCGCCGCTGCCTCCAGCATCGGCCCCGACCCCGCCCCGGCGAACATCCGTGCGGACTGGATCTCCGGCGGCAACAGCGAAAAATTCACACGGCCGACGCTAGGACCAGCAAACTCGTCGCGACAGAGTACCCGGGTACTCTATTTCGTCCGCGCAGCTACGCCAGCTGTCCGTCATGGCAAGAAACCCGACCGGTTGTTTGCGTGGTGGAAGCCGCCGGAGTCGAGGTCGCCCGAGTTGCCGAAGCCTGAGTTGTGGTCGCCCGAGTTCGCAAGGCCCGCGTTGAAGGTGCCGCTGTTGAAAAATCCCGAGGTGAACACGCCCGAGTTACCGATGCCGACGCCGAAAACCCCGGAGTTGTAGATGCCCACACTCAAGTCGGATGATCCGGTGTTCAGCAGCCCCGAGCCATTGGTGCCCGAGTTGAAAAAGCCCGAGTTGCCGCTGCCGGTGTTCCCGAGGCCCGAGTTGGTGACGGCTTGGATGGCCGCGCCGCCGATGCCCGTGTTCAGGGTGCCGGAGATCAGGGCGCCGGTGTTGGTGTCACCCGAGTTCCCCCATCCCGTGTTCTGGCTGCCCGCGTTAAAGCCGCCCACGTTGTAACCGTCGGAGTTCCAGCTGCCCATGTTGTGCTGGCCCGCGTTGAAGTTGCCTGCATTCTCGTAACCCGAGTTCCCGAAGCCCGTATTGAAATAGCCCGCGTTCAAGCCGCCCACATTCCCGAAGCCCGAGTTCCCGAAGCCCGTGTTGTAGTCGTTCGCGTTCCAGAAACCCGTGTTGATGCCGCCCGCGTTTCCAAAGCCGGAGTTGTTATTCCCTGAGTTGAAGAACCCCACGTTGTTGTCGCCGGAATTGAAGAAGCCGATGTTGTTGTCGCCCGAGTTGCCGAAGCCAAAGTTTCCCGTGCCCGAGTTCAGCGCGCCAATGCCCACCTTGTTGTTGCCCGTGAGCCCGAACCCAATGTTGTTGTCGCCGCTGTTCCCGAAACCAATGTTGTGGCTGCCGGTGTTCCCGAAGCCCACGTTGGAGCCGCCAAGATTTCCGCTGCCGAAGTTGCCGCTGCCCTTGTTGCCGCCGCCGTAGTTGGAGTCGCCGTGGTTTCCGCTGCCCAGGTTTTGGTTGCCGATGTTGCCGCTGCCCACGTTGGTGTTGCCGCTGTTACCGCTGCCCAGGTTGTAATCGCCCTCGTTTCCGCTGCCCAGGTTGAGCTTGCCGGCGTTGCCGAAGCCCAGGTTGGTGTCGCCGACGTTGCCGCTGCCCAGGTTGGTGTTGCCGGTGTTTCCACTGCCCAGGTTGGTATTGCCTATGTTGCCGCTGCCCAGGTTGTAATCACCTTTGTTGCCCCCGCCCAGGTTGAGGTTGCCGTTGTTACCCAGCAGCGGCTTGATCGTCGCGGCCACGCTGGTGGCGCCCTGCGTGTGACCCAGGCCCGGCAGGGCTTGCAGCAGCCGCTGCCAGGGCGTCAACTGCGATGCCGCCGCCGAAGCCCCGCCGTGATAGCCAAGCATCGCGGCCACGTCCTGGGCCCACATCAGCTCGTATTCGCACTCGCTGGCCGCGATCGCCGGCGCGTTGAGGCCCAGCAGGTTCGACCGCACCAGCGACACCAGCTGAGTCCTATTAGCCTTGACCGCCGCCGGATGCACCGTCGCCGCCCGCGCCGCCTCATACACCGCGACGACCACGGTGGCCTGCGCGGCGGCGGTCACAGCCCGAGCCGCCGCCGCGCTCAGCCACTGCACATACGGCGCGGCCGCGGCCGACATCGCCGCCGACGCCGGGCCCATCCATGCCGAACCCACCAATTGCGACGCCGTGTACGAAAACGAGGACGCCGCCGAGCCCAGCTCGGAAGCCAACCCATCCCACGCCGCCGCTGCCTCCAGCATCGGCCCCGACCCCGCACCAGCGAACATCCGCGCCGAATGGATCTCCGGCGGCAACAGTGAGAAATTCATACGGCCGACGCTAGGACCAGCAAACTGGACTAGACAGAGTAGTGGGGTACCTGAATTGGTCCCGGATTAGCCGTACCCTTACGCACTGTCACACTCGGGCGGCCCGCCTCGTCTGATGGGTATGACACAGAAAACCCGCATCGAGCCCCTGCCCCCCAAGCGCACCGGCCTGCTGATCCGCGGCATGTACCGGGTCGCCAAGCGGCGCTACGGCGCGGTCCCCGAGCCGTTCGCCGTCGTGGCGCATCACCGGCGGCTGCTGATCGCCAACGCCGTGCACGAGACCATGGTTCAACGAGCGTCGCAGACGCTGCCCGTCAGCGTGCGTGAGCTGGCGGTGTTGTGGACCGCGCGCCAGGTCGGTTGTTCCTGGTGTGTCGATTTCGGTTCCATGCTGCAGCGGCTGGACGGCCTCGACATGGAGAGGCTCAAGGAGATCGACAGCTATGCGACTTCTCCGGCGTTCACCGACGATGAGCGTGCGGCCATTGCCTATGCCGAGGCGATGACCACCGATCCGCACAGCGTCAGCGACGAGCAGGTCGCGGACCTACGTGCCCGCTTCGGCGATGCCGGGGTGATCGAGCTGACCTATCAGATCGGCCTGGAGAACATGCGGGCGCGGGTGAATACCACCCTGGGCATCACCGAGCAGGGCTTCAATTCCGGTGACGCGTGCCGCGTTCCATGGGCAGCCGAACAAGCGCCGAGTCGTTGACGCGGAGCTCGGCTTTACGCTTTCAGGGCGAATCGTGCAGCGGAGACCCGGTGAACTTGTCCGGGTTGGCGATATCCCAAACGGCCCAAACCCTTCCGTCTCGTACCGTCACGGCGGTTATCCGCGGCAGCATGTCCCAATGCTCGTCGCCACCTGGGCTCCCCGCCGTGTAGGCGCCCAGCTCGCCATTTACCAATGCCAGCTGAGTCGCCGTGAACATCGCCGGGCCGTAGCGGCGGGCCAGGCCCAACATGAACCGGGCCACCTTGTCCGGCCCGTGGATGACGTGGATCGCCGTGGAAACCTTGCCGTTCGCGTCGCCAACCAGGGTCACGTCCGGATGCAGCAGGGCCACCACGGCCTGCAGGTCGCCTTCGGCAATCGCGGCCATCAGCTTGCCGACCACCTCGTCGTGACGTGGATCGGGTTCTGGCGCCGGCTCGGCGCCTTCCCTGCCCACGGCCTTGCGGGCCCGCGACGCCAACTGCCGCGCAGCCGCCTCGGTGATCCCGAGCACGTCCGCCACTTCGGCGAACGGCACCCCGAACCCGTCGTGCAGTACAAACGCGACCCGCTGGTCGGGGCCAAGCCGTTCCAGCACCACCATCGCGGCGAACCGGGCATCCTCGCGGGCCACCAGGGCAGACAGCGGATTGGCGTCTTGAAGGCCGTCCAGGCCGGTCACCACGGGTTCGGGCAGCCAGTGGCCGGTGTAGGTTTCGCGCCGGTGCGCGGCCGAGCGCAGCCGGTCCAGTCCCAGCCTGCTCACCACCGTCGTCAGCCAGGCGCGCAAATCGGCGATCGCTGAGTCCTGCCGGTGCCAGCGCAACCAGGCTTCCTGGACGATGTCCTCTGCGTCTGCCACAGTTCCGGTCAGCCGGTAGGCGACCGACATGAGATGGGGTCGCAGCGCCTCAAATTCGGTGACCTGCGTTGAGGTCATGATTCGAGCCTAGCGGTACTGTCGCGGGCACAATGACTCGCAATCTGTGGTTGCACTACGCCCGGCACGGCGCAGGCATTACGCCGCCGGTCATCACTCGGGCGAGGGCGTCACCATCTTCGATGACCACGGCAAGAGCTACCTGGACGCGCTGTCCGGCCTGTTCGTGGTTCAGGCCGGCCACGGCCGCGCCGAACTCGCCGAGGTCATGGCCCGACAAGCCGGCACGCTGGCCTTCTTCCCGCTGTGGGGATATGCAACCCCGCCCGCGATCGAGCTCGCCGAGCGCCTCGCGCACTACGCCCCGGGCGACCTGAACCGGGTGTTCTTCACCACCGGCGGCAGCGAAGCCGTTGAAACCGCGTGGAAACTGGCCAAGCAGTACTTCAAGCTCACCGGCAAACCCGGTAAATACAAAGTGATTTCGCGGTCGATCGCCTACCATGGCGCCACGCACGGCGCGCTGGCGATCACCGGGCCACGGTTGGTAACGGGGGTGCCGGCGGGGTTGGGGGCGTCTGTGGTGCCGGCGGTGCGGGCGGATTGCTCGGTGGTGGGACCGGGGCGCACGGGGTGTCCGCTGACGGCGGCGCCGGAGGTATCGGCGGTGCCGGCGGTCAGGGCGGCATCGGGGCGGCCGACGCCGGCAGCGGCGCTGGGGCGGGCGGCGCGGGCGGAACTGGCGGCCAGGGTGGGCAGGGTGGTCACGGCGGATCCGTTACCAACGCCGACGGGCACGGCGGGACCGGCGGCGCAGGCGGCACCGGCGGCGCCGCGGGCAGCGGGGGCAGCGGCGCGGCGGCCGGGCACGGCGGGACGGGTGGGAACGGCGGGACCGGCAGCGTCGGCGGCAACGGCGGGGAGGGCGGCGCCGCGACCGGCTCCAGCAGCGCGCCCACCGTCGGCGGTGACGGCGGGCAAGGCGGCGCCGGCACCGCAGGGTCCGGCGGCGTCGGCGGCAAAGGTGGCGCTGCCACGAGTAACGACGCCGGCGACGCCACCAGCGGCAGCGGCGGACACGGCGGCGACGGCACGACCGGCGGAAACGGCGGAGCCGGCGGCAAAGCCCTGGCGAACGGATCCGGTCACGTCAGCGCCGGGACGGGCGGCGTCGGTGGCACCGGAACCGTCGGGCGCGGCGGTAACGGCGGGACCGGCGGCGACGGCTACATCAACAGCACGGGTTCGACGCTGGACGCGGTGGGTGGAAGCGGTGGCGCTGGCGGCACCGGCGTCACCGGCGGCGGTGACGGCGGCGACGGCGGCTTCGGAATCAATTACGGCCATGGGGACGCGGCGGGTGGTCACGGTGCCCCGGGGACCAGCGGGGCCAACGGTGGAAACGGCGGCGACGGCGGCGTCTCTATTGCGTATGGGGCAGGTCATGCCCTCTCCGCGGCGGGTGGGGTCGGGGGTATCGGCACCGCCGGGCGCGGTGGCAACGGCGGCGGCGCCGGCAGCGCGAACATCTCCAACGCCAGTTCGCCGCTGGACGTGACGGGCTCCAACGGTGCCGCGGGCGGCACCGGGGTCACTGGCGGCGACGGCGGCCACGGCGGGCGCGCGTATACCCAGGGCTCCGGAAACGTCGTGGGCGGTAACGGCGCCCCGGCACGAGTGGCCCGACCGGCGGTAACGGCGGCAGCGCCGGTGGAGCGGAAACCGCCGGGAGCGGTCATGTCACCGCCGGAACGCCCGGAGTTGGGGGTACCGGCACCGTCGGGCGCGGCGGCAACGGCGGCAACGCCAGTTTTACTAACGTCTTGAGCTCCACTTCGACAGAGAATGCCGTCGCCGCCAACGGTGCGGCGGGCGGCGCCGGACTCACCGGCGGCGGCAACGGCGGCAATGGCGGTACCGTCATTAACTGGGGACACGGCGATGCCATCGGCGGCGCCGGCGGCGCTGGCACCAACGGACCTATCGGCGGGAACGGCGGCGAGGGCGGTGATGCTCAAACCGATGTCACCGGAACGGGGCATGCCATCGCCGGCGTGGGCGGCCAGGGCGGCACCGGCACCGCCGGGCGCGGCGGCAACGGCGGTGAGGGCGGTTCCGTCTACGCCAAGAACACCGCCTCAGCTCTGAACGCGGTAGGCGCCAATGGCGGCGCGGGTGGAACCGGCTCTAGCGGCGGCGGTGATGGCGGCGCCGGCGGCGATGCATTCACCTACGGGTCGGGCAAGGCTGTGGGCGGTACCGGGGGTGGTGGCGCTATCCGCGCTACCGGGGGCCACGGCGGCCAAGGCGGCCAAGCGACCATCTACAGCGCGGTATCGACGGCGACCGCACTCGGCGGTGGCGGCGGTGGCGGCGGTACCGGCACCACCGGCGCGGGCGGTGATGGCGGGACCGGCGGCAACGCGCAGAGCAACGGCCTTGGGGCCGCGGTCGGCGGTGACGGCGGCGTCGGCGGAACGGGCACGCCGCCAGGCTCAAACGGAGCCGATGGAACACCATAAGCGAGGCCTCCGCCACCATCGAAGACCTTGCCCGTCGACCACACCACGAGCTGGAATGCGTTCTGGGGCAACGGTAATAATGCTTGCCGTGCCACCGACTCCCACCTGTTGACTGAACTAACTCTGATGTCCGGCATGTCAGCGCGGTGTGTCGGTGGATCGGGCCGAGTATGCGTTGCCGGGGTCAGCCCGGAGCGGTTCCTGCCGCGGCGAAGCAACTTGCGCCTGGCCGCATTTCCGGCTACTCCCAGAAGCGCAGCTTGCTGGCGCGCCGGCCGTGTTGGGGCAGGGCCCGTTTGACGGCGTTGACGGCCACCAGCATGTCGCCGGTCAGCGCCGGGTTCGGCTTCCGTAAGAACCGCTCGAGGACGTCGCACAGGTGGGTCAGCGCGGCGCGCAGGCCCGGGTCGGACGTCGCGTCACGATGTTCGGTCAGCTCGGCCAGCACCCGGTCGAGTCCGGTAGGCCGTACCTGGACTGCCTTTTCCACCTGCTTGAGTAGCTTGTTCAGCGATCGCACCTCTACAGGTTCTACAGCTTGGCTGACTTTCGCTTTCGCGCGCCCGGTTGCGGCAACACCGCCCAGTGGTCTGGCGGCCGCCAGCGGTCGCGCGGCCATGGCCGCGGGCGCCGCCATGCAACGCACGGGACCCCAGCCCGATGGCATCTCAACGGGCTGCACGACTTCGAGAAGCGGGCCGGTCTCGGTGCGTTCCGGGCGCTCTTTGTCAACGGCCACGAACGCGGTAAACCGCGACAGCACCCCGAACCGGATCGAGTGCGCGACCAGCCGGGACGACGATTCCGGGCCACCGCCCCCGGACGCGTACGCGTCCTCCAGGTCACGGACCACCGAGCGCGCCCAGACCGTCCGTACGGCCGCCGCGGCCGGCACCGACCGGGCGGGCAGAACCGTGACGAACGGCCCCGCCGGGGTGCCGGCCTCGACGCGGAACGCCGCCGCGGCCTCAGCCCCGGAGGCGTCGGGTCCGGCGGAGCGGCTGCGGTAACGCCCGGAGATCACGCAGGGCACGCCGGCGAATGCGTCGGGGAACCGGGCCGGGGTGACGGTTCCGTCGATAATCTCGACACCGTCGGCGAAGACCTGGATTTCGGTCAGCGACGGGCGCCCGATGGTCCGCGCCAGCCTGGCCATCGACTCGTCCAGGCGCTCCTCCGACTCCACCAGCTCGGCCCGTCCGCCGCCGAGACCGGCGAGGCGCTCCAGGAAGCCGGCGTTGACAGCCCGGTCGATGCCGACGCAATACATGCGGGTTCGCCCGATCAGGGGCGCCAGCGACTTCACGGCGTGGTCTTCCCCGGTGATCTGGCCGTCGGTCACCAGCACCACACTGGCCAGCCGGTCGGCAGGGGTGGCGGCGAGCATCTCGACGGCCTTGCGCAGCGGGTTGGCCATCTCGGTGCCGCCCCGGCTTTCCAGCGAACCCAGCCACGACGCGGCGGTGAACCGGTTTCGGTCGGAAGCCTCGACGAGGCCGCCGGGCATGGCCGGCGGGCTGTCGATCCGGTCGTCGAACGCCAGCACGCAGAACCGGTCGGCGGGGTCGAGCATGTCGATGATCCGTCCCGCGGCTCGTCGCGCGGCGACCATCTTCCAGCCCTGCATCGAGCCGGATCGGTCCAGCAGCACGACGACGTCGCGCGGGGTGCTGGACGTCTCGGCGGGCGGCACCAGCGTCACCGACCAGGTGCCTTCGGACGCGCCTGGGCCTTCGATGTCGGGGCCGTCCGGTACCAGCAGCGCGCAGGACGACAGTTCGTGGCGGTCAACCCGGAAGCGCAGCACAAAATCGCGGTCGGCTCGCGCCCCCGGCTCGACCCGCAGCCGGGTTAGGCCATCGGACTCGGTCACGCTGGTCGGCAGCGACGCCCGCAGGTCCGAAACCCCGAGCCCGCCGCCGTCGACCGTCAGCGATATCTGCAGGTCGGGGCGGTCGTCACCGTCCGCCAGCCGAGGCGGGGTGACCCTCGACGCGTCGGGCACGGCATCGGTGTCGGCCGCGAATCCGGCCCCCGTCTGGTCTCCGGGCAGCGGGGTTCCGGTGGTGTACCGCGGGGCGACCACCAGCGGGAAGCGGAACGTGGCCTCGCCGTCCTCGAATGCCAGCGGACCCGTCAGCCGCATCTCGATGGTCGCTTCTTCACCGGGCCCGAGGTTGCCCACCCGCACCGAGAACACGTCGGGGCGGTCCTCCTCCACAATCGCGGCGCGCTGCCCGGCGACCAGGGCCTGCTCGTAATCCACCCGGGCCTGGCCGCGCTCCTTGAGCACGCCGACCACCCGGCGTCCGGCGAGGGAGGCTTCGAAATCGGTGACGCCCGCGCGGGACGGCAACGGGAACACGTAGGTGGCCTCGATGGTGGCGTCGCCGGCGTTGACGAACCGCTGGCGCACGGTGGCGGTTGCGGTCAGACCGACGACGGCGGTTTCGAGGCTGAGCGCTCGCAACGGCAGCCGGACCCCGTCGGCCGAAGTCAGCTCGCCACATGTCGGTTTGCCCGGCGCGGCGGGGGGTGCGGGTCCGGCAGCCATCAGGGGAAGTAGTTCAGCACTCATTGGGAGTCCTTTCGTGACTGGGCGAGTCGTGAATGGGCGAGCAGGTCGAGCAGCGGCGCGGCGGCGCGGCGCAGGTTGTCGGGGTCGGGCAATTGGCCAGCCGGCCCGTCGATGAGCACCGTGACGGTGTCGCTGAGACGGATGGCCTGAAGATTGGTTACCGCGGCCGGCTTGGCGGGTTCTTGGGGCGGCTGGGTCTCCGGGGGGGTCTCCGGGGCGGTCTCCCAGAACCGGCCGGCCGCGCGGGCCGGGGCTGTCGGTGGGTCGCCCAGGTCGGCCGGCATGGCGCTCGACGGGATCGCGGCCAGTGCCTCCAGCTCCGCCGGTGACATCGCTTGCAGGCGTTCGGCGATCTGCTCGAGAGACAAGCCGTTGCCCTGCAGACGTTTGATGGCTACCAGGCGCAGCAGGTGTGTCCGTCCATAGGTGAGGGCGCGTCCGCGGGTGCCCGGACGGGGCAGCAGACCCCTGGCGGTGTAGTAGCGGACCATGCGTTCGGCGGGGATCGGTTTCGCCTGCCGGTTGTCGGGCACGGCGCCGGACGCCTGCACCGCGTTGGCGGCGACGGCGGCAAACTCGGGCAGCGTCAGGAGCTTCATTACTTGACAGTGTCATACAGCTTTACGACACTGTCAAATATTGGCGCGACGGCAGCCCGGCCGGTTCGCGGCACCACTCCTCGCACGTTTGCAACATCTGCCCCACCAGTCACAGCGCGGCTCCCTGCGAACCGGCCTTTGATCGCCTACTCTGCACACCAATGTCTCTCTTACGTTCCGCGTCGTGCCTGGCAGCAGCGGCTTTCCTGGTCGTTGGGGTCGGAACGCCAGCAGCACTGGCCGAACCGACCCCCGGCCCCAATGCCGGCCCGCCGAGTTGTCCGTACCGGGTGTCCACTCCCCCGGCGGTTGACTCGTCGGAGGTCCCCCAAGCCGGCGAGCCGCCGCTGCCACTGGCGGTGCCCGCCAAGCCGGCCGGCGGTGAGGCGCTGGCGAGTTGCGGCATCGTCACCGCACCCGACACACCGCCGCTGCCCGGCGATATCTCGGCCGAGGCATGGCTGGTTGCGGATCTGGACAGCGGAGCGGTGATCGCGGCCAAGGACCCGCACGGCCGTCATCGCCCGGCCAGCGTCATCAAGGTGCTGGTCGCGATGGCGTCCATCAACGCGCTCGACCTCAACAAACCGGTCATCGGGACCGCCGACGACGCCGCCGCCGAGGGCACCAAGGTCGGCGTCGACGACGGGGGCACCTACTCCGTCACCCAGCTGCTGCACGGGTTGCTGATGCATTCCGGCAACGACGCGGCGCACGCGCTGGCCATGCAGCTCGGCGGCATGGAGCAGGCGCTGCAGAAGATCAACATCCTGGCCGCCAAGCTCGGGAGCCAGGACACGCGGGTGGCGACCCCGTCCGGGCTGGACGGGCCGGGCATGAGCACCTCGGCCTACGACCTCGGCCTGTTCTACCGGTACGCCTGGCACAACCCCGCCTTCAGCGACATCGTCGCCACCCGGACCTACGACTTCCCCGGCCACGGCGACCACCCCGGCTACGAGCTGGAAAACGACGTGCAACTGCTCTACAAGTACCCCGGCGCACTCGGCGGCAAGACCGGGTACACCGATGACGCGGGCCAGACCTTCGTGGGCGCGGCCAACCACAACGGCCGACGGCTGATGGCAGTGCTGTTGCACGGAACCCGGCAGCCGATCGCGCCGTGGGAACAGACCGCGCACCTGCTGGACTACGGGTTCAGCACCGCGCCCGGCACCCGGGTCGGCGCGCTGACCGAACCCGACCCCTCGCTTGGCGCTAAGGCCGAAGCCCCGCCGGACCGGCAGGCGAACGCGGCCGACGCCGCGGGGCTCACGTCGGCCGACTCACTGCCGGTGCGGGTGGGCGTGGCCCTTGTCGGGGCGCTCGTCGTGTTCGGGTTGATGCTGGTGGCGCGCTCCATGAACCGGCGGCCACAACACTAGGCGCGACGCTAAGAAAGCGCCGGAAAGTTTGCTTCACCGGCTGTTGACCGCCCTAATGTGCTGTGACAACCTCATCGGGTGACTGCAGCCCTGTACGAGGACCCGGGCCTCACCCTCGATGAGAACGGGATCACGATTCTCCGGTACTACTTCCCGATGGGCGGGCCTAAGCGGATCTCGTACGACGACATCCGGGGAGTGAAGTCGCAGCCGATGGGCAGGATTAGCGGCAAGGGTCGCTTCTGGGGGACATCCGACCCGCGCTACTGGTTCCCGCTGGACTGGCAGCGTGGCCAAAAACCGACCCTGCTGATTCTCGACGTGGGGACCCGGGTGAAACCGTGCATCACCCCGGAGAACCCCGAGCGCGTCCTCGAGTTGCTGAGCGCCCGGGTGCCGGTCAGCTGAGAGGTCCGGTTCAGCGCGGATCGCTGGTCGGGCTGACCGCGGCCAGCGTCGGCGTCATCTACGGTTACGACCTGTCCAGCATCGCCGGCGCACTGCTGTTCATCACCGAGCAGTTTGGCCTGACGACACGACAGCAAGAGCTGCTGACGACGATGGTGGTGATTGGCCAGATCGTCGGTGCGCTGTGTGGCGGCGTGCTCGCCAACGCGATCGGGCGCAAGAAATCGATGCTCCTGATCGTCACCGGCTACGTGGTGTTCGCGCTGCTGGGTGCGGTCTCGGTGTCGATGCCGATGCTGCTGGTGGCGCGATTGCTGCTGGGTCTGACCATCGGCGTGTCGGTGGTGGTGGTCCCGGTGTACGTGGCCGAGTCGGCGCCCGCGGCGGTGCGCGGATCGCTGCTGACCGCCTATCAGCTGGCCACGGTCAGCGGCATCATCCTGGGCTACCTGGTCGGTTACCTGCTGGCCGGTACCCACGACTGGCGGTTGATGCTCGGGCTGGCCGCGGTGCCCGCGGCGCTGCTGCTGCCGATATTGCTGCGCATGCCCGACACCGCTCGCTGGTATCTGCTCAAGGCCCGTGTCGACGATGCCCGGCGGGCGCTGGCGCGAGTAGAGCCCAACGCCGCATCTGTCGAGGCTGAGCTGGGCGAGATCACCCGCGCGTTGAGCGAAGATGAAGGCGGACCGCTGTCCGAGATGCTGCACCGGCCTTATCTGCGCGCCACCGCCTTTGTGATCACCCTCGGCTTCCTCATCCAGATCACCGGCATCAACGCGATCGTCTACTACAGCCCGAGGCTGTTCGAGGCCATGGGTTTCGCGGGCAATTTCGCGCTGCTGGGCCTGCCGGCACTGGTGCAGTTGGCCGGTTTGGCGGCGGTCGGTGCGGCACTGGTTCTGGTCGATCGAGTGGGCCGGCGCCCAATCCTGTTGTCCGGCATCGCCATGATGATCGCCGCCGACGCCGTGCTGATCGCGGTGTTCGCCGTTGGTTTCGGCGGCGCTGGGCTCGGGTTCGGATTCGCCGGCGTGCTGCTGTTCATCATCGGCTTCAGCTTCGGGTTCGGCTCGCTGGTGTGGGTGTACGCCGGCGAGGCCTTCCCTACTCGGCTGCGGTCGATGGGGTCGAGCGCCATGCTGACCTCGAACCTGGTGGCCAACGCGATCGTCGCTGCGGTCTTTTTGACCATGCTGCATTCATTGGGCGGCGCAGGGTCTTTCGCGGTGTTCGGGGGTTTCGCGTTGGTGGCGTTCGGTTTTGTCTACCGGTATGCGCCGGAGACCAAGGGCCGCCACCTGGAGGAAATCCGCCACTTCTGGGAGAACGGCGGCCGCTGGCCCGACGAGACGCCCGTTGGGGCGGACGGGCGATGATGAGCGCCCCGGGCCGGCTGATGGCCGCCGAGATCGCCGAGCAGCCCGAAGTGTGGCGCCGGTTGCTGACCGAGGGCGCCTCGCCGATCGCGGCGGCGACGGCCCGGATCGCCGATGCTGCACCGCGATTCGTGCTCTTTGTGGCTCGCGGCAGCAGCGACCACGCGGCGCTGTATGGCAAATATCTGGTCGAGATCGTGCACGGGTTACCGGCCGGCCTGGTGTCGCCGTCGACGATGACGGTCTACGGGGCCCGCCCGAAGCTGGACGGCGTGCTGTATGTGGCGGTGAGCCAATCCGGGGGCTCGCCCGATCTGGTGCGATCGGTCGACGTGGCCCGCGAGCAGGGGGCGTTGACCCTGGCGGTGACCAACAACCCGGGCTCGGAGTTGGCCGCCGCCGCCGAGATCCACGTCGACGTGCTGGCCGGGACGGAGCGATCGGTCGCGGCCACCAAGTCGTACACCGCCGAGCTGCTGGCGCTGTATCTGTTGTTCGGGTTGCGCGGCGGGCGTGACGCGATGCGCCTGCCCGACCTGGGCGAACGGGTGCTGTCCCGCGATGTCGACGGCATCGCGGGGCGCTATCGGTTCGCTCAACGGCTCATCATCACCGGGCGCGGCTACTCCTATCCGACCGCGTGCGAGGCCGCCCTGAAACTCATGGAGACGTGTTACCTTTCCGCTCAGGCGTTTTCGGGTGCCGACTTACTGCACGGCCCGCTTGCCACGGTGGACGCGCAGGTGCCGGTGCTGGCCATCGTCTCCGAAGGGCGCAGCGGGCACGCGATGCTGCCGGTGCTGTCCCGGCTGGCCGAACGAGGGGCCGACGTAGTGGTCGTCGGCGCCGGCCAGGTACCGGTGGGGCCGGCGGGTCGGATCGCGCTACCCGCCGGGGTGCCCGAGGAGCTGTCGCCATTGCTGGAAATTCTTCCGCTACAACAACTCTCGCTACAGCTGGCGATCGCCCGCGGCCAGGACCCCGACAACCCGCGCGGGCTACGCAAGGTGACGGAAACGCTGTGACCCTGATCAGCGCGGGCACCATGGTGATAGAAGGACGGATCTGCCGTCCGGGGTGGCTGCAGGCATCCGATCGGCAGATCCTCGATTGCGGCGCGGGTCGGCCGCCCGGGCCTATTGACGTCGAATTCCCCGATTCCATTGTGGTACCAGGGTTTATCGACATGCATGTGCACGGCGGCGGCGGGGCTTCTTACACCGCTGACGACGCGGCTGGAGCCGCGGAGTTCCACCTGCGGCACGGCACCACCACCACCCTGGCCAGCCTGGTCACCGCCACACCCGAGGAACTGCTCGCCGGCGTGCGCGCGCTGGCCGAGGCCGTCCGTCCGGGCGAGCCGGGCACCATCGCGGGCATCCACCTGGAGGGGCCGTGGCTGAGCTCGGCGCGGTGCGGCGCGCACGACCCCACGCGGATGCGTCATCCGGACCCCGCCGAGATCGACGCCGTGCTGGCCGCCGCTGGCGGCGCGATCAGGATGGTCACGCTGGCACCCGAGCTGCCCGGATGCGACGCGGCGATCCGGCGCTTTCTCGACGCGGGAGTCGTTGTCGCCGTGGGACATACGGAAGCGACGTATGAGCAGGCAAGGCAAGCGGTCGACCTGGGCGCCACGGTCGGCACCCACCTGTTCAACGCGATGCCGCCGATGCACCATCGCGAACCCGGACCCGCTTTGGCGTTGCTGGAGGACCCGCGGGTGACCGTCGAGCTCATCGCCGACGGCGTGCACGTGCATCCCGCCGTGGTGCGCGCGGTGATCGAGGCCGCGGGTCCCCACCGGGTCGCTCTGGTCACCGATGCGATCTCCGCGGCCGGCTGTGACGACGGCACCTATCAACTGGGCACGGTGCCGATCGACGTGGTGTCCGGGGTGGCGCGGGTGCGCGGGACCTCGACGATTGCCGGCAGCACCGCCACCGTGGATCAGCTCTTCCGGATGGTTGCCGGGCTCGGCGGGGACCGCGATGCGGCACTGGTCGCGGCGGTCCAGATGACCTCGACGACGCCGGCGCGGGCACTCGGGCTCTTGCGTGTGGGCAGCCTGCGGGCGGGCTATGACGCCGACCTTGTGGTGCTGGACCACGACTTGGCGGTCAGCGCCGTCATGGTCCGCGGCGGTTGGCGGGTGCGGTCCGGCGCAGACCCTAAAATGGACAACTCGTGAGCGTCAGCGCGGAGGTGTTCGACGCGCACTTCCACATCATCGACCCGCGCTTCCCGCTGGTGGCCAACAACGGCTACCTCCCCGACCCGTTCACCGCCACCGATTACCGTGCGCGGGCCGCCGCGTTGCACGTCACCGGTGGCGCCGTCGTCAGCGGTTCGTTTCAGGCCTTCGACCAGACCTACCTGCGCGACGCGCTGGCACAACTGGGCCCGGGGTTCGTCGGTGTGACCCAACTACCCGCCGACACCACCGACGACGAGATTCTCGCGCTCGACCGAGCCGGAGTGCGCGCAATACGGTTCAACCTCTACCGCGGCGGCTCGGCAACGGTGGGTGACATCGATGCCCTGGCCCGCCGCGTGCACGACGTCGCCGGCTGGCATGCCGAGTTCTACGTCGACGCCGCCGACCTGGCCGATCTGGAACCCGCGCTGGCGAGTCTGCCGCAGGTCAGCGTCGATCACCTCGCGATGTCCGACGACAGCAGCGGCGCGTTGCTGCGGCTCGTCGAATCCGGAATGGCGGTCAAGGCAACCGGGTTCGGCCGCATCCAGGTCGGCGACCCCGACGCGTTGATGCGCACGATCGTGGGCATCAATCCCGCCGCCTTGATCTTCGGCAGCGACCTCCCCTCCACTCGCGCCGCGGTCCCGTTCCGCGACAACGACCTCGACCGCATCGCGACCGCGGTCGGCGCCGAGCACGTCCCGGCCGTCCTCGCGCACAACGCCCGCAACCTCTACCGCGTCACCGGTCGGTAGCACGCCGATCACCCTTGCGACTGCTGCCAGCCGTCGTTAACGGGGACTCGGCCCGGGTTGGGGTTTGCCCACGTCAGTCTCGGCACAGTGGGGCGTCTGAATGACATCCGATCCATGAAGGTTTCACAAAGGTGTGCGCGCCAGAGTCGGCTGTGTTTCGGGATCGTTCTCGGATCTCGCGCTCAACTGCCTGACGGAATGGGAGCAGACGATGTCGTCGTATGTGATCGCAGCACCGGAGGCATTCGCCACGGCGTCGTCGGACCTCACCGGGATCGGCGAGGCGATCAGGGCGGCCAACGCGGCCGCGACAACCCGGACGACCACGATTGCGGCCGCCGCCGGCGACGAGGTGTCGGCGGCGATCGCGGCGCTGTTCGGCACGCACGCCGAGCAATTTCAGGCGCTCAGCGCGGCAGGCGGCCGCGTTTCATGACCAGTTTGTGCAGCTGTTGCGCGGCGGCGCGGCCGCGTATGCCGCGACCGAGGCCGCCAACGCCTCGCCGTTGGCGAGCCTGGACGATTTGGCCGTCTTCAAGCCGGTCGAGTTGCTGACGGGGCGTCCGCTGTTGGGCAACGGCGCCGACGGGGCGGCGGGCACCGGGGCGGCGGGCGGCGGCGGCGGGTGGCTGTACGGCAACGGCGGCAACGGCGGGTCCGGCGCGGCGGGCGGCGACGGCGGGGCCGGCGGGGCGGCGGGCCTGTTCGGCGCCGGCGGTAACGGCGGGGCGGGCGGGTCCGCGACTGCGGCCGGCGCGAACGGCGGCAACGGCGGGGCCGGCGGGGCCAGCGGGCTGCTGGGCGGCGCGCACGGCGGGGCCGGCGGGGCCGGCGGGAACGGGGCGGCCGGGGCGACGGGGCAGGCCGGCGGGGCCGGCGGGGCCGGCGGCGACGGCGGCGCCAGCGAGCAGTTGTACAACGGCACCGCCGGGGCCGGCGGGGCCGGCGGGGCCGGCGGGGCCGGCGGGGCCGGTAGCGCGGGCAACGCCGGTGGCGGGGCCGGCGGGACCGGCATGGCCGGTGGTGCTGGCGGCGCCGGCGGGGCCGGCGGCGCAGACCACGCGCTGACCGGCGGCACCGGCGGCAGCGGCGGCGTTCGGCGGTGCGGGCGGCCAGGGTGGCACCGGCGGAGGCGGCGGCACCGGTGTGGGCCACGCCACGAACGGCGGCGGCCGGCGGAAGCGGCGGGGCCGGCGGCAACGCCGGAGCCGGCGGCGCAGCCGGAGGCACCGCGGGGCAGCGCGGGCCACGCGGGCACCGGCGGCAGCGGCGGCCAAGGCGGGGCCGGCGGGGCCGGCGACAGCAACGCCACAGCCGGGGGCACCGGCTTTAACGGCGGGGCCGGCGGCAGCGGCGGCCAGGGGGGCTCGGCAGCTGCTGGCGGCACCAACGGCAATGGCGGCCTCGGCGGCAACGGCGGCGAGGGCGGCACCGGCGGCACCGGTGCCGCGGCTTCGAGCAGCAACGGCGGCAGCGGCGGCGGCGGCGGCGGCGCGGCGGCAACGCGGGTACCGGCGGCGCGGCCGGCGGCGGTGCCGGCACCGCGGGCACCGCGGGCAACGCGGGCACCGGCGGCAACGGCGGCACCGGCGGGGCCGGCGGGTCGGCGCGCGAACGCCGCCAGCGACCGGCGGCAGCGGCTTTGCCGGCGGCGCCGGCGGCGCAGGGCGGGGCCGGCGGCTCCGCCGGGACCGGCGGCACCAACGGCAACGGCGGCCTCGGCGGCAACGGCGGCACCGGCGGCACCGGCGGCACCGGTGCCGCGGCTTCGAGCAGCAACGGCGGCAGCGGCGGCGGCGGCGGGGCGGGGGGCGACGCGGGTGCCGGCGGCGCGGCCGGCGGCGGTGCCGGCACCGCGGGCACCGCGGGCAACGCGGGCACCGGCGGCAAGGGCGGCACCGGCGGTGCCGGAGGGTCGGCGCGCGAACGCCGCCACGACCGGCGGCAGCGGCTTTGCCGGCGGCGCCGGCGGCCAGGGCGGGGCCGGCGGCTCCGCCGGGACCGGCGGCACCAACGGCAATGGCGGCCTCGGCGGCAACGGCGGCCACCGGCGGCACCGGCGGCACCGGTGCCGCGGCTTCGAGCAGCAACGGCGGCAGCGGCGGCGGCGGCGGGGCGGGGGGCAACGCGGGTGACGGCGGCGCGGCCGGCGGCGGTGCCGGCACCGCGGGCACCGCGGGCAACGCGGGCACCGGCGGCAACGGCGGCACCGGCGGTGCCGGAGGGTCGGGCGCGAACGCCACCACGACCGGCGGCAGCGGCTTTGCCGGCGGCACCGGCGGCCAGGGCGGGGCCGGCGGCGTCGGCCGGTGTCGGCGGTACCAACGGCAACGGCGGCCAAGGCGGCAACGGCGCGGGCGGCGGCACCGGGGCCACCGGCTTTGCCGGCGTGAACGACGGCGGCAGCGGCGCCGGCGGGGGCGGCGGCACCGGCGGCAACGGCGGCAACGCGGGTGCGGGCGGCGCCGCCGGCAGCGGTGTCGGCGGCGCGGGCACTGCGGGCAACGCGGGTACCGGCGGCAACGGCGGGGACGCCGGCAACGGCGGGCGACGGTGCGACGACCACCACGGGCAGCAGATCCGGTGACGGCGGCACCGGCGGCACCGGGGGCAACGGCGGCTCGGCCGGTTCCGGCGGCACCAACGGCAACGGCGGCCATGGCGGTAGCGGCGGCAACGGAGCCACCGGCAGCACCGGTGCCACCGGGGTGAACAGCGCCGGCGGCGCCGGCGGCACCGGCGGCAACGGCGGCAACGGGGGCGGCGGTGGCGCTCAAGGGCAGCGGTGCCGGCGCTGCCGGCACGGGGGGCACCGACGGCAACGGCGGCAACGCGGGTGCGGGCGGTGGCGGCGGGCAAGGCGCCAACGCCACCACGGCCGGCGGCACCGGCTTTACTGGCGGGACCGGTGGCAGTGGCGGCTGGGGCGGCGGCAGTGGTGGCGGCTCTGGCACCAACGGCGACGGCGGCGCCGGCGGCCAAGGCGGCCAAGGCGGTACCGGCGGCAACGGCAGCACGGGCGCGACCAGCGCCGGCGAGCGCCGGCGGCACCGGCGGCGCCGGCGGCACCGGCGGCGACGGGGGTCAACCTGGCCAAAATTCTGGCGGAGCAGGCACCTACGGTGCCGGCGGTACCGGCGGTACCGGCGGCGCCGGCGGTACCGGCGGCACGGGTGCTTCGTCGGTCAGCGGCACAGCCTTTAACGGCGGCACAGGCGGTACCGGCGGCGCCGGCGGCGCCGGCGGCGCAAATGGCGGCAACAACTCCGCCGCCGGTGCCGGCGGGGTCGGGGGCGTCGGCGGTGACGGCGGCCACGGTGGCTCCTCCGGTGCGGGGGGTACCAATGGCAGCGGTGGAACCAGCGGCCACGGCGGTGCCGGCGGCACCGGCGGCAATGCATCGCTGTACAACACGGGTACCAACGGC
Source organism: uncultured Actinomycetota bacterium (assembly GCA_963748885.1). Taxonomy (GTDB): domain Bacteria; phylum Actinomycetota; class Actinomycetes; order Mycobacteriales; family Mycobacteriaceae; genus Mycobacterium. The sequence goes on from CAVVLC010000049.1 coordinate 49,742, forward strand.
GGGGCGGGCGGGGCCGGCGGCAACGGCGGCAACGCCGGCGCCGGCGGTACGGCCGGCACCGGCGCGGGCACGGCGGGCAGCACGGGCAATGCGGGCACCGGCGGCACCGGCGGCACCGGCGGGACCGGCGCCAACGCGGCTGCCGCGACGTCGACCGGCGGGACCGGCTTTGCCGGCGGTGCCGGCGGCACCGGCGGCAACGGCGGATCGGCCGGTGCCGGCGGCACCAACGGTGATGGCGGCACCGGGGGCAGCGGCGGCAAAGGCGGCCAGGGCGGCGGCGGCACCACGGGCGCCGATAGCGCGGGCGGGACCGGCGGCACCGGCGGCACGGGCGGCGCCGCGGGGGCCGGCGGCAGTGCCGGCACCGGTGTCGGGACGGCGGGCAACGCGGGCGCCGCGGGCTACGGCGGCGGCGGCGGCACCGGCGGCACCGGCGGGAGCGGGGCCAACGGCACCCAAAGCACCGGCGACGCCAACGGCACCGACGGTTTTGCGGGTGGCAAGGGCGGTGAAGCCGGCGCCGGCGGGGCCGGCGTCAACGGCACTCACGGTGGTTCCGGCGGCACGGGCGGCACCGGCGGGACCGGCGGGGCAGGCGGCGGCGGAAACGACGGCAGTACCGGCGGCAACGCCGGAATTGGTGGGGCCGGTGGCAACGGCGGCAACGCAATCGAGGGCGGTTCCGGCGGCACGGGCGGCACCGGTGGGGCCGGCGGCAATGGCGGTGGCGGCGCGAACGCCTTGGAGCAGGGCGAGAACTCCGGCGCCGGCGGCAATGCGGGCGCCGGCGGCAGCGGCGGCGCCGGCGGCGTCGCAACCGGCGGCGGCAATGGCGGCACCGGCGGCAACGGCGGTGCCGGCGGCGCGGGCGGCTCCGCCGGCTTCTTTAACGGCGGCGTCACCGGCAACGGCGCCAACGGGGGCACTGGCGGCGCGGGCGGCATCGCAGGCGACGGCGGCAGTGGCGGCAACAACGGGACTGCCAGCGCCGGCGACGGCGGCGTCGGCGGGCATGGCGGCGCCGGCGGCAACGGCAGTAGCAGCGGCGGAGCCGGCACCAACGGCGGCAACGGCGGCGCCGCCGGCGCGGGCGGCAACGGCGGGACCGGCGGAACCGGAATCAATGGCGGCAACGGCGGCAACGGCGGCAACGGCGGGTACGCGGGCGCCGGCGGCGGCGGCGGCAACGGCGGCACCGGCGGCACCAACGGCAACGGCGGCAACGGCGCCAGCGGCGGCGGCGCCGGCGACGGCGGCGACGGCGGCGCGGGTGCGGGCACCGGCGGCGGCAACGGCGGCAACGGCGGGACCGGCGGGACCGCGGCCGCGGGCGCGGGCGCCGGCAGTGGTGCGGGCGCGGCGGGTGGCACCGCAGGCACCGCGGGCAACGGCGGCCAGGGCGGCGACGGCGGCAGCGGCGGGGCCGGCGGGGCGAGTACCACCGCCGGCGGCACCGGATTTAGCGGTGGCAACGGCGGCAGGGGCGGCGCCGGCGGTCTCGGCAACCAGGGCGGCGACGGCTTCAACGGCGACGGCGGCGCCGGCGGCACCGGCGGCAACGGCGGCATCGGCGGCAACGGCGGCACGGGTGTGGCCACCAACGGCGGCACCGGCGGCACCGGCGGCACCGGCGGTACCGCTGGCGCCGGCGGGCTGGCCGGCACCGGCGGCAGCAACCCCGGAGGAAGCTCGGGCGCCAACGGCAGCGCCGGCGACGGCGGCGACGGCGGCGACGGCGGCAACGGCGGCAACGGTGTGAGCGGCACCGCCGGCGGCACGGCCTATGCAGGCGGCGCCGGCGGTACCGGCGGCAGCGGCGGCAGCGGCATCGGCGGCGTGGGCGGTGGCGACGGCGGCAACGGCGGCGGCGGCGGCGACCGGTGGGACTGGCGGCAACGCCACCGACACCGCGGTCGCTGACGGCGGCGTCGGTGGCACTGGCGGCGACGGCGGCCACGGCGGCTCCGGTGGCTCGGGATCCGACGGCGGCACCGCCGGCAACGCCGGCAACGGTGGGGCCGGAGGCGCAGGCGGCAGCGGCGGCAATTACACCGGCTCCGGCGCCCACGTCGGCGGCACCGGCGGCAACGGCGGCAACGGCGGAGCCGGCGGCAACGGCGTCACGGGCGTGAACAGCGACGGCACTGACGGCGGAACCGGCGGCAACGGCGGCAACGCGGGCGCCGGGGGCACGGCTGGCGCCGGCACCGCCAACGCGGGCATCGGCGGAAACGGCGGCCAAGGGGGTTCCGGCGGCAACGGCTTCAACGCAACAACGGCCGGCGACAACGGATTTAGCGGCGGCCACGGCGGCACCGGCGGCAACGGGCGGCTCGGCCGGCATCGGCGGCACCAACGGCAACGGCGGTGCTGGCGGCTACGGCGGCTCGGGTGGCATCGGCGCATCCGGCGCCGATGGCAATAACAGCGCCGGCGGCGCCGGCGGCGCCGGCGGTACCGGCGGCGCCGGCGGTACCGGCGGCGCTGCAGGCGCTGGCGGAGCGGCAGGCACCGGTGCGGGCGTGGCCGGCACCGCTGGCACGGCGGGCCAGGGCGGCGGCGGCGGCAACGGCGGCAACGGCGGTACCGGCGGCGGCGGGAACGCGACCACCGACGGATACACCGGCGGCGCCGGCGGCGCCGCCGGCAACGGCGGCACCAGCATCGGCGGCCAGGCCGGCGACGGCGGCCAGGGCGGTAAGGGCGGTAACGGCGGTAACGGCAACGACAACACCGGCGACGGCACCAGTGCCGGCGCCGGCGGCCAAGGCGGCAATGGCGGCAATGGCGGCGCCGCGACCGCTGGCGGTACCGGCGGTGCTGCCGGCGACGGCGGCGCCGGTGGCAAAGGCGGCGACGCCGGCAGCGGCGGCACCACCGCCGGCGCCAATGGCGGCACCGGCGGCACCGGCGGCCACGGCGGCAATGGCGGCACCGGCGGCACCGCAGCCGGTGGCGGCAACGCCGGCAACGCCGGCGACGGGGGCGTGGGCGGCACCGGCGGCAACGGCGGCGGCACCGACGGCCTCGGCGGCACCGCTGGCAACGGCGGCGACGCCGGAGCCGGCGGCACCGGCGGCAACGGCGGCACATCAAGCGATGGCAACAACGGCGGCAACGGCGGCGCCGGCGGCAAAGGGGGCACGGGCGGCCAGGGCGGCTACGGCGTCCCGCCTCGCCACCAACGGCAACGGCGGCCAGGGCGGCGTCGGCGGCGTCGGCGGCAACGGCGGCAACGGCGGTACCGGGGTTGGCCTAGGCCGCGTCGGTTATGACGGCGGCGCCGGCGGTGCCGGCGGTGCCGCCGGCAGCGGTGGGTCGGCCGGCGTCGGCCCGGGCACCGCCGGCAGCGCGGGCGCGGCGGGCACCGGCGGCAATGGCGGCACCGGCGGCAACGGCGGAGCCGGTGACGACGGCGGCGCCGGCACCGGCGGTTTCGCCGGCGGCAACGGCGGCAACGGCGGCGACGGCGGCGCCGGCGTCGGCGGTGTCGGCGGCGGCAGCGGCGGCGCCGGCGGCACCGGTGGGGCCGGCGGCAACGGCGGCAACGGCAGCGACTCCACGGTCGGCGCCGGCGGCAACGGCGGCAACGGCGGCGCGGGCGGCAACGCCGGCAACGCCGGAACGGAACCGACGGCGGTACCAACGGCAACGGCGGCGCCGGCGGTAACGGCGGCACTGGCGGCAACGGAGGCAGCGGCAACGACTCCGCGGTCGCCGACGGCGGCGCCGGCGGTAACGCCGGTGCGGGCGGCGCCGGCGGCACCGGCGGCGGCGGTAGCCCAGGGCGGCACCGCCGGCGACGGCGGCACCGGCGGCGCCGGCGGCACCGGCGGGGCGGGCGGCACCTACACCGGCATCGGTCACCACAACGGCGGCGCAGGCGGCACCGGCGGCCAAGGCGGCAACGGCGGCACCGGCGGTGCCGCAGCGGGTATCGGCAACGGCGGCGCGGGCGGCAACGCCGGGGCCGGAGGCGTCGGCGGCAACGGCGGCGGCACCGACGGCAGCGGCGGCACCGGCGGCACCGGTGGTGCCGGGCGGTGCCGGCGGCGCCGGCGGCGACGGCGGCAGCGCCACCTACGTCGGCAACGGCGGCGATGGCGGCGCCGGCGGCGCGGCGCGGCGCGGCGGCACAGGCGGCTTCGCCGGCACCGGCAGCACCAACGGCACCGGCGGCAACGGCGGCAACGGCGGCGCGGCGGCAACGGCGGCGACGGCGGCCTCGCTCACGGCTGGGCACGGCCGCCGGTGGCAGCGGCGGCAACGGCGGCAACGGCGGCAACGGCGGCGCGGCCGGGGCGGCCGGCAACGGCGCCGGTGCGGCTGGCAGCGGCGGCACCGGCGGCGCCGGCGCCAACGGCGGCACCGGCGGCGCCGGCACCAACGGCGCCGACGCCAGCAACCTGACCGGCGGCGACAACTTCGCCGGCGGCAATGGCGGCGACGGCGGCAACGGCGGCGCCGGCGGCGCCGGCGTTGGCGGCATTAACGGTGGCGACGCCGGCGACGGCGGCAACGGCGGCAACGGCGGCGGCGGCGGCGGCGGCGGCAGCAGCCGTATCCCGGCGATCGTCGGCGGCAACGGCGGCAACGGCGGCAACGGCGGCAACGGCGGCGCCGGCGGCACCGACGGCGGTAACGCCGGCACCGGCGGCTGCCGGCGGGACCGGCGGCCAGGGCGGCGGCGGCGCCAGCGACAACAACGGCGACACCGTCGCAGGCGGCACCGGCGGCAGCGGCGGCAACGGCGGCAAGGGCGGTGCGGCCACCGGCGGCGGCGCCGGCGGAACCGGCGGCAACGGCAGCCAGGGCGGCGGGGGCGGTGAAGGCGGCACCTCCTTCTCCACCGCCAGTGACGGCGCCGTCGGCAGCGCCGGTGGGGTCGGCGGCTCCGGTGGGGCCGGCGGCGATGCATCCGACGGCGGCGCCGCGGGCAGCGGCGGCACCGGCGGCACCGGCGGGGGCGGCGGCGAGGGCGGTTGGGCCATCAACTTCAGCAGCGCCGGCCAATTCACCGGCGGCACCGGCGGTGTCGGCGGCGGCGGCGGCACCGGCGGCGATGCGGGCAACGCGACCGGCGGCGGCGCAGGCGGGTCCGGTGGTGGCGGCGGTGCCGGCGGCGTCGGTGGCACCGGCGGTCTAGGCCTCAGCGTCGGCAGCTCCTACGCCGCCGGTGGCACCGGCGGCGACGGCGGCACCGGCGGCGACGGTGGCAACGGCGGCACAGGCACGCCCGTCGGGACCGGCGGCATCGGTGGCACCGCTGGCAGCGGCGGCTCCGGCGGCCAAGGCGGCGCCACCAGCGGCGGCGGCGGCACCGGGCCCGACGGCACCGCCGGCAACACCGGCGGCACCGGCAGCAACGGCAACGACGGCTGAGCCGACCGGGTGTGCCGGCGTGCTGCACTATCGACCGGTCCGAGGTCGCTTGGCTCGGCGCATCCACGCGTGTCCGTCCTGGCGCGGGCGTGTGCAACGTCGACGTTCGCCGGCAGCCCGGCCACCATTTCCGGGGCGGGCGAGATTAGCTCGACGGCGACGGCACCGTCACCGTCACCGTCACCGGCTAATCGATATAGCCGGGAAGGCAACAATGTTCGTTTGCGAGCGCGGCCAGCGCGAGAGTTCGTGACGTCGGAAGCTACCGATTAACCGGAGTTAGTTCGGCAGTGGGCGGGGGCGAACGTCACCCCGGCGGCCGGTCGCTGCGTCGCCTAACAAATGCGGTGAATCAAATTGTCGAATTCACCCAAATCCAAATCGCGCTCGGCGTACCGCTCGGCGCTCCGTTCTGGATTTCTCCGGGTTTCGGCCCTAGTGGTCCGTGTTTGAAGTTGGTTGACGGTTTGCTTTCTTGAGGATTTGGTCTGCTGTTTGGTCCAGACGAACGGGTGGGCCCGGCCGTTCCAGCCCGCGATGAACTTCTTGATGGCAGTGGTCAGTTCGCGGACGTTTCCGAAGGTTCCACGGTGGATCGCTTGCCGTTCGATGATGCCGAACCAGACCTCGACGAGGTTGAGCCAGGAGGCTGAGGTCGGGGTGAAGTGGACGTGGATGCGTGGGTTGGCGGCTAGCCAGTCGCGGATCTCGACGCGTTTATGGGCGGCGTAGTTGTCCATCACCAGATGCAGCGGCTGGTCGGGGTAGGTGCGCGCAACGTGTTTGAGAAACTGCAAGAATTCCTGATGGCGGTGGCGGTTCTGCAGACGCCGATGACTTGGCCGGTCGCGATATCCAGCGCCGCAAACAGGTGGTCGTGCCGTGGCGGACGTAGTCATGGGTGCGCCGCTCGGGCAGGCCAGGCTGCATCGGCAACATCGGCTGGGTGCGATCCAGCGCCTGGATCTGGCTTTTCTCATCGACGCACAACACCACCGCGTTCTCGGGCGGGTCCAGATACAAGCCCACGACGTCGGCGACCTTGGCGACCAGTTCGGGGTCGGTGGAGAATTTGAACGTCTCGGCTCGCCACGGCTGTATTCCGTACTCACGCCACGCCTTGGCTACCGGGAACTCCAATGCGTAACAGCGAGTTTCGCTGGAGGCGGCTTCAGCGTCGCCGACACGATGTCCCCGTGATCGAGCCGACGTGGACGACCCGAGCGGGGCCGGTCGACCAGCCCACCGATCCCGGACTCCTCGTAGCGTGCCCGCCACGCGATCACCGTCGGACGGGACACCCCTGTGCGAGAGGCGATCTCGGTGTTCGACACCCCATCGGCGGCGAGCAACACAATCCGCGCCCGCTGAGCAGACCCCGCCATCACTATCGAGGACCGCGTCAACGACACCAACGTCTCCCGGTCACCGTCCCGCAACCCCAGCGGAGCAATTCGCATGCATAATTGTCCCAAACCAGCACTGTAAAATCACTTCAGACACGCGGCACTAGGTACTCCGGAGCCCACGATGTCGTCGATGCACGGCGATTGGCGGGTGGGGTTCGGCGGTGGCCCCTCACTGGCGTCGAGCAAAGCTGTCGTCGCCGTCCCGACTACACTGGCCCAGCCTCGGCCCCGATTCGGTTTCGCGGAGAGGCTACGTAACCGACACCCGAACAACCAGAACGGATAACTCCGTAAGCGTCAGCGCGCCGGAGATGTTCGACGTGCATTTCCACATCATCGACCCGCGTTTCCCACCGGTGGCCAACAACGGCTACTTCCCCGACCCGTTCACCACAGCGGACTACCGGGACCGGGTCAACCCGTTGCGTGTCACCGGTCGCGCCGTGGTCAGCGTTTCGTTTCAAGCTTTCGACCAGACCTATCTGCGGGACGCGCTGGCGCAACTGGGCTCGGGGTTCGTCGGTGTGACCTAACTACCCGCGGATACCACCGACGAGGAAATAGTCGCGCTCGACCGGGTTGGGTGCGCGCCATACGGTTCAACCTTCCTTGACTACCGGCTTTCTCACCAACGGCGCGGCGTTAGGGGCCAGCGGTAACGGCGGCGCCGGCGGCGCCGGCGGGACGGGCGGCACTGGCTCCGTGTCCGGCAGCGGCGGAAGCATCACCGGCGGCAACGGCACCGACGGCGGCGCAGGCGGCACCGGCGGTAAGGCGGGCAACGCAATCTTCAGCGGCTCCAGCCTGACCGGCGCACTCGCCGGTGCGGGCGGGGCGGGCGGGGCCGGCAGCGTTGGCGGCGGCGGCAATATCAGCCTCACCGGCTCCGCCGGCTTCGGCGGAGTCGGCGGGGTCGGCGGCGTCGGCGGCATCAGAGGCATCGGAGGCATCGCCACGAACGCCGGCAGCAGCGGCACCACGGATAAGCCCCGGATAAGCCGAGCGGCTAACGGCGCCCCTGCGTCAATCGCGAAAACGTCAGCGCGCCAACGGCTCCAACCGCCAGCGCGGCCAGCGCCTGCCGCGCCTTCAGCCCCTCGTCCAGCTGGACCCGCGGGGCGATGATCGCGGGAGCGGGCGGTTCGACGAGCTCCTCGCGCGGGTCCTGCACTGCCGTCGCCGCCCATGCGGTGCAGAACAGCACCAGATACGAGGTGACATAGGCGAACACCATCAAGCCCAACACCGGCCCGAACGTGGCCCCCGCCGGGCTGCCCAGCACGACCTGCAAATAGATCGACGCGACCTGTTTGAACAGCTCGTAACCGATCGCCGCCAACAGCCCGGCCCTCATCGATTGAACGAGGCTGACCCCCTTCCGCGGCATCCGCGCGATCATCCAGGTGAACAGCAACCACGACACCAGCAACGACATCAAAACCGAGACACCTCGAATGAGCCAGTCGAAGATCGAAAGCTCGGGTACTCCAAGCCATCTCAGCGCCGCGTCGATCGCCGCGCCGTGACTCAATGCGCTAAGAGCCACCGTCGCCAACATCACCACGAAGGTCCCCAGCATCGCGAACAGATCGGACAGCTTGGTACGCACGTAACCCCGCGAGTCGAATTGCTGCTGCCACCACATCTCGGTCAGCGCCGCCCGCAGGTGTGACATCCAGTTCAGACCCGCCCAGGCCGCAGTGATCAGACCGATAACACCGACGGACGTGCGCGCCCGATCGCCGAATTCATCAACTCGATCAGCTGGTTCCCTAAATCACTGGGCACCGCGGCCCGGATGTGGTTGTCGATCTCGTCCATCAGCTCCGGGCGGCGCGACAGCACGAACCCCACCGCGCGAAACCAACCATCAGCAAGGGAAATAACGCGAAATATCGTGTAGTAGGTCAAGCCCGCGGCGAGAAACCGCCATTGCATTCTTGAACCGCTGATAGGCGCGCACGACGTGGTCCAACCACCCGTACCTGGCCCGCAGCCGATCCAAGAACCCGGGCTTGGCCGGCTGGCTCATAGTCAAACCGGCTACCCCCGGCCTGTCTGGGTGCGGATGGAATACCAGCCGATGGTAAACCCGCCTACTGCTCATCGGCGAAGCGCGCTACCCGCGTTGCGGAAGGAACCCCAGCCGATCGTAGACCCGCCGCAGCGTTTTGCCGGCCACCTCGTCGGCGCGCTGCGGCGCCGGCGGCCAGCACCGACTCCAATTCGGTGGGGTCGGCCATCAATTCGTCGACCCGGGCCTTGATCGGCGTGACGAATTCGACGACGGCCTCGGCGGTGTCCTTCTTCAGGTCGCCGTAGCCGCGCCCGGCGTAGCCCGTCGACCAGCTTGTCGATGCCGGCGCCGGTGACCGCCGACTGGATGCTCAGCAGGTTCGACACACCCGGCTTGGCGTCCGGGTCGAACCGGATCTCGCGCTCGCTGTCGGTGACCGCCGAGCGAATCTTCTTGGCGGACAACGCCGGATCGTCGAGCAGGTTGATCAGCCCGGCATCGGTGGCCGCCGACTTGCTCATCTTCGACGGTCGGGTCGGCCAGGTCGTAGATCTTGGCGGTGACCTTCGGAATCAGGACGTCGGGCACCACGAAGGTGTCCGGGAAGCGGCTGTTGAACCGCTGCGCGACGTCGCGCGCCAGTTCCAGGTGTTGCCGCTGGTCCTCCCCCACCGGCACCAGGTCGGTGTCGTAGGCCAGCACGTCGGCGGCCTGCAACACCGGATAGGTGAACAGGCCGACGGTGGTGGCGTCGCTGCCCTGTCGCGTCGACTTGTCTTTGAACTGCGTCATCCGCGACGCCTGGCCGAAGCCGGTGAAGCAGCCCAGCACCCACGCCAATTGGGTGTGCGCGGGCACGTGGCTCTGCACGAAGACGGTGGTGCGGGCCGGATCGATGCCCAGCGCCAGGTACTGCGCGGCGGTGACCAGGGTGCGGTCGCCGCAGCGCCGCGGGATCCTGCGGGACGGTGATGGCGTGCAGGTCGACCACGCAGAAGAAGGCGTCGTAGTCATCCTGCAGCGCGACCCATTGGGTGACCGCGCCCAGCGCGTTGCCGAGGTGAAGCGAGTCAGAGGTGGGCTGCACGCCGGAGAAAATCCGGCGGGATCCGGTAGCGGTGCTCATGATGCACAGATCTTTTCACGCGAAGTCGCCGGTGTTTCACGCCTACCGCCTGGCATGTTTCTTGCGGTACCGGCGGTATCACCTAGTAATGTCGAATCCATGATCACTCGCTCGCCCATCCACCTCGGTTCAGGAGAGCCCGTGCTGCTGCTGCACCCCTTCCTGCTGTCCCAGGCGGTATGGGAGACGGTGGCCCGGCAATTGGCCGACACCGGCCGCTACGAGGTATTCGCGCCGACGATGGCCGGCCACAACGGCGGACCGTCCGCCGGCACCTGGTTCCTGTCCTCCGCGGTGCTGGCCGATCACGTCGAGCGCCAGATGGATGAGCTGGGCTGGGAAACCGCCCACATCGTCGGCAACTCGCTCGGCGGTTGGGTCGCCTTCGAGCTCGCGGCACGCGGACGGGCCCGCAGCGTCACCGGCATCGCCCCCGCGGGCGGCTGGACGCGGTGGAGCCCGGTCAAGTTCGAGGTCATCGGCAAGTTCCTGATCGCCATTCCGTTGCTGCTGCTCACGTGGTTGTTCGGGCCGCGGGTATTGCACCTGCCGTTCAGCCGCCAGTTGGCCACCTATGCGATCAGCGCATCGCCGGACGGGGTCAGCGAGCGCGAACTGAGCGTCATCCTCGACGACGTCGCGCACTGCCCCGCCTACTTCCAGCTGCTGGTCAAGGCGCTGCTGCTGCACGGTCTGCGAGAGCTTGCGCAAAACGCCGTCCCGGCGCACCTGGTGATGTGCACCAAGGATCGGGTCATCCCCGCACCCCGGTTCACCAAGCATTTCACCACCCACCTGCCGGACGAGCATCAGCTCACCGTGCTCGACGGCGTGGGACACGTGCCGATGTTCGAGGCGCCCGGACGCATCACCGAGGTCATCGACGACTTCATCGAGCAGTGCAGCCCCGCCGCTCCGGGCCGTCGCACCACCGGCTAGTTGACCAGCGCCTTCTCCAGGTTGTCGGCGATCGAGTGGATGAATTCCTCGCTCTGCTGCCACTTCTGATCAGGACCGATGAGCAAGGCGAGGTCCTTGGTCATCTTCCCGCCCTCGACGGTTTCGATGACGACGCGCTCCAGCGTTTGGGCGAACTCGATCACCTCGGGGGTGTCGTCCAGTTTGCCGCGATGCTGCCAGCCCGCGGGTCCAGGCGAAGATCGACGCGATCGGGTTGGTCGACGTCGGCTTGCCGGCCTGATACTGCCGGTAGTGGCGGGTGACGGTGCCGTGCGCGGCTTCGGCCTCGACGGTCTTGCCGTCGGCCGACATCAGCACCGACGTCATCAGCCCCAGTGAGCCGTAGCCCTGCGCGACGAGGTCGGACTGGACGTCACCGTCGTAGTTCTTGCAGGCCCACACGTAGCCGCCCTCCCACTTCAGGCAGGCGGCCACCATGTCGTCGATCAGCCGGTGCTCGTAGGTCAGCCCCTCGGCTTCGAACTTGTCCTTGAATTCCTCGTCGTAGATGCGCTGGAACTCGTCTTTGAACATGCCGTCGTAGGACTTGAGGATGGTGTTCTTCGTCGACAGATACACCGGCCATTTGGCGTTCAGGCCGTAGGCGAACGATGCGCGGGCGAAGTCGCGGATGGAGTCCTTGAAGTTGTACATCCCCATCACGACGCCGCCGTCCTCGGGGATGGATACCATCTCGTGCACGATCGGCTCGCTGCCGTCGGCCGGAGTGAAAGTTATCGAGACGGTGCCCGGCTGGTCCACCTTGAAGTTGGTCGCCCGGTACTGATCACCGAAAGCGTGACGGCCGATGACGATTGGCTTGGTCCAGCCCGGAACCAGCCGCGGCACATTCGAGATCACGATCGGCTCGCGGAAAATAGTGCCGCCCAGGATGTTTCGGATAGTTCCGTTGGGCGACAGCCACATCTTCTTGAGGTTGAACTCCTGGACGCGGGCCTCGTCGGGGGTGATCGTCGCGCACTTGACGCCCACGCCGTGCTTCTTGATGGCATAGGCGGCGTCGATGGTCACCTGGTCGTCGGTGCGGTCGCGGTGCTCGATGCCCAGGTCGTAGTAGTCCAGGTTGATGTCCAGATGCGGAAGGATCAGCTCTCCTTGATGAGCTTCCAGATGACGCGCGTCATCTCGTCACCGTCGAGCTCTACTACCGGGCCCTTGACCTTGATCTTGCGTTGATTGGACATCTTGAGACCGAGTCCTCCAGCACCTGCGGGCTTGGGCAAGCGATTGCCCCTGAGGCCAGAGTACAAGCAGCCGTCACCCCGCCATACCGGTCTGTTGGCATGGAGTCGGCGGGATGCGATAGGCTTCAAGGCGGTCATGAGCGCCAGCGTCAAGCCCCGGCTTGCTGGCCGGCAACCCTCCAACCGCGGTGGGGTGCCCCGGGTGATGACCAGGTTGAGTAGCCACACCGGCTACGCGGCAAGCGCGGGTCCGCCGTGACGGGCCCCTGAGTAGACAGGGAATCGTGATGCGCATTAGTCAAGCCCCTTCGCGTCGCCTCGTGTGCCGTTGCTAATCGCCGCCACCGGCCGACGTCACCTGTGGTGACGTCCGGTTGCCGGTACCCGATGCCCGATTCGCCCACTTCCAGCAGAAAGCAACGCACGTGAGCACAGAAAACCCAGGAAACCCAGAGAACGCCACCGACACCGATCCGACCGCGCATTGGTCGTTCGAAACCAAGCAGATCCACGCCGGCCAGAGTCCCGACTCGGCCACCAACGCGCGTGCGCTGCCGATCTACCAGACCACCTCCTACACCTTCAACGACACCGCGCACGCCGCGGCGCTGTTCGGGCTGGAGGTGCCGGGCAACATCTACACCCGGATCGGCAACCCGACCACCGACGTCGTCGAGCAGCGCATCGCCGCGCTCGAGGGCGGGGTGGCCGCGCTGTTCCTGTCCTCCGGGCAGGCCGCGGAGACGTTCGCCATCCTGAACCTGGCCGGCGCGGGCGACCACATCGTGTCCAGCCCGCGGCTGTACGGCGGCACCTACAACCTGTTCCACTATTCGCTGGCCAAGCTCGGCATCGAGGTCAGCTTCGTCGAGGATCCCGACGACCTGGACTCCTGGCAGGCCGCGGTGCGCCCGAACACCAAGGCGTTCTTCGCCGAGACCATCTCCAACCCGCAGATCGACATCCTGGACACCCCCGGGGTCTCCGAGGTCGCGCACGCAACGGCGTGCCGCTGATCGTCGACAACACCATCGCCACGCCGTATCTGATCCAGCCGATCACCCAGGGCGCCGACATCGTCGTGCACTCGGCCACCAAGTACCTGGGCGGGCACGGCTCCGCGATCGCCGGCGTGATCGTCGACGGCGGCACCTTCGACTGGACGCAGGGCCGCTTCCCCGGGTTCACCACACCCGACCCCAGCTACCACGGCGTGGTGTTCGCCGAGCTGGGACCGCCGGCGTACGCGCTCAAGGCCCGCGTGCAGCTGCTGCGCGACTTCGGTTCCGCGGCCTCGCCGTTCAACGCGTTCCTGGTGGCCCAGGGCCTGGAGACGCTGAGCCTGCGGGTGGAGCGCCACGTCGCCAACGCGCAGCGGGTGGCCGAGTTCCTGGAAGCCCATGACGGCGTCGCTGTCGGTCAACTACGCGGGACTGCCCAGCTCGCCGTGGCACGAGCGGGCAAAGCGGTTGGCGCCCAAGGGGACCGGAGCCGTCCTTGCGTTCGAGCTGGCCGGCGGCATCGAGGCGGGCAAGGCGTTCGTCAACGCGCTGAAGCTGCACAGCCACGTCGCCAACATCGGCGACGTGCGCTCGCTGGTGATCCACCCGGCGTCGACCACCCACGCCCAGCTGAGCCCCGAGGAGCAGCTGCCGACCGGCGTCAGCCCGGGCCTGGTGCGGCTGGCCGTCGGCATCGAGGGCATCGACGACATCCTGGCCGACCTGGAGCTCGGCTTCGCCGCGGCGCGCAAGTTCAGCGGCGACACCGCAGAGCCGTGGCGGCGGTATGGGACTCTGAGGAGCTCCGCCATGACGATCTCCGACGTGCCCACCCAGACGCTGCCCGCCGAAGGCGAAGTCGGCCTGGTCGACATCGGCCCACTGACGCTGGAGAACGGCGCGGTGATCGACGATGTCAGCATCGCCGTGCAGCGCTGGGGCGAGCTGTCGCCCGCGCGCGACAACGTGGTGGTGGTGCTGCACGCGCTCACCGGCGACTCGCACATCACCGGGCCCGCCGGACCCGGGCATCCCACGCCCGGCTGGTGGGACGGGGTGGCCGGGCCGGGCGCGCCGATCGACACCGACCGCTGGTGCGCGGTGGCCACCAACGTGCTCGGCGGCTGCCGCGGCTCCACCGGCCCCAGCTCGCTGCGCCCGCGACGGAAAGCCCTGGGGCTCAAGGTTTCCGCTGATACGGTGCGTGACCAGGTGGAGGCGGACATCGCCGCGCTGGCCGCGCTGGGCATCACCGAGGTCGCCGCCGTCGTCGGCGGGTCGATGGGCGGCGCACGGGCCCTGGAGTGGATCGTCGGCCACCCGGACCGGGTCCGGGCCGGGCTGCTGCTGGCCGTCGGCGCGCGCGCCACCGCCGACCAGATCGGCACGCAGACCACCCAGATCGCGGCCATCAAGGCCGACCCGAACTGGCAGGGCGGCGACTACTACGAGACCGGGCGCGTCACCGGACGCCGGGCTGCAGATCGCCCGCCGCTTCGCGCACCTGACCTACCGCGGCGAGACCGAGCTGGACAACCGGTTCGCCAACGACGGCCAGGGCGACGAGGATCCGGCGACCGGCGGCCGCTACGCGGTGCAGAGCTACCTGGAACACCAGGGCGACAAGCTGGTGGCCCGCTTCGACGCCGGCAGCTACGTGGTCCTGACCGAGACGCTGAACAGCCACGACGTCGGCCGCGGCCGCGGCGGGGTCGCCGCGGCGCTGCGCGGGTGCCCGGTGCCGGTCGTGGTCGGTGGCATCACCTCCGACCGGCTCTATCCGTTGCGCTTGCAGGAGGAATTGGCCGAGCTGCTGCCGGGTTGCACCGGGCTGCATGTTGTCGACTCCATCTACGGGCACGACGGCTTCCTGGTGGAATCCGAGGCCGTGGGCGAATTGATCCGGAAGACAATGGAATTGGCCGATCCGAAAGGCGCGTGCCCTAGGTGTCCAAGGTGACCCGCTCCAGGTACGAACGCTCGTTGTCCTTCGGCTCAGCGGCGGCCGCCTACGAGCGGGGCCGCCCGTCGTATCCGCCGGAGGCGATCGACTGGCTGCTGCCAACCGGCGCGCGCAAGGTGCTCGACCTGGGTGCGGGCACCGGCAAGCTGACCACGCGACTGGTCGAACGCGGCCTGGACGTGGTGGCCGTCGACCCGATCCCGGACATGCTGGAAGTGCTGCGTGCTTCGCTGCCGGACACGCTCACGCTGGAGGGTACGGCGGAGGCAGATTCCGTTGGAGGACAACAGCGTTGATGCCGTGCTGGTCGCCCAGGCCTGGCATTGGGTCGATCCGGAACGAGCCATTCCGGAGATGGCGCGGGTGCTGCGGCCCGGCGGCCGGCTGGGTCTGGTGTGGAACACCCGCGACGAGCGGCTCGGCTGGGTGCGCGAGCTGGGCGACATCATCGGCAGCGACGGGGACGAGGGCCGGTTCGACGTCGCGCTGCCGGCACCGTTCGACGAGCCGCAGCGCCATCAGGTCGAGTGGACGAATTACCTTACGCCGCAGGCACTCATCGACCTGGTGGCCTCGCGCAGTTACTGCATCACCTCGCCGACGGAGGTCCGCGCCAGAACGCTCGACCAGGTGCGCGAATTGCTGGCCACCCATCCCGCGCTGGCGAATTCGGCCGGCTTGGCGTTGCCCTACGTCACCGTGTGCATCCGCGCGACGCTCGCCGGGTGACGAGGGAGACCTCACCGACATCGACGGCGGCAGCGGCCATTTTGCTTAACGTGCCAGTGCCCTCACAACACCCACCGCATTCCGGGGCATGGGCGAGCGGCTCGCCGACACCGGCGCTTCACGAAGGCCACGGTGACAGGCTCGCCGGCCGCCTGAGCGGCCTCGAACACGTCAATCGCGACGATCTCGGCGGCGTCGAGCATGCGCACGGTGTCCAGTGTGTAAGCGGCGCCGAGCCGGTGCCAGCGCCGGGGCCCCGCCGGGGATCGCGCGGAACCGCGTACCGGCCAGCGCCGACGGACCTACGATGCTCTGCATGGCCAACGGCGCGGCTGCGGAAACGTCGTTGTACGAGCGGCTGGGAGGCGTCTACGTCATCGCCGTCGTCGTCGACGACTTCATCGATCGGATCATGGTCGACTCGCGGCTGAATGCGAACCCGCGAGTCGACGAGGCGCACCAACGCGTCTCGGCCCAGGGTTTCAAGTACTACGTCACCGAGCAGGTTTGCTGGGCGGCGGGCGGCCCGCAGACCTACTCGGGGCGCACGATGCTAGACGCGCACCGCGAGCTGCTCATCTCCAGCGCGGAGTGGGATGCGTTCATGGACGACTTCCACCAGACCCTCGCGAAGTTCGGCGTGCCCGAGCGCGAGCGCGACGAGCTCGACGCGATCGTCGAGAGCACGAAGGACGACATCGTGACGACGTCGGCGGCGCCCGCCGAGCCAGTAATCGCGCCGGGTCAGCCCCGGACGGGTCGCGGAGCGGAGCACAATTCGCCGCATGGAGATCCCGCAGTGGAGCTTACGGAGGCGTTGGTAACGGAGGACATCACGCCATTCGAGCGGGGACGAGTGCGTGAGGCTCTTGAGGAGGAAGTAAGAAGGCAACTTCCCGCCGATAGGCAGCTCCTGCGCGTGGTGGACTGGGATCCGGGGGGTGGCCACGCGGTGGCAGACGCTCCAGGCATGAGGAAGTACAGGGTCGCGTACGAGACGGAACCGCGCGATTAGGGCGACTCGGCTTGTTGTTTCTGATGCCGGATCGTCTCGCTTCTGGAGCTGACGGCTGTTCATGGGTTCGCGCGCCGACTTGTGGTGGTCAATCTGACGGATCAGCTCGTGCTTCGCTTCACCGAGGGCTCGCGTCAGGTCCCGGTCGTCGGCGACCGCTACTAGCGGTGCAAGACCGGGCAGGGGCTACGGAGCGTCACGCGCTGCTCCTTACCGCCGCGATCCTGTACCGAGACTTCGACGTGCACCTCATCGGGATTCCACCTTTTCAGGTGCGCCCCGAGCGCCGCCAACGTCTCCAAAACGTGCGGGCGCTCCTGCTCTTTAGAACCCGCACCCAAATTTATAGCGCGCTCGTCGAAAACGTCTCGTCGCTCGTTGTCAGCTCTACTCACTTGGCCTCATTGCCGTGGTGATGACCGGGGCAGTGGTTGTCCACCTCCGCCGCAAGGAAGGGCCCGCAGCGCTGCCGGCTGTCGTTCTCTCCGCGGTGGCGATCATCGTCGCGTGGGACGGTTCGGTCCGTACTCCTTCTGAACCGCGATCGGGCATGCGCCCGGTGTGTCAGAATTCGGCTATGGCGGGTGTCGGTGACGTCCTTGGCTGGGCGCGCGATCTCATCGCGTCTCGGGTGCCGAAGGCGGACCTCGACCAGCGCGATCCTGACTACATCCGCGACCAGTTGCCGGGAACATGGATGCTCGCGTCGCTATATTTCCGCGCCGACGTTCGGGGGCTGCATCGGATCCCGAAAGAGGGACCGGTCCTGCTGGTGGGCAACCACAGCGGCGGCAATGTGCCACCTGACACCTTCGTTTTCACCCTGGCGTTCTGCTCGTACTTCGGCGTCGAGCGGCCGTTCTACCAACTCGCGCACAACCTGGTCGTGCAGATGCCCGGGCTCGGCTGGCTGCGCAAGTTCGGCACAGTGGCCGCCAACCCCGAGAACGCCCGGCTGGCACTGGCATCTGGCGCGGCGCTACTGGTGTATCCGGGCGGCGACTACGAGGTGTTCCGTCCGTCCTGGCAACGCCACGTGGTCGACTTCGGCGGTCGCAAGGGCTATGTCCGGCTCGCCCGCGAGGCCGGCGTGCCGATCGTGCCCGTCGCCAGCGTCGGCGGCCAGGAGACCGCGCTGTTCCTTGACCGAGGTCAGTGGCTGGCCAAGTTGCTGCAGGCCGACAAGGTGCTGCGGCTCAAGAGCGTGCCGATCTCCCTGGCGCTGCCATGGGGCTTGAACATCAGCGACCTGGCGGGCCACATCCCGCTGCCGGCCAAGATTGCGATCGAGGTGCAGGAGCCGATCGAGGTCGACGGCGACGATCAGGCGGTGCACGACAAAGTAATTGCCAGCCTGCAGGCCGGTGTGGACCGGCTCGCCGCCGAACGTCGATTCCCGGTGATCGGCTGATGCGGGTCGAGCGCCGGCTACTCATCAACGCCGGCCGCAACGCCGTGTGGAAAGTGGTCAGCAATCCGGACTGCTACCCGCAATTCATGCCTCACTTGGAGCGGTGGGAGACCCTCACCGACGGTCCACCGCGAATCGGGTCCCGCTACGAAGTGCACTGGCAGATCGGGTCCGCGCCGGTGGGCGGCATGATCGAGCTCGTCGAATTTGACGAAGCGCGCGATCTTGCCTGGGTCAGCATCACCGGGGTGAACCTGCGCGGACGCTTCCGGCTGCGCGACGCCGGGCCGGACGGCACCCGGGTGACCTTCCGGCTCGCCTACCAGGCACCTGGCGGGTTGCTCGGGCTGATCGCCGACCGCATCGCGGCGCGCCAGGTCGGTCGTGTGCTGCAGCAGAGTCTCGCGAACGTGCGCGCCATGGTGGAGCCGTAAATTGCGGCTTCGCTGTTCTGCGGCCCCGGAAGGGGGACACTGATCAGATGGCGGGGCTTGCAGTCGCCGTCACCGGGCCGACCGGTGAGATCGGGATCTCGACAGTGGAAGCGCTGGAGCGTGATCCTGCGGTGGACCGCATCGTCGGGATGGCGCGGCGCCCGTTCGACCCTGCGGCCCACGGCTGGACGAAGACCACCTACCAGCAAGGCGACATCCTCGACCGCAAAGCTGTCGACGCGCTGGTGGCCGAGGTCGACGTCGTCATCCATCTCGCGTTCATCATCATGGGCTCACGCGAGGAAAGCTCGCGCATCAACCTAGCGGGAACGCGCAACGTCTTCGAAGCGACCGTCGCCGCGCAGCGACCCCGGCGGCTGGTGTACACGTCGTCCGTGGCCGCCTACGGTTACCACTCCGACAATCCGGTTCCGATCACAGAAGACGTGCCCCCGCGCGGCTCACCTGAGCACTACTACTCGGAACAGAAAGCCGCGTGTGAAGCCGCCCTCGCAGAAATAACCCGCGGGTCGTCGCTGGAGGTGTTCGTGCTGCGACCGTGCATCGTCGCTGGGCCGAAGGCGACGGCGCTCGCCGACACGATGCCCTGGAATCACCTGCCCGGGGCGGTCCGCGCCGCCGCACGCGCACTGCCGGTCCTCAAGGTGCCGTTTCCGGACCCGGGAACACCGCTGCAACTCGTACATCACGACGACGTGGCCGCCGCGATCGCGCTGGCGGCAACGACGTCCGCTCCCGCCGGTGCCTACAACATCGCCGGCGATGGGGTCATCTCGGTGTCCGACATGGTCTCAGCGCTGGGTGGACGGCCAGTCCTCGTGCCCCACGCTGCCGCGACCGCGGCCTCGGCGCTGATTTCGCGGCTGCCGTTCGTGCCGGCCGCGCTTGAGTGGTTACACGTCGGGCGAACCTCGGTCGTCATGGATACCGGTAAGGCGAAGTCCGAGCTGGGCTGGAGCCCGAAGTACACCTCCGCCGAAACCCTGGCGGCGCTCGCCGCGGCCGAGAGATGAAACGGCCCACCGATAATCCAGAGCGAAATGACAGACGGTGCCGATTGCCGTGCGATCAGGATGACAACGATCCTCCGCGGACTATAGCCCCCCGGTCCACCGGATGAGCCACCCCCGGGGGGACCGCCAGGACCGCCGGGCCAGCGACGGCGGGGGCCCGCCCCACTCGATGATCACGAGTCGGAGGAAGGACGCCACTTGGATCGCGAAGGCGGTCAGACCAATAACCCACCACACGTCCATCCAGACGACATAGCCCCTGAGGTTGGTGGTTGCCGACAAGGGCGGCGATCTGCACGATCGTCGCAGCGATCGCTATGAGGGCGATGTGGCGGTCTCGGCGAACCCAACTCCTCCACGCGCATCCTCCCCGCTAATCGCGATGACGCTGGTCATGTCGGTCACGGTAGCGCCCGGTGCCTCTGCGGATCTTTAAGTTCGCCCGAATGACGTCACCCGGTATCTGGGGGGAGTGGACAACACATCCACCAGGTGATCAGCGTAGAGCCGCGCTTCCTACGAAATGCATTGTTGGGCAACATAATAAGAACTAAGGCGTGCTTTACCGGTAATCCACCACATTCGTCTTCGCCGTATTCCTCGTGTGGCGCTCGGTTCAGCCGGCGTCGGGGCTTAGTCGCCGTGCGGCGAGAGCTTGTCGTCGGTTTCTGCACAACCGTACGGTTGTAGGATTTGCCACGAAGATGAGAAAAATGCGTCCGCCATTTTGATGAGAATTCTGCAAACCTGCGGCTAGAGGCATCGCCATCCGCCATGGATTTTGAGAACCTGATATGTGAGCAAATTTGTCAAGAGGCAGGTGAAAGCCGCCCCGGTTGGGAAGCCGGGGCGGCTTTCGTTTTGGCTAGCCCGGTGGTGGTGTCGGCGGTCGCTGCTCACGACGGTGGTGTCAGGCTGATATGCGCGGGTTGGGTACCGCAGGACGATGATTCGGATGCGAACGTTACTGCTGTCTACAAGCGAGCGTCACTGATGATCTGCGTTGAATCTCGTTGTGGCTCATAGGTTCTTGACAGGTTGGTTCGCTCACCGCGCCGATGCACGACCGCTTGGGCCGGCCAAGTATTCGATGCCGGCTGCTTATTGCATGGTTGCCAGCGACCAGCACCAGCCGGCGAGTTCGCGGGCAACGGCGACGTTGGCCACCAGAGGATTCTTGCCGCGTTCGGTGAAACTGCGCCACCGCTTGTTGAGGCGCCGGTTACCGGTGTGTCCGCGAGCCCGAAGCGCCGGGTCGACCTTGGCCCAGCGGGCCCGCAGCGTGGGCCCAGATGTGCTGTAGGACTTACGGTGATGCCAGGCTGATTCGATCAGCAGCCGGCGCACATGGGTGTTGCCAGCTTTGGTGATCGAACCTTGAACCCGGGAGTTGCCCGAAGAGTATTCGGAGGGCACCAGCCCAACGTAGGCGCCGATCGAGGACCCGGTGAACCGAGACCAGTCACCGATCTCCACCGTCAGGGCCAGACCGGTCAGAGCCGAGATGCCGCGTAGGCAGCCCAGCCGATTGACGGGGTCTGCGAACCGCGGCGAGGCGGCCACCACCATGATCTGCTCGTCGAGGCGATCACGCGCCGCGGTCGCAGCCAGCACGGCGTCAAAGCCGTGATCGAAGGCAGCCTTCAGATGAACGTCATCAAAATGGTGTCGGCGCAACCACTCCTCGTGCGCGCATGTCCAGGGCGTCCCACCGGAATACACAAACCCTTGCCGCAGCAGCAGTTTCGACAACCGGTGCCGCACTCGCATCAGATCGGCGCGGGCATCCTCACGGGCCCGCACCAGATCACGCACCGCCTCGACCTCCCGCTCCGGCACCCGCACTGCGGTGATCTCACCCAGGCGTAGCAGCCTGGCCAGATGCGCGGCATCACGGGCGTCGGTCTTGACCCGATCCCCAGGCGGGCGCTGCAACTTCGAGGGTGCCGCGACCAGGCATTCCATCCCAGCCCCAATGATCGTCCGCGCCAACCCGAACCCGGTCGGGCCGGCTTCGTAGGCCACCCGCACCGGCGCCCGCAGCTGATGCAGCCAGCTCAGGACCTCGCCATGATCCGGGCACAGTCGCGCCCGGGCGACCTTGCCTGTTTCCTCGTCAACGGCGTGCGCCACGACCGAAAGCGCATGCACATCTAACCCAACACTCGTACCCTGAACAATCACCGAAGGCCTCCTGATCTGCAAATGTGGCTCTACCAGCGCGAGTGTTCACCCACGCCGGCAACCCACGAATCGTTTTGCAGCACGAGGCCTTCGGC
>CAVVLC010000050.1:0-20803 GCA_963748885.1 uncultured Actinomycetota bacterium
TGGGCGGCGCTAGTAGCACGCCGGTCACCACGCCGGTCACTGCTCCGCCGGTCACTGGTCCGCCGGTCACTGCTCCGCCGGTCGGGCCCGGGCCGGTGGCGCCGCCGGTGACAGTTCCGCCGGTGACGACACCACCGGCTACCGGCAACCAGGTCACCCTTCCCGTGCTGAACCAGACCACTCCGCTGGGTCCGGTGCAGCTATCGCTGACCGGGACGGCGGACCCGGCAACTGGGACATTCACCCTGCAGTCCGGGTCCCTGGTGCTGCCCTCGCCGATCACGCTGGCTATCGATGCGCTGGGTGCGCCGTATAACGCGATGACCTCGCTGACAAACAGTGGCGCGGCAATTAACGCCGCGCTACGCAGCGGAAATCTGTCGGGGGCCCTCACGGCATTGGCCGATGCGCCGGGGAACGCCATGAACAGCTTCCTGTATGGCCAGCAGACGTTGACGGTGTCGCAGCCGGCGCCGGATGGTTTCGGTATTTCGCAGGTGGGTGTCAGCATCCCGATGGATGGGTGGCTGGTGCATGGTCCTGACCAGGCGATACTGACGATGACGCCCACGACTGGGTCGCCTACCGCGGTTCCGTTGACCGGGGTGCAGTTCGGTGGTCTGGGTGCGGCGTTGCAGCATCTCGGTGGTGGTTTGCCGGCGTCGATGCAGGCGTCGGTGCAGGCGGTGATGGGTAGCGGGCTGTCGCTGAATGTCGATGGCAGTGGTAATGGCACGTTTGGTGGGACGGTCTTTGATCAGCAGACTCAGTTTGGTGAGGTGTCGTTGTCGCTGAGCGGGACGGTGGCGGGCTTTGTGCCGACGTTGACCAACGCGTCGGCGGTGGTGCCGCAGCAGGCGTTGTTGGCGGTGGATGCCTTCGGTGCCCCGTATAACGCGTATGTGGCGTTGGGGCCCAGTGGTCCGGCGTTGGTGAGTGCGGTGCAGACCGGGAATTATGCTGGGGCGCTGGGGATTTTGGCTCATGCTCCCAGTGATGTGTGGCATAGCTTCTTGTATGGGCAGCAGACGTTGACGGTGTCGGAGCCGGGGGACGGTACGGCGTATTCGCAGGTGGGTGTCAGCATCCCGATGGATGGGTTGTTGGTGCATGGTCCTGATTCGGTGACGGTCAGCGCGACGCCTATCGGTGGTGGGGCGCCGCAGGTGGTGACGGTGGCCGGGGCGCAGATCAATGGTTTGATTCCGGCGTTGCAGCATCTCGGTGGTGGTTTGCCGGCGTCGATGCAGGCGTCGGTGCAGGCGGTGATGGGTAGCGGGCTGTCGCTGAATGTCGATGGCAGTGGTAATGGCACGTTTGGTGGGACGGTCTTTGATCAGCAGACTCAGTTTGGTGAGGTGTCGTTGTCGCTGAGCGGGACGGTGGCGGGCTTTGTGCCGACGTTGACCAACGCGTCGGCGGTGGTGCCGCAGCAGGCGTTGTTGGCGGTGGATGCCTTCGGTGCCCCGTATAACGCGTATGTGGCGTTGGGGCCCAGTGGTCCGGCGTTGGTGAGTGCGGTGCAGACCGGGAATTATGCTGGGGCGCTGGGGATTTTGGCTCATGCTCCCAGTGATGTGTGGCATAGCTTCTTGTATGGGCAGCAGACGTTGACGGTGTCGGAGCCGGGGGACGGTACGGCGTATTCGCAGGTGGGTGTCAGCATCCCGATGGATGGGTTGTTGGTGCATGGTCCTGATTCGGTGACGGTCAGCGCGACGCCTATCGGTGGTGGGGCGCCGCAGGTGGTGACGGTGGCCGGGGCGCAGATCAATGGTTTGATTCCGGCGTTGCAGCATCTCGGTGGTGGTTTGCCGGCGTCGATGCAGGCAGTGGCGGGGCAGCTGTCGCCTGCGTTGCTGGGCTTGGGTGACTTCACTCAGACGGTTATTGATCAGCAGACTCCGTTTGGTGAGGTGGAGTTGTCGCTGAATGTGCACGTGCCGGTGCTGGGTCAGGCGGAGCTGACGGGCGGGTCGTTGGTGCTGCCGCAGTCGTTGACGTGGGTGGTGGATGGGTTGGGTGCTCCGTATGACGCGTACATGGCGTTGGGGTCGACCGGTCCGGCGTTCGTCGGTGCGTTGCAGAGCGGCAATCTGGCCGGTGCGCTGAACATTCTGGCTCATTCTCCCGGTGATGTGTGGAACAGCTTCTTGTATGGCCAGCAGACGCTGACGGTGTCGCAGCCGGCGCCGGACGGTTACGGCTTTTCACAGGCAGGTGTCAGCATCCCGATGAATGGGTTGCTGGTGCATGCTGCTAGCGAGGCAACGGTCAGTGCGACGACCACCAATGGTGACTCGAGTGGGGGTCCGTTGACCGGCGTGCTGTTCGGTGGTCTGATTCCTACCTTGCAGGATGCGGGCATACTTCCCGTGATCTAGGCGGCGCGCGCTCGCGTGAGTGCCCATAGGTGATAGCTCTGACACAAACGTCGCGATCGTCGTTGCCTATGTGTCCAAAAACCACCTACCCTGGCCAGGTGGAACTCGCTCCTGGTGATCCGGATCCGGGCGAGCCTTCAGACACGAACTCGGATAGCAACTCGGAGACGACCGAGCAGGCGCTGACAACGGTGGTGCGCCGCACCGCTCGACGTAGTTCTCCCGTTTCGGTGCACACTGCGTCGCAGTGGTTGCACAGCACGAATCGCAGCCCTGGGCTGGTGGCGTTTGTCCGGCGGGCGCGACGGCTGCTGCCCGGAGATCCCGAGTTCGGCGACCCGCTGTCCACCGCGGGTGATGGCGGTCCGCGCGCCGCCGCGCGGGCCGCCGACCGGCTGCTGGGGGATCGCGATGCGGCCTCACGAGAAGTCAGCCTGGGTGTATTGCAGGTGTGGCAGGCATTGACGGAGTCCATTTCCAAGGAACCGGCGAATTCGGAGGTGACGCTGGTATTCACTGACCTGGTCGGCTTCTCGACGTGGTCGTTGGAGGCCGGTGACGATGCGGCCCTCACCCTGTTGAGGCAAGTGGCGCGCGCCGTCGAGACGCCGTTGCTCGACGCCGGCGGGCAAATCGTCAAGCGCATGGGCGACGGGATCATGGCGGTGTTCCGCGATCCGACGGTTGCGGTGAAGGCCGTCTTCGCCGCCAAGGCCGAGATGAAATCGGTCGAGGTCGCCGGCTACAGACCGCGAATGCGGGTCGGGATTCACACCGGCCGGCCGCAGCGGCTGGCCGCAGACTGGCTCGGCGTCGACGTCAACATCGCTGCACGCGTCATGGAACGCGCCACAAAAGGCGGGATCATGGTGTCGAGCCCGACCTTGGATCTGATCCCACAAAGCGAGCTGGACGCGTTGGGCCTTGTCGCCAAGCGTGCACGCAGGCCCATGTTTGCAAGCAAACTCACCGGCATTCCCCCGGACTTGGCGATATATCGCCTGAAGACTCTCAAGGAGTTGACAGCTTCCGATGACCCGGACGAAACAAATTAATGGGCATAGTGGAAGTTAATGATTGGGGGCATCTTTTCCGGGCTCGCCCGTATCCGCTTCACCGTGGGTTATCTGTCGGTTCTGCTGGTGGTGGCCGGCGCCATCGCGCTGGTTGGCCCGCACGGGCATGACGTGCTGGTTCAGCACTCCAGCACCAACCTGCATAACTTGGCCCACGGGCGCTTGATGACGCTGCTGGACAGCGCGTTCGTCGTGGACGCCGGCCCGATGTACTTCTGGTTGCCGTTCCTGACCTGTCTGCTGGTGCTCGCGGAACTGCAGCTACACACCATGCGGGTGCTGACGGCGTTCCTGGTGGGGCATGTCGGAGCGACGCTGGTGGTGGCCGCCATCCTGGCCGCCGCGGTCGAGCTGGAATGGATGCCGGTTTCCATCACCCGGGCTCCCGACACCGGGATGAGCTACGGCGCGCTCGCCGTGCTCGGTGCGCTGACCGCGACGATTCCCCGGCGCTGGTGGCCGGCGTGGATCGGCTGGTGGGTGTCTGCGGGGATTACCGCCGCGGTCGTCGACGCCGATTTCACCAATGTGGGCCACTCGGTGGCCGTGATCCTGGGCGTGCTGGTGGCCGCCACGTTCCGTCAGCCGGTGCGCTGGACGCCGCTGCGGGCGATCATGCTGGTGAACTCGGCCGGGTTCGGCTTCCTGGTCCTCGCCCACCACTGGTGGTCGATGCCCATCGTGTTGGGCTTCGGTGCCGTGGGCGCTGCCCTGGTCGCGTTTGCGGCCTATCGCATCGCCGGTTTCCGCGCGGCGCGCCGTGCCCTGCCGGCTTCGGTTCCGGACTGCGACGAGTCGCTGACCGGTCCGCAGCCGGCGGTTCTGACCGGCTAAGCACACCGCGGGTATGGGGCGCGCCAAGAGCGCGCGTCGGGAGCGGCGTACAACCCCATCACATATGATCGGCACCTGCGTCAATTGCGTCGTGGCCCGTGGCGCGAATTTGGGCCCGCTCGCACAGCCTCGTCAAAGGAGAGTTTCGCCGCGTGGGTGATCAACCCGTCGATCTGTCGCCGGAAGCATTGGCCAAGGCGGTCAGCAGGGCCCGGCACGCCATCGCACATGCGGAAGATTTGGACGTGCTGGCGCACGTTAAGACCGAGCACCTGGGTGACCGGTCAGCGCTGGCGCTGGCCCGACAAGCGCTTGCGGCCCTGCCCAAGGACGAGCGCGCCGACGCCGGCAAGCGGGTCAACACCGCGCGCGGCGAGGTGCAGCGCGGCTACGACGAACGGCTGGCGACGTTGCGCGCGGAGCGCGACGCGGCCGTGCTGGTCGCCGAACGTATCGACGTGACACTGCCGTCGACTCGGCAGCCGGCCGGTGCGCGGCACCCGATCACGATATTGGCCGAGCACATCGCCGATACCTTCGTCGCGATGGGATGGGAACTGGCGGAGGGGCCGGAGGTAGAAACGGAGCAGTTCAACTTCGATGCCCTCAACTTCCCCGCCGACCACCCCGCGCGCAGCGAACAGGACACCTTCTACGTCGCGCCGGAGGATTCCCGGCAGCTGCTGCGCACTCATACCTCACCGGTGCAGGTGCGCGCCCTGCTGGAGCGCGAACTGCCGGTCTACATCATCTCGATCGGTCGCACCTTTCGCACCGACGAGCTCGACACCACCCACACGCCCGTCTTCCACCAGGTCGAGGGCTTGGCGGTGGATCGTGGCCTGTCCATGGCACACCTGCGGGGAACGCTGGACGCGTTCGCGCGGGCCGAGTTCGGGCCGTTGGCGCGCACCCGGATCCGGCCGCACTTCTTCCCGTTTACCGAACCGTCCGCCGAGGTCGATGTGTGGTTCCCCAATAAAAAGGGCGGCGCCGGTTGGGTGGAGTGGGGCGGTTGCGGAATGGTGCATCCAAACGTGTTGCGGGCCGCGGGAATTGACCCGGAGATCTATTCCGGCTTCGCGTTCGGGATGGGCTTGGAACGCACCCTGCAATTCCGCAATGGCATCCCCGACATGCGCGACATGGTCGAAGGGGACGTGCGCTTCTCGTTGCCGTTCGGGGTGGGTGCCTGATGCGGGTTCCCTACAGCTGGCTGCGCGAGGTCGTCGCGGCCGGCGCCCCGGGCTGGGACGTCGCCCCCGCCGACCTCGAGCAGGCGCTGGTGCGCCTCGGTCACGAGGTCGAGGAGGTTCTCACTCTCGGCCCGATCGATGGCCCGCTGACCGTGGGCCGGGTGACCGGGATCGAGGAGCTCACCGGCTTCAAGAAGCCCATCCGCGCCTGCGTGGTTGACGTCGGCTCCAATAATCTTGGGGATCAGCAGCGCGAAATTGTTTGCGGTGCAGGTAATTTTATGGTCGGCGAGCTGGTTGTGGTGGCACTGCCGGGAACCGTGCTGCCCGACGGCTTTACCATCGCGGCCCGCAAGACCTACGGCCGCAACTCCGACGGTATGATCTGCTCTGCGACCGAACTCGGTTTGGGCACAGACCATTCCGGGATTCTGGTGCTTCCGCCCGGAACCGCAGAACCGGGAGCCGACGGCGTCGCCGTGCTCGGGTTGGACGACGTGGTCTTCCACCTGGCCATCACCCCCGACCGCGGTTACTGCATGTCGGTGCGCGGTTTGGCCCGGGAAATCGCCTGCGCCTACGACCTGGAGTTCATTGACCCGGCCAGCAACCAGGTGATCAAGCCGTTGCCGGTCGACGCAGCTGCGTGGCCGCTGACGGTGCAGGCCGCGACGGGGGTGCGCCGCTTCGCGTTGCGGCCGGTCACCGGGATCGATCCCGCCGCCGCGTCGCCATGGTGGCTGCAGCGCCGGCTCTTGCTGGCCGGCGTCCGCCCAACCTCCCCGGCCGTGGACGTGACCAACTACGTGATGCTGGAACTGGGCCACCCAATGCACGCGCACGACAGCAACCGGATCACGGGCGGCTTCGCCGTGCGGTTCGCCCGCCCCGGCGAGACCGTCGTCACCCTCGACGACATCGAGCGCCGGCTCGATCCGGGCGATGTCCTGATCGTCGATGACCTCGCGACGACGGCGATCGGTGGCGTGATGGGCGCCGCCAGCACCGAGGTGCGCGCGGACTCCACCGACGTGCTGCTGGAAGCCGCCGTGTGGGACGCGGCGGCGGTATCGCGTACGCAGCGCCGGCTGCATCTGCCCAGCGAGGCCGCCCGTCGCTACGAACGCTCGGTAGACCCCGCCATTTCGGTGGCTGCGCTGGACCGGTGTGCCGCGCTGCTCGCCGACATCGCCGGGGGAGCGGTATCCCCGACCCTGACCGATTGGCGCGGCGACCCACCGCGCGATGACTGGTCGCTGCCGCCGATCCGGATGGCCGCCGACCTGCCGGATCGCGTCGCGGGCGTGACCTATCCGCCCGGCGCAACCGCCAGGCGGCTGACCCAGATCGGCGCCCACGTAGCCCAAGCGGCCGGCAACGACGACATCCTGATCGTCACCCCGCCGAGTTGGCGACCCGATCTGCTGCAGCCCGCCGACCTCGTCGAGGAAGTGCTCCGGCTGGAGGGGCTGGAGGTCGTCCCCTCTCTGCTGCCGTTGGCACCCGCGGGCCGCGGACTCACCGCCGTGCAGAAGCGTCGTCGCGCGATCGGCAGGTCGCTTGCGCAGTCCGGATACGTCGAGATCCTGCCGACACCGTTTCTGCCCGCCGACGTGTTCGACCTCTGGGGACTGCCGGCCGACGATCCCCGGCGCCGGACGGCGGCCGTGCTCAACCCGCTGGAGGCCGATCGTCCGCAGCTGGCCACCACGCTCCTGCCTGCCCTATTGGAAGCGTTGGCGCGCAACGTATCGCGGGGCCTTGTCGATGCCGGACTGTTCGCCATCGCGCAGGTGGTCCAGCCGACCGAACGGACTCGCGGCGTCGGGCCGATACCCGTCGACCGCCGACCCGCCGACGACGAGATCGCCATGCTGGACGCGTCCTTGCCCCGGCAACCGCAGCACATCGCCGCGGTGTTGGCCGGGCTGCGTGAACCGCGTGGGCCCTGGGGCCCCGGCCGGAGAGTCGAAGCGGCCGACGCCTTCGAAGCGGTGCGAATCATCGCGCGTGCCAGCGGAACCGAGGTGACCCTGCGGGCGGCCCGGTACTTGCCTTGGCATCCCGGTCGCTGCGCCGAGGTGTTTGTCGGGGAAGCCTCCGTCGGCCACGCGGGGCAGCTGCACCCAGCCGTGATCGAGCGTTGCGGGCTGCCGAAGGGCACCTGCGCGATCGAGCTCAACCTCGATGCGATTCCCCTCGTCGCGGCATTGCCCGCGCCCAGGGTTTCGCCGTTCCCGGCCGTGTTCCAGGACGTCAGCCTGGTGGTAGCCGCGGACGTCCCGGCCCAGACGGTGGCCGATGCCGTTCGCGAGGGGGCCGGCGACCTGCTGGAGGATATCCAGCTGTTCGACGTCTTCACTGGCCCCCAGATCGGCGAGGATCGCAAGTCGCTGACGTTTGCGTTGCGGTTCCGCGCGCCGGATCGCACGCTGACCGAAGACGACGCCAGCGCCGCGCGCGACGCCGCGATGCGATGCGCCGCCGAGCGGGTGGGCGCGGTATTGCGCACCTAAACTTCCAATTGCGGTCCGCATTGCGGCCCGCATTGCGGTCCGAAATGCGGATCCGCGCCGGTCCGCGCTTTGGCGGATTAAAGTGAAGCTAAGTTTGTTGCTTGAAATGATGGTTTCTCCGCGCGCAGACGAGCATTTCATTATTCTCGACATATCTTGATTGCCGACGTGGCAGTCGTGGTTGTCGAGGAGACTCGGGGATGTCGTTTCTAGGTGTGACGCCGGAGCTGATTGAGTCTGCGGCCCAAGATTTGGCGGGTATCCGCTCGGCGCTGAGCGAGTCTTCCGCGGCAGCCGCGCCTCCCACTACAGCAGTGGTGGCTGCTGCCGAGGACGAGGTATCGACCGCGATCGCGTCGATGTTCGGCGACTTCGGCCAGCGCTTTCAAATTCTCAGCGCCCAAGCGACCGCGTTTCATGACGAGTTTATCAACTCGTTGAACGCCGGCGCGGGCGCGTATATCGGGACCGAACTCGCCAACGCTAAAAACAATTTGCTGAACGCGGTGAATGCGCCTGTCCAAGAACTGCTAGGGCACTCGTCCACCGCCGCTGCGAATGCCGCAGCGGCCGGACAAAATCTGGCTAAGCTTGGGGCCTCGCTGCAGGCCGCCGAAACGGGGCTCGCTAAGGGCGCAGGTGATTTGATGACGGCCGCGCAGGACGCTGTCGCCGGAGCTAAATTGCTGCAACCCGCGTATGCCGACCTTGTGCTGGCTGGTGGAGCCTTTGCGACGGCCGGGGCGGAAGCTGCTGCAGGGGTTGCTTCGCTGAGCGCCGCCGTCGCTAACGTCACTGGCGGTATTAGTTTCATTTCGCTGGGGGTCGGGAGCGTCGTGTCTGGAGTCGGTCTGCTGGGGACCGGCGTCGTGGAGCTCTTCAACCCTGCCACCTGGGCGCTCGCTGCGGGGCAAGCCACGGCTGGAATTGGTCTGCTGGGGACCGGCGCCATTGAGGTCGTTCATGGTGTCACTGACCTGACATTGATTGGCGGGGAAGTTAGCACCGGAATCGCCGACCTGCAGCAGGCCGGTACTGCCATTTCTCAGGGCGTTAGTTACGTGACGTTGGCTGAGCAGGTCGCTGCTCCCGGGTTGGCTGCGCTGCAGACCGCCGGCGCCGAGTTTGGGCAGGGTCTCGCTGACATGCACACCGGCGTGAGTACTGCTGTCTCGCTTCTAACGTCCTAGTTGCCCTTCCGCGGGTCCTCGTAACCTGCTCGCCTTCGCCGGCGGCGCGCCGCTGAGGCCCCTGTGCCCGAGGCCGGTCCCGGTCCGAAACGCCGTGACAACGCAGGATTTCCGCGATGTTTCGCGCGAGTTACAGTACGCTCATTTTGGCTGGATGAGCAGCGGACTGACCGTCGTAGTGAGCCAAGGAGTGGTGGCTATGTCGTATGTAATCGCGGCACCGGAGTTGGTAGAGGCGGCCGCCGGAAACTTGTCGGGAATTCACTCGGCGCTGCGCGCGGCCACCGCGGCCGCGGTGGCTCCCACGACGGGTGTGCTGCCCGCCGCCGCGGACGAGATATCGGCAGGGATCGCAACGGTCTTCGGCACCTACGCCCGCGAGTATCAAGTCCTCAGCGCCGACGCGGCGGCGTTTCACGCCCGGTTTATGCAGACCTTGAACGCGGCTGCGGGCTATTACGCGGCCGCCGAGGCCGCCAATGCGTCGCCGATGCAGACCGCGCTCAACGCGGTGAACGCGCCCGCCCAAGCGTTGCTGGGGCGCCCGCTGGTCGGCAACGGCGCCGATGGGGCGGCCGGGACCGGGGCAGGGGCCGGCGGAAACGGCGAGCCCGGTGGCATCTTGTTCGGCAACGGCGGCAAAGGCGGTGTTGGCGGGTCCAGCGGCGGGGCAGGCGGTAACGGCGGGGAGGCCGGGTTGTTCGGCAATGGCGGTGCCGGTGGGCCCGGCGGCACCAACGGGGCCGGTGCCGGCGGGACCGGCGGCGTAGGCGGCACCGGCGGGTCGCTGTTCGGCAACGGCGGCGCCGGCGGCGCTGGCGGCGTCGGCACAACGACGACCGGCGCAGGCGGCGCCGGCGGCGCCGCCTGGCTGCTCGGCAGCGGTGGTGCCGGTGGGGCCGGGCCATCCGGCGGCGCCGGCGGCCACGCCGGGCTGTTCATCGGCAACGGCGGCGATGCGGGGGCCGGGTCTGGGTCGTCCGGCGCGGACGGCTCGCTGATCGGCAACGGCGGCAATGGCGCTTCCAGCTCCACGGGCGCCGGCGGCAACGGTGGGAATGCGCTGGTCGGCAACGGGGGACACGGCGGGTCGAGCACCAGCGGTGCCGGCGGTAATGGCGGGAATACCTATTTGGGCAACGGCGGTGACGGCGGCTCGGCCGGCGGCACCGGCGGCTCGGCCGGCGGTTCCGGCGGCAACGTCGGGCTGTTGGGCTCCGGTGGTGCCGGCGGTGCGGGCACCACGGGCACGGTGTCGTTGCTGAGCTCCGGGACCGGCGGGGCCGGCGGCAACGGCGGCAGCGCCGGGCTGCTATATGGCCACGGCGGTGCCGGTGGGCCCGGTGGCACGGGTGGAGCTACTTCTACGCTGTTGACCAATGCGGGCGCCGGCGGTGCCGGTGGGGCCGGCGGCAATGCCAGCTCGATCGGCAACGGCGGGGCCGGTGGAGCCGGTGGCACCGGTGGGGCTAACAGCGGTACCGGCGTTACCGGCGGCAGCGGTGGTACCGGCGGTGCCGGCGGTCACGGTGGCCTCGCCGGGCTGCTATCCGGCAACGGCGG
The DNA here is from genome assembly GCA_963748885.1 of uncultured Actinomycetota bacterium. Lineage (GTDB taxonomy): Bacteria > Actinomycetota > Actinomycetes > Mycobacteriales > Mycobacteriaceae > Mycobacterium. Next base: position 10,760 of record CAVVLC010000050.1, read on the forward strand.
GGACGGCGGCGCCGGTGGCACCGGCGGGACCACCGCCAGGGTCGGCGTTGCCGGCGGTACCGGCGGTGCCGGCGGCACGGCGGCCAGCGGCTCCATGATCGGTAACGGTGGAGCCGGTGGTGCCGGCGGCACCGGCGGGGCTTCCGCCGCGGCAACCAACGGTCCCGGCGGCGTCGGCGGTGCCGCCGGAAACGGCGGCAATGGCGGACTGCTGTTCGGCAACGGCGGGACCGGTGGTGCCGGTGGAGCCGGTGGTGCCGGCAACGGCACCGGTGCCGGTGGAGCCGGTACTAATGGCGGCAGCGGCGGCAACGCCAGTTTCATCGGTAACGGCGGCGACGGCGGGGCCGGCGGCGCCGGCGGGACCGGCACTCCGACCGGGGCCAATGGGACGGGAGGCAACGGCGGCACCGCCGGGCCGTTCGGCCACGCTGGCGCGAGTGGTCCCACGCCGGTGGCCGCGCAGCTCGCCTCCGGGGGGCCGTACGGAGATCTAGTCACCAATACGATCGCCAACCTGCAAAGCATCACCAATACCTGGCTTGCCAACCCGTCGCCGTTCCTGCAGCAGATCCTCACCAACCAGTACGACTTCACCCGGCTGGCCGTAACGTCGCTCACGAATGCCACCAGGGACTTCGTCATCGGGCTGTCCGGCATACCGCCGAGCCTTCAAGCGGCCTTCGTGGCGCTCCAGGCGGGCGACATCAGCGGCGCGCTGGGCGACGTTGCGGGGGCGGTGCTAAAGACCCTTGTCAGTGGTGTTGACGCAAGTAACTTGTCGAACATTCAACTGCTCGGGTCCGTGGGAGACCTGCTGCCCATCCTCAGCATCCCCGGAGGCTTCGCGCAGAACACGACTAATCTGATCAAGGCGCTGACAAACACCAACATCGCGTTCGATTTCACGGGGTTTTCGGCCACCGCTGGACTCCCGCTGGTGCTGACCCTTGATGCCTTGGGTTCGCCGATCACGACAGTCATCGCGCTCGGAAATAGCACGTCCGCATTTTTCAGCGCCGTGCAGGCCGGGAACCCGCTGGCGGCATTGACCGCACTCGTCGATGCACCGGCCAACGTCGCCAATGGCTTCGTCAACGGCGAGTTCACGCTGGCGGTGCCGATCCCGCCGTCGTCGATACCGATTACGGGAGTCACGTCGGCGTCGGTCAACATTCCCGTCGGAGGCATTCTCGCGCCGCTGAAGAACCTTTCGGCTACGGCGGTGGTGCTGGGTTCGCCGATTACCATTCCCCTCACCGGATCGACTGTCGGTGGGCTTGTTCCCGGCCTGCTGAACGACGCGTCCGCACAGCTCGCGGCGGCAATCGCGTCGATGTAGGCGGCGACGACCGCCAACGCGGCGGAATGGATTTGCAAACAGCTGCATAACCATGCAGAATCGGCGGAATGGCCGAAGTGATCAAGGTGGCGGTTGCCGGTGCCAGCGGCTACGCGGGCGGCGAGATCCTCCGGCTGCTGCTCGGGCACCCGGCGTATACGCGACGGCCGGCTGACGATCGGCGCGCTGACCGCCGCGGCCAGCGCGGGCAGCACGCTTGGCGAGCATCATCCGCACCTGACGCCGCTGGCGCAGCGGGTGCTCGAACCGACCGAGGCTGGACGTGCTCGCCGGCCATGACGTGGTCTTCCTTGGGCTGCCGCACGGGCATTCGGCGGCGCTGGCCGAACAACTCGGCCCGGAGACCCTGATCATCGACTGCGGCGCGGACTTCCGGCTCACCGACCCTGCCGCATGGGAGCGGTTCTACGGATCCCCGCACGCCGGCAGCTGGCCGTACGGGCTGCCCGAGTTGCCCGGCGCGCGAGAGCGACTGCGCGGCGCGCGCCGTATCGCGGTTCCGGGCTGCTATCCGACCGCGGCCCTGCTGGCGCTGCTACCCGCGATGGCCGAGGACCTCATCGAACCCGCGGTGACGGTCGTCGCCGTCAGCGGCACCTCCGGCGCCGGCCGCGCGGCCAAGGCCGACCTGCTCGGCTCGGAGGTCATCGGATCGGCACGGGCCTACAACATCGCCGGCGCCCACCGGCACACCCCCGAGATCGCGCAGGGGCTGCGGGCCGTCACCGACCGCGACGTCACCGTGTCGTTCACCCCAGTGCTCATCCCGACCTCCCGCGGCATCCTGGCCACCTGCACCGCGCGCACCCGCGCGCCGCTGTCGCAGCTGCGGGCAGCCTACGAAAAGGCTTACCATGCAGAGCCTTTCGTCTACCTGATGCCGGAGGGGCAGCTGCCCCGCACCGGCTCGGTCATCGGCAGCAACGCCGCGCACGTCGCCGTCGCGGTCGACGAGGACGCCGAGACGTTCGTCGCGATCGCGCGCGATCGACAACCTGGTCAAGGGCACCGGCCGGCGCCGCGGTGCAGTCGATGAACCTGGCGCTGGGATGGCCGGAGACGGAAGGCCTTTCGGTGATCGGAGTGGCGCCGTGACCGACGTGCGACGAGGCGCGGCTGGTCCGCGCGCAGGGCGTCACCGCACCGGCCGGATTCCGGGCCGCCGGCATCGCCGCCGGCATCAAGGCGTCGGGAACGCTGGACCTCGCGTTGGTTTTCAACGAAGGGCCCGACTACGCGGCCGCCGGGGTGTTCACCCGCAACAAGGTCAAAGCTGCGCCGGTGCTGTGGACCCAGCAGGTGCTCACCACCGGGCAGCTGCGCGCGGTGATCCTGAATTCCGGCGGCGCCAACGCCTGCACCGGACCGGGCGGCTTTCAGGACACCCACGCCACCGCCGAGGCGGTCGCCGCCGCGTTGTCGGACTGGGGAACCGAGACCGGCGCCATCGAGGTGGCCGTCTGCTCCACCGGGCTGATCGGCGACCGGCTGCCGATGGACAAGGTGCTTGCCGGCGTCCGCGACATCGTGCACGAGATGGCCGGCGGGCTGGCCGGGTGGCGAGGACGCCGCCCACGCCATCATGACCACCGACACCGTGCCCAAACAGGTTGCGCTGCACCATCAGAGCAACTGGACGGTCGGCGGGATGGCCAAGGGCGCGGGCATGCTGGCGCCGTCGTTGGCCACCATGCTGTGTGTGCTCACCACCGACGCCGCCGCCGACGCCGGCGGCCCTCGACACAGGCGCTGCGCCGCGCCACCGCCCGCACCTTCGACCGGCTCGACATCGACGGCAGCTGCTCCACCAACGACACCGTGCTGCTGCTGGCCTCCGGCGCCAGCGGGATCGCCCCGCCCCAAGCCGATCTCGAGGACGCCGTGCTGCGGGTCTGCGACGACCTGTGCGCTCAGCTGCAGGCCGACGCCGAGGGCGTCACCAAGCGCGTCACCGTGACCGTCACCGGCGCCGCCACCGAGGACGACGCGCTGGCCGCCGCCCGGGTCGATCGCCCGCGACAGCCTGGTCAAGACCGCGGTGTTCGGGTCGGACCCCAACTGGGGCCGGGTGCTCGCGGCCGTCGGCATGGCGCCGGTCACCCTGGACCCCGATCGAATCACCGTGTCGTTCAACGGTTCTGCGGTGTGCATCGACGGCGCCGGGGCCCCGGGCGCGCGCGAGGTGGATCTGTCGGGCGCCGACATCGACGTCACCGTCGACCTCGCCGTCGGCGACGGTCGAGGCCGCGATCCGGACCACCGACCTGTCGCACGCCTACGTCGAAGAGAACTCGGCCTACAGCTCATGAGCATCGCAATCGGCAGCTGCCAACTCAGGTCAAGGCGCAGGTGCTGGCCGAGGCGCTGCCGTGGCTCAAGCAGCTGCACGGCAAGATCGTCGTCGTCAAGTACGGCGGCAACGCCATGACCGACGACGCGCTGCAAGGACGCGTTCGCCGCCGACATGGCGTTCCTGCGCAACTGCGGCATCCATCCCGTCGTCGTGCACGGCGGCGGCCCGCAGATCACCGCCATGCTGCGACGGCTGGGCATCGAAGGCGACTTCAAGGGCGGCTTCCGGGTCACCACGCCCGAAGTGCTCGACGTGGCGCGGATGGTGCTGTTCGGGCAGGTGGGCCGCGAACTGGTCAACCTGATCAATGCGCACGGGCCCTACGCGGTCGGCATCACCGGTGAGGATGCGCAGCTGTTCACCGCGGTGCGGCGCAGCGTCACCGTCGACGGCGTGGCCACCGACATCGGTCTGGTCGGCGACGTCGACCAGGTCAACACCGCGGCGGTGCTGGATCTGATTGCGGCGGGCCGGATCCCGGTGGTATCGACGCTCGCGCCCGACGCCGACGGCGTGGTGCACAACATCAACGCCGACACCGCCGCGGCGGCGCTGGCCGAAGCGCTCGGCGCCGAAAAGCTGTTGATGCTCACCGATGTCGAAGGCCTGTACACCAGACTGGCCGGACCGGGACTCGCTGGTCAGCGAAATCGACACCGCCACACTGGCGCAACTGCTACCCACGCTGGAGGCGGGCATGATCCCCAAGATCGAAGCGTGCCTGCGGGCCGTCGACGGCGGCGTGCCCAGCGCGCACGTCATCGACGGGCGGGTCGAACACTGCGTGTTGGTGGAGCTGTTCACCGACGAGGGCACCGGCACGAAGGTGGTACCCGCATGACCGTAGCACGACCAATACGGCCACGATGCAGCAGCGCTGGCAGTCCGTGATGATGAACAACTACGGCACCCCGCCGGTGGCGCTGGCCAGCGGTGACGGCGCCGTGGTCACCGACGTGGACGGCAAGACCTACGTGGACCTGCTGGGCGGCATCGCGGTCAACGTCCTGGGCCATCGCCACCCCGCGATCATCGAGGCGGTCACGCAGCAGCTGTCGACGCTGGGCCACACCTCCAATCTGTATGCCACCGAACCCGGTATCGCGCTGGCCGAGGAGCTGGTCGCCCTGCTGGGCGCCGACGACGCACGACGCGGGTGTTCTTCTGCAACTCCGGCACCGAGGCCAACGAGGTGGCGTTCAAGATCGTCCCGGCTCACCGGACGCACGAAACTCGTTGCCGCACGAAGAGGCTTTCCACGGCCGGACGATGGGCTCGCTGGCGCTGACCGGGCAGCCGGCCAAGCAGGCGCCGTTCGAGCCGCTGCCCGGCGACGTCACCCACGTGCCGTACGGCGACGCCGACGCGCTGGCGCGCCGCCGTCGACCGACGAGACCGCCGCGGTGTTCCTCGAACCGATCATGGGGGAGGGCGGCGTCGTCGTCCCGCCCGCGGGCTACCTGGCCGCGGCCCGCGAGATCACCGCCGCGGCACGGCGCCCTGCTGGTGCTCGACGAGGTGCAGACCGGCATCGGGCCGCACCGGCGCCTTCTTCGCCCACCAGCACGACGGCATCACGCCCGGACGTGATCACCCTGGCCAAGGGTCTCGGCGGCGGTCTGCCGATCGGCGCGTGCCTGGCCATCGGGCGCGGCCGCGGACCTGCTGCACACCCGGCCTGCACGGCAGCACCTTCGGCGGCAACCCGGTGTGCACCGCGGCGGCACTGGCGGTGGTGCGGGTGCTGGCCGACGAGGACCTGGTCCGGCACGCCGAGGTGCTGGGCAAGTCGTTGCGGCACGGCATCGAGTCGCTCGGGCCATCCACTGATCGACCACGTGCGCGGCCGCGGATTGCTGCTGGGGCATGGTGCTGACCGCGCCGCGGGCCAAGGACGCCGAGGCGGCCGCCCGCGACGCCGGGTTCCTGGTCAACGCCGCCGCGCCCGACGTCATCCGGTTGGCGCCGCCGCTGGTCATCACCGAACGCTCAGATCGACGGATTCCTCGCCGCCCTGCCCGGGATCCTGGACGCCGCGGGAACACCGACATGACGCGATTGACTAGCCATTTCCTGCGCGACGACGACCTGTCGCCCGCCGAGCAGGCCGAGGTCCTGCAGCTGGCCGCCGAACTGAAGAAGGACCCGTTCTGCCGCCGTCCCCTGGAAGGGCCGCGCGGCGGTGGCGGTCATCTTCGACAAGAACTCCACCCGCACCCGGTTCTCGTTCGAGGTGGGCATCGCGCAGCTCGGCGGGCATGCCGTCGTGGTCGACGGCCGCAGCACCCAGCTGGGCCGCGACGAGACGCTGCAGGACACCGGCAGGGTGTTGTCCCGCTACGTCGATGCCATCGTCTGGCGGACCTTCGGCCAAGACCGGCTGGACGCCATGGCCGCGACCGCGACGGTGCCGGTGGTCAACGCGCTGTCCGACGAGTTCCATCCCTGCCAGGTGCTGGCCGACCTGCAGACCATCGCCGAGCGCAAGGGGTCGCTGCGCGGGCTATGGCTGTCCTACTTCGGCGACGGCGCCAATAACATGGCCCATTCGCTGATGCTCGGTGGGGTCACCGCCGGCATCCACGTCACCGTCGCCGCTCCCGACGGCTTCGTGCCCGACCCGCTCGGTGCTGGCCGCGGCCGAGCAGCGCGCCGAAGCCACCGGTGCCTCGGTGCGGTCACCTGTGACCCCGCCGCCGCCGCCGCGGGCGCCGACGTCCTGGTGACTGACACCTGGACGTCGATGGGACAGGAGGACGACGGCCTGGATCGGGTGAAGCCGTTCCGGCCGTTCCAGATCAACGAGCGACTCGTCGGGCTGGCCGACCCGGAAGTTATTGTGCTGCACTGCCTTCCGGCCCACCGCGGGGACGAGATCACCGACGAGGTGATGGACGGGCCGGCCAGCGTGGTGTGGGACGAGGCCGAAAACCGGCTGCACGCGCAGAAGGCGCTGCTGGTGTGGCTGCTGGAACGGCGCCCATGACCCGCGCCGGCGACGATGCAGAGCGAGGCGCTTGCGGGGGAGAGCGGCGCCGATGACCACCGGCTCGAACAACCAAGCTGTTCAGGGGCCCGAGGTCAGCGCCAACCGCGCCGGCCGCCAGGCCCGCATTGTGGCCATCCTGTCGACGGCGGAGGTGCGCAGCCAGAGCGAACTGGCGGCTCTGCTGGCTGCCGAAGGCATCGAGGTCACTCAGGCCACGCTGTCGCGCGATCTCGAAGAGCTCGGCGCGGTGAAATTGCGCGGCGCGGACGGTGGTACCGGCGTCTACGTGGTGCCCGAGGACGGCAGCCCGGTCCGCGGCGTCTCGGGCGGCACCGATCGGATGTCGCGCCTGCTCAGCGAGTTGCTGGTGTCGACCGACGCCAGCGGCAACCTGGCCGTGTTGCGCACGCCGCCTGGTGGGGCGCACTACCTGGCCAGCGCCATCGACCGCGCGGCCCTGCCCCAGGTCGTCGGCACCATCGCCGGTGATGACACCATCCTTGTGGTCGCCCGCGAGCCGATGACCGGCGCGGAACTCGCTGGCATGTTCGAGAACTATTCGATAAGGAGATCTGTACATGTCAGAGCGCGTCATCCTGGCCTATTCCGGCGGTCTGGACACCTCGGTGGCGATCAGCTGGATCGGCAAGGAGACCGGCCGTGAGGTCGTGGCGGTGGCGATCGATCTCGGCCAGGGTGGCGAGGACATGGAGGTGGTGCGCCAGCGCGCGCTCGACTGCGGCGCCGTCGAAGCCGTCGTCGTCGATGCCAACGACGAATTCGCCGAGGGTTACTGCCTGCCCACCGTGTTGAACAACGCCCTGTACATGGACCGCTACCCGCTGGTGTCGGCCATCAGCCGGCCGCTGATCGCCAAGCACCTGGTCGCGGCCGCCCGCGAGCACGGCGGCGGCATCGTCGCGCACGGCTGCACCGGCAAGGGCAACGACCAGGTCCGCTTCGAGGTCGGATTCGCTTCGCTGGCCCCGGAATTGGAGGTGCTGGCGCCGGTGCGCGACTACGCGTGGACGCGCGAGAAGGCGATCGCGTTCGCCGAGGAGAACGACATCCCGATCAACGTCAGCAAACGGTCGCCGTTCTCGATCGACCAGAACGTGTGGGGCCGCGCGGTGGAAACCGGTTTCCTCGAGCACCTGTGGAACGCGCCCACCAAGGACATCTACGCCTACACCGAAGACCCCACCCTCAACTGGAAGGCTCCGGACGAGGTGATCGTCGGGTTCGAGCGCGGGGTGCCGGTGTCCATCGACGGCAAACCGGTGTCGATGCTGCAGGCCATCGAGGAACTCAACCGCCGCGCCGGCGCGCAGGGGGTCGGACGCCTCGACGTCGTCGAGGACCGACTGGTGGGCATCAAGAGCCGCGAGATCTACGAGGCGCCGGGCGCGATGGTGCTGATCACCGCGCACACCGAACTCGAGCACGTCACGCTGGAGCGCGAGCTGGGCCGGTTCAAGCGTCACACCGATCAGCGCTGGGCCGAGCTGGTGTACGACGGGCTGTGGTATTCGCCGCTGAAGGTCGCCCTGGAGAGCTTCGTCGCCAACACTCAGGAGCACGTCTCCGGTGAGGTGCGAATGGTGTTGCACGGCGGCCACATTGCGGTCAACGGCCGGCGCAGCGCGCGAATCGCTGTACGACTTCAATCTGGCCACCTACGACGAGGGCGACAGCTTCGACCAGTCGGCCGCAAAGGGCTTCGTGTACGTGCACGGGCTGTCGTCCAAGATCGCCGCCCGCCGGGACCAGCAGTGACCCCAGCGGTGATCTGGGCCCGGCGCGAGTGTCAATCGAGCGACGCGACACGCTCGCCCGAATCCAAGCCGAAGAGCGTCGTCAGATTCACACTGGCGAGGGAGGTGCTGGCCCGGTGAGCACCAACAGGGGTCGCTGTGGGGCGGGCGGTTCGCCGAGGGCCCGTCCGACGCGCTGGCCGCGCTGAGCAAGTCCACCCATTTCGACTGGGTGCTGGCGCCCTACGACGTCATCGCGTCGCAGGGCCCACACCATGGTGCTGTTCCGGGCCGGGCTGCTCACCGAAGAGCAGCGCGACGGGCTGCTGGCCGGGTTGGACAGCCTCGGCGGCAGACGTCGCCGACGGCAGCTTCGGCCCGCTGGTCACCGACGAGGACGTGCACGGCGCGCTGGAGCGCGGACTGATCGACCGGGTGGGCGCCGAGCTGGGTGGCCGGCTGCGGGCCGGCCGGTCGCGCAACGACCAGGTGGCCACGCTGTTCCGGATGTGGCTGCGCGACGCCGTGCGACGCGTCGGCGACGGTGTGCTCGACGTCGTCGCCGCGCTGGCCGGCCAGGCCGCCGCGCACCCGACGGCCATCATGCCCGGCAAGACCCACCTGCAGTCCGCCCAGCCGATCCTGCTGGCCCACCATCTGCTGGCGCACGCCCATCCGCTGCTGCGCGACGTCGACCGGATCGTCGATTTCGACAAGCGGGCGGCGGTGTCGCCGTACGGCTCCGGGGCGCTGGCCGGCTCGTCGCTGGGGCTGGATCCGGACGCGATCGCCGCGGACCTGGGTTTCGCCACCGCCGCCGACAATTCGATCGACGCGACCGCCTCCCGCGATTTCGCCGCCGAGGCGGCGTTCGTGTTCGCCATGATCGGGGTCGATCTGTCCCGGCTGGCCGAGGACATCATCCTCTGGAGTTCAACGGAATTCGGCTACGTCACGCTGCACGACTCGTGGTCCACCGGCAGCTCGATCATGCCGCAGAAGAAGAACCCGGACATCGCCGAGCTGGCCCGCGGCAAGTCCGGGCGGCTGATCGGCAACCTGGCCGGGGCTGCTGGCGACCCTGAAGGCCCAGCCGCTGGCCTACAACCGCGATCTGCAGGAGGACAAGGAGCCGGTGTTCGATTCGGTGGCCCAGCTGGAGTTGCTGTTGCCGGCGATGGCGGGTCTGGTCGGCCAGCCTGACGTTCGACGTCCGAGCGGATGGCGGAGCTGGCCCCGGCGGGCTACACGCTGGCCACCGATATCGCCGAATGGCTTGTGCGCCAGGGTATTCCGTTCCGGTCGCGCACGAGGCGGCCGGCGCGGCCGTGCGGGCCGCCGAGGCGCGCGGCGTCGGACTCGAGGAGCTGACCGACGACGAGCTGGCCGCCATCAGCCCCGAGCTGACCCCGCGAGGTGCGCGACGTGCTGACCATCGAGGGCTCGGTGTCGTCCCGCGATGCCCGCGGCGGCACCGCGCCGAGCCAGGTCGCCGACCAATTGAAAGTGGTCCTGGCGAGCTGCGACCTGCTGAAACACCGGCTGCACCAGCAGCTGAGGGGGTGAGCGCGGCACCGGTTTTGCG
>CAVVLC010000051.1:0-85667 GCA_963748885.1 uncultured Actinomycetota bacterium
CGCGGGTACATCGGCAGGTGTTGCCACAGATGCGGCTGGTGCCTGTCGCAAGCAGCGCCGCGAGGCCTATCGCTCCGCGTTGCTATTGCGCGCCCATTCGGCTGCCGAAACGCCGCATGTGGCGTAGCGTCCACTGTGCGCCGTTTCGTTGTCAGCGGTTTGTCCATCGCGAATCGGCGCGGATGGCGCCCACGGGCAATGTGATTTCTCCCTCCCGCACCCGTTGGGCGGCCGACACTACCGCGAAGGAACCGCGCGTGGATTGTTCAGCCCCACCTACGTTGCGACGACCAGACAAGAGGCGTGCCACCGTGCTCATCAGGAGTGCTCGGTGCCGACATCGGGACCTTCGATGACCTATCCGGTCCGGGGCCGACCCGTCAACCCGATCCGCGTGTCAGTGGCTCGCGAACTGGGCCACGAGATCGACGGCGCTTGGTGGCCGCGCGCGGACCGCATGACCATCGAATTACCCGGCCTCGTGGCGGCTCTGACCCCGCTGCTGGGAGACGTCACCTCCATCAGCGTCAACTGGCCACCGCTTCAACGGCCACCCGACTTCAACTGGCCGGGATGGGAAAACAAACGCCAACACATCATGACGGTCAACGGTACGGATGCTTGCGCTAACCTGCTGATCGTCCCGTACGCGACCTACAGCTCGCTCGCCCTGATGGTGCTGCGCTGTGCAGCCGACCTACCCATCGATTTCGCCGACCGTGACAAACCCGCATTCGTGACCGCCTGCTCGATCCTGCGGGCCGCCCACGAACAATTTGGCGTCGGCTGGCGCAAACCCGAACCGACGCTGCGATGACCGTCTCGCTGCGTTAAATCTGCCGCAGTCGACCGTGCGCCTTCCAGGAGGTCGGTGCAACTAGTGCACCCGCACGGCTACCTGCCGCAGGCCACGGGTGCCCGACCAAGCGATAACCAACACTAACCGCCCAGCTTGGCGAGAACGTCGGAAATCGAAGCCCCGCCGAGGAGATCCGCTACCTCCAGATCGCGATTGAACTCGAGCTGGACAAGGCGGCGTAACTCTAGCGCCTGCAACGAATCCAGACCGATCGCCACCATGGGTAGTGTGGTGTCGATGTTTTCGGCGCGGTCCGCGCCGATGGCGGTGGCCAGCAGGCCCAGCAACCGCCGCGAGACGTCCGAGTCCGCAACGGGGGATTGGACTTCGATGGGTGTTGGCGATTTCGGCTGCGGTGGCTGTGATGGCTGCGACAGCCGGGATATCAGGGGGCCGTAGCCGTAGGCCTCCAGCATCGGGCGTGCGCGATCGAAGTCATACGCCAAGGCGATGGCGTTGCCGTGAAAAGGCCGCATTCCCACCGCGAGCGCATCGGCGGGCGGCATTGGAATGACACCGATCGCGGCCAGTTGCGCCATGCTCGTCCCATCGAGTTCTAAATGGACCGTCCACAGGCCCCACTGCACGGAAACGCAGTCCAGTCCCTCGATGCGGAGCCGGTGCGCCATCGCGTCGAGCATCCGATTCGCCGCGGCGTACACGATCTGCCCGCGGCCCCCGATCGTCGCGGTCACCGAGGAACACAGCAGGACGCGACAGTCGTCGGTCCGGGGATACGCGTCGAGAACCCGTGCGATGCCGACGACCTTGGCCCGCATTGCGCGGTCTACCCTCTCGGCGGTGATGTCGTTCAGTTCGACCGCCGAATAGTCCACGGCGGCATGGATTATCACATCAGCGGGGGTGTCGTGGTGCTCGGCGGCCAGTCGCGACACCGCCGCTTGGTCGCCCACGTCGCACCGGGCGACGCGGATGTCCGGCGTATCGGCCGAACGGATCTGCCGCAGCCGATCCGCGACGGCGGCGGTCTCGCCCGATCTGCTTACCAACGTGATTCTGCGCGCGCGGAGGCGTGCGAAGTGATCGCAGAATTCCAGCCCGAGGTTGCCCGTGCCGCCAATGATGAGCACATGCTCGGGCGGGGCGCCATTGGCGTCGGGGCCCGGGTCGCCCTCGGCGATTCGCTTCGCGTAGAGGCCGCCGTTGCGCAACGCCAGCTCGGGCTCTTCCCCGGTGTGCAGCGCTGCGAGGATCCCGTTCGCCGATTCGGAGACCGGCAATGCCAAAGCTGCGGTCGGCCGGTCGAGGTGGCGGAACCCCACGCCCGGATGGTGGGCGCCGATGCTGCGAAAGCCCGCGCTTGCCGCCGCGTGCACGGGGTCCGGCGGCGCGTCGCCGGCCACCGCTGTCTCCCCGCCCACGGTCACCAGCCAGCACTCGGTAATCGCGGCGCCGCATCCCGGCCACCAGGTGCGCTGGGACAGGAAGGTCGAGACCTCGGCGGCCGCGGCGTAGTCGTCCTGCTTGGGAGATTGCGGAAGAAGTATGACCACCGTATTGAGATCGGTTGGGACGCTGTCGACATCGATCAGCCGCGCCGTGCCGCCAAGATCTGTGGCCGCCTGCGACAGGGCGGCGGCCAGCTCAGCGCAGGCTCCGGTGTGATCGACGATGCCGATGGCGCGCGGCGGTATCAGCGAACGCTGCGACAGCCGAACCCACTCCTCGACGAAGAGTCGCGCCGGTGTGGTTTGAGCGACGGTTTCGGGGGCCCGCTCCGGCCGGGAAGGTGCCACTCGATACGGCTGCCACAGCCGGGTCTCGTTCATCCGGCTGTTCGGGAAATCGAGCAACGGCAGGGGGACGGGGCCGTCGGGCTCGCTGCCCAGGCACTCCCACGGGTAGCCTAGATCGTTTACCGCCAGCTCCGCCAGATTGCGGGTGAACTCGCCCAGATCTGTGGCCGTTCGGTTGGAGGTGCCGACCACCCGGGTGTTGGGGCCCGCACCTTCGTCTTTGTCGCCTATGGCGGCGAGATTCTCTTGGATCGCGAGCTGCAGGGTCGGATGCTCGGCCAATTCGACGAAGGTGTCTACCCCGAGCGGCAGCGCGGCGGAGATCGCCTTGTCGAACCGAACGGTGTTGCGCAGGTTCCAGAACCAGTATTGGTCGACCGGCAGATCCTGTGTGATGGGGCCGCCCAGGGTGGCGCCCAGGCAGGCGATGTCGGTGTCGAGGAACTTTGGATTCTGCAGTTCGCGTTGCGTAGCCGCGCACACCTTCTCGGCGAGGTCATTGATCAGGCTGGTGTGCGCGGGATACTCGACGCGGATGACGCGCGCGAATATGCCTCGCTCACCGAGCGTTTCGACGATGCCGGCCACCGTGTCTCGGTCGCCGGAAATCCCGACCATGCCGGGTGAATTGATCACCGAGAGCTGCGCCCAACCCGAGCAGCGCGCCAGCAGATCCTCGCAGGTGTCGCGGTCGGCGGCGACGATCGCCATTGCGTAGTCACCGGATCCGAACTCGTCGGCGGCACGCGCGCGTATCCCGACGACGGTTACCGCATCCGTCAAGGTGATGGTGCCCGCCACGTACGCCGCCGCGATCTCCCCCTGGCTGTGCCCGATGGTGGCGTTGGGCGCGATGCCGAATGACCGCCACATCGCGGCTAGCCCGGCCATCTGGGTGAACAGCGCGGGCTGAACTGTGGCAGCGTTATCGTCGGCCGAAAGATGTTCGTCGAGAAGGTAATTCAGCGGCGACTCGCCGAGCTGGGTGGCGAAGGCCGCGGCGCACCGATCCACTTCGGCCCGGAACGCGGGGATCGCATCATAGAAGAGCCGGCCCATCCCGGGCCGCTGGCTCCCTGCCCGGGAAAGACATAGGCGAGCCGGCGGGCGGTGGCGGCCGTGTTCGGTGCGGACCACGCGAAGGGTGTTCGCGGCCATCGACAACCGCCCGCAGGGCGCCGAGCAGGTGCGTAGCGGTCGGCCACCATGGCCAAGGCCCGGTGCCGACGGGCGATGCGCGTGCGGAACAGCATGTCGGCGATCGCCTGCGGCGTTACCCCGGGATGGTCCGCGGCATAGGAAAGCAGTGCGGCGGCCTCTTCGCCCAGCAGATCGGGGATGTCCGCCGACACAGGACGGGAATGGTGCCGTCCGGCAGCCGATAGGCCAGGGGGGTCACTTTGTCACGCCCCGGAACCCTCGGGCATGGCAATGATCGCGTGCGCGTTGGCGCCCCCTGCGCCGAACGACGAGGCGGCACCGTAGCGGACGCCGTCTTTCGGTTCCCAAGGGTGCAGCTTTGGTGGCCAGTCGAAGGCCGGTCGGTGTCCCAGTCCACCGTCTTTGTCGGGTTGTCCGCGAACAGGGTTGGGGGAATGTGGCCGTGCTGGCCCGCGAGCAGCAGCTTGATCAGCCCGAGCATTCCGGACGCAGCCTGCGCGTGTCCGGCGTTCGACTTGATCGAGCCCAGTAGCGCCTGGGATCCCGCCGCGCCGTAGGTCTTGAACAGCGCGGTCAATTCCTGCGGGTCGCCGGCCAGGGTCGCGGTGCCGTGCCCTTCGATCATTCCGATGTCGGCCGGATCGATTCCGGCCGCGTCGATGGTTTTGGCTACCAGCGTTCGCCTGCGCGCGCGTCCGGGGAACCAGGATCGGCTTGCCCTTGCCGTTGTGGTTGGTGCGGATGGCCAAGATGCGTCCATAGATGCGGTGTCCCAGTTGCCGCGCTCGTGATTCACGTTCGACGACAACCATTCCCGCGCCTTCGCCCCACACGGTGCCGGTGGCGTCGTCGGAGTAGGCGCGGCAATGCCCGTCCGCGGAGAGGGCATTGAGCCGGGAGAACTCGTAGAACGCGGCCGGCGCTCCCAGAACGCACACGGCGCCGGCAAGCGCCCATTCGCACTCGTCCATTTGTACTGCGTTGGCGGCCAGCTGCACCGCGGTCAGCGACGATGCGCACGCCGAATCGAGGGATATCGATGGGCCGGTGATTCCCAGGCAATGCGAGATCCTGCCGGCTCCGCCCAGTTGCCCCATACCAACGGTCCGAAATCCCGTGTAATCGTCGGCCACCGCGGTGCGGGTGCCGTACTCGGTCATCGACATCCCGACGAAACAACCGACCTCCGAACCTTCCAGCGCGCCGGGATTGATCCCGGCGTTCTCCAGCGCCTTCCACGCCACCCGCAACGCGACCCGCTGCTGGGGGTGCGTCGCCATCGCCTCGTGGTGGGTGAGGCCGAAGAAGCCCGGGTCGAATTGGGCCGCGCCGTCCAAGAATCCACCGGAATCGCGGACCTGCCGCCAACCGTCTTTCAGCCGGGACGGCGAGAGGAGATCATCGACGGGCCAGCCTCGATCCCGCGGGAACGGGCAGAGCAGCTCCCGCGACTCGGCGAGTGCCGACCACAAGGCGCCGGGCGTGTCGATTCCGCCGGGCGCCTCGACGGCCATTCCGGAGATGACAATCGGGTCGGTCACCGCAGCCGGGGCAGATCCGTTGTCGCTCATGCCGTTTGCTCACATCGGGCTCCCGACGCCAGCAATTCCGCGACGGCATCGATGTGCTGGTCCAGGTAGAAGTGCCCGCCGTCGAACATCGTCACCTTGACGGTGTCGGTGTGTTTACCCCAGCCGTACAGATCACCCAGCGTGACGTAGGGGTCCTGATCGCCGCCCATCGCGTGAATCGGAGCCGCCACCTTGATGTCTTCTGCGCACGAGTACGCGTCGAAGGCCCGGAAGTCGGCCTTCATCACCGGCAGCGCCAGTCGCATGAGTTCGCGGTTGGCGAACACGTCGGAGTCGGTACCTTCGAGCGCCGCGAGATGGTCGAGAATTTCCTCGTCGGTCCGTGGGGTGTGGCGGTTTGTCCGCGGCCTGCAGGGGGCGACCGCCGCTGAGACGTTGAGTTGCGCGCACATCGATGCCGCGGGCCTCGGCGAGCCGGACGAACTCGAACGCGACCAACGCCCCCATGCTGTGACCGAAGGCGACGACCGGGACCCCGCGGTTGTGATCCGATGCGGCGAATTCGCCGAACGCTCCCGCGGCGATTTCCGGGATCGAGCGAGATCGCGGCTTCGGCCGCTCGGTCCTGACGTCCGGGGTACTGGAAAACGATGACGTCTGAATTGCTTGCTGAGCACCTTCGAGAAGTCCCGATAGGCCGACGCGCCGGCACCCGGCGTGGGGAAATACCAGCAGCGGAAGACTCCCGGGCAGACTCCGGTTTGTGGAACTGCCTGATCCACCCCAGTGCGCGCGGCATGCACTACCTTTCGATCACTCACTCTGCTCCAAGAGAGTCAGAGAAACTTAGCGAAGGCTAACATAAGCTCCCCTGCCGGCGAGGCCGGATGCTGGCCAGTTGACCTCGGGGTTCAGCGGGCAGCTCGCACCGCAGTATCGGAGCGCTCATCGCTACCTCCCCACCGGATTCGTAACCGCGTGAAAAGGTCCCCACCACTTGCGGTATCCGGAACGTGCCCGACCCCTGCGGCGACAGCCGCGGGAGCCAAGCAACTTAGCGAAGGCTAACATAATCTCTGTCGTGGCGGTGAGCCGACGGAAGGCGGAGGGGTTCGTTTGATGCGCGTCGTGATGTTCGGCTTCCAGACCTGGGGGTTCAGGACTCTGCAGGCGCTGATCGATCTGGATCACGAAGTGGTGCTCGCGGTCACGCATCCGGCCAGCGAGCAGTCCTACAAGGCGATCTTGTCGGAGTCGGTCGAGCAGCTCGCGCGCGACAGCACGGCATCCCGGTGCATCTCACCGAGCGGGTCGACGCCGCGACAATCGAATTGGTCAAGCGCGCGGAACCCGATGTCATCGTCGTCAACAGCTGGTACACGCTGGATGCCGCCGGAGCTGTACAACCTGCCGCCGCACGGGACGCTGAACCTGCACGATTCGCTGCTGCCGAAGTTCACCGGGTTTTCCCCGGTCCTGTGGGCGCTGATCAGCGGTGAATCCGAGTTCGGGCTCACGGTTCACCGGATGGACGACGGGCCTGGACACCGGCGACATCCTGATCCAGCATTCGCTGCCCATCAAGCCCACCGATACCGGCACCGAACTGGTGCTGCGGGGCATGGACCTGATTCCCGGCGCGCTGCGGGACGCGTTGACTGCGCTGGAGTCTGGGACCGCGGTCTGGCGGCCGCAGAACAAGGCCGAACGGACGTACTTCCACAAGCGCTAGCGAGCGCGACAGTTTGATCGACTGGAGCTGGCCGGCCGAGGATCTCGAGCGGTTCGTGCGCGCGCTGTCCGAGCCGTATCCGCGCCCGTTCGCCTTCTACCGAGGCGAACGGATCGAGGTGCTCGAGGCGCGGGTTTCCGAGGCCCGGTACGGCGGGACGCCCGGGCGGGTGATCGTGCAAGAGGGCGGCGGCGCGGTGGTGTCGGGGCCCGCAAGCATATCGCGGTGCACAACCACGCGCTTGTGGTCACCTCGGTTCGCACCGCCGGACGGAGTCGAGCACCGCGGGGATGAGTTCTTCGTGCGCGGCGGGTATCTGAACGACCGGATCTGATCCGACGAAAGTGAGACCAACCATGGCAGACGATGCCACGACCGTGCAGGAACGTCGCCGGGAACTGTTGCGTAGACGCATCGCCGAAAGTGGGCTGGCGGCATCGGAATCGGCCAAGCGGGCCGCGATCCGCGCCGGCGAACGCTACCCGCTGTCAGCCGGCCAGCGCCGGATGTGGTTTCTGCAGACCATGGACGCACGCGGCGACACGCACGCTCAACATCTGCGTTGCCTATCGACTGACGGGGGCCCTGGACGAGGCACGTTTGCGCGCCGCGTTCGACGATGTCGTCGCGCGCCACGCCATTTTGCGCACCGGCTTACGGGGTGGACACCGAGGGTGAGCCCTATCAGGTTTTCTCCGATGACGATGCGGAGATCGGCTGGCGGACCGATGATTTGAGCCATCTCGCGGCGTGGAACGGGAGCGGCGCATCGAGGCCGTGGCAGCCGAAGAGTTCGGCCGGCCGTTCGACCTGACGAACGAATTACCGCTGCGGATAACCCTGATCCGCAGCAGCACAGACGAATTCGTACTGCTGCTTGTCGTGCACCACATCTGCTGGGACGACGACTCCTGGGAGGTTTTCTTCCGCGAGCTCAGCGCGGCCTACAACGGTGCGCAGCGAGCGGACAGGCGTCACAGTTCGTCGCGGTGGAGGTGCTCGAGACGCTCGGCGGAACCCGGCCATTGCCGACGTCGGCTACTGGGCCGAGATGCTGCGGCCCGTCGCCCGAACCGCTGGAGCTTCCCGGGGTGGCCGCCGCGCATCCGTCCAGGCGGGCCGAACGCCGAACGACGGGCGTTACCCGCCGACCTGTACAGCCGCATCGAGGACTTCGCCCGCGAGCACGCCGCCTCGCCGTTCATGGTGTTGCTGGCGGCATACGGTGTGCTGGTGCGTCGTTACACCGGCGCAACGGATTTCCTGGTCTCGGTGCCGGTGACCGATCGTGGGGCCGCCGCCGACGGGCGCCATCGGATACTTCGGCAACACGCTGTTGCTGCGGATCACCACGCGGTCGCAGGACACCTTCACCTCGTTCGTCGATGCGGTACGCGAAACGTGCCTCAACGGGTTCGCCCATCAGTCCGTCGGCATCGACCGAGTGGTGCGCGAGGTGAACCCGGAGCGCATGGGACACGACGGCATGGACCAGCTGGTCCGGCTGGGCTTCAGCATGCGCAAGAGCGCCAGTGGATTCGCGTTGGACGGCGTCGCCGTGCGCCAGCTTGGACTGGGCGCGGTAACCGCGCATCTTCCGCTCGCGCTCGCGGTGGTGCTCGGACCCGGAGGCGCGTTCGTCGAGTTCGAGTACCAGACCGACGTGCTGGGCGCCGCGCTCGTCGACCAGATGCTGGCTCACTACCTACAGCTGCTGGACAACGCGCTGGCCCAGCCCGAACGTCGCCTCGCCAGCCTGGACATGCTCGGCAGCGGCGAGCGGGACACCGTCCTGGCGCAGTCGCACGGCGAACTCGTCGCGACGCCGGCCACCACGATGGTCGCGATACTCGAATCAGCCGCTGCCGCAAGGCCAGACGCGGTCGCGCTGGTTTCCGATGACGCCGAGCTGACTTATGCCGAACTGCATGGGCGCGCGAATCGCCTGGCGCGGCTGGCTGATCGGGCAGGGGTTCGGTGCCGAGGACATCATCGGCCTGCGCATGACCACGTCGATCGAGTTCGTCGTCGCGATGCTCGCAGTGCTGAAAGCCGGCGCGGCTTACCTGCCGATAGACCCGGCCTACCCGGACGAGCGCATCGAATACCTCGTCACGGACGCCCGCCCGAAGACGGTCATCGGGCGCGACGAGTTCGACGCGGCGGAAGAGGCCGCCGCGCGCTGTCGGACGCCGCGCTTACCGACGCCGACCGGCTGCGTCCGTTGCATCCGGAGCAACTTGGCCTACGTCATCTACACGTCCGGCTCCACCGGGCAGCCCAAGGGCGTGGCGGTGTCGCATCACGCGATCGCCGAGCACATCGACGGTTTCATCGCCGAGTGGAGCATGACCGCCGAAGACCGATTGCTGCAGTCGTCCTCGGTGAGCTTCGACGCGTCGCTGCTGGACATCTTCGTCACGTTGTCGCTCGGTGCGCAGCTGATCGTGCCCAAAGCCTGAAGCCTTCAGCGACATCGCCTACGTCGCCGACCTGATCAGCCGCCACCGCGTCACCGTGCTGCACATGGTGCCCTCGATGCTGAGCACCCTACTGCTGCTGCCGCAGGTCAGTGAATGGCGGCAGTTGCGGCACGTGCCGGTGGGCGGGGAGGCGCTTCCCGGTGAGGTAGCCGAAAAATTCGCCGGCTACTTCGACGCGGAGCTGCGCAATCACTACGGCCCGACCGAGGCCGTCGTCTGCTCGACGCACATGCGGGTAGACGGGTCCGCACGGCGCGCGGGTGGTGCCCATCGGTGTGCCGAACCGCAACGTCTACGCGTACGTACTCGACGAGGAGCTGCAGCCGGTGCCCGCGGAGGTGATCGGCGAGCTGTACCTCGGTGGTGTCCAGCTGGCGCGCGGGTATCTGGGCCGTCCCGCGCTGACCGCGGAGCGATTCGTCGCCGATCCGTTCAACCCCGGCACGCGGCTGTATCGAACGGGAGATCTGGTCCGCCGCAACATCTCCGGCGACCTGGAATTCGTCGGGCGGGCCGACGAGCAGGTCAAGATCCGCGGCTTCCGCATCGAACTCGGCGAGGTCGAGTCCGTGATCGCGACGCATCCGGCGGTCCGGCACTGCCTCGTGGTCACCGAGGACACCGAGGCCGGACCCATGCTCGCCGCGTACCTGGTGCCCGGTGACCGGTGCGGACGACGCGGCTTCGGCACCTGGATCTCGACGAGATACGCGCGCATGCCGCGTCGGTGCTGCCGGAATACATGGTGCCCAGTGCGTTTGCGGTGATCCCCGAGATCCCGCTGACCGTCAGCGGCAAACTGGACAAGCGGGCGCTGCCCGCGCCGACCCGCAGTCGCGGTGCGCGGTCTACCGCGAGCCGGCGACGCCCACCGAGCGCCGGATGTGCTCGATCTTCGCCCGGCTGTTCGGCTGGGAGCGAGTCGGCGCCGACGACTCGTTCTTCGGGCTGGGTGGCCATTCGCTGCTGGCGGCCCGGCTGGTCGCGCAGATCCGCGCCGAGTTCGGTGTGGAGCTGACCGTGCGCGCCGTGTTCGACACCCCGACTCCGGCCGGACTGGCGGCGCGCCTGCTTGAGCGGTTCCGTGCCGAGTTCGACATCGACCTCGACGAGTGGACGACCGAGGACGCCGGTGCTGCGGCCGTTCACGCCCGGAACTCGTCGGGATCGGTTCGCCCGCAACGGCCGCCGTTGTCCTACTCCCAGCTCGCCATGTGGTTCCAGTATCGGATGCGGAGGCGCCAATGACGTCTTCAACATGGCGTTCGCGCTTCGCTTCACCGGCCGCTGGACACCGCCGCGCTCAGCGGAGGCGCTCAACGACGTCGTGGCCCGGCACGAGGCGCTGCGCACGAATTTTGTTGAGCACGAGGGTGTTCCGTATCAAATCGTGCACCCGACAGTGGAGGTGGAATTGCGGTTCGCCGGATCGCCGACAGACCGACTCGAAGAGACGGTGGCCGAGCTGCGCCGCTACGTGTTCACCCTGGAGTCCGACCGCTGATCAGGCCCACCCTGTTGGCGCTGGGACCGGACTCGCACGTGCTGCTCTTGCTCGTCCACCACATCGTCACCGACCACGCCTCACTCGGCGTCATCTTCGAAGACCTCATCACCGCCTACCGCGCGCGGGCGCGCGGGGACGGCGCCGCAATGGGCCACCCTGCCCGTCCAATTCGCGGATTACGCGGTATGGCAACGAAATACCTTTGACGTGCTGGAGCGAATGGGGACAGGCCGAGCTGGCGTATTGGCGTGCCGCATTGGCCGGAGTGCCGATGAGATCTCGGTGGCCGCTGACCACACCGCGCCCGCCGGTCCTCGGGAAGCGTCGCGGAGGTCGGTGAGTTTCACGGTGCCGGCCGGCCGCCGGACCGCCCTCGCGCAGCTCGCCGAGCAGAGCGGCGCGCACCGAGTTCATGGTCTATCAGGCCGTTCTGGCGGTCCTGCTGCACAAGCTCGGCGGCGGCACGGACATCGCGATCGGCAGTCCGGTCGGTGTCCCGGGTCGACTTGACCACCGAGAACCTGATCGGCCTGTTCGCCAACATGGTGGTGCTGCGCACCGACCTACCGGCGATCCGAGTCTGCGCGCCGTGCTCGCGCGCAGCCGCGACGCGGTGCTCGACGCGTTGGCGCACCAGGAAGTGCCGATCGAACGCCTGGTTGAGGCGCTCAACCCGCCGCGGTCGCCGTCCCGAACCACCCGCTGTTCCAGAACTCGATCCACTTCCGTGGCGAGGACTGGGCGCTCGTTCCCCGTGACCTCACCGGCGACGGGAGAAACCACGGTTGTCCCACTTCCGATGGATTTCGAGGTCTCCCTGCTGGATCTCAACGTCGGCATCAACGTGACACCCGACGGGGAACTCGACGTGCGGGTCGTTGCCAATGCCGATCTGTACGAGCCACAGACCGTCGGCGCTCATCGCCGATGCCCTCAACGCGGCGTTCGACGCGTTCGCGACGACACCCGACGCACGGTGTCCACCGTGGAGTTGCTGCCGGCGGCCGACATGGAGAAGCTGCTTGCCCCCCCGACTCCGAAAGCCCCCCCGACGCCGAAAACCGGTGCGCCGCCGTCGCGACCGATCACCGCCGCATCCCTGGAAGCTCAGCGGGAAACACAGCGGGTCCTGATCGCCTTGCTGGAGGAGTTGCTCGAGATCGACCCGTCCGTCAATGTCGACGGCGAGGACAACTTCTTCGCGCTCGGCGGCGACAGCATCATTTCCGATCAAATGGTCGGCCCAGGCCAACGCACTCGGGCTGGCGCTGACTCCGGCGATGGTGTTCGAGCATATGACCATCGCCGAGCTGGCCGCGGCGGTCGTCGCGGCCGCGGATCAGCCTGCGGCCGCCGATCGGATTCGGCCGGCCGGATTCGGTGTCAGAACCGGGATACACCCCGATGAGCGCATCGGGCCTGAGCGCCGACGCGCTGGCCGAGCTCACCGCGTCCTGGCAGAGGCAATCAGTGAGGCTGCGTTCGTGACGTCGGCCCCGCAGATCGAGGACGTCCTTGCCCTCAGCCCTCTCCAAGAGGGGCTGTTTGCGCTGTACCGACTGGCCACTGAGCACCACGACAGCGTCGACCTCTACAGCATGCAGTTCGTCGTCGACATCGACGGACCGGTCGACGTCGGGCTGCTACGCCGTAGCGCCCAGGCGATGCTGGACCGGCACCCGAACCTGCGGGCCGCGTTCTGGGATCGCGATGTGCCGAAGCCGGTGCAGATCGTGCCCGCCGAGGCGGAGCTGCCGTGGTCCGAACGGATCGCGATGCCAACGGAATTCGATGCGATCGCGCGATCGGAGCGGCGTCGGCCGTTCGATTTGAGCCGCGGTCCGGCGTTGCGCGTCGTACTGCTCACCGTTCCCGGCGAGACCAGGCGCCGGATGATTTTCACCGCGCACCACATTCTGATGGACGGCTGGGCGCTCGCCGTGTTCTTCACCGAGATGCTCGCCGTGTACCGGGCGGGGGGATCGGCCGACGGGCTGCCAGCCCCGCGTCCCTACCGCGACTACATCGTCTGGCTCGCCCGGCAGGACAGGGCGGCGGCGATGGCCAAGTGGAACGAGTATCTGCGCGGTGTGCCGGGACCGCTCATGGTGGCCGACGGCACGACGCCGCGGGTGACGGCGTGCCGGAGAAGACGCGAGCTGGTGTTGCCCGCGGCCGATACGGCGCGGCTGCGAAAGTGGGCGGGGCGCAACGGTCTCACGCTCAATACCGCGGTGCTCTTCGCGTGGGCCGTCGTGCTCAGCAGGCTCACCGACCGTCGCGACGTGGTTTTCGGCACCATCGTCTCCGGCCGTCCCGAAGCATCTGCCCGGCGTGGAGAGCATGGTCGGGCTGTTCATCAACAGCCGTGCCGGTCGTGCACCAGGTGAGTGGCACCGACTCGGTGGTCGAGCAATGCGTGCGGTTGCAGCGCGAGTCGTCGGCGATGCGCGACATCGGCTATCTCAGCCTGTCGGAACTCCAGCGCGAACATGGCCGCGGTGCCCTGTTCGACACCCTGTTCGTCTTCGAGAACGCACCGATCGACGACGCCATCCGTGAGGTGACCGACACCCGACGGCGCCCGCTTTCCGTCCGGTGGAGATGGAAAGCCTGACGCACTACCCGCTGACGGTGGTCTCGCACCTGAGAGGCGACGCGCTGGTGGTGCTGGTCGAGGCGATTCGTCAGGCGCTGCCGCATCTTCCGGCCGGCGCGAGATCTGCGAGCGATTGCTTGCCGTGCTGCGTCAACTCCCCGACATCGGCGACGGCAACGCCCGACGCGCTGGACATTCTCACCGCGGCGGAGCGCGCTGAATTCGCTGACCTTGCAACGCGGTCGGTACCCAGCCCCGGACGCCACGGTGTGGGAGACGTTCGAGCGGCAGGTTCGCGCCACCCCGGACGCCGTCGCGCTGACGACCGGCGGCGGTGAGCGTTACACCTATGCCGAACTGCACGCTGACGCGTGCCGGCTGGCGGGGGAGCTGGCGCACGCGGCGTAGGCCCGGAATCGGTCGTCGCACTGGTGCTGCCGCGCTCGACCCGATCCATCGTCGCCATCCTGGCCGTGCTCGCCGCCGGCGGCGCCTATCTGCCGGTCGATGTCACGCTCCCGGCCGCTCGCATCGAATCTATTCTGCGCCAGGCTGATCCGGTGCTGGCCATCACCGAAGCCGGCTACTCGGAGCTGGTCGGGCCGGGAATGCCCACGCCTGGTCCTCGACGATCCCGATCGTGGCCGAGCGCATTTCGCGACTGTCCCGGCGCCGCGCCGGCGGTTCGCCGTCATCCCGAACACTGCGCGTACGTCATCTTCACGTCCGGCTCGACCGGTGAACCCAAGGGCGTCATCGGCACCAATGCCGCGATACTCGAGTTATTTCGCCGACCACCGCGACCGCGTGTACCGAGCGGCCGCAACGCGCCTGGGCCGGCCGCTGCGCATCGCCCACGCCTGGTCGTTGAGCTTCGACGCTTCGTGGCAGCCCATGGTCGGCCTGCTCGACGGTCATGCCCTGCACCTGTTCGACGCCGACGAGATGCGCGACGCGGACCGGCTGGTGAAGGGCATGGCCGCCCACGGGATCGACATGATCGACACCACCCCGTCGATGCTCGGTGCAACTCAGCGCCGCGGGACTGTTGGACCACGATCTTGCGGTGCTGGCCCTGGGCGGCGAAGCGATCGACAGCGCGCTGTGGGAGCAGTTGCGTGCGCTGCCGGCGAGCACGGTCTTCAACTGTTACGGGCCCACCGAGATGACGGTCGAGGCGGTGGTGGCCCGAGATCAAGGAATACCCGACGCCGACGATCGGCACGGCGAACGCCGGAACCTTCGGCTACGTTCTGGATTCGGCGTTGCGGATGGTGCCCAACGGCGTGGTGGGCGAGCTTTATCTGTCCGGCGCGCAGCTGGCCCGCGGCTATGCCGGTAGGTCCGCAATGACCGCCGAGCCGCTTCGTCGCGGACCCGTTCCGCCCGGGACAGCGCATGTACCGCACCGGTGACTTGGTGCGTCGTCTACCGCACGGTGGGTACGCCTATCTGGGGCGTGGCGACACCCAGGTGAAGATTCGCGGCTACCGCGTCGAGATCGGCGAGATCGAGGCGGCATTGCGTGGCCAGCCCGCGGGTGCAGGATGCGGCCGTTTCCGTTCTGCGTCGCGAGGGCGGCGTCAGCCTGGTGG
Organism: uncultured Actinomycetota bacterium; assembly: GCA_963748885.1. Classification (GTDB taxonomy): domain Bacteria; phylum Actinomycetota; class Actinomycetes; order Mycobacteriales; family Mycobacteriaceae; genus Mycobacterium. The sequence goes on from CAVVLC010000051.1 coordinate 15,226, forward strand.
GTTTTGTCGTGTGGCAAGAGAATACGGACGCTGACCCGGTCCGGCTGCGCCCCGCGCTCACCGAACATGCTGCCCTCGTACATGGTCCCGGCCCGGATCGTGGCGCTGCCGCAGCTGCCGGTGAATGCCAACGGCAAGCTGGATGGCCACGCCTTGGATCGGTTGGCCGAGGAGCGCGCTGTCCACTGTCGCTCGCGGGCGGGGCCGAGTCGGCGTACGACCGATACCGAGCGGATCGTTGTGCGAATTGTTCGCAGAGCAATTCAACGGCTTGGTGCCGCACATCGACGACGACTTCTTCCTGTTCGGGCTGGACAGCATCGTGGCGATCTCGTTGGTCCACAAGGCGCGACGGCGCGGACTCTCGTGAGTCCACGGATGGTGTTCACCGCGCCGACAATCCGCCAACTCGCGGCCGCGATCGACGCGGCGGTCGGACTCGGATACGCGGCCTCGCCGGCGCCGAATACGGTGAGGTGCTGCCGCTGCCGATGGTGTCCTGGCTGTACGAGCACGGCAACTATCGCCGCTTCACCCACACCGTCTTGCTGCGGCTGCCGTCCGACATCGACCGCCCGTCCATCGAGTTGATGCTGCAGCATGCTGCTCGACGGACACGACACCCTGCGGTCGATCCTGGCCGACACGCCCGGCGGGCCGCGCCTGGTCACCCGCGAACCCGGCGTCGTCAATGCCGCTGACTTGCTTACCCGGGTGGAGCTGCCGAACGCCGGACGACGCCGAATTGCGTCTCGGCCATAGCGCATTCCGCGCGGACCGTGATGGATGAGATCGACCCGCACGCCGGCGCGATGGTGCGAGCCGTTTGGTATCTCGCGGCGCCAGGAGCAGCGCCGCGTGCTGCTGCTCACCGCGCACCACCTGGCGGTGGATGTGGTGTCCTGGCACATCATGCTGGGCGATCTCGTCGAGGCGTGGCGCTGCGTGAACGTCGGGCGCGGCACCGAAGATGCTGCCGGAGTTCACCTCTTACCGTCGATGGTGCGAGCTGATGTGGCAACGCGCCGCCGAGCCCGGAGGTGCAGCGCAGCGCGAATACTGGCTCGCGCAGGTCCGCGAACCCGATCCCGTCGTTGGGTGTGCGGCATCCGGACCCGACCCGCGACACTTGGTCCACTCTGCGGGTCACCCGGGTGGTCACCCCGGTTGCGATCACCGAGCGCCTGCTCGCCGCGCGTCACCCGAGATGCGGGCGTGCGCGAATTCCTGCTGGCCGCAGCGACGATGGCCATCGCGAGTTGGCGCGGCAGCCGTGCGGCAAGATCCGGCATCGGGCACGCTGGTCGCGCTGGAGGGCCATGGGCGCGCCGACGCGGTTCTCGACACCGACACCACGAACACCGTCGGGTGGTTCACCAACGCCTTCCCGGTGCGGCTCGGGGTGGGCGCGGCGGCGGTCGATGTCGAGCAGGCCGAGGCGGATCCCGGGGCGGCCCGGGCGCTTGGTCGAGTCGGTGGTCAGCCATCTCGGTGCGATCCCGAACGACGGTTTGGACTACGGCCTGCTCCGTTATGTCGACCGCATCCCCGAGTTGCAGGGCGCCGCCGAACCGCAGATCCAGTTCAGCTATCTGGGTCGGCTGGACCTCGGCGGTGTCACCGATCAACCGTGGTCGCTACTCACCGGGCCGTACATCGATGCGCTTCCGGATGATCCCGAGCCGGATCTGCCGCTGCGTTTTGCCCTGAACATCAGCGCTTTTGTCGCGACCATGCCGGAGGGCACCCAACTGATCACCAACTGGCGCTGGAGCGATGCCCTGTTCGCGCCCGCCGACATCGACCGCACTGACGCATTTCTGGCAGCGCGGCATCGCCGTGCTCGCTGCCGGTGTCGCGTAGATCGCGTAGAGAGGAGAGCTCGCATGGCGCAGATCGGCAGGGACGAGATCCGCGCCGCGGTCGCGGCCGAACTCGGCTGCCCGGCTGCCGACGTCGCCGATCACGACGATCTCATCCAGTTGGGCCTGAACTCGATCCGGATGATGGCGCTGGCGGGAGGTTGGCGTAAGCGCGGGGTCCGGCCATCACCTTTGCCGAACTCGCGGCCAGCCCGCACCGTCGGTTCGTGGCATGACCTGCTCGGCGGCCGACGCGCAGAACCGGCACATGCGGCAGCCGGTCGTGACGAGCCCGCCGAGCCCGATCGGGCTCGCCGAGGAAGCGCCGTTCCCGCTTGCCCCCATGCAGCACGCCTACTGGATCGGCCGCTCCGATGAGCAGGAGCTGGGCGGAGTCGCGGCGCATCTCTACGTCGAATTCGACGGTGGGGCAATAGATCCCGGCGCGGCTGGAGCGGGCGGTGTCCGATCTGGTCGCGGCGCATCCGATGCTGCGCACCCGATTCCTGCCGGACGGCACCCAGCAGACCATGGCCGCGCCGGGTCGGCCGGTGTTCGCCGTGGTCGACCTGCGCGGGCAGAGTCCGTGAGTCGGTCGACACCGCGCTGGCGGCAGCTGCGGGACCGCAAGACCCACCAGCGCCTGGCAATTGAAGACGGTCAGGTCATCGACATCACGCTGACCCTGCGCGACGAAGAACCGCAGCCGGCTGCACCTCGACGTCGACATGCTGGCGGGCGACGCGATGAGCTATCGGGTGCTGGTTTCCGAGCTGGCGGAGCTTGTACCGCGGGGCGACGCTGTCCGAGCGCCGGGCTACAGCTACCGTCGTTACCGCACCGAGCGCCGGCCAGGAACAATCCGCGCGCGAGCGGGACCGGGATTGGTGGCACCAGCGGTTGCCCGAGATGCCCGGCGCGCCCGAACTGCCGACCGTGCCGGTCGGGGATCGCACGCCGCCGCATCGCACCGTCCGCCACGACCACTGGCTGGCACCGGACGCCAAACAGCGGCTGGTGGCCGGAGCCCACCAGCGCGGAATCACGCCGGCCATGGCGTTGGCGGCGGTCTTCGCCGACACGATCGGCGGCTGGTCGGCGCAGGGCAGGTTTCTGCTGAATGTGCCTTTGTTTCACCGTGAATCGGTGCACCCGGACATCGACCGGGTGGTCGGAGACTTCACCTCGTCGATCATGCTCGAAGTCGACGTCACCGAAGACGTGTCGGTGGCTCGACGGGCGCGCGCGATAGCAGCGCACGTATGTACGAAAGCGGCTCGCACGCAGGCTATTCCGGGCTCGAGGTGCTGCGCGATCTGGGCCGATACCGGGGCGAGCCGGTGCTGGCGCCGGTCGTCTTCACCAGCGCGCTCGATCTCGGTGAGCTGTTCGCCGACAACGTCGTCGAGACATTCGGCGAACCGGTGTGGATCATCTCGCAGGGGCCTCAAGTGCTGCTGGATGCCCAGGTCACCGAGTTGCGCGGCGGATTGCTGCTGAACTGGGACGTCCGCGAGTCGGCGTTCCCGCAGCGGCGTGATCGATGCCATGTTCGCCAGGTTTACCGAGGCGGTCGAACGCCTCGCCGACGGCGATCGCCGGCTGGGACGCCGAGGCCGCGGTGCGGTTGCCGTGCGCCCAGGCCAAGGTGCGTGCCGCGATCAACGCGACCGACGGTCCGGTCAGCGGGCGGTGTCTGCATCAGGGCTTCTTCGAGCATGCCGCGGCCAACCCGGAGCGCCCGCGGTGGTGTGGGGCGTGGACGACGCGGCGGGCGCGTGGAGCTACCGGGAACTCGCGCAGCGCTCGCTTGCCGTCGCGGGGGCGCTGCGCGCGCACGGCGTGCGGCCCGGCGACGCGGTCGCCGTTCAGTTGCCCAAGGGGCGGGATCAGATCCTGGCCGTGCTCGGGGTGCTTGCCGCCGGGCGGGACGTATGTGCCGATCGGATTCGACCAGCCGGATGCGCGGCGCGCCAAGATCCTCGAGACCGCCGATGCCGTTGCGGCGCTGACGGTCGAGGACGCCGACATCGGCACGGCGATTCCGTGCGTGTCCATCGACGCGGCGCGCGACTATCCGGAGCCGCTGCGGGCAGCCGGTCTTTCCCGACACCGGCGAGATCGCCTACGTGATGTTCACGTCCGGTTCGACGGGCCTGCCGAAGGGCGTCGACGTACCGCACCGCGCGGCGATGAACACCATCGACGCCGTGAACGAGTGGTTCGCGGTCGGCAGCGCCGATCGAGTGCTCGCGCTGTCCGCGCTGGAATTCGACGCGTCGGTCTACGACATCTTCGGCATGTTCTCGGTGGGTGGCTCACTGGTCGCGGTCGATGCCGAGCAGCAAGGCCGACGGCCACCTCGTGGGTGGAATTGCTGCGCCACCATCGAGTTTCGATACTCAACTGCGTGCCGAGCATGCTCGACATGATCCTCGAGCTCGGCGGCGATCGGCTGGGCGATTCGTTGCGCGCGGTCACTCTCGGTGGCGACTGGGTGGGCGCCGACCTGGCTCGCCGGCTGGCCGGACAGGTGCCGGGATGCCGGTTCGCCGGTCTCGGCGGTGCGACCGAGACCGCTATCCACAACACCATCTGCGAAGTGGTCGGCGAACCGCCGGCGCACTGGGCGACGGTGCCGTTCGGTGTTCCGCTGCGCAACGTTCGGTGCCGGGTCGTTTCGCCGTCGGGTCGCGATTGCCCCGACTGGGTTCCCGGCGAATTCTGGGTCGGCGGCGCGAATGTTGCCGCGGGCTACCGCAATGACCCGCGAACGCACCGCGGAGCGTTTCGTCGAGCACGACGGCATTCGCTGGTACAAGACCGGTGACATGGCCAGATATTGGCCCGACGGCACCATCGAGTTCCTCGGCCGAGCCGACCAACAGGTGCAGATCCGCGGCTACCGGGTCGAGCTTGGCGAGGTGGAGAGCGCGCTGCGTGCGGTGCCCGGCGTGCGCCACGCCGTCGCCGCCGTCGTCGGTGCCAAGCGCACCGAAGCTCGTTGCCGCCGTCGCGGGCGATCCCGCTGAGGTTGGCGATGGTACTCGGGTCACCGAGGCAGTCGCGGATCTGCTGCCGAGCTACATGGTTCCCACCCGCATCAGTATTTTTCGAGCAGTTTCCGCTGACGTCGAACGGCAAACTGGACCGTCGCGCCGTGGCGGCGCTGCTCGAACCGAAAGCCGACCCAAGCTTCGGATGCCGAGGGCGGCGCCCCGCGCAATGACGTGGAAGCCGCGCTCGCCGAGATCGTCGCCGGGGTACTGGGCTGGATTCGGTTGGCGTGCACGACGATTTCTTCGCGCTGGGCGGCGATTCGGTGCTGGCCACCACCGTCATCGCGCGGGTGCGCGACTGGCTGGAAATCGATCACGCGGTGGTCGCGGATCTTTTCGCCACCCGCACCGTCGCCGGTTTCGCCGAGCGGCTGAATGACCGGGAGTCCCGACGCGGCACGCCGGACCGCCTGGGGGTGATCGCGCGCCACTATCTCGAGGTCGTGGCGATGACCGATGAAGAGGTACTCGCCGAAGGCTAGTGGCGACTAATGGGCGGGAGAGCCCACCACGACGCTGCCGACGCTGCATTCGGAGAGTTCATCCACTCCGGTGGCCGCGACGAAAGCGGCCGTATCACCGAAACCTTGCGCGCAAACGCCGAGGCCCATGGCGGTGGCGGCCAGATAGATCGTCTGCATCAGGACGCCGACATCTTTGAGGATGGCGGCGTAGCCGATCTGTTCATAGGTCCACATGATGCGGCCACAACGCGCGGCCATGACGATGAGCAGTTGCGGCTCGGCGCCGCCGGCCAGCGTTGCAGACGCCGGCTTCATCAGCTGGGACACCGCCCGCGAATCCGCGGCCCGCACCGGGCGCAGCGCGTGGTCGAACGAGTCGTAGTGGTACATGCCGGGCTGCAGTCCGGCGACGTGTCGCACCACCGGGTAGAGCTCCAGTTCATAGAGCCCGCCGCCGGAAGGGTATGGCCGCGAAAGCAGTTCCTCGCCCTCGCCGACCGGCTGGGTGCGGCGCGTTCGCGCCGTGCGGTACAGCAATTCGGCCAGTTGATCGAGGGTGATCGGGCGGGCCTCGTCGAATGTTCTTGTCGAAACCCGATCTTCGAGGACGGCCGTCAGCGTCGGGTCCTGTGTTCGTCTGGCCGCCAGGTCGGGGACGGGCAGGGCAATCGGTTCGCCAGGGTAATTCGGCCTGCGTGCGGCGGGCTGCGGGAATCGACCCTTCGCCCACTTGGTCGGGCCGAAATGCTCCCACGTGACGGTCCGCTCACCGAGCGTGCTGCGGCGGTGAAACCACAGATCCGGTGCGCTCCAGCTGAGGGTCTGGAATTCGCGGTCCTCCTGGCCGAACGGAACGAACATGCCGCACCAGCGCAGGTCCTCGATGAACTGCGATGCGACGCCCGACGGCACCGCTGAGGCGCCCGCTCCAGGCCCGTCGAGCAATACCAGCAGGTTGGGGTCATGGATGCGCACGTCGCACCATGACAACGGGTGCTCGAGGACGAAACTCTCCGAATCTCGGTGCAGTACTGCGAATTTCGATAATATCGCGGATCGCGGCGACGATGGGTCCGGTCGTAGCGGCGGCGGGTGTCCGCACGGCAGTATGGAATACAGGCCTTTGCCGCCGTCGCGCACCGCGACGGTCAACCAGCCGCCGTCGGCAAGCTGGTTTATCAGTGTGCCGACTTCGCTTCCGAGCGTGGACATCTCAGCCACCGTTGCCGGTCCCAGGTTCAGCGTCTTGAGCGCCTCTAGTTGACCCGCGGTCAATCGGGTCAGCTTCTCGTTGCGCGGAGGATTCAGCAGCACCGCCGCGGCCGGTGTGGTCACGCAGGTGACGCCGGAACGGAAGGCGAATCTTGTTTGGTCGGGGTAGGTAATCTGGCAACCCTTTCGGTTCCGGATGCGAATTCACCACGCCAAGCCACCTAGAGTAGCGATATCGCGATCAGCCAACCGCGCCAGGCGGCAGGGCCAAATTCTGGGCTGTTACACAGCTTCCGCATAGACTGCTCAGCGAAGCCACTCGTAGCGTCACAACGTGCACATTGACAACAAGCGCACCATGGGAAACGTGACCCGTCACAGCCCATGTGACTTAAAGGGGAGACCTTGACCGTGAAAAGGACCGTGAAAATGACCGTGAAAACCATTGCTACCAGTGCGGCGGCGTTGGCCGCAATCGGAGCCGCGGCCGGCGGCGTGACGTCCATTGCATCGGGCACGCCGTCAGGCATCCAGGTTCGGCCTGCGGCCGTCAGCGCGCCCCTTCAGGGTCCATTGCCGCAGGACCCGGCCCCGGCCGCAAGCGTCCCGACCTCCGACCAATTGATCAGCCTGCTCAACACCCTTGCCGATCCTAAGGTTCCGTTTGCGAACAAGGGCAACCTGGTTGAGGGCGGCATCAGCGGGACCGAGGCGCACCTTGCCGACCACGAAATCAAGAAGGCGGAAAAGAACGGCGACCTGCCGTTGGCGTTCAACGTGGCGAATATCCAGCCGACCGCCAATGGTGGGGCCACCGCCGACGTCGCCGTCTCGGGCCCCAAGCTCAACCCGCCGGTGACGCAGAGCGTCACGTTTGTCAACCAGGGCAGCTGGATGGTGTCGCGCGCCTCGGCCATGGAGCTGCTGCAGGCCGCCGGCGGTCGCTGATCGAAGGGCTAGCCGTGCGGACGCCCAGGTTGTTCCCAGCTAGCTTGGTCGCAAACGTGACCGTCCTGAGACACAAAGACCAGGTAAACCGGGCACACTGACACCGTCGCGTCATGGACGACGGGACCAATCGAAGGGGGAACCGTGAAATTCATCGTCACAAGCGCGGCTCAGCTTGCCTTGCTTGCCGTCGTTGGCGGCGCAGCTGCGGGCTTGTCATCCAACGCAGCTGCTATCGCACCGCCGAGCGGCATGGCTCAGGTGCAACTGGCCGCCATTACCAATCCCGCCGCGCCCCGGCCGCAGGACCCGCCGGCGCCCAGCCTGCCAAATGCGGGCCAATTGGCCGGCCTGTGCACCCAAGTGACGGATCCCGGCGTCTCGTATACGGCCAAGACCAATCTGGTCGAAAACGGCATCACCCCGGACGAGGGCCACGTGGCCGACCACGACCTGAGAAAGGCGTACCGGGACGGGAAGTTTCCGGAGACGTTCAACGTGACGAATATCGCGGCGGCCGGCCCGAATGCAACCGCAGACGTGGCCATCGCCGGTCCGAAGTTCGCCGGGCCGGTCACCAAGCAACTGATGTTCGTCAATCAGGGTGGTAACTGGATACTGTCGCACGAATCCGCGATCGCTCTGATCCAGGCAGCGACAGGCTAGTGTCCTGACCGATGCCGTTCAGGGCTCGTCGAACGTGGGGGATATGCACGCGTTCCGACGGATTTTCATCCATATGGCCCACGTTCGGCGGGTTAACTAGTCGGCCAGCGCGCTCAGGTCGATTTGCAATCCGTTCCGGGTCGGCCAGCACGTCGATCGTGGTAATCCGCCCGGAGCGCACCACGAAGCCCATGATCGCCGCGGCCCGGCCGGCAACGAAGATGACCGCGCCGGCCGCGCCGTTGACGGTGGCGGCGCGGACCTCCCGATCCGGCGCCGCGTAATTGCGGGCCAGCTTGGCCACCGAGGCCGCACCCTCGGTACGAAATACGGGGGCGTCGGGACCAAAGTCACCGCGCAACAAGACGTCTGGATGGAGCACCAGATCAGGCGGTCGAAGTCGCCGCTGCGCCCGGCGGCGAAGAAGGCATCGACGACCTCGCGTTGGGCGGCCAAGATGTCGTCGGGAACGGGACGGCCTGCTCGATCCGCCGGCGCGCGCGGCTGGCCAGTTTGCGGGTGGCCTCGGGGGAGCGGTCGACCACGGGGGCGATCTGCTCGAACGGGACCGCGAAGACGTCGTGCAGCACGAACGCGAGCCGCTCCGCGGGCGGCAAGGTGTCGAGCACCACGAACAGCGCCAGCCCCACCGCGTCCGCCAGCACCGCGCGGTGTTCGGGGTCGAATTCGCCGTACGGCGTCCACGATCGGATCCGCCAGCCGTGCGCGCTGGCTCCTTGCGAGCGTAGGGTCGGCGATCGCGCAAGGTGTTCAGGCAGATCCGTGCCACCACGGTGGTCAGCCACGCGTCCAGATTGACTATCTCGGCGGTGGCGCTGCCGCTCAGCCCGCTCGAGCCGCAGCCACGCCTCCTGCACGACGTCCTGGGCGTCGTCGATCGAGCCCAGCATGCGGTAGGCGATCGCGCCGAGCTGTGGCCGGGCCGCCTCGAAACGCGCGGTCAGCGATGCGAACCCTGGATGTGTGGTCACTCTGGCAGCGCGCAGACGCGGCCCTCGGAGAAGCCCGAAGACCCGATGTCGAGGGCGATGTTGAATCGGGCTCGAAGGTTGCCCAGCGTGATGATGTGGGTGAGTCCGACGAGTTGAGCGGTGTCGAAGTGGACGCGAAGCGCCTCGAAAAGCTGGTCACCGACCTCGACGGGGGTGCGGCTGATTGCGGCTGCGTATTCGAGGATCAGTTTCTCGACGTCGGAGAAGCACGCGGCGTTTCGGTAGTCCGCCAACGCCAGCAGCTCCTCATCGGAGATGCCCCAACTCGCGCGACGATTTGAGAACCCAGGTCGATGCAGTACTCGCAGCCGACCGTGGTCGCTGACTTCAGCTCGGCCAGCGCGCGCTGGCGGGGACTGAGAACGTCGAGTTTCGACTCGGCCTGTTCCAGCCTGCCGTAGGCGCTGAGCAGTTTCGGGATGTGCGCGTACATCCGCAGCGGTTCGAGCATCTCGGCGGTCTCAAGATCAGGCTTTTCAGGCCGGTCATCTTCGCCAGCTTCCGCTTGGTGAAGAAGAAAGCGATTTGGCGCCCAGGCCGGCGTCGCGGTCGGAGATTCCCTCAAGCCGGGGCATGGCGATACTCCTGCGTTGGTCGGCCATATTTAGATGGTGCTCGCGGTGCGGACCAGCTAAATATGTCGACACCCGGGGGCCCCGAAACGTGACCGGACATGACCGAACGTGGCCGAACGTGGCCACCTCTAGGTCTGGTCGCGCAGCGGCATGTCCATGTCGAATACCCGCGCATGCAGCACGGTGCGGTTGCGCAGCGCGGCGCGCACGGCCCGGTGCAGGCCGTCCTCGAGGTAGGTGATGCCCTGCCACTCGCACCGCGTGCGGGAAAAGGTCGCCGTAGAAGGTGGAGTCTTCGGACAACAGCCGGTCCAGGGCGAGCACGGTCGTGGTGGTGACCAATTCGTCGAGCCGGATCTGTTGTGGCGGAATCTGGGACCAGTCCCTATAGGACAGTCCATGTTCGGGGTACGGCTTGCCGTCTCTGACGCCCTTGAAAATCACTGGCGGACCGCTTCTGACTCAATCCAGGCCCGACGAGAATCATGCAGGACAGGCTAGCCGGAAATCGGCGGCGACGTTGCCTCTCGCGCGCCATCGCGTTAGGTGACAGCCATGTAAAGGCTGTCGAGACCGTAAAATGGACCGATCCAGGAGGTGCCTAGGAGGTGATGGCCGATGGGAAGCGCCGACGAGCGTCGCTTTGAGGTGCTGCGCGCGATCGTCGCCGACTTCGTCTACACCAAGGAACCGATCGGCTCGAAGTCCCTGGTGGAGCGGCACAACCTGGGCGTTTCCAGCGCGACCGTCCGCAACGACATGGCGGTGCTGGAGGCCGAGGGATACATCACCCAGCCGCACACCAGTTCCGGGCGGGTGCCCACCGAGAAGGGCTATCGCGAGTTCGTCGACCGCATCCACGACGTCAAGCCGCTGTCGGCGGCCGAGCGGCGCGCGATCCAAGGTTTCCTGGAGTCCGGTGTCGACCTGGACGACGTGCTGCGCCGCGCGGTACGGCTGCTGGCCCAGCTCACCCGCCAAGTGGCCGTGGTCCAGTACCCGACCCTGTCGGCGTCGACCGTTCGCCACCTTGAGGTGATCCCACTGACACCGGCCCGACTGCTGATGGTGGTTATCACCGATTCCGGCCGGGTGGATCAGCGCATCGTCGAACTCGGCGACGTGATCGACGAGCACCAGCTCGCCCAGCTGCGGGAAATGCTGGGCCAGGCGCTGGAGGGCAAGAGGCTGTCCGTGGCGTCGATCGCGGTTGCCGACCTCGCCGGACAACTGCATGCCGGGAGTGGGCTGGGCGACGCCGTCGGCCGCGCGGCGACCGTGCTGCTGGAGTCGTTGGTGGAGCACACCGAGGAACGCCTGCTGATGGGCGGCACCGCCAACCTGACCCGCAACGCCGCCGACTTCGGTGGTTCGCTGCGGTCCATCCTGGAGGCGCTCGAGGAGCAGGTGGTGGTGCTGCGGTTGCTGGCGGCCCAGCAGGAGGCCGGCAAGGTGACGGTGCGCATCGGCCATGAAACCGAGGCGGAGCAGATGGCCGGCACCTCGATGGTGTCGACGGTTTATGGCAGCTCGACACCATCTACGGCGGCATGGGCGTGCTCGGGCCGACGCGAATGGACTATCCGGGAACTATGGCGAGTGTCGCCGCGGTTGCCATGTATATCGGCGAAGTTCTGGGTGCCCGATGACCGCGCACCCGCAGAAGTTTGTGGTTAGCCGCATGAAGCGCGGCACAGGGAAGGTCAAGCGTGGCACGCGATTATTACGGGATGCTCGGCGTGAGCAAGACGCCAGCGATGCGGACATCAAACGCGCCTATCGCAAGCTGGCGCGCGAACTGCATCCCGACGTCAACCCCGATGAGGCCGCGCAGGCGAAGTTCAAGGAGATCAGCGCCGCCTACGAGGTGCTGAGCGACCCGGAGAAGCGCCGGATCGTCGACCTGGGCGGGGATCCGCTGGCAAGCGCCGGCGCGTCGGGCAGCCGGGTTCGGCGGCTTCGGTGGTTTGGGCGACGTGTTCGAGGCCTTCTTCGGCGGCGGCTTCAGCGGGGGTGCGGCATCGCGCGGTCCGATCGGCCGGGTCCGGCCGGGTTCGGACTCGTTGCTGCGGATGCGGCTCGATCTCGAAGAGTGCGCTACCGGTGTCACCAAGCAGGTCACCGTCGACACCGCGGTGTTGTGCGACCGGTGCCAGGGCAAGGGCACCAACGGCGATTCCGCGCCGATACCGTGCGACACCTGCGGCGGTCGCGGCGAGGTCCAGACCGTGCAGCGTTCGCTGCTGGGCCAGATGATGACGTCGCGGCCGTGTCCCACCTGCCGCGGCGTCGGGGTGGTCATCCCCGATCCGTGCTACCAGTGCGTCGGCGACGGCCGGGTGCGGGCCCGCCGGGAGATCAGCGTCAAGATCCCGGCCGGTGTGGGCGAGGGCATGCGGGTCCGGCTGGCCGCCCAAGGCGAGGTCGGGCCCGGCGGAGGGCCGGCCGGCGACCTGTACGTCGAGGTCCATGAGCAAGCCCATGACATCTTCGTCCGCGACGGCGACGACCTGCACTGCACGGTTTCGGTGCCGATGGTCGACGCGGCGCTGGGTGCCACGGTCACCGTGGACGCCATCCTGGACGGGATGAGCGAGATCACGATCCCGGCCGGTACCCAACCGGGCTCGATCATCACGCTGCGGGGCCACGGGATGCCGCACCTGCGCTCCGGCGTCCGCGGCAATCTGCACGTCCACATCGAGGTGGTGGTTCCCACCCGGCTGGATCACCGCGACACCGAACTGCTGCGCGAGCTGAAGACCCGTCGCGGCCGCGACGTGCCCGAGGTCCGTTCCACGCACTGCCGCCGGCGGCGGCTTGTTCAGCCGGCTGCGCGAGACCTTCACCGGCCGCTAGCGCAGCTTTAGGGGGCCGTGCAAATGGTGGCGACGCTGTTCTACGTCGATGCGCTGCCCGAAATCGGCGGGCTGGCCGTCGTCGACGGCGACGAAGGTTTTCACGCCGCCACGGTGCGCCGGATCCGCCCGGGCGAGCAACTGGTGCTTGGCGACGGCGCCGGCGAGCTGGCCAGCTGCGTGGTCGAGCGGGCCGGCCGCGACGGGTTACAGGCCCGGGTGCTGCAGCGCTGGAGCGTCGCCGCCGCGCGCCCGCCGGTGACGGTGGTGCAGGCGCTGCCCAAGTCCGAGCGGTCGGAGCTGGCGGTCGAATTGGCCACCGAGGCCGGCGCCGACGCGTTCCTGGCCTGGCAGGCAGACCCGCTGCGTGGCCAGCTGGGACGGTGCCCGGATCGACAAGGGACTGCGCCGGTGGCGTGCGGTGGTCCGTTCGGCGGCCCGGCAATCGCGCCGGGCGCATATCCCGCCGGTTGACGGCGTGCTGTCCACTGCGGCGCTGCCTGGCGGATCAGTGCTGAGGTCGCCGCCGGCGCGGTGGTGCTGGCGCTGCACGAGTCGGCGACCGAGCGGCTCGCGGATCAGATGTCGCTGTGGCGCAGGCAGATTCGCTGATGCTGGTGGTCGGTCCGGAGGGTGGCATCGCGCCGGATGAAGCTCACCGCGTTGACGGACGCGGGTGCGGTCGCGGTCCGGCTTGGCCCGACGGTGTTGCGGACCTCGACGGCCGCGGCGGTGGCGCTGGGCGCACTGGGCGTGCTCACCCCCGATGGGACGCGCTCGGCGACGAACGGGCGGGCCCGATGAGTAGCGGCAAGGATCTGCTCTCCGATGCGCTGGGCGAAACCCGAAGGAAAGCTGCCCAACCAACGCCTCCGGCGTAGACTGAGCCGACTGAGAATCACCGCGCGCAACCTTCTTATCGGCCAAGAAAGCAGGCATCAGAAGCCACGTGACGCCCCGCGAGACCCAGTGCTGACGTAGCTGTCGGCATCCCGCTCAGGTTCGCAGCAGCATCGAAGTTCCGCCCGACCTCGTCGTGGGCCTGCTGGGTTCGGCCGACGAGAATCTGCGCGCCCTGGAACGCACACTGAGCGCCGATCTGCACGTGCGGGGCAACGCCGTCACCGTCTCGGGCGAACCCGCCGACGTCGCACTGGCCGAGCGGGTGATCTCCGAGCTGGTCGCGATCGTGGCCGGCGGTCAGCCGCTGACACCGGAGGTGGTGCGTCACAGCGTCGCCATGCTGGTCGGCGCCGGCAACGAGTCACCGGCCGAAGTGCTCAGCCTGGACATCTTGTCGCGGCGCGGTAAGACGATCCGGCCCAAGACGCTCAACCAGAAGCGCTACGTCGACGCCATCGACGCCAACACCATCGTGTTCGGGATCGGCCCGGCCGGCACCGGAAAGACGTACCTGGCCATGGCCAAGGCGGTCAACGCGCTGCAGACCAAGCAGGTCACCCGCATCATCCTGACCCGTCCCGCCGTGGAGGCCGGTGAGCGCCTTGGCTTTCTGCCGGGCACGCTGAGCGAGAAGATCGACCCGTATCTGCGGCCGCTGTACGACGCGCTGCTACGACATGATGGACCCCGAGCTGATCCCGAAGCTGATGTCCGCCGGCGTCATCGAGGTCGCGCCGCTGGCGTACATGCGGGGTAGGACCCTTAACGACGCGTTCATCATCCTCGACGAGGCGCAGAACACCACCGCCGAGCAGATGAAGATGTTCCTCACCCGCCTGGGTTTCGGGTCCAAGATGGTCGTCACCGGGGACGTCACCCAGGTCGATCTGCCGGGCGGCGCCAGGTCCGGCCTGCGGGCGGCGATCGAGATCCTGGACAGCATCGACGACATCCACTTCGCCGAGCTGACCAGTGCGGACGTGGTGCGCCACCGGCTGGTCTCGGAGATCGTCGACGCCTACGCCGAGTCACGAAGACCGATATGGCGATGAATCGGGCGGCCTCGGCGCTGAACCGGGCGCGCGATCGGCGAGCATCGGTGCGGTACGCGGTCGATGAGCACCGATGAGCATCGAGGTATCCAACGAGTCGGGCATCGACGTCTCCGAAGCCGAACTGGTCAGCGTCGCGCGGTTCGTCATCGCCAAGATGGACGTCAACCCAGCGCCGAGCTGTCGATGGTGCTGCTGGACACCGCGGCGATGGCCGACCTGCACATGCGCTGGATGGACCTGCCCGGCCCGACCGACGTGATGAGCTTCCCGATGGACGAGCTCGAGCCCGGCGGTCGGCCCGACGCCCCCGAGCCGGGGCCGTCCATGCTCGGCGACATCGTGCTGTGCCCGGAGTTCGCCGCCGAACAGGCCGCGGCGGCGGGCCACAGCCTCGGCCACGAGCTGGCGCTGTTGACCGTGCACGGCGTACTGCATCTGCTCGGCTACGACCACGCCGAGCCGGACGAGGAGAAGGAGATGTTCGCCCTGCAGGACCGGCTGCTCGAGGAGTGGGTCGCCGATCAGGTCGCGGCCTACCAGCAGGACCGTCAGGACGAGCGGGACCGGCGGTTGCTGGACAAGTCGGGGTACTTCGATGGTCCCGAGCAGTGATAGCCGGCGGACGGAGATCGGCCGGTGAGTGACGCCCGCGAGCTGGCGCCCGAGGCCGACAGTTTCGAACTTTGACCGGCCTGTCTCAGCTGCTCGGCGCGATCGCGCTGATCGGTCTGGGCGGCTTGTTCGCGGCGATCGACGCCGCCATCAGCACGGTGTCGCTGGCCCGGGTGCAGGAGCTGGTCGCGCGACGAGCGGCCCGGTGCGGTGCCGCTGCTCGAAGGTGGTGACCGACCGGCCGCGCTACATCAATCTGGTGGTGCTGCTGCGGATCGCGTGCGAGATCACCGCGACCGTGCTGCTGGTGGTCTTCCTCTACGACAACTTCGGCCTGCGATGGGCGCTGATCGGCAGCCGCGGCCATCATGGTGGTGGTCAGCTTCGTGGCCATCGGCGTCGGCCCGCGCACCCTCGGCCGGCAGCACGCCTACTCCATCGCGTTGGCGGCGGCGCTTCCGCTGCAGGCGATCTCGGTGGCTGTTGACGCCGATCAGCCGGCTGCTGGTGGTGATCGGCAACGCGCTGACCCCGGGTCGGGGTTTCCGCAACGGGCCGTTCGCATCCGAGATCGAGCTGCGCGAAGTCGTCGACCTGGCCCAGCAGCGCGGCGTGGTGGCCGACGACGAACGCCGGATGATCCAGTCGGTCTTCGAACTCGGTGACACCCCGGCCCGCGAGGTGATGGTGCCGCGCACCGAGATGGTGTGGATCGAAGAGCGACAAGACGGCCGGCCAAGCGACGTCGCTGGCGGTGCGCAGCGGGCATTCCCGCATCCCGGTGATCGGCGAGAACGTCGACGACGTCGTCGGCGTCGTGTACCTCAAAGACCTTGTCCAGCAGACGTACTACTCGACCGACGGCGGCCGCGACACCACGGTGGCACGAGGTGATGCGCCCGGCGGTGTTCGTGCCGGACTCCAAGCCGCTCGACGCGCTGCTGCGCGAGATGCAGCGCGACCGCAACCACATGGCGCTGCTGGTCGACGAGTACGGCGCGATCGCGGGCCTGGTGACCATCGAGGACGTGCTGGAGGAGATCGTCGGCGAGATCGCCGACGAGTACGACACCGCCGAGACGCGCGCCGATAGAAGAATTGGGCGACGACACGTTTCCGGGTGTCGGCGCGGTTGCCGATCGAGGACCTCGGCGAGCTGTACGACATCGAGTTCGACGAGGACCTCGACGTCGACACCGTCGGCGGCCTGCTGGCTCACGAACTGGGCCGGGTGCCGCTGCCCGGCGCCGAGGTGGTATCGCATGGCTTGCGGCTGCGCGCCGAGGGCGGCCGCGACCACCGCGGTCGGGTGCGGATCGGCACTGTCCTGCTCGAGCCCGGCCGAACCGACGATCCCGAAGGTGATCACGATGACTGAGCCGCAGCACGCTGCGATGCCGAGGACTCGATGGTGGCCGGGTGCGCGATCGACGATCCCGGCACTCGCCGCGGTCCGCGAACTGTCGCCGACGGCGGCAGTGATCGTCACGCGACCGGGCCGGGAACGCGTGCAATGACGCCGAGCGCCAACCCGACTGCCGTGACGAATTCCGTTCGGGCTTCGTGTGTTTCGTCGGCCGGCCCAACACCGGCAAGTCGACGCTGACCAACGCGCTGGTCGGCACCAAGGTGGCGATCACCTCGAAGCGGCCGCAGACCACCCGGCACACCATCCGCGGCATCGTGCACCGCGAGGACTTCCAGATCATCCTGGTCGACACCCCGGGCCTGCACCGGCCGCGCACGCTGCTCGGCCAGCGGCTCAACGAACTGGTGCGGGACACCTACTCCGAGGTCGACGTCATCGGCCTGTGCATCCCGGCCGACGAGAAGATCGGCCCGGGCGACCGGTGGATCGTCGAGCAGATCCGCGCCGATCGCGCCCAAGACCACGCTGGTCGTGATCGTCACCAAGATCGACAAGGTGCCGCAAGGACCGGGTCGCCGCGCAGCTGATGGCGGTCAGCGAGCTCGACCGGCGGCACGGCCGAGATCGTGCCGGTGTCGGCGGTCACCGGCGAGCAGGTCGACGTGCTGGTCGACGTGCTGGCCGCGGCGACTGCCCGCCGGGCCGGCGTTCTACCCCGACGGCGAGCTGACCGACGAGCCCGAGGAAATGCTGATGGCCGAGCTCATCCGCGAGGCCGCGCTCGAAGGGCGTGCGCGACGAGCTGCCGCACTCGCTGGCGGTGGTCATCGACGAGGTCAACCCGCGGGAGGGGCGCGAACGACCTGATCGACGTGTACGCCATGCTGTACGTCGAGCGCGACAGCCAGAAGGGCATCGTCATCGGCAAGGGCGGCGCCCGGCTGCGCGAGGTGGGCACCGCGGCGCGCGGCCAGATCGAGAAGCTGCTGGGCACCAAGGTCTATCTCGACCTGCGCGTCAAGGTCGCCAAGAACTGGCAGCGCGACCCCAAACAGCTTGGCCGGCTGGGGTTTTAGCCCCTGGCGTATTAACTCCCTGTGCAGTTAGCCGTCGGTCCACCAGAACTCGGGCTGCTTGGTCGCCCAGCCGCTGACGGCCTCCAGCTCGGCGGCCAGCGAGATCAGCATGCCCTCGCTGTTAGCCGGTCCCATCAACTGCACACCGATCGGCAGACCGTCGGAGGTGAACCCCGCCGGCACGTTGATCGACGGCCAGCCCAGCACGTTCCACGGCCAGGTCACCGGGCACGCGCGGATCATCGCGCGGTCGGTGCCCAGGCCGCCCAACTTGTCGAAGGAGCGGGCCATCGGCGGTGGCTGCGCGGTGGTCGGCGCCAGCACCACGTCGACGATGTCGAAGATCGAGCCCACCCGACGCTGGTCGGCGGCTTCGTGCCGGCGCGCGCTGCGCAGGATCGCCTGCCCCAGCACGTGGCCCGTGCGCAGATTGGACACCGTGCGGGGGTCCAGGGTGACGCCGTCTCCCAGCCGCTCCTCCCAGTCCCGCAGGCCCGCGGTGGCCCGGGCCAGAAAGTTCCAGGACAACCGCAGGCCGTAGTCCGGGTTGCCCGACACCACGGTGTGGCCGAGCAACTGCAGTTGCTTGCCCACCTTTTGCGTCGCGTCCAGGATCTCGGGGTGCAACTTGGCCCGAAAAAACGTGTACGGAAACCGGGTCGATAGCGCGATGTTCAGCGGACCGGGTGCGATACCGAGGTAGTCGGACACCGGCACCGGCGGCGGCTTATGCCGGTCGCCCTCGACGTTGCCGGACGCCGCGTCGAGCACCAGCGCCGCATCGGCGACCGTGCGGGCCAGCACGCCGTTGACCGTGATGCCGTTGAACGCCTCCGGCAACGGCCAGGTGGAGATGCGGCCGCGTTGCGGCTTGATGCCCACCAGGTGCGTCCAGGCCGCGGGGATCCGGACGCTGCCGGCGCCGTCGGAGCCGATAGCGGCGGTCACCAGGCCGGCGGCCACCGCGGCCGCGCTACCGCCCGACGAGCCGCCCGGCGTGTGCCGGCGCGACCAGGGGTTGCGGGTGTGCCCGAATCCGGGTCCGCTGGTGAATGGCCATTGACCAAGCTCACAGGCGTTCGTCTTGCCGACGATCACCGCGCCGGCCGCCTTCAGGCGGCGAACGACCTCGGCGTCGCTGGTTGCCGGCGGGACGTACCCCTCGGTACCGAAGGCGGTTGGTACTCCAGCAACGTCGACGTCGTCCTTGACCGCGATGGGGATGCCCAGCAGCGGCGCCGTGTCGCCCGCTGCGCGTCGCCGGTCGGCTGCGGCCGCGTCGGCCAGCGCGGACTCGGCGAGTACCACGCGGAAGGCGTTCAATGTCGGACTGGCTGACCTCGATGGCGGCCAGGGAACGTTGCACCAACTGGCGAGAGGTCACTGAGCGGGTGGCCAGCTGGTAGAGCAGGTCAGTGAGGGTGGGCAGGCGCTGGCTGCGCGATCCAGGTGGGGACCCGGAACCGGACCCAGTAGCGCCAATCACGGGGTACGAGACTATCGGCGCGGATACGCGTGATGTCGCGGCGGGGTGCAAAACTATTCTGATGCGGCTATATCGAGACCGGGCTGTTGTGTTGCGCCAGCACAAGCTCGGCGAAGCCGACCGGATCGTGACCCTGCTGACCCACGATCACGGGCTGGTCCGCGCGGTGGCCAAAGGTGTGCGCCGCACTCGCAGCAAATTCGGCGCACGACTTGAGCCGTTCGCGCATATCGACGTGCAACTGCACCCCGGCCGCAACCTGGACATCGTCACCCAGGTCGTCTCGATCGACGCGTTCGCCACCGACATCGTCAGCGACTACGGCCGCTACACTTGCGGGTGCGCGATGCTGGAAACCGCCGAACGCCTCGCCGGCGAGGAGCGGGCGCCCGTCCCGGCGCTGCACCGGCTGACGGTGGGCGCGCTGCGGGCGGTGGCTGACGGACACCGGCCCCGCGACCTGCTGTTGGACGCCTATCTGCTGCGTGCCATGGGTATTGCGGGATGGGCGCCGGCGCTGACCGACTGCGCCCGCTGCGCCACACCCGGTCCGCATCGGGCGTTTCACATCGCCACCGGGGGCAGCGTTTGCGCGCAGTGCCGCCCAGCCGGCTCGACCACACCGCCGCTGGGCGTGCTGGATCTGATGTCCGCGCTGCACGACGGCGACTGGGAAGCCGCCCAGGGGACACCGCAATCCCATCGCAGCCATGTCAGCGGATTGGTGGCCGCGCACCTGCAATGGCATCTGGAACGGCAGCTCAAAACGTTGCCGCTGGTAGAGCGGGCGTATCAAGTCGACCAGTCGACCGCGCAGCGGCGCGCGGAGCTGCTCAGGCAGGATGTGGCCTGTGGCTAGGAACGCGCGGTCGCCTGACCGGACGGTGTCGCTCGGAGGCGGGCAGGAGACACCTCCGGACCCGGGGCCAGCGTGGCAGAAGTGACAGCTCGCGATTTCCCCCAATTACCCCCGGCGCCCGACGACTACCCGACCTTTCCCGACAAGTCGACATGGCCGGTCGTGTTCCCGGAGCTACCGCCGTCGCCCGACGGCGGCCCGCGCCGGCCGCCGCAGCACACGTCGAAAGCCGTTGCGCCGCGGATTCCGGCCGACCGGTTGCCCAACTGCATGTCGCCATCGTGATGGACGGCAATGGCCGCTGGGCCACCCAACGCGGACTGGGCCGGGCCGAAGGCCACAAGATGGGCGAGGCGGTGGTGATCGACGTCGCTTGCGGGGCAATCGAGCTCGGGATCAAGTGGCTCAGTCTCTACGCCTTCTCCACCGAGAACTGGAAGCGTTCGCCCGAGGAAGTCCGCTTCCTGATGGGCTTCAACCGCGACGTGGTGCGACGGCGCCGGGAGAACCTCAACGCGATGGGGGTCCGGATCCGTTGGGTCGGGTCGCGGCCACGACTGTGGCGCAGCGTCATCAACGAGTTCGGCGGTCGCGGAGGCGATGACGGCGAACAACGACGTCATCACCATCAACTACTGCGTCAACTACGGTGGCCGCACCGAAATCGCCGAAGCGACAAGGGAAATCGCTCGTCAGGCCGCGGCCGGCCGGCTGAACCCGGACCGGATCAGCGAGTCCACCATCTCGCGGCACCTGCAGCGGCCCGACATCCCCGACGTCGACCTCTTCCTGCGGACCTCGGGGGAGCAGCGGTCCAGCAACTTCATGCTGTGGCAGTCGGCATACGCCGAATTCATCTTTCAGGACAAGTTGTGGCCCGAGTACGACCGCCGGGATCTGTGGGCGGCCTGCGAGGAATACGCATACCGCGATCGACGGTTCGGGAGCGCCTGAGTGTCGTCCCTGCAGGAGCGGTTGATATCGGTACTCAGTGGCGTCATGCCCGTCGAGGAGGAGCACGACGGCGCGCTGACGGTGCGCCACGCCAGCACCTTCGCGTCGCTGCGGGTGGTGAACATCGCCGAGGATCTCGATCTGGTGTCGCTCACCCAGGTGTTGGCGTGGGATTTGCCGTTGACGAAGAAGATCAGCGATCAGGTGGCCGGCCACGCGCGCGACAGCAGCCTCGGCACGGTGACCATGGTGGAGAAGGCCGGCGAGAAGGCCGCGCAGCGTAACTCGGGTAAACGCGCGACGAAAACAGCGGACGTGATGCTCCGATACAACTTCCCCGGCGCCGGCCTGACCGACGATGCCTTGCGCACCCTGATCCTGCTGGTGCTCGATTCGGGTGCAGAGATACGTCGTGCGCTAACTAGGACACCGCCTAGGACTGCCTAGGACGCCGCTTCAGCGGCGGCGAACTCCTGGCGGGCGCCGCCTGTCTGCACCAGCGAGCGCCGCAGGTCTTGCTGGTAGTCAGCCGGTCGGGTCGAGTCGATGAATCGTTCAACCACCTCGACGAAGCGATTCGGGTGGTCCTTGAACGGGAGGTGCCCCGACTTTTCAAAGATCTCCAGGCGCGAGTCAGCCATTGCGGCGTGGGCGATCCGGGCATGTTCCACCGGGATGGTGAAGTCGTCTTCGCCCCAAATTATCTGCACCGGAACGGATTGCATGAGATAGCTGCGATCCAGCATCGTGACGAATTGGCCGCGCCGGTCTACCACCGACCGCAAGGTGCGCGCGAACGCCGACACCGCGCGGGGGTCCTGGAAACCCTCCAGCACATCCACAAGGTCGGCGGTATCGCGCCCGAATTTGGTGGAACCCAGGACGCTTGCAACAGCGCGGCCAAAAAGTCGCATCGCGGGTAGCGCGCCAGGCACGCGCAGCATGGCCAGCGCGTCGCTGGCTATCGGCAGTGCCGCCATCCGCAACCTCAAGCTCACGTCCTTCGCGACGCCGCCGGAGCTCACCAGCACGATGCGCTCGACCAGCTCGGGGTACTGATAGGTGAATTGCATCGCGACGCCGCCGCCATACGAATGCCCGACCACGGTGACGCGGTCGATGCCAAGCACGGCGAGCAGGTCGCGCATGCCGTTCGCGAAGGCCGCCAGCGAGTAGTCGGCGCGGGGCTTGTCGGACTCGCCGTGGCCCAGCAGGTCCGGTGCAATGACCGTGAACCGTTGCGCAAGCTTGGCGTGCACGGGCTCCCACGAGGCGGAGTTGGCGCCGACGCCGTGGATCAACAGCAGAGCCGGCCCGGACCCCGCAACCCGGAAGGCGCGCCGGTGGCCGTGGATGGTGCGGAATTGCAGCGACGGGGATTCCACGTCGCGGACCGGCCGCAGGTGGGGCGAGGGGTGGTTCCGCATCGTCTTCTCTCTTCCTCGAGTCAGCGTGTTGTCGGCCGCCGGGCCGTTCACTGGGTAGGAGTAGGGAGCCGGCGTGCGGGGGACACTTTTTTGAAAGCTTTTTTCAGAGGAGCGTTACCGAGAAGGGTCGCAACACACCCTTTGCGGGTTCTCAAGGAATCCTTGGGACGACCTCGCACGCAAAGGCGCTGGTCTAGGCGCCGCACTCCGAGCATGTGCCGAAGATCTCGATGGTGTGGCTCACGTCGGAGAATCCATGCTTGGCGGCCACCTGCGCCGCCCACGCCTCGACCTCGTGGTCGGACACCTCGATGGTGGAACCGCAACTGCGGCACACCAGATGGTGGTGATGGTGCTCCGAGCACCTGCGGTAGACCGATTCACCGGTGTCGGTGCGCAGCGTGTCGACCATTCCCGCGGCCGCCATCGATTGCAGCGTCCGGTAGACGGTGGTCAGGCCGATGTTCTCGCCGCGGCGGCGCAGCTCGTCGTGCAGCTCCTGGGCCGAGTGGAATTCACCGAGCGTCTCCAACAGCGTCGAGATCGCTGCCCGCTGTCGGGTGGAACGGACGCTGGCTCCGGTCATGTGCGCCGCTCTCCCGTCACGGCGCGTCCTCGCCTGCGTGGGCGACCGCGTCGACGACGATGTGCGCGAGGTGGTGGTCAGCCAGCCGATAGAGCACCTCGCGGCCCGACCGCTCCCCGGCGACCACGCCCGCCGCCTTGAGGATCTTCAGATGCTGGCTGACCAGCGGCTGCGGCACGCTGAGCGCGTCGACCAGTTCGTGCACGCAGCGCTGGGATTCGCGCAGTTGCAGCACGATGGCGATCCGCACAGGGGCGGCCAGGGCGCGCAGCAGCTCGCCGGCGGCGTCGAGAATCTCCCGGGGCGGCGGCGCGGGGTATACAGGGAATCCCTGCGCCTCGTGGTCGTGGTGCCCGGTCAGATCGGCGCCCATGTCCTCGTGGGCACCGATATGGTTGGTCGGCGTTGAGGGGGACACCATGATGAAGTCATCACCTCGAGAAGTGCCGGGGGCATTCGGACAGCCGGTGGAAATCAGCAGGCGGCTGACTCCCACTGTCACATGCATGATGATGCATGTCAAAAATCCCGGCGCCGATCGCTACCATGACTGATGTTTTGCGTGCGGCGGTTGACCGCCCCACGTGGTCAGCCTGATCCTTCGAAGGGAGTCACTACGCCGTGGCGTCCGTTATCGACACCGTAGTCAACCTGGCCAAGCGGCGCGGTTTCGTCTATCCCTCCGGCGAGATCTACGGCGGCACGAAATCGGCGTGGGACTACGGTCCGCTCGGCGTGGAACTCAAGGAGAACATCAAACGGCAGTGGTGGCGCTCGGTGATCACCGGCCGTGACGACGTCGTGGGACTCGATTCGTCGATCATCCTGCCCCGGCAGGTGTGGGTGGCCTCCGGCCACGTCGAGGTCTTCCACGATCCGCTGGTCGAGTCGTTGATCACCCACAAGCGCTATCGCGCCGACCACCTCATCGAGGCCTACGAAGCCAAGCACGGGCAGCCGCCGCCCAACGGGCTGGCTGACATTCGCGACCCGGAGACCGGCGAGCCCGGCCAATGGACCGAGCCGCGCGAATTCAACATGATGCTCAAGACCTACCTTGGGCCCATCGAGACCGAAGAGGGGCTGCATTATCTGCGCCCCGAAACCGCCCAGGGGATCTTCGTCAACTTTGCCAACGTCGCGACGACTGCCCGCAGGAAGCCGCCGTTCGGCATCGGGCAGATCGGCAAGAGCTTCCGCAACGAAATCACCCCGGGCAATTTCATCTTCCGCACCCGCGAGTTCGAACAGATGGAGATGGAGTTCTTCGTCGAGCCGTCGACCGCCAAGGAATGGCATCAATATTGGATCGACACCCGTCGGCAGTGGTATATCGACCTTGGTATCGATCCGGAGAACCTGCGGCTGTTCGAACACCCCAAGGAGAAGTTGTCGCACTATTCCGACCGCACCGTCGACATCGAGTACAAGTTCGGCTTCGTTGGTAACCCGTGGGGTGAGCTGGAGGGCGTGGCCAACCGAACCGATTACGACTTATCAACGCACACAAAACATTCCGGTGTCGATCTATCCTTTTACGACCAGGTAAGTGACAGCCGGTACACACCGTATGTCATCGAACCGGCAGCGGGCCTGACCCGGTCGTTCATGGCGTTCTTGATCGACGCGTACACCGAGGACGAGGCCCCCAATGCGAAGGGCGGCATGGACAAGCGCACCGTGCTTCGACTCGACCCGCGGCTCGCGCCGGTCAAGGCAGCGGTGTTGCCGCTGTCCCGGCACGCCGACTTGAGCCCCAAGGCGCGCGACCTGGCCGCAGAATTGCGGAAGTCCTGGAACATCGATTTCGATGACGCCGGCGCCATCGGGCGTCGCTACCGGCGCCAGGACGAGGTTGGTACGCCGTTCTGTGTGACGGTGGATTTCGACTCACTCGAGGACAACGCCGCGACCGTGCGCGAGCGCGACGCCATGACGCAGGAGCGGGTCGCGATCGACCAGGTCGGTGATTACCTGGCAGTGCGGCTCAAGGGCAGCTAGCGCTGCATTTTTGCCCGCCCAGGTTTGCTTTGCCGCGGATCGGGCCGGGGACCGGGGGCACTCGCGCAGCGCCGCTGGGTAAGTAACGGTAGCCGCTGGGTTAACACGGTGCGTCGCGGTGCAAATGCACGGTTTTGTCGGGGGTGTTGCCCTAGGGTGACCCGTGGATTGGTGCGGTGGCGTGCTGAGTGGGCCGGATGCTGCGGCGTGGTTGCTGGGTTGGTGAGGGCGTTGGCGGGAGGTGTCGCGTTGGGCTTGTTGGTAACGCGGGGGCGCGCGCTGGGGAATTACTCCGTGAAGGAGGGGCAGTAGCTGTGAATTTTTCGGTGTTGCCGCCGGAGATTAATTCGGTGCGGATGTTCACTGGCGCGGGTTCGGGTCCGATGTTGGAGGCGGCGTCGGCGTGGGAGGGGTTGGCTGCTGAGTTGGGGTCGGCGGCGGAGTCGTTTTCCTCGTTGACGTCGGGGTTGGCGGGTCAGGCGTGGCAGGGTGCGGCGTCGGCGGCGATGTCGGCGGCGGCGGCCCCGTATGCGGGGTGGCTGTCTGCGGCGGCGGCGCGGGCTGTCGGGGCGGCGGGTCAGGCGCGGGCGGTGGCCAGTGTGTTCGAGGCGGCGCGGGCGGCGATGGTTCATCCGTTGGCGGTGGCGGCCAACCGCACTGGGTTGGTGCAGTTGGTGGTGTCGAATCTGTTTGGGCAGAACGCGGCGGCGATTGCGGCGGCCGAGGGTACTTACGAGGAGATGTGGGCCGCCGATGTGGCGGCGATGGTGGGCTATCACGGTGGGGCGTCGTCGGTGGCCGGGCAGTTGGCGTCCTGGGAGCAGGCGTTGCAGAGTCTGCCGGGTCTGTCGGGCGTGTCTAGCTTGGTGAGTGGCGCGCCGGCAGCCGCCGCGCACGCGGTCGCCTCCATTACCCTCCCGACCATCAACCTGGGCGTTGGAAATATCGGCACCCTCAACCTGGGCAGCGGAAACAGCGGCAGCTTCAACCTCGGTTTCGGAAACTCTTTAAACACAAACTTCGGTGGCGGTAACTACGGTAATAACAATGGCGGCAGCGGAAACATCGGGACCGGAAACGTCGGCCAGGGAAACATCGGTGACTTCAATTTCGGTAGCGGGAACTTCGGCAGTGGGGATGTCGGCAGCGGAAATATCGGAACCCTAAACTTCGGCGTCGGCAACAATGGTTTCTTCAACTTTGGCAGCGGAAACACCAGCGCCAACGGAACCACCGCAATCTTGAACTTTGGCAACGGGAATATCGGCAGCTACAACTTTGGCGGCGGGAATGTCGGCAGCCTCAACTTGGGTGGCGGCAACAGCGGAAGCAACAATATCGGCTGGGGCAACACGGGCAATGGGAACATCGGGTTCGGGCTTACTGGCGATGGTCTACGAGGCATCGGCGGCTTCAACACAGGCAGCGGAAACCTCGGGTTTGGGAACTCCGGGACCGGCAACATTGGCTTCTTCAACTCGGGTACCGGCAACATCGGCATCGGGAATTCCGGCGTCGGGAATGTCGGCTGGGGGAATTCGGGGGTCACGAACACCGGTATCTGGAACTCCGGCGTCGTAAACACGGGCCTCGGGAATGCGGGTAACGGAAACTTTGGTAATTTCAATGCGGGAGACTTAAACTTCGGCAGCCATAACGGGGGCTTTTATAATACGGGCTTCGGCAACGCTGGAGCCGGCGACAGCGGCTTCTGGAACTCGGGCAATACCAACACGGGCTTCTGGAATTCGGGCAATACCAACACCGGATTCGCCAACTCGGGTAACACCAATACGGGCGGGCTCAGCGCGGGAACGCTTAACACGGGCTTCGGCAGCATACTCACCCAAACAGTCGCCAACTCTGGCTTCGGTAATTCGGGAACCGGGAACTCCGGCTTCGGAAATGGCAGCTCCTCGGGCTTCGGAAATTCGGGTTTCTCCAACACCGGCTCCGGCAACTCTGGTACCAGTAACGTGGGTGACGATTCGACGCTGAGCTACAATTCTGGGATCGCAAATATCGGCACCTTTAGTTCGGGTTGGGTGAACACAGGTACCTCCATCGCGGGCATCTCAGATTCGGGTACAAACAGCGCGGGGATCTTGAACTCGGGCAACTTCAACTCGGGTTACTTCAACTCCGGTGAATTTCTCGGGGGTGTCTTCAGTAGCCTGCAGCAAATAACTGGTTCCACCTATTTGCAACAATTGCAGCAATTGACTGGCTTCACTACGCTGGAGCAATTAGAAATAGACATTGCATTGGTGCGATCCGGAGTCATCATTGTGCCCTTTAGTTGATTGGTGCGGCAAGCGCGCTAGCGGGGGCGTGCGCTGGGCAATAACCCGGTGAAGGAGGGGCAGTAGCTGTGAATTTTTCGGTGTTGCCGCCGGAGATTAATTCGGTGCGGATGTTCACTGGCGCGGGTTCGGGTCCGATGTTGGAGGCGGCGTCGGCGTGGGAGGGGTTGGCTGCTGAGTTGGGGTCGGCGGCGGAGTCGTTTTCCTCGTTGACGTCGGGGTTGGTGGGTCAGGCGTGGCAGGGTGCGGCGTCGGCGGCGATGTCGGCGGCGGCGGCCCCGTATGCGGGGTGGCTGTCTGCGGCGGCGGCGCGGGCTGTCGGGGCGGCGGGTCAGGCGCGGGCGGTGGCCAGTGTGTTCGAGGCGGCGCGGGCGGCGATGGTTCATCCGTTGGCGGTGGCGGCCAACCGCACTGGGTTGGTGCAGTTGGTGGTGTCGAATCTGTTTGGGCAGAACGCGGCGGCGATTGCGGCGGCCGAGGGTACTTACGAGGAGATGTGGGCCGCCGATGTGGCGGCGATGGTGGGCTATCACGGTGGGGCGTCGTCGGTGGCCGGGCAGTTGGCGTCCTGGGAGCAGGCGTTGCAGAGTCTGCCGGGTCTGTCGGGCTTGTCTAGCTTGGTGAGTGGCGCGCCGGCCGCCGCCGCGCAAGCGGCCGCCTCAATTCCGACCCCCCCGAACATCAATTTGGGCCCCGGCAACATCGGCAGCTTCAATTTGGGCAGCGGAAACAAGGGCGACGGGAACTTCAGCTTCGGCAATATCGGCAACCTCAACCTGGGCAGCGGCAACATCGGCAGCTACAACCTGGGCAGCGGAAACCAAGGTAATTACAACTATGGCAGTGGCAATATCGGCAACACCAACATCGGCAGCGGCAATATCGGCAGCACGAATTTCGGTAGCGGGAACAACGGCAGCCTGAACTTCGGCGGCGGGAATTTCGGATCCAACAACTTCGGGTTGGGAAACACCGGCAGCTTCAATATCGGCTTCGGGAACACGGGCAATAACAACATCGGCTTCGGCCTCACCGGCGACAATCAGGTCGGCTTCGGCGGCATAAACTCAGGCAGCGGAAACACCGGGTTCGGCAACTCCGGCACCGGAAACACCGGCTTCTTCAACTCCGGCGCCAACAACGTGGGCTTCGGGAACTCGGGCAACACCAACTGGGGCTTCGCGAACGCGGGCAACATCAACACCGGGTTCTGGAACGGCGGCGGCACGAACACGGGCGCAGGAAGCGCCGGTACCGGAAACACCGGCTTTTTCGACGGCGGCAGCATCAACTGGGGAAGTTTCGACGGCGGCACCATCAACACAGGCCCGTTCAATTCGGGTCTCGGGAACACGGGATTGTTCAACGCCGGCAACATCAACACCGGCATTGCCAACGCGGGGAACACCAACACGGGCTTCGTCAACGCCGGCGACACCAACACGGGCGGTTGGAACACCGGCGACCTGAACACGGGCTTCCTGAGCGCAACTGACCAATCCGTCGCGAACTCCGGCTTCGGAAACCAGGGCACCGGCAACTCGGGCTTCCTCCAGGCTGATCCGTCCGGTACCGGCAACTCCGGCCTGCAGCAATCGGGTTTCTTTAACTCGGGATGGGTAAACACCAGTACCAGCAGTACCTCCTCAGGTAACTCGGGCATTCAAAACTCGGGTATTGGCAACGCCGGTTGGAACAACGCTGCGGTCAACGACACGGGCTACTTTGTTACCGGTGTTTCGAGTTCGGGATTCCTCGTCGCCGGCACCAGCAGCTCCGGCATCTTCAACTCCGGCGATGCGATTTCGGGCTTCTTCAAGAGCTGATCAGTTAGACATATGTTCCGTGTCGGGGGAGCGTCTGAACCGCCTGAACTGTTGCCGGCGTGGCGGCTCATCGAGGGCGCACCGCCGGCCCGGCGATATTCTTGGCTCAGGGTCGTTTCGGGGCAACGCTGCGAGTGGCCTGGGGGCCGGACTCGTGCTCGGGGGGCACGGCGAGCGCCTACGCGATCTGTGGGCTCAACGATCGCTGATCACGCCCGTGTGGCCGGGCCGCCCGAAGCCGGGGTCGTTGTCCAAGATTTCGGCGAACCGTCTAACACACCGTCGTCGGCTCGCTGGACAGTTCCATTCGGTCGGGGGCATGCTACCTCTAGGCGAACTGTCGTGGGATTTAGTGGAAAAGGTTGCGCGAAAGGGCGGATTTTTGTCATCGACAGGCCTACGATCCGCCATAATGGTGTATACGTGTGTGATTGTCCGAGTGTGAGCCGGCTGACTGGTTTGGGGTTGTGATGGTTCTGGATTTCTCGTGGTTGCCGCCGGAGATTAACTCGGCTCGGATCTTCGCTGGCGCGGGGTCGGGCCCATTGCATCTGGCCGCGACGGCCTGGGACGGGCTGGCGCAGGATCTGCAGTCGTCCTCGACGTCGTTCGAGTCGGTAGTCAACGCATTGGCAGCCGGGCCATGGTCGGGTCCGGCATCGGCGGCGATGGTGGCCGCGGCCATGCCGTACGTGAGCTGGTTGAGCGCGGCGGCCGCTCAGGCGGCCGCGGCGGCCGCTCAGGCTGTGGTGGCGGCGACTTCGTTCGAGGTGGCGAAGGCGGCGACGGTGCATCCGTTGGTGGTGACGGGGAATCGGACGACGTTGCAGTCGCTGTTGGCGACGAACATTTTCGGTTTCAACCTCCCCGCGATTGGGGCCACCGAGTTTGACTACGTCGAGATGTGGGCCCAGGACGTCGGCGCGATGCTGGGGTATCACGCGGGGGCGACTTCGGTGGCGTCGACGCTGGCGAGCTCTAGTGTCTCGTCGGTGAGTTTGGCGGGGCTGTCCTCGTGGGCAGGCCAGCTTGGTACGGCGGTAATGGGGGCGGCTACCCAGGCGGGTACGCAGCTTGCGTCTTCGGGGGCCTCGGTGTCGTCGATGTTGTCAACGGGCATTTCGGCGATTCCGGGCGCGGTGACCGGGGTGGAGTCGGCTGCCTCGGCGCTGCCGTTGTCGTCGTTGTCGCAGGTAGCGCAGATCGGGATGTATCCGGCCAGCATGATGATGTCGCCGATGATGTCGCTGCTGCAGATGGCCAATTCGAGTTCGGGTGGCATGGGGGCGGCGGCTAATGCGGCGGCCCTGGGCGCGGGGGCGGCGGCCGACATGCCGAAGCTTGCCGGTGACGCGATGCCCGCAGGGATGAAAGCCATGGGCGGCGCCGGTGGCCTGGGCGCTGGCATGGCGGGGGAATTGGGCAAAGCGCGGTTGGTGGGGGCGATGTCGGTGCCGCCGACCTGGGAGGGGTCGATGCCGTCTCGGATGGCCAGTGCGGCGATGTCGGGGATGGGCGGTTTGCCCGCTGCTGAGATGGCCGCGGCGGCCGGGGCCGTTGGGTCTCCCACGGGTGGCGGAATGCCGATGATGCCGATGCCGATGGGTATGGGCGCTGGCGGTGGGATGCCCGGCGGGATGATGGGCCGCGGTGGGGCCAGTCCGCATGTGCTGCAGAACCGGCCTAGCGTGGTGCCGCGGACCGGCGTCGGATAAATAAATATAGGGCCTGCTGGTCCAAGCCGGCTGCCACGGGCGCGGGTGACACGTGAGGGAGTGTGTTGGCCGCCCCGTCGGCGTTGTCAACCGATACGCGCCGAAGCGTAACCAAGACGACCCCCGGCGCGAATACTTACATCGGAACGGTTGGGTGGTTTGGTCAAATGTCGAAATATCGGTTGGGAATGTCATACGATCCGCCAGTGTTACTTGACACATGTGTGATTGTCCGGGTGGTGAGCCGCTAATGCGGCGGACAGGGTTGGGGTCATAGATGGTTCTGGATTTCGCAGGGTTGCCGCCGGAGATCAACTCGGCTCGGATCTTTGCCGGCGCGGGGTCGGGCCCGCTGCATGTAGCCGCGACGGCCTGGGATGGCCTGGCGCAGGATTTGCAGGCGTCGGCGTCGTCGTTCGAGTCGGTGGTCACGGCGTTGGCATCCGGGCCGTGGTCGGGTCCGGCATCGTTGGCGATGGCGGCCGCGGCCATGCCGTACGTGAGCTGGTTGAGCGCGGCGGCCGGGCAGGCGGCCTTGGCGGCCGCTCAGGCGGTGGCGGCGGCGACGGCGTTCGAGGCGGCGCAGTCGGCGACGGTGCATCCGTTGGCGGTGGCGGGGAATCGGACGACGCTGGCGACGCTGGTGGCGACGAACATCTTCGGGATTAACCTTCCGGCGATTGCGGCCACCGAGTTTGACTACGTCGAGATGTGGGCCCAGGATGTGGGCGCGATGCTGGGGTATCACGCGGGGGCGACGTCGGTGGCGTCGACGTTGGCGCCGTTCAGTATTCCGCCGGTGAATTTGAGCGGGTTGGGGTCGTGGGCGGGCCAGCTTGGTACGGCGGTTGCGGGGGCGGCCTCGCAGGCGGGTACGCAGCTTGTATCGGTGGGGAGCTCGGTGGGGTCGGAGGTGACGTCGGCGGTGTCGGCGGTTCCGAGCGCGTTGACCGGGGTGGAGTCGGCGGCCTCGGCGGTGCCGATATCGTCGTTGACGCAGGTGGCGCAGATCGCAATGTATCCGGCCAGCATGATGATGTCGCCGATGATGTCGCTGCTGCAGATGGGGAGTTCGGGCGCGGGCGGCTTGGGTCACGCGGGGTTGGTGGGCGATGTGGCGGCCGATATGCCCAAGATGGCCGGTGATGCACTGTCTGGGATGAAGCCGTTGGGCGGCCTGGGTGGCCTGGGTGCGGGCGTGGCAGGAGGATTGGGTAACGCGCGATTGGTCGGGGCGATGTCGGTGCCGCCGACCTGGTCGGGATCGATGCCGGCGCACATGGGCACTTCGGCGATGTCGGGGTTGGGTGCGCCCGCTGCCGAGATGGCTGCGGCGGCCGGGGCGGCCGGGTCTCCCACGGGTGGTGGGATGCCGATGATGCCGATGCCGATGGGTGGTGGGGGCGCTGGTGCTGGGATGCCCGGCGGGCCGATGGGCCGCGGTGGGGCCAGTCCGCATGTGCTGCAAAACCGGCCCAGCGTGATCCCGCGGACCGGCGTCGGATAAGGGTCTCGCTGGGGCTAGCCAGCTGTCACGGGCGCGGGTAACACGTGTGGACTGTCGTTACCCGCGTTCCGTTTTTATGCGTCCGTTTTTATGCGGGAGTGGAGACGTGGCCCATGCCGGCTGTCATGAGGACAACTCCCAGCAGGGCGATCACGACGGCGAAAACCTGCTGTCGGCGAGCAGTCACCCAGCCGTGTACCCACAGCATGACCTCTCCGGTCCGCACCGGCGCCGCCAGCTGGCTCAGCAGTGGGATCTCGATGAACGCCAGCGTGATCACGCTGTAGACGCCGGCCGCGCCGATTTGGGTGCCGGCAGCGGCCCCCGAGGCCAAAATGGCGGTCAGCGCCGCCAGGTACCTGAAGTCGGTCAGCAATCCCATACCGATCACGAACGGCACCCACAGCGGTTTG
Organism: uncultured Actinomycetota bacterium; assembly: GCA_963748885.1. Taxonomy (GTDB): domain Bacteria; phylum Actinomycetota; class Actinomycetes; order Mycobacteriales; family Mycobacteriaceae; genus Mycobacterium. Next base: position 47,975 of record CAVVLC010000051.1, read on the forward strand.
GTCCGCAACGCATCGTGGGCGCGTGTCGACAGCCGGGAGAATGCGCTCGGCGTCGGCACCTGCAACCCAGACGCGCCGGGCAAGGCTAGTCGCCCCCGCTGGCGTCGCGAAAGGCCGACCGCGAGGGCAGCGATCAACAGCGCCAGCACACCCATTGCAATCTGCACGTGGCCGGCGGTGGTGCTAGCGGTGGCGAGTCGTATTCGGTGGATGGCCCCGGGCGCGACATCGCGCAGCCCGAAGAGCACACCCGTAGCCAGAACGGCGCTCGTTGTCAGGCCGCCGAGCCAGAACGCGACCAGGTGAGGCACGGGGCGAGGCCGCGAATACAACAGAACACTGGCCCCAAGCCGCACAGGATCCACTGTCGCCACACAAGCTAACACCAGCACCGTGCACCACATGAGCACCGACGGTACCTGTCTTTTGCGGGGTTTCGTAACCCCAATCAACAAACTAATTTGCCATTTATCGGCTGACGAACTTCGGGCACACGGAGCCCTCTTGGAAATGGGAAAACGCGCCGCGGGAACACCCGTTTCTGAGTCACGAATAAGACCGTTGGCCGTAGGCGCCGGATCGATCACGGCTTGATAAGCGCTCGGTGACCAGGCGATATACGCTGAACCGTGGGCCTCGACGCACCTGGAAAGGCGATTTATTAAGGATTCCTGGGCTTCGTTAGAACTTCCTGGCGTTTCTTAGGTTCCGATGAGAAAGTCAAATTACATAATTGTGATACCGCGCCCCTTCCTGCGACGGCTCGAGCGCTGAGGCCTCAGACGCCCGGGAGTCCGCCTTTTGGACCGATGACGTGAGCGTTCGTGCTGGCCTGCGCTGTGGCGCGGCGCGGGTGCGCGCGGGGGCTCAGTGCCCTCCGGCAGCAGTGGGCGGTTCCGGCATTACATGCTGTGCGGCTGCGTGCCGCTTCCCAGAACAAATCCGCCACGGGCTTCGTCAATACTCCGCTCAGCAACAGCGGGCTGGTGCAGGCCTTCGGGCAGGCCACAAATCCGCAGTCCAACCTGTCACTTGGCCCAAAACCTTGCACCTGGCCGGAACGAGCAAATTCCCGCGACACGCCGGTTTACCCTCGGTTGCATAACGGTGTTGTAAATATACGGTGAGCCGAAAGTCACAGCGAAAGGCTGGTCGGTGAGCCCAAATCCGTTGGCCGGGATGTCACGTCGAGAATTCCTGGCGAAGGTTACCGGCGCGGGTGCCGCGGCATTTCTGACGGACATGTGTGCTCCGGTGATCGAGAAGGCATATGGCGCCGGGCCCTGTTCCGGCAACTTGAACGACATCGAGCACATCGTGCTGTGCCTGCAGGAGAACAGGTCGTTCGATCACTACTTCGGGTCGGCCTCTGGTGTCAATGGGTTCAACACCTCCACGCCGCTGTTCCAGCAAAAGGGCTGGAACCCGATGACACAGGCGCTCGACCCCACTGGCGTAACGATCCCCTACCGCATCGACACGACCAGGGGCCCACTTGGCGTTGGCGAGTGCATCAACGACCCTGGGCACCAATGGATTCAAGAGCACGGGTCCTGGAACAACGGCAACAATGACGGCTGGCTGGCGACGCAGTCACAAAGTGTGTCCGCCGCCAATACCCCAGCGATAATGGGTTATTACGCGCGCGAGGACATACCGATCCACTATCTGCTGGCCGATACGTTCACGCTATGCGACAAATACCATTGTTCGCTGCTGGCCGGGACCATGCCGAACCGTTTGTACTGGATCAGCGGCTCGGTGGACCCCGACGGAACCCAAGGTGGGCCCCAGATAGTCGAGCCCAGCATCCAGCCCAAGGCCAAGTTCACCTGGCGCCTCATGCCACAGAACCTCAGCGACGCCGGCGTCAGTTGGAAGGTCTACAACAACAAGACGCTGGGACCGATCAACGACACCACCTTGAGCCGCAACGGATACGTGGGCAGTTTCGCCGCGGCGGCGAACCCGACGTCAGAGCTGGCGCGATACGGCATCGCCCCGACCTACCCCCTCGAATTCCTTGCCGACATCACGGCCAACAAGCTGCCATCGGTCTCGTGGATTGTCCCATTGACCCTGCAGTCCGAGCACCCCTCATTCCCGTTGGCGGTGGGCGCGGTCACGATCGTGACTCTGCTCAGGATGTTGCTTTCCAATCCGGCGGTGTGGGAAAAGACCGCGCTGATCATCGCCTACGACGAAAACGGTGGCTTTTTCGACCATGTCACGCCGCCCACGGCGCCGCTGGGCACACCCGGCGAATGGATTCCCAACAGTGTCGACATCAGCAAGGTAGATGGCTCCGGGGGCATCCGCGGGCCGCTCGGCCTGGGTTTCCGCGTTCCCTGCTTCGTTATTTCTCCGTACAGCCGCGGCGGGCTGGTGGCACACGATCAGTTCGACCACACCTCGCAGCTGCAGTTGATCGGCAAGCGGTTCGGGGTGCCGGTGCCCAACCTCACTCCCTGGCGGGCCAGCGTGACCGGGGACATGACGTCGGCATTTAATTTCGCCGTCCCGCCAGACCCGTCAAGACCCAACCTGGACCATCCGGCGCGCCAACTGTCGAAACTCACCCAGTGCGTGCCCAACGTGGCGCTGGGGACTTTTGGGAGGGGACTGCCCTATCGGGTGCCCTATCCGCAGACGATGCCGGTCCAGGAGACCACGCCCACCCGCGGGGTTCCCAGCGGGATCTGCTGAATCCAAATTTTCGAAATCGCGGGCATATGGCAAACCGCAAGACCGGCGCAACGTGCAACCCCGCGGCGCGGTCGACCTGGCGCCGCGCCGTCCGCGGCGCAACGCCGGCCCGAGGCAACCCTGGCGGCCGCTCTCGGCCTGCCGAATACGCTGCTCACCAGGGTTTTCGTACCTGCGGCTCGGCCGCCAGGAGCCGCGGGCCCAGAGCAACTTCACAAGACGGGTCCGATGAGGGAACATTGTTGGGTAGTGAACGAGTTGAAACCGCGAAGAAAATCGTGCAAATCCGGGATATTGTTAACCGCAGTGTGGTTACCATGCAAAGTGCTTGGTGGCGAGTAATCGCTGCCGAGTCTGGATCTGTTGGAATCGGTTCTGAAAGGGGAAAAGCGTGCTTTTGCCTCTTGGTCCGCCCTTGCCGGACGATGCGGTGTCCGCAAAGCGGGGCGTGTCCGGCATGCTCGGCGGGTTGACGGTTCCGCTCAGTTGGGGCGTCGCCGTTCCGCCGGACGATTACGACCACTGGGCACCAGAGCCCGAAGAGGGTGCCGACGCCGATGCCGCCGCCGTCGAGGCAGCGAATGCGGATCCGGCAGTGGCGGGCACGGACGAATGGGATGAGTGGGGCGAATGGGGCCAGTGGGAAGCCGAGGCTGAACCCCGCTTCGATGTGCCACGCAACAGCAGTGTAGTGCCGCATTCTCCGGCGGCCGGTTGAGAGAGAGGTGGAAGACTGTCGGCGTTTTACCCATGATCGGCGGCGTCGGTACTCCGCGGTAACCGGCAATCAAGACAGCTGATCTGTTTGGCAAGTCCAGGTAAGAAATTCAGGTAATTAGAGGGAGACAACAACATGGCACGCTTTATGACCGACCCGCACGCGATGCGGGCGATGGCTGGGCGTTTCGAGACCCACGCCCAGACGGTCGAGGACGAGGCTCGCCGGATGTGGGCGTCCTCGATGAACATCTCGGGCGCGGGCTGGAGTGGTATGGCCGAGGCGACCTCCTACGACACCATGGGTCAGATGAACACGGCCTTCCGCAACATCGTCAACATGCTGCACGGTGTGCGCGACGGACTGGTCCAGAACGCCAACAACTACGAGCAGCAAGAGCAGGCTTCGCAGCAGATCCTCAGCAGCTAGCCTTCCGATAAATAGTCCAAAACTACTGCTGCCCAATCACTTTCAAACTTAGGAGAACGTACAAATGACCATTAATTACCAGTTCGGCGACGTCGACGCGCATGGCGCCACGATTCGCGCCCAGGCCGCATCATTGGAGGCCGAGCACCAGTCCATCGTTCGCGATATGCTTGCTGCCGGTGACTTCTGGGGCGGCGCCGGTTCGGTGGCTTGCCAGGAGTTCATCACCCAGCTGGGTCGCAACTTCCAGGTGATCTACGAGCAGGCCAACTCGCACGGCCAGAAGGTGCAAAGCGCTGGCAGCAACATGGCCAGCACGGACAGCGCCGTTGGCTCGAGCTGGGCCTGACCAAGAAGGGGTTCGCGGCGGTGCATCGCTAGACGGTGCGCACGCCCGAACGTAAGCAGTGTAAGCCTGCCCGCGGGTACCACTCGGTATCCGCGGGCAGTGCATTTTTGGCAGCGCTTTGGTCGCTCAGGACCGCGTCTTGGCGCTTAGAATCGGCCCCCGCCACCCATGAAGCCGCCATCGCCGGAGCCACCGGATGAGCCGGATGAGCCGGATGAGGAGCCACCGAAGGACGTGGGGCTCCAGCCGCCAAACCCGCCTCGCGAGCCGCCAAACCCGCCTCGCATGCCTCCGTTCAGCAGGTCGCCGATGATGATTCCACCGATCATCGCGCCGACTGTCGCTGGACTGCGCGCCGCGCCTACGCGCGCTGAGCCGACTGCACGTCGGCGTTAGCCAGCGACTGCGCGTTGGCGGCCAGCGTCGACGCCGCGTTGGCGTGGGCGATCGCCTCGGCCAGGTTGGTCGACTTCTTGTCCTGCGCGGCCTCAAGGTGGCGTTTCGCCTCCGACGAGCCGGGTGCGCGCCTCGGGGCCGATGCTGCCGCGACGGGTGTCGATGTAGTCCGAGACCGCGCGCACCCGCGACTGGGCGGTGAACAACGCCTGTTCGAACGAGCGGTTGAGCCGCTCCGCGGTCGCCTGCTCTTCGGCCACGCGTGGCCAGCAGCCGATCGAGGTCCGCGTCGGCCTTGGTCAGCTGGGCGAACGCGCCCAGCGGATCGGCGGAGCCGCGGGCAGCCGTCGCACGGCCCTGGCCGCCGCGTCGCGGGCGGCGATCAGATCGCCGGTGTGCGGGAATTTGGCGTTCCGTCCCTGCTGCAGCTGCTCATTGGCGTGCTGGATGCCGGTTTGGATGTCGGTCGATGACCGACGGCAGCGTGGCGATGGCGTGCCGGATGTCGTCGGCAGCGCTGTCCACGGCGTCGAGCAGCGCACCCGCTTGCCCGAGCGCCGACTCGGCGGCGTGCACGCCATCCACCAAACCGCTCTGCCGTCCGCTACCGCGTGGCCCGCCAGATCACGGGCCGTGCTGATGTTGCGGTCGGCGAACGCCAGCCGCTCCTTGGCGGCCGTCGACATTGCCGGACACCGAAGCCAGCGCCGCGGCGGCGAACTCGTGTGCAGCTCGGCCAGTCGCTGCTCTGCCGGGGCGATGCGGCGCGGTGAGTTCGACGTATCTGCTGGGTCAGCGCGTCGAGCCGGGTCGGGGCATTGATCACCAAGTCCCGCAGCTGCTCGAACGCCTCGGTCTGCGAATCCAGCTCACGGTCGGCCCGCGCCGCCGACACGATCACCCGGGTGAGCAGCTCGCGGCGCTGCGCCGGCGTCTCGGGGCGTGCCGTCGTCAAGCTGCTGGCGCACGTTGAATGCCTGGGACAGCGCCGTTTTGGCGTTGTTCACCGCCGCGCTGAACGGCTCGGTCCGTCCTGTCGCCGAACTCGTCGATCGCCAGCGCGAGCTCGTTGGAACTGGTGCGTACCGCGTTGTCGACCTCGACCACGATCGACCTTGGACAGGTCGTCGAGGGCGTCGAGCGGCACCGCGGCCAGCGCATTCGGATCGGTCGGGTCGACCCGGCGTGCCGCGGCCAATTCGGCGGCGCGCCGCCGCCGGCTGCGATGCCGCATCACAACCAGCAGGACCACCACGGCGACAGCGATGACGGCCGAGCGCCGATCAGCAGCACCACGCGAGCCTGATGGAGCTCGGCGGCCTGTCGAGGCCGTTGGCGGCGGCGATCGCCGCGCCGCCCCAGTCGCCGTCGCGCAGCGCGGGTTCGATCTCGTTGCGCCGCAGCTCGTCCACCTGAGTCCCGGTGACACCCTGGACCGTGGACGGCACCAGGAACGCGTAAGCACGGCCCGTGGTGGCCACGGCCAGCAGCGCGTCGTAGTCACCCAATTCGCTGTCGCGCATGGTGCGTTGCGCCCAGCTGACCGGCGCTCTGCCCGGAGAAGTCGTCAACATAGACCACCCACAGCCGGACGTGGCGATCGCGCGTAGAGCCTGTCGACGGCCGATCTCACCGTGGCGCGACCGGTTCGCCGATAGCACGCCCGCGTTGTCGGTGACATAGTCCGACAGCCGCAACGGTGGTTGCGCGCCGGCGCGGTGGGCGCCAGCAGCAGCCCGGCGGTCAGAGATCGTCAGGATCACGCCAGAGCAGGCGCGCGATGCGCATGACCGTCAATTTAGCCCCGCGAAGCTGCGGCGGCCACGGTGCTCATAGGCGGACCTCTCGGGCAATACTGGCAGACTGTGCCTCGGTGACTCAGACGTGACGCAAGATCAGCCAGACCCCTACGACGACTTCGACCGTCAGCGGCGGGTGATCGAAGGGCCGAAGACGGCGGGTCTGCCCGGGACCGAAGGCCAGCACCGCACCGACTTCGCCCGCGACCGGGCCCGGGTGCTGCACAGCGCCGCGCTGCGACGGCTGGCGGACAAGACGCAGGTGGTCGGACCCCGCGAAGGCGACACTCCGCGCACCCGGCTGACGCATTCGCTGGAGGTGGCCCAGATCGGGCGGGGGATGGCGATCGGGCTGGGCTGCGACCCCGATCTGGTCGAACTGGCCGGGCTGGCCCACGACATCGGCCACCCGCCGTACGGGCACAACGGCGAGCGGGCGCTCGACGAGGTCGCCGCGGCGTACGGCGGCTTCGAGGGCAACGCGCAGAATTTCCGGATCCTGACCAGCCTTGAGCCCAAAGTGCTTGATGCACAAGGGAATAGCGCTGGGCTGAACCTGACCCGCGCATCGTTGGACGCGGTCACGAAGTATCCGTGGCCGCGCGCGATGTCGCAGCGAGGCAAGTTCGGCTTCTACGACGACGACCGGCCGCGGCGGCGTGGGTGCGCGCCGCGCGCGCCGGCCGAGCGGACCGTGCCTGGAGGCCCAGGTGATGGACTGGGCCGACGATGTCGCCTATTCGGTGCACGACGTCGAGGACGGCGTGGTCTCCGGACGCATCGACCTGCGGGTGCTCGCCGACGACGACGAAGCGGCCGCGCTGGCCGAGCTGGGGGAGGGCGCATTCCGCCGGGTCGAGTGCCGACGAATCTGATGGCGGCCGCGCGACCGGCTGTCGGAGCTGCCGGTGGTCGCCGCGGTCGGCAAGTACGACGCCACGCTGGCGGCGTCGGTCGCGCTCAAGCGGCTGACCAGTGAGCTGGTGGGCCGGTTCGCCTCGGCCGCGATCGCGACCACGCGCGCGGCGGCCGGCCCGGGTCCGCTGGTGCGGTACCAGGCCGACCTGCAGGTGCCCGACCTGGTGCGCGCCGAGGTCGCGGTGCTCAAAATCCTGGCGCTGCAATTCATCATGTCGGACCCTCGGCACCTGGAAACCCAGGCCCGGCAGCGCGAACGCATCCACCGGGTAGCGCACTGGCTGCACTCCGGGGCGCCCCGAACGCTCGATCCGGCCTTTGCCGCGATGTTCACCGCGGCCGCCGACGACGGCGCCCGGTGGCGGGTCGTGGTCGATCAGATCGCCTCGTATACCGAGGGGCGATTGGAGCGCATCGACGCGCGCCAGATGAGCCCGTAACCAGGACTCGGAGTTAGGCTGCCCGACATGATCAAACTGACCGCCTGCCAATTTGGAGCCGCATTGCTGCTTCCCGTCGTCGCCGTCAACGCCTGCAGCTCACCGCAGCACGCGAGCACTCAGCCGGGCACCACGCCCGCGGTTCTGAGCGGGTCGTCGGGTGCCCCGGCGAGCAGTCCGGCGCCTGGTGGCGAATCGCTGACCGCCCAACTGAAAACGCCGGACGGCAAGCCCGTCGCCACTGCGACCTTCGATTTCGCCGGCGGCTACGTCACCGTCACCGTCAAGACGGTTGCCGCCGGAATCCTGGCCCCCGGATTCCACGGGATGCACGTCCACGAGATCGGCAAATGCGAACCCAACTCGGTCGCCCCGGCCGGCGGAGCGCCCGGCAATTTCTTGTCCGCCGGCGGCCACTACCAGGCACCCGGACATACCGGGAAGCCCGAAAGCGGCGACCTCACTTTGCTCGAGGTCCGCCAGGACGGGTCCGCGTACCTGGTGACCACCACAGACGCTTTCACCAGGGAGCAACTGCTCGCGGGTAACAAGACCGCGCTCATGATCCATGGCGCAGAAGACACCGATATGGCGGGTATGGCGATGGAACGAATCGCGTGCGGTGTCATCGGCCCGGCCAGCTGAACACACTTTGGGGCGTCACGAATTCGGTGAATATATGCGGCGAGACTTTCGCTGAATCTGGTCGGTATTGGTCCGGGCGTAAAGCCCGGTGTTTTCCTGAAGGTTGTTCAGCCGCGAATATTTTCTCTACTCTTTTGTCGGTCCACGTGGGCGACCATTGTGCGAGCGGTGCCTTGCGGGTGGCGCAGTGGCTGCCGGCCGGGCGCGCGTCGGGCTCGACGGCGTGCTTACGCGAGCCATAAACCCTGGCTGGCGGCATTAGCGGGGAGATCACACAGGCATCATCTGTATCATCAGAAACACCTGCCTCAAGCGGCCGGTACACCGGGTGTCCGATTGGCAAACAGGTGAAAGTTTCACCCGACACGCCGGTCCTCGAATAGTCGCCCTATCCGCGCCGTCCTCTACGTTAGCTGCGATCAGTCCTAGGAGGCGGCGGTAATGGCAGGCGGCAGTTTCGGCGGAATGTCGCGTCGAGAATTCCTGACCAGGGCCGCCGGCGCCGGCGGAGCCGGCCTTCTGATGGACATGGCCGGGCCGGTGATTGAAAAGGCGTACGGGGCGGGTCCTTGCTCGGGTCATTTGACCGACATTGAGCACATCGTGATGTTTATGCAGGAGAACCGGTCGTTCGATCACTACTTCGGCACGCTCTCCGGCACGGAGGGGTTCGATACCCCTTCGCCGTTGTTCCTGCAACGGGGATGGAACCCGAAGACACAGGCGAGCGATCCCGCCAGCGTGACCATTCCGTACCGCTTCGACACCACCCGCGGCCCTTTGCTTGACGGCGAATGCGTCAACGACCCCAACCACGGGTGGGTGGCGCTGCACAACACATGGAACAACGGCGCGAACGATAACTGGCTCCCGGCGCAGGCAGCGGGGGGCGAAAAGACAGTCCACGTCCCTGCAGTGATGGGCTATTACACGCGCAGGGACATCCCAGTCCCATACCTGCTGGCCGACGCATTCACAGTCTGCGGCCACTACCATTGCTCGGTAATTGGCCCCACCTTGCCGAACCGGTTGTACTGGCTCAGCGCAAGCTTGGGCGCCGACGGCACGCAAGGTGGGCCGCAGCTGGTGAGCCCCTATACCGAACCGTTCGGGCAGTTCGGCTGGAAGATCATGCCCGAGAACCTGAGCGCCGCCGGTGTCAGCTGGAAGGTGTACCGCAACAAGCAACTCGGGCCGTACTTCTCGTCGATCCTTAACTATGGCGGGTTTGTGTCCTACTTCCAGCAAGCGCGGGATCCGCAGTCGGAGCTGTCTCGCCTCGGCACCCAACCGCGATACCCGGCGGATTTCGCGTCCGACGTAATGAACAACAAGTTGCCGGCGGTGTCGTGGGTGATCCCGATCGTGTTCGACTCCGAACATCCCGCCTTCATGCCGTCGGCCGGCGCGCTCGCGCTGGTCAACCTGATCAAGATTTTGATGGCCAATCCAGCGGTGTGGGAAAAGACCGCGCTGATCCTCAGCTATGACGAAAACGGCGGCTTTTTCGATCACGTCATTCCGCCCACCGCCCCGGCAGGAACTCCCGGCGAATACCTCACGGCGCCAAATATCAACTCGGTGGACGGATCGGGCGGCATAACTGGGCCAATCGGTTTGGGCTTTCGGGTCCCCTGCATCGTCATTTCGCCGGACAGTCGCGGCGGCTTGATGGTCCACGACGTGTTCGACCACACCTCACAGTTGCGGCTGATCGAAAAGCGGTTCGGTGTGCCGGTGCCCAACCTGACCACCTGGCGAAGAAGCGTCACCGGCGACATGACGTCGGCGTTCAACTTCGCCACCGCGCCAAACCCATCGCCGGTCAACTTGGATCATCCGGCGCTGAACATGGTGTCGAAATATCCCCAGTGCATCCCCAACGTCGTGCTTGGGACCGGTACCGGGTATGGGCTTCCCTATCGAGTGCCGTACCCGCAGAGCATGCCTACCCAGGAAACCAGTCCGACCCGCGGGATTCCCAGCGGTCTCTGCTAAGACCCGTCGCAGACGTCGTTGCGGTTCGCGGCCCGGGTCGGCAGCCGAACCCGGCGATTTAGACTGAGCCCATGGCCGGCCGGATTTCCGATCGCGATATCGCCGCCATCCGCGAGCGGGTCCGCATCGAGGAGGTCGTCGGCGACTATGTCCAATTGCGGCGCGCCGGCGCCGATTCGCTGAAGGGGCTGTGCCCGTTCCACAACGAGAAGTCGCCGTCGTTTCACGTTCGTCCCAACCACGGCCACTTCCACTGCTTCGGCTGCGGCGAAGGCGGCGACGTCTACGCGTTCGTCCAGAAGATCGAACACGTCAGCTTCGTCGAGGCGGTGGAACTGCTCGCCGACCGGGTCGGCCACACGATCAGCTACTCCGGCCCGGCCACCAACGTGCAGCGCGACCGCGGCAGTCGCAGCAGGCTCATCGCCGCCAACGCCGCCGCGGCGGAGTTCTACGCCGAGGCCCTGCAGTCCGACGGAGGCCGCGCCGGCGCGCCAGTATCTGACCGAGCGCAACTTCGACGCCGACGCCGCCCGCCGCTTCGGCTGCGGATTCGCCCCGTCCGGCTGGGAGAAGCTGACAAAACATCTGCTGCGCAAGGGCTTCGAGTTCAAGGAGCTCGAGGCCGCCGGCCTGTCGCGGGAGGGCCGCCGCGGCCCGATGGATCGCTTTCATCGCCGGCTGCTGTGGCCGATCCGCGTCCTCGGCCGGCGAGGTGATCGGGTTCGGGGCCCGACGGCTGTTCGACGACGACCCGATGGAAGCCAAGTACGTCAATACGCCCGAGACGCTGCTGTACAAGAAGTCGTCGGTGCTGTTCGGCATCGACTTGGCCAAGCGGGACATCGCCAAGGGGCACCAGGCCGTCGTCGTCGAGGGCTACACCGACGTGATGGCGATGCACCTGGCCGGGGTGACCACCGCCGTCGCGTCCTGCGGCACCGCGTTCGGCGACGAGCACCTGGCGATGCTGCGCCGGCTGATGATGGACGACAACTTCTTTCGCGGCGAGCTGATCTACGTCTTCGACGGCGACGCGGCCGGCCGCGCGGCCGCGCTCAAGGCCTTCGACGGCGAGCAGAACCTGGCGGGCCAGTCCTTCGTCGCGGTCGCCGCGGACGGCATGGACCCGTGCGATCTGCGGCTGAAATCCGGTGACGGTGCGCTGCGAGACCTGGTGGCCCGGCGAACTCCGTTGTTCGAGTTCGCGATCCGCACCGCGCTCGCCGAGCATGGACCTGGACAGCGCGGAGGGCAGGGTGGCCGCGCTGCGCCGCTGCGTGCCGATGGTGGGGCAGATCAAGGACCCCACCCTGCGCGACGAGTACGCCCGTCAGCTGGCCGGCTGGGTCGGTTGGGCCGACGTCGCGCAGGTCATCGAGCCGGGTGCGCGAGCGAGGCGAAGAAGTCCCATCAACCGAACCGGCGCGACTCCGGATCCAAGGCCTCGCGCGGCGCACGCCAGAACCGGCGCGACGCGACCCCGGCCGACCGGCGTCGCCCGTCCCGACCCGCGCGACCCGACGCTGTGGCCACAGCGCGAGGCACTCAAGTCGGCCTTGCAGTACCCGGCGCTGGCCGGCCCGGTGTTCGACGCGCTGACCGTGGAGAGCTTCACGCACCCCGGCTACGCCGCCGTGCGCGCGGCCATCGACGCCGCGGGCGGCACTCGGCCGGCGTCACCGGAGCGCAATGGATCGACGCGGTGCGACAGCGGACCACGTCGGCGCGACCGCCGGCCTGATCAACGAGCTCGGGGTCGAGGCCATCCGGGTCGAGACGACGAGAAACTGCCGCGCTATATCGCCGGCGTGCTGGCGCGTCTGCAGGAGGTGTGGATGGGCCGGCAGATCGCCGAGGTGAAGTCCAAGTTGCAGCGCATGTCGCCGATCGAGCAGGGCGACGAGTATCACGCGCTGTTCGGCGACCTGGTCGCCATGGAGGCCTATCGGCGCAGCCTGCTGGAGCAGGCCAGCGGCGACGATCTGACCGCCTGAAGTCCCGGTCGGTTCAGTTCGCGTTGTTCGCGTGCCGCTCGACCGGCTGCTGGACGGAGCGTTCGACGGGGCGTTCGAGTGGGCGTTCAACCGGGCGCTCAACTGGACGCTCGACAATGGCCGTCTGGTCGTCGATCTCGGTCAGGGTCACAAATCCCGCATCGGGGGAGATCCGATTCGCGATCTTGCGACGTCCCCCTTCGATCATCGACTTGGCCACAGGACTGCTGGTAAGGGCGCGATAGGTGCCGGCAATCTGCTCGTATCGCCGACGTCCGGCCTTGGTACCAAGCACGTACCCCACCCCAAGCACGAAGACATACCCGATCAAAACGGTCCCTCCCGGACTGTGGTGCGAACGGCTCCATCCTGCCTCACACACCCGCGTGCGCGCCGCTAAGGCCTCTGGTTGCCGAGTAATTGCCTTTGGTTGGGCCTTGCTATGCCAGTACGCTAGAGTCGTCCCGCGATCTGCGCCAAGATCGGCGTGGATCGAGCGGTCCTCCGTAGCTCAATTGGCAGAGCATTCGGCTGTTAACCGACAGGTTCCTGGTTCGAGTCCAGGCGGGGGAGCAAGTTGACCTAAGTCAGGGCTCTATCGGCGCCCTAGAGCGCCTGTGCCACAAGACCGCCGGGATACCTTCGGGTGGTAGGTCTTTGAAATTTCCGGTCAAGCGAACGACGGCAGCAATTGCGGGCCGCGGGTGCTGCCGGTTCGCGGTACGGCAGTCGATTGCCGGAATACCAAGCACTCCGCACCGGACGGCGATACAATGCCGGGACAATGTGGGTCGACGAAACGTTTCGTCGGCGGCCGGGGGTAGGAGCTGGCTTGTGTCGTATGTGATCACGACGCCGCAGATGGTGGCGGCGGCGGCTGGGGATTTGGCCGCGATTGGTTCGACGATAAGCACGTCCAACGCCTCCGCAGCGGCGCCGATCGCAGGAGTGCTGGCCGCGGGCGGCGACGATGTGTCCAATTTCGTCGCGGCCATGTTTGGCGTGCACGCCCAGGCCTACCAGGCCGCCAGTGCCCAAGCGGCGGTGTTTCACGACCGGTTTGTGCAGGTCCTGCGCGCGGGCGCGGGATCGTATGCCGGTGCCGAGCATGCGAACGCCACACCCTTGGCGAAGGCACAGGGCACGGCGAGTGGGGATGGCGCAGCGGGAGCGACTGGTGGCAACTTCCAGCCAGCACATCGCCGCGTCCGTCGCCGCCGCCGGCGGTGGCAAGGGCGGTGGTGCATTCGGCGGTGTGAGTGGGAAACACTTCGGCGCCGGCGGCGTCGGCGCGCCTAACCGGCACGGCGGCGGCAACGGCGGCGCCGGTCGCGGTCCGGGCGGCGCCGGTGCCACCGGGCAGCACGGCGGCAGCGTCGGCAACGGCGGGAACGGCGGGGCCGGCGGGCACCACAACGGCCATGGCGCCGGCTCACATGGCGGCAATGTCGGGGCTGGGCACAGCGGCGCCCAGACAGGCGCCGGCACCACCGGACAACACGGCCCCACCGGCCTGCCCACCCCTGCCGGCAGCGGCGGCGGGGTCGCTGCGCACGCAGGTGACAGCGGGCTAGCCGGCGGCGCCGGCGTCGGTGGGCAAGGAAACGGTGGCGGCGCGTCCGGCGCTGCCAACGGCATCTCGGCCGGTGACGGTGGGCATGGCGCTGCGGGCGGCGCGACTAACGGCGGCGGGCCCAGCGGTTTGGCCGACTCGGGCGGCGGCGACAACGGTGCCCAGCCCGCCGCTGCTGCCGGGGCGGCCGGCTGGGGCGGTGCCGGTCTTGGCGACGGCACCAGGGCCGTCGGCGGTCATAGCGGATGGCCGCTCGGCTACGGCGGGGCCGCCGGGGCCGGCGCGGCTTGGGGGGTCGGTGGTCCCGGGATGGGTGCCATGGGCGGTATGGGCGGTATGGGCGCTCCGGCGGCCCCGCCCGCCTTGGCTTCCGCGGTGACCCCGGAACCGGCCTTGGCAACGGCAACCGCGGCCGAGGCCGTCCACGCAAACAATCCGCTGTATCCCTCCCCCCCAGGGCATTCAAGCAATCCGGACCACGCAGGGGACTCGTCGCGCCGGGCTGATGCGGAGCGCCACAAGGCGTCGCTCTACCTCCCCGTTCCCCTCGGAAGCCTTCGGGGGTTGCGTCGAAAACTGCAGGGGCTCCGCGATCGACGCGAACAGCTGAGAGAGGTTCCCGAGGCGGCAACCAGCCAGCCGTGGGGGCGCGAGGAGCTTCTGGACGCCCTCGGCCTTCGGCCGCCGGGCGCCGGATGACCAATCTCGGCGCAATCGTTCTCTCGCGGGCGGTAGCGGGTCTTTAGTGCCCGGCGCTTTGTCCGCCGTCGATGTGCAAAATCTCGCCGGTGACAAACGTCGCGGCCTCCAGGTACCGAATCCCTTCGACGATGTCGGCCAGCGAACCCATCCGCCCAAGCGGATGCATGGCGGCCAGCGCCGTGGTGTCGTCGTCGGCATGCATCGGAGTTGCGATGTGACCGGGGGAGATGGCATTAACGCGGATTCCGTTGTGCGCGTACTCAATTGCCAGGGATCTGGTGACCGCCGCCAGGCCTCCCTTGGTCAGCGCGGCCAGCCCGGCGGGGATCCTCGAGTCTGGCTGTTCGACCAGGCTGGTGGTCACGTTAACCACGTGCCCGCCTTCGCCCTGGGCGAGCATTCGCGTGATCGTGCGTTGCGTGATGTGAAATAACCCGGTCAGATTCACCGACGTAATGAACTCGTAGTCCGCCACGGTGTACTCGGTGAAAGGCTTCGAGACGAAGACGCCGGCGTTGTTGATCAGCGTGTCCACCCGGCCGAACCGCTCCACCGCCGTCTGCACGATGCGGTCAGCGGTCGCGGATTCGGCAATGTCGCCCGCGACGGTGGCCACGGCAGGGTCGTCCGACGGTGTGATCGAACGCGAGTTCGCCACCACCGCGTAGTTCAGCTCGCGGTAGACGTCAACCATCGCAGCCCCCATGCCCTGGGACGCGCCGGTGATGATCGCGACCCGTTGGTTGGGTGTGGCGTTGGCGGTCAATCCAGTTCTCCTTGGTGGGCTGCTCGATGAGGGCAGCCCCGGGCTGCCAAATGGACCACCTAGTGCGAGGGTAGTCGGGGTGCGCCGGCCTGCGTACCCGAAGTTGGCTCGAAGCATTTCAAGGAGGCCTGATGGAATTTCTGGTCACCATGACCACGCACGTGCCGGAGGGAACGCCACCGAAACGGTCGACGACGTCCGGGCCCGGGAGGCCGCGCATTCCCGCGAACTGGCCGCGCAGGGCCACCTGCTGCGCCTGTGGCGCCCGCCGCTGCAACCGGGTGAATGGCGCACCCTCGGCCTGTTCGCCGCCGCCGACGAGCACCAACTCGAGGAGGTGCTGGCGTCGATGCCGCTCAGGGTCTGGCGTACCGATCAGGTGACGCCCCTGACCCCGCACCCCAACGACCCGGCCGGGCCCGCTTAGTCGTGGTCGGGTGTTATTCGTAAGCGGGGTGCCACATGGTGTCGCGCACGGTTTGCGTGACGTCGTCATGGGTCTTGGTCGCCACCCCGTCTTCGACGGCGGCGTGATACACGGCCTCGGCGACGGCCCTCGAGACGTCACACAAGTCCTGCACATCCGGCAACAAGGAATCGCCAGGGTTCGTCGGATTAGCCTGTCGTGCAATAGCTTTCGCGGCTGCGTGCAGCATCGGCTGGGTTAGCAGCCGGGCGCCGGCCACGATGATGCCCAGCCCGATTCCCGGGAACACCAGCACGTTGTTGGCCTGGCCGATGCTGTGGGTGATCCCGTCGTATGGCACAGGAGCGACCGGGCTGCCGGTAGTCACCAGTGCGCGGCCATTCGACCACTCCAGCACGTCGGCCGGCATGGCCTCCATTCGTGAGGTCGGGTTGGACAGCGGGAAGATCATCGGTCGTTCGCAGGATGCCGTCATCGCCTCGACGACCTCGCGGGTGAACGCGCCGAGAACCGTTGAAAAGCCGAGCAGCAGGGTGGGTGAGGCCAGCTTGATCGCGTCGAGCAGTCCGACCCGATCCCCGGGGGCCACACCCAGCTGGTGGCGGTTCTTCGCGTAGGGAGCCTGGAAGTCGCGCAGGTCCTCCATGTCGTCGAAGAGCAGGCCCTGCTTGTCGATCGGCCAAATCTGCGAGTTGGCCTGCTCGACGGTGGCGCCGTCGGCGACCATCGCGTCCCGGATCTGATCGGCGACACCGATCCCGGCGGTCCCGGCGCCGAAGACAATCGTTTTCTGGTCGCGCAGCGGGATGCCGGTGGCATGCGATCCGCCGTACACGGCTGCCACGACCACCGCGCCGGTGCCCTGCACGTCGTCGTTGAACACGCAGTAGTCGTTTCCGTAGGTGTTCAAGATCATCCGCGCGTTGGCCGGCCCGAAGTCCTCGAAATGCAGGATCGCGCGCGGGAATAGCTGATGGGCGATCTCGATGTAGCGCTTGATGAATTGGTCGTATTCGGCACCGCGACGCCGGCCGTGGCGATTGCCCAGATAGAACGGGTCCTGCAGCAACTGTTCGTTGTCGGTTCCGACATCCAGTGACACCGCGATGCAGCGGCGGGGATCGATGCCGCCGCCGGCGGTGTAGAGCGCCAATTTGCCTACGGCGATTTGGATGCCACCCACACCCCAGTCACCGATGCCCAGGATCGCCTCGGCGTCGGTGCACACGATCAGGTCGACGTCGCCTGGCCCCAATCCGAAGGTATAGAAGGCCGGGGCGATGTCGTCCGGTTCGTCGATGCTCAGAAACAGCCCTCGCTGCCCACGGTATTCATCGGAGAAGCGTTGGATGGCCTCCCCGACGGTGGGCGTGTACACCACCGGCATGAGCTCCGGCAGATGGTCGGCCAGCACCTTGAAGTACAGCAGCTCGTGGCGGTAGTGCAGCTGCTCGAGCAGCAGATTACGGCCCAAATCGGTGGCCATGCCTTGCAACTGATGCCATACCCGGCCGGCTTGTTCGTCGAACGTCAGCACGGCCGACGGCAGCCGGCCGGTCAGGCCGAGCTGTCGACGCTGCTCGCGAGTGAAGCCGACTCCACGATTGAGACTCGGTGAGGACATCGCGACCGGGATCAGCGGCGTGCGGGAGTCTCTCATCAGAACCTCCGTCGGTGGCTGGGCGCGTCAAATCACCGTAGCGCTTGTCGAGATGAATGCGGCCTGAATAGCATTCGAACCCTGGCCACCCTTAGCTGGCGAAGGTTCGTCTCGTCTCGTCTGAGCCAAAATCTGGCCGCGGGGCCGGTTTCTGGTTTCAATGTTTCTCGTGGTGTCAGTTGGGTCGCGATCCGAGAGCATGGCCAAGTCACCAGAGAACTCGATCAACTGGACCGATGGCGTGCTGGTGGTCATCGATCAACGCGTGCTGCCCCACGAGCTGCGACAATTGCGGCTCGCGACGGTCGATGAAGTCATCGATGCGATCAAAACCCTGGCGGTCCGGGGAGCGCCCTTAATCGGGGTGGCCGGCGCATTCGGGGTGGTGTTAGCGGCTTTCGCGCATCCGGGGGATCGCGAAAAGGTTGAGCGGGAGGCCGCGCGCATCGCCGCGGCCCGGCCCACGGCGGTCAATCTGCCCTGGGGTGTGCGGCGAGCGCTGGCCAAGCTGCCCCAGGGGCCCCAGGCCGTGCTGGACGAGGCGCTACGCATGTTGGCCGAGGATGCCCAGGTCAACCGGGCCGCCGCGACGCATGCGGCGGACCTGATCGAGCGGTTGTGTCCCGATCGGCCGCTGCGCGTTCTGACCCACTGCAACGCGGGGCGACTGGCCATGACCGCGTTCGGTACCGCCATCGGCGCGGTGCGCGTGCTGCATGATCGCGAACGCATCGAGGACGTCTTGGTGGACGAGACCCGTCCCCTGCTGCAGGGAGCCCGGCTGACCGCGTGGGAGCTGGCCGAAGCCGGCATCCCGCACCGCCTCACGATCGATTCGGCCGCGGCGTGGGCGATGGCCACCGGACGGGTGGACTGCGTGATCGTCGGCGCGGACAGAATCGCCGCCGACGGTTCGGTGGCCAACAAGATCGGGACCTATGCGTTGGCCGTGGCGGCTTCCCGGCACGACATTCCGTTCATCGTGGTCGCGCCCGAGTCGACGCGTGATCCCGCCACCCCGACTGGAAGCGAGATCGTGGTGGAAGAGCGGGCGGCGGGTGAGATCACCCATCTGGGTGGCGTCGCTACCGCCCCCGCGGGGACCGCTGTCTTCAACCCAGCTTTCGATGTCACCCCACCCGAACTGGTGACCGCGATCGTCACTGAGAACGGCGTGGTCGACAGGGCTTAAATTCTAGGGGGCTTAGATGGAGAAGTCCTCGCCGTGCCACACCCCGGCTTCGGGGGGCCGGATGACGCGGCCAGTTTGGGGGCTGTCGGAGTGCGCCTCCAGCCTGGCGACCCTGATTAGCAGGGACTGCAGGCTGACGCCCACGAGATCAGGCATCGAGTCGTCCTCGCTAGCCGGGCTGCGGCGGCTGACGACCTGCCCAGGAACCCCGACGACCACTGCGCCGGCCGGGACCTCCTTGACCACGACGGCGTTAGCGCCGATCCGGCTGTCGTCGCCGATTTTGATCGGGCCGAGGACCTTGGCTCCGGCGCCGATGATCACGCGATCACCGACCGTGGGATGGCGTTTCCCGATTTCCCGGCCGGTGCCGCCCAGGGTGACGCCATGGAAAAGCGTCACGTCTTCGCCCACCTCGGCGGTTTCCCCGATCACCACGCCCGTCGCGTGGTCGATGAACAGAGCCGTCGCCGAACACGGCACCGGGATGGATCTCGACGCCGGTCAGGATGCGGGTGAACTCGGCCAACACCCGCGCGGGCAACCGCGCGTCACGCCGCCACAGCCAGTGGCTGATCCGGTGGCCCCAGACCGCGTGCACGCCCGGGTAGGCGAAGATGACCTCCAGCGCGGTCGGTCTGGCCGGATCGCGCTCCCTGGCCGCCCGTATATCGCGTCGTATCGCCGTCAGCATGGCTAGTCGGCGAGGTCGGCGAACAGCGCCGTGCTCAGATACCGCTCGCCGAAGCTCGGGAAGGACGACGACGATGAGCTTTCCGGCGTTCTCCGGCCGGCGGGCCACCTGCAGGGCGGCCCACACGGCCGCGCCCGAGGAGATGCCGACCAGCAGTCCCTCTTCGTTGGCCAGCCGCCGGGCCAGGTCGAATGCGTCTTCGTTATCGACGGTGATGATCTCGTCGACCAGATCCTCCTCGACACCGGCGGGACGAATCCGGCGCCGATGCCCTGGATCGGGTGGGGCCCCTTCTTGCCGCCGGACAGCACTGGCGACGCGGCCGGTTCCACGGCCACGATCTGCACCGACGGCTTACGTTCCTTGAGGACCTGCGCGACGCCGGTGATGGTGCCGCCGGTGCCGACTCCGGCCACGAAGATGTCGACCTTCCCGTCGGTGTCGCGCCACACCTCCTCCGCGGTGGTCGCCCGGTGGATCGCCGGGTTGGCCGGGTTCTCGAACTGCTGGGGAACGAAATACCGCTGGTCGGTCTTGGCCAGCTCCTCGGCCTTGGCGATGGCGCCCGCCATGCCTTCAGGGCCCGGGAGTGAGGATGAGCTCGGCGCCGTACGCGCGCAAGAGCATTCCGCCGCTCGACGCTCATGGTCTCGGGCATGGTCAGCACGATCTTGTAGCCACGTGCTGCAGCCACCATCGCCAGCGCGATGCCGGTGTTCCCGCTCGTCGGCTCGAGGATGATCGTGTCCGGTTTGATCAGGCCCGCCTCCTCGGCGGCATCGATCATGGCTACCCCGATGCGGTCTTTCACGCTGTCCGCCGGGTTGAAGAATTCCAGCTTGGCGACGACGTCGCCCACCGCACCGTCGGTGACTTTGCGCAGCCGGACCAGCGGGGTGTTTCCGATCAGTTGCGTGATGTTCTCAGCGATGCTCATCTACAGTCTTCTCCAACGATCTCGGCTTCTCCGAAAAGCTCGGCCTCGTCCGCATCCCACCTGATGTCGAACTCGATGGCCATTTCCGTGGGGACGGCTAGGGCGACGGGTGTCAGCCGGTGCGGCGCCCGTCGAGCGCCACCCCGGTCAGCACCCGTCCGGTGACGTGGTGCGGCGTGGTGGCGGTCAGCGTCGTCGCGGAGGTGCCCGGCGGTCGGCGTAAGTAGAAGTCTGTTCCCGGCTGGACAATTTCGTCGATAACGAAGCCGTCCGCATCGACGAGCGTGTGACCGTCGGTGGCGTTGAGCAGCAACGGGATTCGTACCTGGAATGGGCCAACGAGTCCGGATTCGGCGGTGGCGCTGGTGTCGACCAGCCCCGGTTCGGCGGTTCGGCGCCGAGCCTTGCATGCCTCGGCGAGCAGGTAGTTGTACAGGTGCACGACCCGGTCGGCATTGCGATAGTGGCGAGTGCCGGTCAACCAGAAGCGGACGTGGCCAAATTTCGTTGTGCCGCTTTCTGACGTCGTGATCAACCGGTAGTACCGGTATCCGCGCCCACCGCGGCCGTGGCTGCTGGCGGAGAGTGTGCTGCCGACGCCGAGTGTGCGTTTGTGGCGGCCGGTGGCGCCGCCCTGGATGGTCAGTTGCGAGCCGGAGACATCTTGCCAGACAACACCATTGGCAGACCTTTGCAGCGTCAAGCTCACGGGGACGTCCGAGGCCACCGATACCGAGTAACCGCCAAGCTGTGGTTCGCCGTCGAATTCGAACGTGAACACTCCCGCGGGCGTCCGGTGTTCGGCGATGGGTACGTTCAGCGGCCGGGTATCCAGGGCAAGGCCATTGGTGAGATACCAGATCGCCGCCTGGGTCGCGGCGATCGCTTCGTGTTCGCTGATATTGGCCGGGCCTAGCGGATATCCCGCCTGGCGCAACCGGTGGCTCAGCTCGGCGGTGGGGCGCATCGGGAAGGAGTGACGCAGGATCCAGTCCACCTCGGCCTCGCTGGCGCGTGCATTCAGGTGCGGTAGCGCCGACCAGGTTTCCAAGCGATATGGCGACGGATGATGCGGTGCGATACCCGTGAAGTCCAGCGAGTAGGCATGCAGGTTGGGGTTGAGCCGGATCAGGTCGGTGCGGGCGCAGGTGCCGTCCGCGAAAACGATCCTGTCGACGGTGTGAGAGTAGGTGCCGCCCCGGTAGCGCGTCATGCGGGTGAGTTCGGCGGCGGGGCGCACGGTAATGCGTCTACGGGTCGCCACCTGCGTCAACGCGCGGCTGCGTATGGATAATACGGTCATCGTTGCTCGATCTTCCTGAAAGACTTTTTTCAAATGGCGCGCATCTGGCTGCCGCCGGGCGGACCGGTGGTACCGCCCACTTGCGGCGGAGAGCGCGGGGATCGCTGAGAGCGTTAGACGGCGTCAGGAATCAACAGCAACAACAACAACAACATTCCACGGCGAGGCGGCGCGTGAGGACAAAGCGCGGCTGTGTGGCCTGTTGCATAGCCCCAACTATAGGACACGGGTAGGCGGCGGGCGCGTACCGTCGGTTTTGCTCACCCGCGGTTTAACCCTTTCCCGGAATTTCGTCCCTGCGTAGGCTCGGCGCGCGCACCGGCTGATACTTGTGTGATCAGGGCCTAGCCCTGCACGCGCCCAAGCACTCGATCAAGACGGAAGGACCACCATGACTCCGCCTGCAAATGAGTCCCAAACTGAGTCTCAGGCACTCGGCGATCTCGCTGCCCGGCAGCTTGCCAACGCGACCAAGACCGTTCCGCAGCTGTCGACGATCACCCCGCGCTGGCTGCTGCATCTGCTCAGCTGGGTGCCGGTGGAGGCGGGCATCTACCGGGTGAACCGGGTGGTCAACCCCGAAGCAGGTCGCCGTCAAGTGCCGAAGCGGGTGCCGGCACCGAAGAGCCGCTGCCGCAGACCTACGTCGACTACGAGACCAGCCCGCGCGAGTACACGCTGCGGACCATCTCCACGCTGCTCGACGTCCACACCCGGGTGTCCGACCTGTACTCCAGCCCGCACGACCAGGTCGCCCAGCAGCTGCGGCTGACCATCGAGACGATCAAGGAGCGCCAGGAGTCCGAGCTGGTCAACAGCCCCGAGTACGGGTTGCTGTCGCAGGTGACCCCGGAGCAGACGATCCAGACGCTGGGCGGCGCCCCCACGCCGGACGATCTTGACGCGCTGATCACCAAGGTGTGGAAGACGCCGAGCTTTTTCCTGACCCACCCGCAGGGCGTCGCCGCGTTCGGCCGCGAGGCCACCTACCGCGGTGTGCCGCCGCCAGTGGTGAGCCTGTTCGGCGCGCAGTTCATCACCTGGCGTGGCATCCCGTTGATCCCGTCGGACAAGGTGCCGGTGGAGGACGGCAAGACCAAGTTCATCCTGGTGCGCACCGGCGAGGAGCGCCAGGGCGTGGTGGGCCTGTTCCAGCCGGGCCTGGTCGGCGAGCAGGCGCCGGGGCTTGTCGGTGCGGTTCACCGGCATCAACCAGTCGGCGATCGCGACCTACCTGGTCACCCTGTACACGTCCCTGGCTGTGCTCACCGACGACGCGCTTGCCGTGCTCGACGACGTCGCTGTGGACCAGTTCCATGAGTACAAGTGAGTACCGGTCGGTAGACGCCGAAAGCGAGCTGCCCATCAGCGCGGCCGAGCTGGCCGCGCTGGCCACCCAGCTGTACGCGGCCAGCATCCGGCCGGGCCCCGACAGCCCGCCGCAGACGGCGCCGGTCGCCCCGCGCGGCAGCGTGCCCGACACGACGGCGCGCCGCAACGTCGGCCCGGGCGGCGCCGCCGGCACCGCCGATCCGTTGCCGACTCCGGTTCCGCTGACCGGCGTCGCGGACATCTATGTCCCGGCACCGACGTCACCGGGACCCGAAGGTGCGCCGCCGCAGACGGCGCCGGTGGCCCCGCGCGGCAGCGTGCCCGATGCGACGGCGGCGCCGTCGGCCGCGTGGACGACCGCGGGGGTGGCGGATCCGTACCTGCCGCCCGGCGTCGCCGACTTGACGGCGTTTGCGGTGCCCAGCCAGGGCATCGTGCCGACCGTGCCCGGTGTGCTGGCCGGGGCGCGCGCCGACCGCGCCGGTGGCGCCGCGCGGAGTCGCGCCCGGTGGTGGCCCTGGGGCGCCGTCAGTTCCCGATCTGGGCTGGTCCGGCGCGCCGCCGGCGGCCCCGGCCGGTGACGAGGCCAACTATTACTTCCTCACTGCAGGCCGGACCCGGTGCCTCGGTTGCCCGACGAGCACGAGGTGTTCGACGTCAACGCGGTGCGGGCGGACTTCCCGATCCTGCGAGAGACCGTCAACGGAAAGCCGCTGATCTGGTTCGACAACGCCGCGACCACCCAGAAGCCGCAAGTGGTGATCGACCGGCTGTCGTACTTCTACGCCCACGAGAACTCCAACATCCACCGCGCCGCACACGAGTTGGCCGCGCGGGCCACCGATGCCTACGAAGAGGCCCGCGACACGGTCCGGCGGTTCATCGGCGCGTCCAAAGACGAAGAGATCATCTTCGTGCGCGGCACCACCGAAGCCATCAACCTGGTGGCCTACGCCTG
This sequence comes from uncultured Actinomycetota bacterium, assembly GCA_963748885.1. Lineage (GTDB taxonomy): Bacteria > Actinomycetota > Actinomycetes > Mycobacteriales > Mycobacteriaceae > Mycobacterium. The sequence goes on from CAVVLC010000051.1 coordinate 71,914, forward strand.
GGGCGGCAAGCATTTGCGGCCCGGCGACGAGATCGTCATCACCCACCTGGAGCACCACGCCAATATCGTTCCCTGGCAACTGCTTTCGCAGCAGACCGGTGCGATCCTGAAGGTCGCGCCGGTCGACGACGCCGGCAATCTGCTGCTGTCGGAGTTCGAGGATCTGCTCGGGTCCGAAGACGAAACTGGTTGCGGCGACACAGGTGTCCAACGCGCTGGGCACGGTGACGCCGGTCGAGAAGATCGTCGAGCTGGGCCACCGCTACGGCGCGCGGGTGCTGATCGACGGCGCCCAGTCGATTCCGCACATCTGCCGATCAACGTCAGCCGAGCTCGGTGCCGACTTCTTCGTGTTCTCCGGCCATAAGATCTACGGCCCCACCGGAATCGGCGTGCTGTACGGGCGCCGAGGAGGCTCTGGCCGAGACGCCGCCATGGCAGGGCGGCGGCAACATGATCGCCGACGTCACCCTGGAACGGTCGCTGTATCAGGGGCTGCCGAACAAGTTCGAGGCCGGCACCGGCAACATCGCCGACGCCGTCGGGCTCGGCGAGGCGCTGCGCTACGTCGAGCGGGTGGGCATCGAGCGCATCGCGGCCTACGAGCACGCGCTGCTGGAATACGCGACCCCACGCCTGGCCGACATCCCGGGTGTGCGCCTGGTCGGCACCGCGGAGGAGAAGGCCAGCGTGCTGTCGTTCGTGCTGGCCGGACACGAGCCGCTCGAGGTCGGCAAGGCGCTCAACTCCGAAGGCATTGCGGTGCGCGCCGGCCATCACTGCGCGCAGCCGATTCTGCGGCGACTGGGCCTGGAGGCCACGGTGCGCCCGTCGTTCGCGTTCTACAACACGTTCGACGAGATCGACGTCTTCATCAACGCGGTGCGCCGGATCGCCGAAGGCGGCACCAACGTCGGCTGATTCACTGCGTCGAGATTGCCGCCATGGTTGTGCTTGGGGCTCGAACCTCAGCCCCGGCGGCATCTCGACGTTGTCTTTGCCAGATTAGTTCTGGTTGATTGCAACCCTACGAAACGTGTCGGGTGGCCCATAAACTTGCGCAGTGTTTCTATCCGCAGTCAGGCGGCGTGGCCGAATCGCGCTGTGAACGGCGTTAATCCTTTGCGGGCCAAGTGATTACAAATCTGTTTGTTTCATCCACGTAAATGGGGGCCGGTATGAGCCAGTTGGCTAGGCGGACAACCCGGGGGGCTGAGCAGACCCGATGAATGGCACGACTCTCGCAAAGCCCATGAACGCGCTGGGCGAGTTCTTCATCCTCAGCCTCGAGATCATTGGTTGACGCTGGTGCGACAAGCCATGGGCCTGGCGCGAGATGCTCGAGCAGATCTGGTTCGTCGCCCGGGTGTCGATCTTCCCGACCATCATGCTGTCGATTCCGTACACGGTGCTCATCGTGTTCGTGCTCAACATCCTGCTGGTCGAGATCGGCGCCGGGCGACCTTTCGGGTGCCGGCGCGGCGCTGGCGTCGGTGACCCAGGTTGGGCCGGTCGTCACGGCGATGGTCGTCGCCGGGCGCCGGCTCCACCGCGATGTGCGCCGACCTGGGCGCCCGCACCATCCGCGAGGAAATCGACGCGATGAAGGTGATCGGCGTCAATCCGATCCAGGCGCTGGTGGTTCCGCGCATCATCGCCGCCACGTTCGTCGCGTTGCTGCTGTACTCGGTGGTCGCTGTCACCGGATTGACCGGCAGCTACTTCTTCGTGGTCTTCGTCCAGCACGTCACACCGGGTGCCTTCATCGCCGGGATGACGCTGCTCACCGGGCTGCCGCAGGTGGTGATTTCGCTGATCAAGGCAACCCTGTTCGGGTTGTCCGCCGGCCTGATCGCCTGCTACAAGGGCCTGTCGGTGGGCGGCGGCCCCACCGGTGTGGGGAACGCGGTGAACGAGACCGTGGTGTTCTCGTTCATGGCGTTGTTCTTCATCAACATCGTGATCACCGCGCTCGGCGTGAAGGTGACCGCCAAATGACGCGACAGCGAGCGCAGCGAGCCGATCGCTGGTTCGTCACTGTTGGACCGCAGGCTGGTGGCTACGACCCGCAGGCTGGGCGAACAGACCGCCTTCTACGGGCAATCGCTGGCCTCCACCGGCGATGCGGTACGGCGCTACCCGGGCGAAGTGCTGCGGCTGATCGCCGAGATGGGCATGGGCACGGGTGCGCTGGCGGTGATCGGGGGCACCGTGGGCATCATCGGCTTCCTCACGCTGACCACCGGTGCCCTGGTCGCGGTGCAGGGCTACGACACCCTGTCCAACATCGGCGTCGAGGCGCTGACCGGCTTTCTGTCGGCATTCTTCAACGTCCGGCATGATCGCGCCGTGCACGGCCGGGGTGGCGCTGGCCGCCACGATCGGCGCCGGCGCCACCGCCCAACTGGGCGCGATGCGGATCAACGAGGAGATCGACGCGCTGGAAGTGATGGGCATCCGCTCGATCACTTATCTGGCGTCGACGCGGATCATCGCCGGCGTCCTCGTCGTCATCCCGCTCTACGCCGTCGCGGTGCTGATGTCGTTCCTCGCCGCCAAGTTCGGCACCATCTACGTCTACGGCCAGTCCCGCGGCGTGTACGAGCACTACTTCTCCACGTTCCTGCGGCCCACCGACCTGTTCTGGTCGTTTCTGGCGGCGCTGACGATGGCGACGGGGGTGATGGCCGTGCACACCTACTACGGTTTCACCGCTACAGGCGGTCCCGCCGGCGTGGGCGAGGCCGTCGGCCGTTCGGTGCGGACATCGATGATCGTCACGGCTTCGTGTGCCTGATGATTTCGCTGTCGGTCTACGGGCAGTCCGGCAACTTCAACCTGTCGGGATAACCGATGAGCAACCACAGAGCAGGGAGCCTGCAGGACAAACAGCGTCCGCACGGGCAAGATCGACCCGATCTGGTGGGCGCCGACGTTGTTCATCCTGGTCGGCGGTCTGATCGCGTTGACCGCGGGGTCGTTCTCCGGGACGTTCCAGCCGTTCATTCCGCTGACCCTGGTGTCGGACCGGGCCGGACTGGTGATGGAACACGGCGCCAAGGTGAAACTGCGCGGGGTGCAGGTCGGCCAGGTCGCGTCGATCGGCACCGACGTGAAAGCGGCTCAGCTGCAGCTGAAGATGGACCCCGGCCCATTCAAATATCTGCCGAGCAATGTCGAGGCCGAGATCAAATCGACCACCGCGTTCGGGTCCAAGTACGTCGACCTGATCGTGCCCGATCACCCCAGCCCGGCAGCGCTGAAGCCCGGCGCGGTGCTGCACTCGCGCAACGTCACCGTCGAAGTCAACACGGTCTTCGAGAACCTGCAGTCGGTGGTCCAGGCCCTCGACCCGGCCAAGCTGAACGCGATGCTGTCGGCCTTCGCGCAATCGTTGCGCGGCAAGGGCGAACGGCTCGGTCAGGCGATCACCGATGCGAACAACGTGCTGCTGACCGTCAACCCCCGGATGGACACGATTGGTAAGGACTGGCGGCTGTTCGGCAAGACCACGGCCGTCTATTCCGATGCGGCGCAAGATATTCTGTCGATCCTTGACTCGGCCGCGACCACCAGCGCCACGCTCACCGAAAACCAGCGGTCGCTCGACACGCTGCTGTTGTCGGCGGTCGGCTTCAGCCAGACCGGCATCAGCGTGCATCGGCACCAACGAATCCAACATCGTGCGGTCCATGAACCTGCTCGACCCGACCACGGCGCTGCTGAAAAATATTCGCCGACCTTCACCTGCCTGTTCCAGGGCGCGCAATGGTACGTGGACCACGGCGGCCGGGATGCGCTCGGCGGCAACGGCTACTCGGTGATCATGGATGCCGCCCTGCTTGTTCGGCGACGACCCGTACCGATACCCGAAGCACCTGCCGAAGGTCAATGCCACCGGCGGTCCGGGGGGCAGGCCCAGCTGCGGTTCGCTGCCCGACCCGAGTGCGAACTTCCCGGTGCGCTCGCTGGTCACCGATACCGGCTGGGGCGCCGCGCCGGACGAGATCCGCACCAGCCCGTGGGTCGGCAATCCGTGGTGGGCCAACTACTTCCCGACCACCAAGAACCCGCCCGAAGCGCCACGCTACTTCTACCGCGGGGGGCAGCCGCCGCCATGAGCATGAGAAGGAAGCTTATCTGGGATCATCTGTCCGTGTCGCGCTGTTCACCGCGGTCTGTCTGGTGTTCACGTTCGCGCTGATCGCGGTGTTCGGGCAATTGCGGTTCGAGGACCGCACCGGCTATCACGCGGTGTTCACGAACATATCCGGTCTGAAGGGCGGCAACTTCGTCCGCATCGCCGGGGTGGAGGTCGGCAAGGTCGGCGACCTCACCCTGCATCGCGACGGCACGGTCACCGTCGACTTCACGGTGGACAAAGGGCGTGCGGCTCACCGAGGGCACCAAAGCCGTTGTGCGCTACGAAAACTTGATCGGTGACCGCTATCTCGCGCTCGAAGAGGGCCCCGGGCCGCCACGCCGGCTGCCGCCGGGCGCGACGATTCCGCTGGCGCGAACGTCGCCCGCGCTGGACATCGATGCGCTGATCGGGGGCTTCCGCCCGTTGTTCCGCGCGCTGGATCCCGATCAGGTCAACGCCCTGTCCGGTGAATTGCTGCGAATTTTTCAGGGGCAAGGCGGCACCCTCGCCTCGGTGCTGGCGCAGACCTCGACGCTGACCTCGACCCTGGCCGGGCGCAGCGAGCTGATCGGCGAGCTGATCACCAACTTGAACACCGTGCTGCACACCTTCGCGCACCCGCGACCGCGAGTTCTCTGACGGGTTGGACAAGCTATCCCAGCTCGTGGACGGCTTGGCGCAGCGCAAGACCGACATCTCCACCGGGCTGGCCTACATCAATGCGGCCGCCGGGTCGGTCACCGATCTGCTGGTCCAGGCACGCCAGCCGATCAAGGACGTGGTGCGCGAGACCGACCGCATGTCTGGCCAGGTGCTGTCCGACCGCGATTATGTCGACGACCTGCTCAAGGACCTGCCCGACATCTATCAGGTGCTGTCCCGGCAGGGCCTCAATGGCGACTACTTCGGCTTCTACTTCTGCGACGTGTTGCTCAAGCTCAACGGCAAAGGGCGGCAACCCGATCTTCGTCAAACTGTTGAGCCAGCCGAGCGGGCGGTGCACCCCGCAATGAAGCGACTCAAAATCAAACCGCAAGATCAAACCGCTCAGGGAGCGCAGCCCGGCCCTGGTGGGACTGATGGGCACCGTGATCCTGACCTGCGTGGCCTTCGCCGCGTTCCAGTACGACAAGCTGCCATTCATCAAGAACACCAACGACTACTCGGCTTACTTCTCTGAGGCCGGTGGCATCAAACCCGGTAGTACGGTTCGGGTTTCGGGCATGGGCGTCGGCAGGGTCTCAGACATCCGCCTGGAGGGCACCAAGGTCCGGGTTGGGTTTACCGTCCGCAACGGCATCGAGCTGGGCGACCGCACGGAAGCGGCGATCAAGACAGAGACAATACTGGGCAGCAAGATGCTTGAGCTCACCTCGCGTGGCGAAGGAAAGCTGACGGGCATCATTCCGCTGGAACGTACCACCTCGCCGTATGACCTGCCCGACGCGCTGGGCGACCTGACAACCACGATCAGCGGCCTGGATACCGCCCAACTCTCCTCGGCGCTAACGACATTGGCCAACACCTTCAAGGAAACACCGCCGGAACTCAGACCCGCGCTGCAGGGAGTGGCCAGGTTCTCGGACACCCTCAACAATCGCGACGCGCAGCTGCGCAGCCTGCTGGGCGAATGCCAACAAGGTCTCGGCGAGTGCTGGGCAGGCGCAGCCAACAGATCGCCAGCCTGGTAGCGGACTCCAACGCGCTGCTGGTGGCGCTGCTGGATGAACGAGATTCACTCGACGCGCTGATGAACAACATCGCCGCGGTGTCGCACCAGATCTCGGGGCTGGTCGACGACAACCGGACTCAACTCAAGCCGGCCCTCGACAAGCTCAACGGGGTGCTGGAGATCCTCGACAACCGCAAGGAAGATATCCAGAGAACCCTGCCCAAGTTCAGGCGATATGCGATGTCGTTCGGCGAAGTCCCTGGGTTCTGGGCCGTTTTTCAAGGCCTATCGTGGCGAACCTGATTCCCGGCCAGATCAGCGGGCCGCTCCTCGACGCGGATATGTAGGACCGGTTCTTGGACCCCAACCAAAAGTTGCCGTCGGAGGCGGTGGACCCGCCAACCGGATCGCCGCCGGTCCCGCCGCGAGAACGCGCCGGTGCCGCTGTGGTCCCAGCCGCCGTCACCGCCGCCATCGACGCCACCCATGCGGACCATTGCCGCCGCCCGCCCCGCCTGACGACGGGGCGGACAGTGAACGTATCGAGCTCGCGGCGCACCCTGCGCGACGTGACCGCCATCAGCCTGGCCGCGACGCTGGCCGTCGGCTTCGTTTCTGGTCGGCACGAAGCTGTGGAACGAAGTCGAAAAGAACACCTATTCGGCGTATTTCGCCGAAGCCAACGGCCTGTTCATCGGCGACGAGATCCGCATCCTCGGCGTCGCCGTCGGCGTGGTGGACAAGATCGAGCCGCAGCCCACCAGTTCCAAGGTGACATTCTCCGTCGACAAGGAGTATTCGGTCCCGGCTGAGGCTCGCGCTGCGATCCTGTCGCCGTCGCTGGTGACTTCTCGGGCAATCCAACTCGTGCCGGCGTACTCCAGCGGGCCCAAATTGGGTCCCGGCGCGTCGATCCCGCTGAACCGCACCGCGGTGCCCGTCGAATGGGACGACTTCCGCAAGCAGCTGGAGAAGCTGACCGACGCGCTGCAGCCTACCGACTCCGGGCGGCGTGAACTCGCGTCGGCGAATTCATCAACTCGGCCGCGGACAACCTGCGCGGCGAGGGAGACACCGCTCGCGACACCGTAATCAAGCTGTCCCAAGCGCTTTCAGCGCTCGGTGATCACGCCGACGACATCTTCAGCACGGTGCGCAATCTGCAGCTGCTGGTGTCGGCGTTGTACTCCAGCAGCGATCTGCTGGCCGCGTTCAATCAGAACCTGGCCAGCGTGACGACGGTTGCTGACGAACACACCCAACGAGATCGCCAATGCGGTGAAGAGCCTCGATGGCGCGCTCGGCGGATGTGCGCGACTTCCTCGCGGAGAACCGGGAATCAATTGGTGTCACGTTCGACCGGCTGAGCTCCGTCACGACCGCGCTCAACGACAGCCGCGGCGATATCAAACAGATTCTGCACATCGCCCCGACGGTGTTCCAGAACTTCCTGAACATCTACCAGCCGGCGCAGAGCGCGATGACCGGCATCATCGCGTTGAACAACTTCGCCGACATCCCGCAGTGGATCTGCAGCTCAATCGAGGCGGCCTCCCGGGCGCGCTTGGACCGGGTTTCGAAGCTGTGCCTGCAGTACATCGAGCCGATCATCAAAAACCGCATCTACAACTACATACCGCTGGGCCTCAACCCGTTCGTCGGGACTCAGGCACGGCCGAACGAGATCACCTACAGCGAGGACTGGCTTCGGCCTGGCTACACGCCCCCGCCCGACGCGACACCGCCGCCGGAAGCGACGCCGCCCGGCGCCTGCTGAACAGCCGCCACCCGCCGAGACGCCGCCGCCGGGCACGATCGGACTCGACCCAAGTGCTGCGGAATCTGATGCTTCCGACGGGCTCACCATGAGACGCGCGATCGCGGTGGCGCTCTGTGTTGCGTGCATAGCCACGCTTTCGGCGTGCGGATGGCGCGGCTTGAATTCGTTTACCTTGCCGGGTACCTCAGGTGGCGGGCCGGGCTCCTACACGATTCAGGCGCAACTGCCCGACGTCGTGACCATTCAGGAAAACACCCGTGTTCGGGTTGACGACGTCAACATCGGCAACGTCACCAAGATCGAGCTGCAGGACTGGCATGCGTTAGTCACCATGCGCATCAACGGCGATGTCCACCTGCCGGCCAATTCGACAGCCAAACTCGGGCAGACCAGCCTCCTCGGCTCGATGCACATCGAACTCGCGCCGCCCAAGGATGAGCCGCCGGTCGGCCAGCTCAAAAACGGATCGGTCATCCCGTTGTCGCACGCGAGCATGTATCCGACCACCGAGCAGACCCTGGCCTCGGTGTCAATCCTGCTCAACGGCGGCGGAATTGGGCAGTTGCAGGAAATCAATCAGGCGATCGCCAAGGCATTCGCCGGCCGCGAAAACGACATGCGCAGTCTGCTGAGCCAGCTGGACGAGTTCATCCGCGGCACGAACGCCCAGACCGACGACATCATTGCCGCCGCAGAGAATCTCAACTCGCTGGCAGGCCAGGTCGCCGATAAGGACCCAGTCGTCGACAGGGCGCTTGATGACCGTGCCCAAAGCGCTGGCGGTGTTGGCGCAAGAGCGCACCAAGATCGCGGACGCGATCGATCAGCTCGGTAAGTTCAGCGCGATCGCGGCCGACACGATCCGCCAGAGCAAGGAATCTCTGGTGAACAACCTGCGCAACATCGCGCCGGTGCTGCGGTCACTCGCCGACGCCGGACCGGCCCTCACCAGGGGCCTGGACGGCTTGGTGACCTACCCCTGGCCGGCCTCGACCGTGCGGAATTGGTTCCGCGGCGACTACGCCAACCTCACCCTGGTCGTCGATTTGACGTTGAGCCGCATCGACCAAGGGATCTTCACCGGTACCCGTTGGGAAGGCAACCTCACCCAGCTCGAACTGCAGTGGGGACGCACAATCGGCATGCAGCCGAGCCCGGCTACGGCGGGCAACCCGCTGACCTTTCCGTACCACGACGGGGGATACTGAATGCTGCGCCTAAATCGCAGGACGTGGATCCAGCTGTCGATCTTGACTCTGGTGACGATAGTTTCTTGTGGCGCAATGGCGTTCAACTTCATGAAGCTTCCCGCGACATTGTTCGGGATCGGGGAGTACAACGTCACGGTAGACCTCCCGGAGTCGGGCGGGCTCTACCAGACCTCGGTCGTCACTTATCGCGGCACCGATGTGGGTCAGGTCAAGTCGGTCGGCGTCACCGCCACCGGGGTGCGTGCGGTGCTCGCCTTGAGATCCGGCGTCAAGGTGCCCTCCGACGTCCAGGCGTCGGTACACAGCCGCTCGGCGATCGGTGAGCAATACATCGAACTGACCCCGCAGCCTGGCGCGGACGGAGAACATTCCCGGCCGCTACGCGCCGGCGACGTCATTCCCGCGGGCCGTGTCGATGTGCCCGTCGACATCGGACACCTGCTTGATGTGACCAACCGTGCGCTGCAGGCGATTCCGCGGGACAACTTGCGCACGGTGATCGACGAGACCCATCGGGCGGTCGGTGGCCTCGGGCCCGAGCTGTCTCGGATCGTCGACGGGTCTTCGGCCCTGGCGATCGCGGGTGGCCAGACCGTCGACCCGCTTGCCGCACTGATCGACCAGTCGCCTGCGGTGCTGCGCTCCCAGGTCCAAACATCGGACGCGATCGCCACGTGGGCTAATCGAACCGCAGCCATCCTGGCCCAGTTCAAGGCTCGCGATGCGGCGCTGCGAGATCTGTTGACGCAGGGCAGTTCCGGTCTGGAGGAAGGTCGCGCGCTGTTCGATCGGGTGACGCCCGCGCTGCCGGTGCTGTTCGCGAACCTGGTCAGCCTCGGTGATATCGCCGTCGTCTACCGCCACGACATCGAACAACTTCTGGTGCTGCTCCCGCAAGGCATCGCGGCCATGGCGGCGATCGTCGTGCCGAGCTCTGGTACCAAACAGGACCTCCGGGGCGCCCAGTTGGACTTCAACCTCAACATGAACCTGCCGCCGCCATGCACCACCGGGTATCTGCCGCCGACCCAGCGCCGTTCACCCGCCAGCATTGACGCCCCGGACCGCCCGGCGGCAGACCTGTATTGCCGGGTGCCGCAAGACTCGGAGTTCAATGTCCGTGGCGCTCGGAATATTCCGTGCGAGACCAAGCCGTGGAAGCGTGCCCCCACCGTCGAGCTCTGCGAAAGCGACGAGGAGTACGTGCCGCTCAACGAGGGCTACAACTGGAAGGGCGACCCTAACGCCACCTACACCGGTCAGGGCGTGCCGCAGTATCCGCCAGGACAAGATCCGCGACTTCCGCCGCCGCGCGGCACCGCGCCGGCGCCCCCGCCGGTCGCGGTTGCCACTTACGATCCGGCCAGCGGCGAATACATGGGTCCCGATGGTCGCCGCTACACCGAAGCCGACTTGGCGCATCCGCGTGCCAAAAACTGGCAGCAACTTCTTGTACCGCCACCGTGAAATCTCGCGAGATAGGGAGCTTATGCGAAAAGCCGTTCGCTATATGCCGATTTGTTGGGGGCGTGGCGTCCCCCGGAATGTGAAGGAGCAACATGGCTTTCGAACCTGACGACGCCGAGAGCGCAGAACAACTGAGCGACGCAACGGATGTCACGAAGGAAGGCGACTCCACTGTTCGGCGAAAGCGCCGACGCCGTCGGATCGCCCGCCGGCGGCTTTCGCGTGTCGGATTGGCGTTGGTAGCCGGCGCTCTCGCCGTTGCGACACTGGCCGGATTGACTGGCTGGCTTGGCTACCGCGAATACCACAAGCGCGAAGTTCAAGCCCAGCGCAATCTATTCATGCAGACCGCCCGGCAGGGCGCGGTGAACCTCACCACGATCAGCTATACCGAAATCGACGCCGACGTCCAGCGAATCCTTGATTCGGCCACCGGAACGTTCCGCGACGACTTTCAGCAGCGTTCGCGGCCGTTCATCGAGGTCGTCAAAGCGGCCCAGTCGCAATCGGAAGGAACGATCACCGAAGCCGGGCTGGAATCCCTGCAACGCGACTCGGCGCGGGTGCTGGTGGCGGTCGCGGTGAAGTCGCGGACTGCGGCCGGCGAGCAGTCGCCGCGGGAATGGCGCATGCGAATTGATGTCCAGGCGGTCGGAGACGGCGCCAAGGTGTCCAGCGTGGTGTTCGTGCCGTGACGACTCTCAAAGACACCACCACCACGACCGGCGCCACCGGAAACGACGACGAGGTCGTCAAGGCTGACTCGGAAGCGTCGGCGGAGGACCAGTCCCCAAGCAAAGGGTCGACGGCCGAAGACGAGACCGCGCAGGGACAATCGGAAGTTGCCGAGGTGGACACCGCGCCGGACGATACGCCCGAAAAGCGTGGAAAGACGCCCGAAAAGCGTGGAAAGACGCCCGAAAAGCGTGGAAAGACGTCAGAAAAGCGGGAAAAGCGGGGAAAGCGCCCGATCGCATGGTTGCGTGTGCTCGCTTACGGTGTGTTGCCCGGATTAGCACTGCCGCTCGCGGTGACGGCTGGGTATCTCAATTGGTCGGGTGGCACGGCTGCGGACTCGGCAGCGCTGCGCGAGGAAACGGTCCGGATCGCCAGCGAAGACGCGGTTGCTTTGTTGTCGTATCACGCTGCGTCGGTCGAGAAGGATCTTGGCGCGGCGCGGGAACGGCTGACCGGCGATTTCAAGAATGCTTACACCTCGCTTACGCGCGAAGTGGTCATTCCGGGCGCAAAAGAAAAGCACGTCTCAGCTGTCGCCAAAGCCGCTGCGGGGGCTTCGGTTTCGGCAACTGACAGCCACGCCGTGGTTCTGGTGTTCGTCAATCAGACCGTGACGGTCGGCGAAGGTGTCCCCACCGATACCGCGCCCGTGGTGCGGGTGGTACTCGACAAGGTCAACGGCCGATGGCTGGTTTCGCACTTCGACCCCGTGTGATCAACGGGGTGTGATCAGCGGGGTGAGAGGGGAGAGAGGGGAGAGTGTGGTGCAGCGGATTCGGATAGGCGCCCGCCTGCTGCCGGTTGCCGTAATCCTCTCGGGGGCAGGGGCGGCGCTGGTGGCGGGGGCGGCTCCGGCGGCACATGCCGACAACAAGCGACTTAACGACGCCGTCGTATCCGACGTCTACACCATCCAGCACCAGGCGGGCTGCACGAACGACGTCGTCATCAAACTCCCGCTGCAGCTGGTCGCCCAATGGCACGCGCAAGACATGCTCAACAACCGAAACATCAACGACGACATCGGATCCGACGGATCAACCCCGCAAGACCGCGCCAACGCGGCGGGCTTCCACGGCAAAGTCGCCGAGACGGTGGCGATTAACCCGGCGTTGTCGATCAGCAACCTCGAGCTGATCAACCAGTGGTACTACAACCCCGACGACATGGCGATCATGCGGGATTGTGCCAACACCGCCATCGGGGTGTGGTCGGAAAATAGCCTGGACCGAACAGTTGTCGTGGCCGTCTACGGACAGCCGGCCGCACCCAACCGGTGACACCCGCGCGAGGGGGAAAAGCGCATGATCTTCACACAACACTATCTGGGCTGTTTGTCGCAGGCGTCGTATCTGATCGGGGACCAGACCACCGGCCGCGCAGTCGTAGTCGACCCGCGTCGCGATATTGACGACTACCTCGGTGAGGCGGCTAAGCACCGGTTACGCATCGAGCGGGTCATCGAGACCCACATCCACGCCGATTTTCTCAGCGGTCACTTGGAGTTGGCGGCGGCCACCGGAGCGCTGGTCTGTTTCGGTGAATGTGCGGATGTCGAGTTCCCGATCGAGCCGTTGCGGGACGGCCAGCGGGTGTCGCTAGTGGTCTGTCGGTGAATTAGTACGGTAGGTTGTACTATGCCTGTTATGACAGCTGCCGCATTGCTGGTCAGCGATGTTGCGCGTGCGGAGTTGGAGAAGATGGCGGCCTCGACCTCGTTGCCGCATCGGCAGGTGATGCAGGCGCGGGGGCTGTTGTCGGCCTGTGATGGAGTGGCCAACGAGGAGATCGCACGGCGCTGCGGGGTGGATTCCGATACGGTGCGGCGCTGGCGTTCTCGGTTTACTGACGAGGGCGTCAGCGGGGTCGGACGGATCGCGAAAGGCCGTGGTCGCAAACCGCGTCTGCAGGCTGGGACAGTCGAAGAAGTGCTGAGACTGACCCATAAAGAGCGTCCCGCCGATGGGTCGACGCACTGGTCGACGCGTTCGTTGGCCGCGCGGGTCGGCATCGGCAAGGACGCGGTGGCCAAGATCTGGGCCGATCACCAACTCAAGCCGTGGAAGGTCGAAACATTCAAGGTCAGCAACGATCCTCGGTTCGAGGAGAAGCTCGTGGATGTTGTTGGGCTGTATGTGAATCCACCGGCGCGTGCGGTGGTGTTCAGTTTCGATGAGAAGACTCAATGCCAGGCATTTGACCGCACGCAGCCCTCGCTGCCGATGAAGGCCGGCCGCGCCGGGACCATGACTCATGACTACAAGCGCAACGGCACCATCGACCTGTTCGCGGCGATGAACATCGCCACTGGCGAGGTCCTGACCGATCTGCGCAAAGGCCACACCGGTGCTGATGTCCTGCGGTTCTTCAAGCAGATCGACGCATCGGTCCCGCGCGGTCTGGGTGTGCATGTCGTGCTTGACAACCTTTCGGCGCATTCCACTCCCGAGATCGCGAAATGGCTTGCACACAAGCATCGTCGCCGCTGGCATCTGCATTACACCCCGACGTCGAGTTCCTGGCTGAACCTGATCGAGCGCTGGTTCAAGGAACTCACCGACAAACGCTTGCGCCGTGGTGTTTTCACCAGCATCACCGAACTCACCGATGCCATCACCGCCTGGGCCGCGCACTGGAACACCAACCCCAAACCCTTCATCTGGAAAGCTACCGCCGACGACATCAGCACCAAGGTGCGACGTGGCCGCGACACCCTCAACCAGATCAAATCGCAGACAGACC
>CAVVLC010000052.1:0-26041 GCA_963748885.1 uncultured Actinomycetota bacterium
TCCCGGGGAGTGGTGGACTTCGGGATCTGGCGTGGTTCACGCGATGCGATCAACGAGTCATGTTGAACGCTAGGCGATTTGGTGTTGTTTGGCAAGCGCTGCCGCGGCGTGTTTCTCGGCGATAACGGCCCGGAGTTCGTCCAGGGAGACATCGGAGAGATAGCGGCGGGTGACCTGCCACTCGTCATGGGCTTCGATGACCACCGCGGTGGCCAACCGCAGGAACGCCGCCGGGTTGGGGAAGATTTCCACGACATCGGCCCGGCGCTTGATCTCCTTGTTCAACCGCTCGATCGGATTGTTCGACCAGATCTTCTGCCAATGGGCCTTCGGGAACGCAGTGAACGCCAGCACGTCGACCTTGGCGTCAGCCATCATCGCGGCCACCTTCGGAAACGAGCCGGCCAGGGTGTCAGCGACCCGGTCCCACTGCGCGGCCACCTCTGCTGGGTCGGTGTGGGCGAAGATGGTCTTGACCGCCGCGGTGACCGCCGGGGCATGTTTGGCCGCCACCGCGGTGTGCAAGTTGCGCATGAAATGCACCCGGCACCGCTGCCACGACGAGCCAGTGAACTGTTGTGCCACAGCAGCTTTCAAACCGGCATGGGCATCGGAGATGACGAGATGCACCCCGCTCAGCCCGCGCGCTTTCAGCGAGGCGAGGAATTCGCGCCAGAACTCATAGGACTCGCTGTCCCCGACGGCGGTGCCCAGCACTTCGCGGGTGCCGTCGATGGACACCCCGGTGGCCACCACCAGGGCCTGAGAGACCACGTGCGCCCCGACGCGGACCTTGCAGAACGTCGCATCGCAGAACACGTACGGAAACTGCGTATGCGCCAGGCTGCGGGTGCGGAACGCCTCGATCTCCTTGTCCAAGCCGGTGCAGATCCGCGACACCTCCGACTTGGAGACACCGGATTCGACGCCCATCGCCGCGACCAGGTCATCGACGCTGCGCGTCGACACGCCGTGCACATAGGCCTCCATGATCACCGCGTGCAACGCCCTGTCGATGCGGCGGCGGCGCTCCAACAGCGACGGGAAGAACGAACCGGCCCGCAGCTTGGGGATCTGCACCTCGATATCCCCGGCGGTCGTCGACACCGTCTTGGGTCGATGCCCGTTGCGGTGCACCGTCCGCTCACCGCTCCGCTGGTAGCGGCCGGCACCGATCGCCTCAGTGGCCTCGGCCTCGATCAGCGCCTGCAGCCCGGCCCGGATTAACTCGGCGAACACCGCGCCAACATCAGCAGACTTCAAAGCATCAAGCTGGGCAAGCAGGGCAGAATGGTCCTGGGTCATCGCGTCGTATGTCTTTCTGTGAGTCACTTTGGTCGGTAACTCACTGACCACTACGCGATGGCCCGCCTCTACCCCGGCAGCGACACACCCGGCCACCAGGCCCGGCGCCGTCACCCCCGGCTCCCGAAACCCCACCAAGCCAGGGGACTTACCCAGGCCGCGGGGCTGGTAGTACGGTGGAGTCGCCAGAGGCGGGTTTGCGAAGGGGGCGGCCGTTGAGTGTATTGTCGGACGATTTGCGGACGTTGAGTTGTGAAGCGGCGCTGTACTTTTACCCGCTGGTGCTGATGGACATCACCAGGCTGCAGGCGCTCAGCACGCCCGCTGGCCGCAACCCCATCGGCGGACAGCCGAATCAGTTTCATCACATCCGGGCATTTCCGAGCGCCGACTTCCGTGCCGTGGTGCGGCCGAACTTCGACACGCTGTACTCATCGGCGTGGCTTGACCTCACTGCCGGCCCGGTGATCGTGCACGTACCCGACACCGACGATCGGTTCTACATGCTACCGATGCTGGACATGTGGACCGACGTCTTCGCCAACCCGGGCAAGCGCACCACCGGCACTGCGGCGCAGGACTTTATCGTGACGGGGCCGGGCTACGGCGGTGAGCTGCCCGCCGATCTGCCGGTGATCGCCGCGCCCACGCCCCACGTTTGGATCATTGGACGCACGCAGACCAACGGACCGGCCGACTACCCGAACGTGCATGAGGTTCAGGACGGGCTCGGTATCACGGTGCTCCCGCGGGGGCTCGATCGCCCCGAACACCCGGTGGACTCCGGCTTGGACACCACCACCGAGCCGCTGCGCCTGGTCAACGGCATGGATCCACTCGACTTCTTTGGCTATGCCGCGGATCTGTTGGCAATCAATCCACCGCACCCGACCGACTTCTCCATCCTTGCCCGGCTTGCCGGCATGGGGATTGCGGTCGGAAAGCCGTTCAGCCCAGATGATTTCGATGCTGAGCAGCGAAGCGAGATAGCGGCGGGACGAGCGGACGCACTGCGCCAACTCATGACGTCGGCAGCCGCAATCGGAACCCGGACCAACGGCTGGACAATCCTGAAAGACAACATCGGTGTGTATGGCAACGCTTACCTGCAGCGAGCCTTCGTGGCGATGATCGGGCTGGGCGCCAATCCACCGGAAGATGCGGTGTACCCGCTGCTTGTCGCCGACGCCGATGGTGACCCGATGATTGGTGAGCGAAATTATGACCTGCATTTCGACGCCGACAATCTGCCGCCGGTCGCCGCATTCTGGTCGGTGACCATGTACGACGGTGAGGGTTATCAGGTCGGCAACGAACTCAACCGCTTCGCGATCGGCGATCGTGACCAGCTGACCTTCAGCACCGACGGCTCGCTTGACATCTATTTGCAGCATGCCAATCCCGGCCCGGAGCGGGTGTCCAACTGGCTACCCGCGCCCGCGGGACCACTGGGCGTTACCATGCGGCTCTACGCGCCGGAGCGTTCGGTGCTCGACGGCAGCTGGTCTCCGCCGCCGGTGCGCAAGGCCCGGTAGCGGCCGCCGACGAGGCTGCCCAAAATGCCATGCCCGACGGCGTGTCACCGTACCGACACGCGCGCTCGCCGGGGAGTGGGCAAGAATGCTAGAGCGTGAAGCGACCAAACTTCTTGGTGATCGTGGCCGACGATCTCGGGTTCTCCGACATCGGCGCCTTCGGCGGTGAGATTCATACCCCCAACCTGGACCGATTGGCCTACGCGGGGATCCGGTTCACCGACTTTCATTCGGCGCCGGCGTGTTCGCCCACGCGGGCGATGCTGTTGACCGGAACCGACCACCATGTCGCCGGCATCGGCACCATGCTCGAGGTCGCCATGCCCGGTTTCCAGGGCGCGCCCGGGTACGAGGGCTACCTGAACGACCGGGTTGTCGCCCTGCCCGAGCTGCTGCGCGACGCTGGTTACCTGACGCTGATGTCGGGCAAGTGGCACCTGGGCCACACGATCGAGACTTCGCCGTGGGCCCGCGGATTCGAGCGTTCGTTCGCTTTATTGCCGGCCGGTGCGAGCCATTACGGCGGCGCCGCGGGCGGTGGGTTCTCGCCCGTGCCAACGCTTTACACCGAGGACGACAAGTTCGTCGCGGTCGGCGACGACTTTTACTCGTCGGACTTCTACGCCGAAACGCTGCTGCGATATTTCCGCGAGCGTTCCCACGACGATGACCGTCCGTTCTTTGCCTACCTGCCATTTCAGGCGCCGCATTGGCCGCTGCAGGCACCCGACGAATCGATCGCGGCCTACCGCGGCCGTTACGACGCCGGACCGGACGCGCTGCGCGAGGCGCGTCTGGCCGCACTCAAGCGACTCGGACTGTGCCCACCCGATGTCGTGCCGCACCCGGTGGTGGCCGATGGCGCACCGGAGTGGTCCGCCATGACGGCCGACGAGCGGGCGTTTTCGGCCCGCAGTATGGAGGTCTACGCGGGGATGGTGGACCGGATGGACTGGAATATCGGGCGGGTGCTCGATTACCTGGCCGAGACCGGCGAACTCGACCAGACGGTCGTGATCTTTTTGTCCGATAACGGCGCAGAGGGGGCAATCGTCGAGTCGATGCCGCTGCGAGGTGCCCAAATCGCCGCGCAGATCGAAAAGTATTGCGATAACAGCCTCGACAACCTTGGCCGCCCCAACTCGTTCATCTGGTACGGCCCGCGCTGGGCGCAAGCCGCCACGGCGCCGTCGCGCCTGCACAAGGCGTTCACCACCGAGGGGGGTATCCGCGTGGTCGGGTTCGTCACCTGGCCGGGATTCGCTCGGCAGCAAGAGATCGGTACTGCGTTCGCGACGGCCATGGACATCACCCCGACCGTGCTGGAGTTGGCCGGCGTCGCGCATCCCGGCGCGACTTCCGAGGGCCGCTATCAGGGCCGTGAGGTGGCGCCCATGCTGGGCCGTTCGCTGGTTGGCTATCTGTCGGGTGCCGCCGACGCGGTCCATGACGCAGTTACCGGCACCGGCTGGGAGTTGTTCGGCCGCCGCGCCATTCGCCAGGGCGACTGGAAGGCGCTCCACCTGCCGGCGCCCTACGGCCCGGGCACCTGGCAGCTGTACGATCTCTCGGCCGACCCGGGCGAGATCAACGACCTTGCCGCGTCGCATCCCGACAAGCTGGCCGAGCTCCTGGCGCTGTGGGACCGCTACGTCGAGGAGAACGGCGTAATCCTGGAGCCCATTTCGGTTTTCGACGTCGATCCGTAAGAGTTCGCCTAACCCGCCGGTAAGTATGCTTGGGCGCTAATGGCCGAAACAACGACGTGCGCGATCATCGGCGGCGGCCCCGCTGGGATGGTGCTGGGGCTGTTGCTGGCCCGGGCGGGCGTGCAGGTTACGTTGCTGGAGAAGCACGGCGACTTCCTGCGCGACTTTCGCGGTGACACCGTGCATCCGACTACGCTGCGGTTGCTTGACGAGCTGGGTTTATGGGAGCGCTTCGCGGCCTTGCCGCACAGCGAGGTTCACAAGGCGTCGTTCGAATCGAACGGCCGCTTGGTGACTTACATCGACTTCCGGCGTCTGCGCCAACCCCACCCGTTTATCGCGATGGTGCCGCAGTGGGATCTGCTGAATCTGCTGGCCGATGTGGCGCAAGCCGAGCCGACCTTCACCCTGCGAATGAAGACCGAGGCCATCGGGCTGCTGCGGGAGGGCGGCAAGGTCACCGGAGTCCGCTATCAGGGACCCGACGGCCCCGGCGAATTGCGGGCCGAGTTGACCGTGGCGTGCGACGGCCGGTGGTCGATCGCCCGTCGCGAGGCCGGTCTGAACACTCGCGAGTACCCGGTGAACTTCGACGTGTGGTGGTTCAGGCTGCCACGGGACGACGCGGCAGCGGAATTTTCCTTTTTGCCCCGCCTCGCGCCCGGCAAGGCGATGGGCGTCATCCCACGAGAGGGTTACAACCAGGTCGCTTACCTCGGGCCCAAGGGGACTGATGCCCAGTTGCGCGCCCGGGGGATAGAGGCGTTCCGCCATGACGTCAGCGCGCTGATACCAGAAGCTACCGAGGACGCCGTGGCGACGCTGAAGTCCATGGACGACATCAAGCACCTGGACGTCCGGGTAGACCGGCTGCGTCGCTGGCACACCGATGGGCTGCTGTGTATCGGCGACGCCGCGCACGCGATGTCGCCGCTGGGGGGCGTCGGCATCAACCTGGCGGTCCAAGATGCCGTCGCGGCCGCGACAATCCTGGCGGAACCGCTGCGGCAGCACCGGATCACCGACCGCGACCTGGCCGCCGTGCGCCGCCGCCGCGCATTTCCCACCGCGGTGACCCAAGCGGTGCAACGGGTGTTGCAGAGCAGGCTGCTCGGCCCGCTCCTTCGGGGCGCGGACCCGACTCCGCCGGAGGCACTGCTCGGCGTGATGGAGCGGCTGCCGTGGCTGGCGGTGCTGCCCGCGTATTTCATCGGCGTCGGTGTGCGGCCCGAGCGCGCACCCGGATTTGCGCGTCGCTGACCCGGCAACTGCTAGCGTTCAATCCGTGTCTGGACAAGCACTGCGGATCGGCGTGCTGGGTGCGGCCCGCATCGCACCGATGGCGCTCATCAAACCGGCCAAGGCAAACGCCGACGTCCAGGTGACGGCCGTGGCGGCACGCGATGCATCGCGCGCCCAGGCGTTTGCCGCCAAAAACGAAATCCCCCGAGTGCTTGACAGCTACGAAACGCTGATCGCTGACCCGGACATCGATGCCGTGTACAACCCGCTACCCAACGGCTTGCACGGGCGGTGGACCCGGGCCGCACTGGCCGCCGGCAAGCACGTGCTGTGCGAAAAACCTTTCACCGCAAACGCCGCCGAAGCCCGCGAGGTCGCCGCACTCGCCGCGCAGTCGGACCGGGTCGTGATGGAGGCGTTCCATTACCGCTACCACCCGCTTGCCCTGCGCGTCGAAGAGATCATCGCAGCGGGGGAGTTGGGCAAGCTCGAACGGGTTGAGGCCGCCCTGTGCTTCCCGCTGCCGAAGTTTTCCGACATCCGCTACAACTACTCGCTCGCCGGCGGCGCGACCATGGACGCCGGGTGCTATGCCGTGCACATGGTCCGCACGTTCGGCGGCGCTACCCCGGAAGTTGTTGCGGCGCAGGCAAAATTGCGTGATCCCCAGATCGACCGGGCGATGACGCGCCGAGTTGCGCTTTGCCGCCGGGCACACGGGCCGCGTCCGCTGCTCGATGTGGTCGTCGGATCTGCTTCAGATCAGCGCGCACGTCGTCGGCGATCGCGGCGAATTGCGGGTGTTCAATCCGGTGACGCCGCAATTCTTCCATCGCCTGTCGGTCCGGTCGGCCGACGGCAAACGCGTGGAACGCTTTCCGCGCCGCGCTTCCTACGCCTATCAGCTCGACGCTTTCGCCGCCGCGGTGCTACGTGGTGAACCGGTCAAGACCACGCCGGAAGGCGCGGTGGAGAACATGATCGTCATCGATGCGATCTATTCCGCCGCCGGACTGCCGCTCCGCGAGCCCAGCTGAGGACAGACGATGGCCACCGCATCGGGGTAGCCGCCTAATTTCTTCCGGGGCCTACCAACATCGTGGGCGAAGTCGGAAGTCATTGCGGCCGTGCGGAGTTGCCGGGCCCTTGCGTGACCTCGGACAGCAGGTGACGTGCGGCCTCGACGCAGGGTTGGAGCCGGTCGCTCGGGCCAACGCCGGCCAGCGCCAGTGATCGCCGCGGTACTTCGAGTTCGATCACGATGTCGGGCGGAAGCACGGAAAGGATTTCGCGCAGTGGCAGTTCGCCCTCGCCGGGAACCATCCGTTCATACATGGCTTCCTCCATGTAGTTGTCGATGCGGGGCCGCAGCGTAGTGTCATTGAGTTGGGCGTAGCCGATGCTGTTAGGGTCCAAGGCCGCAAGGTCCGCAGCAGTGGATCCAGACCGCACCAGATGCATGGTGTCGATCAACAGCCGAAAATCAGGTCTTCCCACATATTTCACAGCGGCCACCGCGGTCGCGAGGTCCCCGACGGTCAGGCCGGGTACCGGCTCGACGTCCGTCTCGATGTTTCGCTGCCCGGCAACTTCTGCCAGCGCGGCGAACTGGTCGAACGTGCGACCTAGATCGGGGTCTAGGCTGACCGCGTTGATCCGGGGGACGCCGAGCTGCGCCAAGGCATCGAGATCGGCTGAGAAATGCCGCATTTCGGCTCCGGGCAGCACCAAAAATCCATCGCCGAGCGAGATCGTCACGCCGCGGTCATCCATCGCCGCGATCAGGTCATTTCGCAATCCGCCGTCCTTGAGTGAGAACAGCGGATAGCCCAGTGACGGCACCAAAGGTACGCCCTGCATCACCGTCGAGACGTAGCGGCAGCCTAGATCTGCGGCGAGATTCACCAATTCGACTGGCGGAAGAGCGAATACGCTAAGAAAGCCAATACCGAGCCGGGTCATGCGGCTCGGCCCGTCAGTTGGGCCAACTGGTCGGCCGCCTGGGGTGTTTGGGTGGTAAGCGCGACCTGCCCAGAAGTCACCTGTTCCTCGATGATCGGTGCCTCCAGGACGAGATCGTCGCGGATGAAGGCAACGTGGGCGTGCAGATGCGCGGCTGTGAAGGATGCCCACGCGGCCGATGAAGCTTCGTCCATTGTCAGAATCACCTCGTAAAAGTCTGCCGGCAGCGATTTGGGTGGGTCGACGTGTGTTAGCACCAGCTGCATCGTCTCCGGACCCAACGTGAAGAGGGTGGTCCGGGCGAGGTCACAGGTGATCAGGACGTTGGCCGGCGCAGCGGGGGAGTTGGGATTCGTCGGGGGGCACTTGTCGGGGGTCGTCGGCCCTGACTTCGTCACCGGTCGAACGGGTAACGGCTGAATGTGCACGACCGGCGCCGCCGGCGGCGCCGTGGTAGTCGACGAAGCGGGTGCGGCGGGGTGTTGCGTTGAGTGGCAGCCACACAACAGTGCGCCGACGATAATGACGCCGATCAGTTCGTTCCTGGCGGGGCGCAACTCCACTTCATTCCTTTCGCTGGACCAACCGCGAATCAAGCAAAGCAGCTCCCGTCAGGTCTAGCACTCGCCTGACGCGGGCGCGGCGAGCGGCGTGATCAGCACCGTTCAACGTGTCGGCAGTGCCTTAGGCATAGTGATCATCGGCGCCTCGCTGTTCAGCACCCTGCACGTCCACTCAGCCTGTCGCGGTGCCGTCGCGCCGGCTTTCGGTCACAGCGCCACCCTCGCCATCGCCGTCGGCGCCGGGCTCAACGTAGCTGCGCTCCTCCTGGTTTTCGCCCTGCATGACGAGCCTGCTCGCGCCGATCCAATTCGTCGAGGACCCAATTTGCCCAGTCGGCGTCCCGCCGGGCGGCACGCAACAGATTCTCAAGGGCGGCGCGGGCGAAGAAGCCGCTGTCGTTATCGGACCAGTCGTTGGAGTCGCGGATCGCCTCGTAGCTTTCCAGCTCTTTCTCGACCCAGTCCCGCAGCGACTCTATGTACTGACGCGCCTGGCTATGGGTGAGTTCGCTGAGGAGGAACACGCGCAGCAGCACCGCGCTGCGATGCGGCGGATCCTCGTCAGGTGATGTCATCCACCGCTGCAGCTCCGTGCGTCCAGGGTCGGTGATCGCATACTCTTTGCGCCCTCGTGGCCCCACGTCGGACGCCTTGATGAGTCCGGCGGCGGCCATCTTGTTGAGCTCGCCGTAGAGCTGGCTTTGTGTGGCCGGCCACACCGTGTGCATCGACGACTTGAACTTCTTCAGTAGGTCGTATCCACTCGCGGGTTCCTTTGCGAGCAGTCCCAGCGCGGCATGTCGTAAGCTCACGCGACCATCATAACCTTCCAGTATTGACATGTCTAGATAGGAGGTTACACTATCGACATGTCATATATGGAATGTGATAACGACGTGTGTCGGGAACATCGCACCGACGAATTCATCCGATTGGAGACGCCGTGATTGACGTGCACAGCTGTGAAGGTCCGCTGGTGCTGCTGGACCCGCAGCTTTTACCGGAGGGCCGCAGTCAAATTGTCCGGGCTGTGCCCGTGTTGTCGGCGAAGGGTGTGGACCGAGCCGTTCTTAGCGCGCCGCCCGCCGAGCGCCACCGCACGCAACAGATACTTCGCGACACTGCGGAATTCGGCCGGCATGCAGCGTCGCACATGGACGCGCTCAGTTCCAGGCGCCGGCGCGCTGATGCGCAGTGCCGTGAGCATGACGAGTATTTCGGTGTTGTACGGGTGAGCGGTTCCCCCGGGGAAAACTTCCTAGCCGGGCTGATGGGCGCCTACTTGAAGGTCCTCGATCATGTCGATCGCAGTGGCACCGATCTCTCTGAATTGCAATGGAAGGCCTTGGTTGGCCTTCCCCATCGGGTATTCGAGTACGCATCGCCGGTGCACGCCATCCCGCAAGCGGTGGAGGCCCGACCACGCGGACTCGTGATGACGGAGGAGTCCGCCTTTGCGCGGTGGCGGGTGGGCCATCAGTTGTACTTCGCGGTGATCCAATCCCTCGCGGTCGCAGTGTTGTGCGCGATGCGTGCGGCACAAGATCACGACGAGCCCTCCGTCGTCGATGCGTTGGCGTTGGCCAGTGTGTGCGCCGATGCGGCGGGCGCATCGATGCGCTTCGCATCCGAATTACCGGCCCCCGTGTACGTCGAGCGGGTGCGGCCCACCATGCTGCCCCCGCATGTCGGCCCCGGATTCAGCGGATTCCAGACCCGCGACCATCGCCGCTTGGTGGCGGTTTTTCGTCAGCTGCATGCGGTGCGGTCTCATCTCGCGGATTTCGGTGAACCTTACGAGCTTTTCGTAAGTGCCATCGAGGACATGTATTCCGCCCATGCCGGGGTTTGTGCGCATTTCGGGGGAGCAACCAGGCCGAGCCTGCGCATGGCGTCATCTCGCAATCAGCGGACCACTTCGGGTGTGCAGGAGGCTACAAGAATTGGCCGCCGCCGCATCGGCCTGATCCAACCACCGCGGCGGTGCCCCTTTCGAGGCTGACCATCGCGCCCGCGCACCCCGAGTATCACGAGAACAAGGACATCCGATGCACAATCCTCTGCGGTGCTGTCCGCCGCTCGCCGAACAAATCGAAGAATATGTGGCAGCCGGGTGGTGGCGAACCGAATCATTCGTCGATGACTTGCGTCGGGCTGCGGCCGAAGTACCGGACCAGGTTGCACTCATCGGCTGGCGGCACCGCCAGCGGCGCTTGAACCGGATCACCTTCGGTGACTTGGCCTTCCAAGTGGATCAGCTCGCCTCGGGCTTGGCGGGGATGGGCATCACCGCGGGGACTGCCGTGGCGTTCCAACTTCCCAATTGGTGGGAAACGAGCGCGCTGACGTTGGCCTGCGCCCGGATCGGGGCCATTGCTGTTCCGGTGCCCATGTGGTTTGGCGCCCGTGACCTTCAGCGGATGGTCGCGGCGACCGGTGCCGCCGTATGTCTGGTAACCGAGTCCTGGGACGGCATCGACTATGGGAGCATCCTGGCCGAGATGGCGCCACGGCTGCCCGCCCTGCGGCATCCGATTGTGATCAGCGATTCCCCGGGTTCTCTCACCCTTGCTATTCAGCGGGCTAGTGAGCGCTATTCCGGTTGCGGCCCTGGCGCTTTGCCCGAGCGCGTCGATCCGAACGCGCCGGCGGTCGTGTTTTTCACCTCCGGTACCAGCGGCACCTCCAAAGGCGTCATCCATAGCCAAAACACGCTGTATGCCGCTGCACGCGGATGGCGTGCGTTAGGGGGAGAGGGCATTGGCCCGACCGATGTGCTGACATGTCTCCCGTCGTTGAGCACGGCCTTGGGGGCACTCTGTGGCACGGTATGGCCCCTAGTCGAGCACGGTGTCAGCGTGTTTTCCGACATCTGGGAGCCCCAACACCGGCTGCGCCTGATGTCCGAGCACGGCGTCACATGTGTGGTCGGGGTCCCGGCCATGATTGCCGACTTGGCCGCACAGCGCCCGGATCGCCGAAATCTGGCATCGCTTCGCCTAGTGGTGTCTACCGCCGCGCCGCTCACCCGATCGATCACCCACACGACTACCCGAGATTTGGGCGGCCGTCTGGTGAATCTGTGGGGAATGACCGAAACCCAAGGCGGCACCAGTACCGTCGACAGCGTCACGCCGGAGACGGCGTGGTGCATGGGGCGGGCTCTTCCTGGAGTAGAGCTCCGAACGCACGGCACCGACACCGCCGAAATCGAGCAATTGTCCGTGCGCGGGCCGTCGGTGTGTCTGGCTGTTTTCAACCGTGATACCGGAGCCGTGGTGTGGGAGCCATCATTCGACGAGGGATGGCTCGACACCGGCGACCTCGTCACGGGCGCCCGTGATGGCTGCCTGACCTTCATGGGCCGCACAAGTGACCGCGTCATGGGGCACATCCTCCCGCTCATGATCCCCGCTCTGGAAATCGAGGAGGAGATAAAGCTCCACCCGGACATCGTGGACGCGGCCTTCGTCAGCTATACCGATGAATCGGGATTCGAGCATCCATGCGCGGTCATCGTGGTCGCACCATCCGCTTTGCCACCGAACCTGACAACCGTGCGTTCGTTCCTCATCGGGCGCGGTATCAGCCGCGTGTATCTGCCTTCCCGATTGGGCGTCGGCGCCGAGCTTCCCCGGGATGGGGCCGGGAAGATGCGCAAGCGCGCCCTGCGCGATCAACTTTCGGCCGGCGGGATCGGGGTGAGCACGTGAGCGCCAACCCGACGACAACGCGCACAGCCGCGCCTTTTGCGTCGCCCATAGCTTCGAATACCGTTGTGCAAGAGGCAAGTTCAGTCAAACGCGCCGGTTTCCCGAACGAGATCTGGCTACTGCTTGGTGGGAGCCTGTTGGTACGAGCCGTGGGGTTCGGCTATCCGTTCATGGCGTACCACGTCGCCGCGGAGGGCAACGGGGCGGGAACGGTCGGCGCGGTCCTGGCGGCCTTTGGCGTCGGATCGGTTGCGGGGCATTTAGTTTGCGGGTCGCTGGTGGACCGGTTTGGGCGACGGTCCACGCTGGTAACCACGATGCTGTTCGCCGCCGTGGCATTGATGCTGATGTCGGTCGCGCATAGCGTGCGGGCGTTGCTTGTGGGTGCCGCAATGTTCGGCCTCGCCTTCGACGCGCCACGCTCGGTGCTCGGCGTGGCGATCACCGAGCTGGTCCTCGAGCCCGCGCAGCGCGCGAAGGTGGACGCGTGGCGGCACGGATGGGTGGGCAATGCCGGCGCCGCCGTAGCCGCCGGTGCCGGCGGTCTTTTCGCTGACTGGGTCGGCATTCCGGTGCTGTACTGGATCAACGGCATCGCCTGCGCACTCTTCGCCGCGGTGGCGCTGCACGGGGTGCCGCCCAGCGCCCGCCGGCCGGCCTCAGCTGTGAAAACCAGTTATCGCCGGGCATTTTCGGACGTTCGTCTTGTTCTGATGTTCGGGTCCAGCGTGGCGGTCCTGACGGCGTTCATGGGCTTGGTCGTCGACATTCCCATGCTGATGTCTGCCCGCGGGCTGAGGGCCGGTGCCTGGGGTTTGGTGCAGCTGGTCAACGCTGTGGCCGTGGTGGCACTTACTCCGTTGATCACCCCATGGCTGAGCCGACGAATCGTGGCTCGTCGCAGGCTTGACATCGTCGCGATGGCGGCTATCTGGACCTCCGTGTGTCTGTGCGCCGCCACATTCGCCAGTACCACAGCGGAATTCAGTGTGGCCGCCGCGGCATCTGCTCCCGGCCAGATCGCCTGGTTCGTCGTCGCCGCCGATGTCGTCCACTGGATTGCCCCTCCGGCACAACGCGGGCGTTATCACGGCATATGGGGGATGGCCTGGGCGGCAGCTTCGGTCATCGCGCCGCTTCTGGCCTCGTATGCCCTGGGGCGCGGTGGGCAACCACTGCTCGCCGCCGCGACGCTTGTGGCCGGTCTGATCGGCGCCGCCCTCTGCATACCGCTCGCGCGCGTGATTGGCCGCCCTTAGGTACGCCCGCCACCGGCTTTACTGACACTATGAATATAGAGTAAGGTCGTTCACGCAAGTTAGCGAATCCTCGATCGCGTCGCCACGAAAGCTTACGTTGATGGCTCGATACACTCCCGCCGTACCGAAACGACGGAAGCCCAATCCCGCGGAGCGCCGCCGCGACCTATGCGATGCGGCCATTCAGCTGCTGGCGGATGACGGAGCCAAGGGACTGAGCCATCTCAAGGTGGACCGCAAAGCCGATGTGCCGGACGGCACGACGTCGTTTTATTTCCGCACTCGCTCGGCGTTGCTGCATGCGGTCGCCGAGCGACTGGCCGAACTCGATCTGGCAAGCTTGCAGTCGGTCGCCGACGCTGCCGACGGCCAGGTAGACAACCCCTCGCCGTCCCTGCTGTCGCAGGTGGTTATTCAAGCCGGCAGCGAGCCGCAGCTGTCGCACACAAAAGCCAGGTACGAGCTGACGATGCAGGCCGCTCGCGATCCTGAGCTGGCCGCGATCCTGCAACAAGCCACGGACAGGTTCACCAAACTGCACCGGGAAATCCTGGTCCAGCTCATGCCGCACGGCGCGGAGCTGGCATCGGCCGTGGTCGAGGATCTGAGCAATGTCACGCTGACGTTCATCAACGGTTTGCTGCTGCGATTCGCCCGTGGCGACCGGATTATCGACAGCCCAGAGCAACTCGACGGGATTTTGGCGGCCATCGCTACCGGCATTCTCAAGAGTCCGGAGAAGGGACGGCTCACCGAAGACGGCGGCGCGCGGCTGAGTCGACGTGCCCGCGTATGAGCGCCCGGGTATGAGTAAGGGGCGGGCGGGCGCCCCGGGGTCTTGTCAGAGCATCCGCGCTATGGTTCTCTACGAGAATAGAGTGATCCGATCTCCGGCGGTCGGTAAGCCCGTTTCAACCCAGCCCGCTTCCTTGTCAGAGCGACACATTTGGTGGCTGGGAGCCGGCCGGAAAGCGGTAGCGGTAGGAGGAATTCCGTGACGACCAGCACCCATAGCCATGTTCGCTTCGATCCGTACGACGTCGCGCTCATCGCGGACCCGTATCCGATGTTCGCGCGCCTGCGTGAGGAGGCGCCGCTTTACTACAACGCGGAATACGAATTCTTCGCGCTGAGCCGGTTCGCCGATGTCAACAAGGCCGTGGTCGACCACGGCACCTACAGCTCCGCCCGCGGCGTGATCCTGGAGCTGATCAAGGCCAACCTCGACATCCCGTCGGGCCTGCTGATATTTGAAGACCCGCCGATCCACGACGTGCACCGCAAGCTGCTGTCGCGGATGTTCACCCCGCGCAAGATCGCCTCGCTTGAGCCGATGATCCGCGAGTTCTGCGCGCAGCTCCTGGACCCGCTGGTGGGATCGGGACGATTCGACTTCGTGAAAGATCTCGGTGCGATCATGCCGATGAAGGTCATCAGCATGCTGCTCGGCATCCCCGAGGACGATCAGGAATACATCCGCGACCGCATCAACGCCCAGCTGCGCACCGAGGCCGGCAAGCCCATGAAGGCCGCCGAGCAGGGCTTGTCGGTCGGCGAGCAGTTCGAGGCGTACATCGACTGGCGTGCCGAGAATCCGTCCGACGACATCATGACCGAACTGCTCAATGTCGAGTTCGTCGACGAAACCGGGACGACGCGGCGGCTCACGCGCAACGAGATCCTGGTCTACCTCAACGTCGTCGCCGGAGCGGGCAACGAAACCACGACGCGGCTGATCGGTTG
This sequence comes from uncultured Actinomycetota bacterium, assembly GCA_963748885.1. Taxonomy (GTDB): domain Bacteria; phylum Actinomycetota; class Actinomycetes; order Mycobacteriales; family Mycobacteriaceae; genus Mycobacterium. Next base: position 15,032 of record CAVVLC010000052.1, read on the forward strand.
GGCGGGAAAGGTTCTCGCCGAGCACCCCGGCCAACGTCGCGAACTCGTGGAAAACCCCGGGCTGATTCCCGCAGGCCATCGAGGAGCTGCTGCGCTTCGAGCCGCCGGCACCGCACATGGCACGGTACGTGACCCACGACGTCACTCTCTATGACCAAACGGTGCCTGAGGGCAGCGTGATGCTGATGCTCCTCGGGTCGGCGTGCCGCGATGAGCGCCAGTTCGGGCCCGACGCAGGCAAGTTCGATATCCATCGCGAAGCCCGGCCGCACCTCACCTTCAGCGTGGGCACGCACTTCTGCCTAGGCTCGGCGCTGGCGCGGCTGGAAGGCCGCGTCGCGGTTGAGGAAATCCTCAAACGGTTCCCCGAGTGGGAGGTCGATAAAGCCAACGCCAAGCTCAGCCCGACGTCGACGGTGCGGGGCTGGGAAACGCTGCCGACCGTGGTTCCGTGATGGCCGGCCGGGTCGAGGGCAAGGTTGCGTTTATCAGCGGAGCCGCGCGCGGTCAGGGCCGCAGCCACGCGGTGCGGCTGGCCCAGGAGGGCGCCGACATCATCGCCGTCGACATTTGCGGGCCAATCGAGAACCTGGCGTACCCGCACTCCACTCCGGAGGATCTGGCCGAAACCGCCGACCTGGTGAAGGCGCAGGATCGCCGCATTGTCACCGCACAAGTCGACGTGCGCGATTACGAGGCGCTGGCGGCCGCGGTGGACGGCGGAGTCGAACAACTCGGCCGTCTCGACATCATCGTCGCGAACGCGGGCATCGGGACCTTCGGCAAGAAGCTGCACAAGCTCCCGGAGAAGACTTGGCAGGACATGATCGACGTCAACCTCTCCGGCGTCTGGCACACCGTGAAAGCCGTTGTGCCGCACATCATCGCCGGCGGGCGCGGTGGTTCCATCGTGCTGACCGGCTCGGTCGGGTCACACAAGGCCATGGCCTACACCGGCCACTACATCGCCGCCAAACACGGCGTGATGGGGCTGATGCGCAGCTTCGCCGTCGAGCTGGGCGAGCACCGCATTCGGGTGAACTCGGTGCACCCCAGCCAGGTCAACACCCCGATGACCATGAACGACGTGACGTTCAAGCTGTTCCGTCCGGACCTGGAAAACCCCGGACCCGACGACTTCGCCCCGTTCTCACAGATGACACACACGTTGCCGGTGCCGTGGGTAGAGGCAATCGACGTCAGCAACGCCGTCCTGTTCCTCGCCTCTGACGAGTCCCGTTATGTCACTGGCGTTTCGCTACCCGTCGATGCGGGCGCTTTGCTCAAGTAGAAAGTGGAGAAGACCATGCCGGAATACGACTACGAAAAGTTGAAGAAGGAAGCCGAGCAGTACATCAAGTTCGAGAAGGACAAGAAGAACCGGATCGCCTACATCACCTTCGACCGTCCCGAAGCGCAGAACTCCACCACTTTGGGGATGCGGCAGAACTACGCCGATCTGATCCACAAGTGCAACGTGGACGACGACGTGAAGGTCGTGGTGATCCGGGGTGAGGGCCAGGATTTCGGTAGCGGCGGCGACCTGCCAGAGCAGCGCCCGATGCTGGAGAACCCGGGCTTGCCGTTGCATGCACGAGCTCGCGATCAACGATGAGGACGTCAAGTATCCGCCGGGCGGGTCGTATCGCTACCTGTCCACCGTCACCGACTTCTACGCGAAGGCGCGCGCGGGAAACCGCCCCCTGCAAGAGCTTCGCAAGATCAGCATCATCGAGGCCAAGGGCTACTGCTACGGATGGCACTTCTATCAGGCCGGCGACGCCGACCTGGTGATCTCTTCCGACGACGCACTTTTCGGGCATCCGGCCTTCCGCTACGTGGGCTGGGGACCACGGCTGTGGTGGTGGTGCGAGACGATGGGCCTGCGCAAGTTCTCCGAAATGCTCTTTACCGGAAGGCCGTTCAGCGCCAAGGAGATGTACGACTGCGGCTTCGTCAACAGCGTGGTGCCCCGCGAGAAGCTGGAAGAAGAGACGTTGAAGTACGCGATGGCGTGTTCGCGTTCTCGGCCTACCGATACCGTCGCCGTGCAGAAGACCTTCCTGGAGCTCTACAAGCAGCACAAGGGTGAATACTTCGGGAGTCTGCTGACCGGCATGGTCGAGGGCATGCTGCCGTTGATTGCCAGAATGACCAGGAGAACGAGGTCGACCTCACCGAGGGCACCTTCGAGAAGGGACTCAACAACGTGGTGAAGGACAACGACCTGAACTTTCCGCCGGAGTGGCGGCTGAGCCGCTCGGGACGACAGAAGCCCTGACCGCTTTGCGAGGGCGGGCATGTCGGCGCTGACGGGTTTCAGGGTCGTCGAGTTAGCCGAGTCTGTCGCAGGGGAGTACTGCGGGAAACTGCTGGCCGATTTCGGCGCCGAGGTGATCAAGATCGAGGCCCCGGTGCGCGGCAGCCGAACTCGGGCGATGGCGCCGATCATCAGCCCTGACACCGGCGGTGCCGCGGGCTGCGAAGGCAGTGCGTTGTTCGCCTACCTCAACACGAACAAGAGGTCCGTCGTACTCGACGCGGTGGCGGAACGTGTAAACGAGATGATCGGCGCCGTCCGACGCGGTCGTCACGACAGGGCGTCTCGGACCGCGGTGCGGGCCGAGCAACACCCAAGCGTGGTGTTCTGCGCGATCACCCCGTTCGGCCAGGGTGCCGCCGCTGAATGGGATAACGCCAAGAGCATCAACGTGTTCCATGCCAGCGGCTGGGGGTATCACACGCCCAGCCACGCCGACCCCGCGCTGCCGCCGCTGCAGGGGCCCGGCCGATTCCTCGCCGACTACGAGGCGGGACTGGATGCGGCCCTCTGCGTCGCGGCCGCGTTGTTCGGGCGGCTGCACACCGGCCAGGGCGAGCTCATCGACATTTCCCAACGCGCCGTGCTGGTTTCGCGCGCCGACTGCATCCTGGGCAGGTTCATCACCGGTGAGGTCCCGGCTGCCGGTGTGCGCGGCGACTATGACCAGCAGGGTCCGGCAACGTTTTTCGGGTGCGCGGATGGCTTTGTCTACCTGTACATGACCAGCCGCGCGCATTGGCTCGGCGTCAAGGAACTGATGGGTGACCCGGAATGGCTCGACACTTTCGAGGACGACTGGCTGGAGTTCGCCGTCACGGCGGAAAAGGTCGCCGAGTTCCAGCGGGGCTTCGCAATGTGGGTCAGAGATTTGGCTAAGGAGGCGGCGGCCGACCGAGCCCAGCGCCTGGGTGTGCCGTTGGTTGCGGTCAACGGCGCCGCGGATCTGCATTCGTCGCCGCAGTACCGGCACCGCGGGTTTTTCCGCGATGTGCGACACCCCGTACTCGGCGTGGCGGCCTATCCCACCGTCCCGTACGCGCTCACCGCGTCTCCCGCTGAAATAACCTCTCCCGCGCCAACTCTCGGACAACACCAGGCTGGTACTGAACGGGCTCGGTACGCCGCGCCCGGCGCCGGCGGTGCAGTCGGCGCAACTAAAGCCATCCGCCGACCCCCGGGGCGGCCCACTGGCGGGGGTGCGGGTCGTGGAGCTCATCAAGGTATGGGCCGGCCCGTATGCGGGCAAGCTGCTGGCGCTGTTGGGCGCCGAGGTGATCAAGATTGAGACTGCAACCGCCCCAGATGAAATGCGTGCCTACGGCGGCACCGATATCAACCACGCTCCGTACTTCCTGAGCATCAACCCCGAGATCCTCAGCGTGGATCTGGACATCAAAACACCCGAAGGCATTGCGCGGCTGCGCGAGCTGATCGCCCGCAGCGACGTCGTCATCAACAACCTTCGGCCGGGCGCGATGGAGTGCCAGGGTATGGGGTACCAGCAGCTCACGGAGATCAAACCGGACATCATCTCAGTGTCGATCAAGATGTGGGGCAACGACGGACCGCTGGGCCATCAAACGCGCTATGCGCCCTGTTTCGCCGCGCTGGCCGGGTTGGCATCGCTGGTCGGCTACTCCGGGGGACCTCCCCTGGGAACGAGCATGCGGTACGGGGATTCCACCGTCGGCGCGGCGGCCGCGTACGCCGCAGTGGTGGCGCTGCTGCATCGCCAGGTAAGCGGCGCAGGCCAATTAGTTGACGTGTCGGCCGTCGAAACGCTGTCCTCGATGATCGGGGATCGCTTGCTCGAACAGGGTCTCACCGGTAAGGACCTCGGGCCCGACGGCAACAACCATCCCGACATGTGTCCGCACGGCTGCTACCCCTGCTCGGGTGGTTCCTGGGTCAGCGTGGCCGTGGCGGATGACGAAGAATGGCAAAGGCTATGCGACGTGCTCGGTGCTACGGCGCTGGCCGAGCGCTACCCGGCGATGGGGGATCGACACGCTCATAGCGCGGCGCTCGATCACGAGCTTGCGTGCCTCACTGAACACCACGATGCCGAGCAACTCGCACGCTGCCTGCGGGCGGCAGGTGTGGCCGCGAGCAAGAGCGCGACCGCGGTCGACGTGATTGGTGACCAACAATTGTGGGAGCGCGGGTTGTATCGATTCGTCAGCGATCATCGCGAAGGCCAGCGTCCGATATTGGGACCATCGTGGCGGATGGCGCGGTCCCCGACGCGCATTGAACGGGGCGCTCCCGACCTCGGCGAGGACAACGACTACGTTCTGCACGAGATCCTGAGCGCCGGATCACCGACGGGAGGCAGACCATGACGCCCACACTGGCCAACACGGTGGCGCTGGTGACCGGTGCGAGCAGCGGCATCGGCGCGGCAACGGCGAAGGCCCTAGCCGCGCAGGGCGCCGCGGTAGCGCTGCTGGCACGGCGAGCCGACCGGCTGGCCGAGCTGGAATCCGAGATCGAATCCGGCGGCGGCACAGCGCTGGTGGTGTCCGCCGACGTCACCGACCCCGAACAGGTTGCGCTAGCCGTGCAACGCACCGTCGACGGAGCTGGGACGGCTGGACACCCTGGTGAACAACGCCGGCCTGATGCGGACCGGGCCCGCCGCCGAGGCGTCACTGCAGGACTGGGATGCCATGCTGACGGTCAACGTCCAGGGCGTCCTCTACGTGACCAGAACTGCGTTGCCGCACCTGATTGAGGCCGCCGCCGACTCGCCGCGCGGGGTGGCCGACGTGGTCACCGTGAGTTCCACCGCCGGCTGGGTGGCCCGACCCGGCACCGCCGTGTATTCGCTGACGAAATTCGGTGTGAACGCCTTCAGTGAGGGCATTCGACAAGAATTGCTGGGCCAGCGAGTCCGCGTCGGCGTGGTAGGTCCCGGAACGGTTGATACCGAGCTCTTCACCCACCTTGCGGAACCGGCGCGCGAGGCATTCGAGCGGCAGACCGCCGACATGGTCAAGTTGCGGCCGGAGGATATCGCCGACGCGGTGCTGTTCATGGTGACCCGCGACCGCCGGGTGGCCGTCAACCACATGCTGGTGCGCTCGGCTGAACAGACCTGGTAAGCCCAGATGCACAACGAGAATCGCTGTCGGGTCACCGGTGACTGGTTCGGCATGGCGTTTCCCGCTGACCCCGCGACGTTGCGCAGCGGCGGGGCAACGTTTCTCACTGAGGCGTTTCGGGCGTCAGGCGTGCTCGCCAGAGATAACGCCGTCACGAGCATCTCCGATTTCCGCGAGGTGGCCGGCGGCAGCACCGGACGCAAAGTCGTGCTCTCGGTGGAATACGACCGGCCTCAGCCAGGTCTGCACGGCGAGTTGTTCGTCAAGTTCTCCCGCGATTTCGACAACCCGACACGCGGTCGCGGTAAGACCCAGATGGAGCCGGAAGTGCGGTTCGCGGCGCTGTCTTGCACGCCCGGATTCCCCATCGCGGTACCCAGCGTCCAGTTCGGCGAATTCCACCGCCCGACCGGCACCGGAATATTGATCACCGAACGAATCACGTTCGGCGACGGCCGAATCGAACGGCAATACCACAAGTGCCTCGATTACGAGATGCCCGCACCGGTCGAGCACTACCGTGCGCTGCTCACCGCGCTGGCCCGCCTGGCCGGCACCCACCGATCCGGGCGCCTGCCGGCCCGGCTGACCGCGCACTTTCCGCTTGACATCCAAGCCGCGACGGTCGGCGAACGGCCGCCGCTGCGCACCGACCAAGCTTGACCGGCGGTTGACTCAGCTTGCCGAATTCGCCGAGACCCATCCAGGTCTGCTACCCGCCAATGTTTGTTCCTGCGCGCTTCTTGACGCGCCTACGCGAAGAAGCGCTGTGGTTCGCGCACCACGAGGACTTCGGTCGCACGCCATCTGGCCGCCGATAACGACTATGTCGCACTGTGCCATTGGAACGCCAACGTCGACAACGGCTGGTTTTGGCGCGACTCCGGCGACGGCCTGCAGTGCGGGCTTGATGGACTGGGGATGCGTCGGCCAGATGAACCTGGGCATGGCCATCTGGGGAGCCATGTCCGGCGCCGAAACCGACATGTGGGACCGGCATCTCGACGAATTGCTGCAGCTGTTTGTCACGGAGGTCCATCGTTGCGGCGGACCGGATCTCGACCCCGACGCGGTTACGCCGCCATACATTGCTCTACGCGGCGGTGATGGGGGTCGCCTGGCTGCTGGACATCCCGGCGTTGATTCGCAAGCGATTCGGGGCTGGCATGCCGGACAGCCGCAAGGACCCGCGGATCAAGGACGACGAGAGCATCCGTGCGCCATTGCAGATGCTGTGCAACCTGCTGAACCTGTGGGAACGTCATAGCCCGGGCGACCTGCTCGATACTGCGCTTGCCGAAGGTCCGAGCGGGGGCGGCGCAGGGCGGCGCGTCGGCTAGCAGCGCGATTTCTGTGCGCGCAAGGGTTTGCCGAGGCCGAAATCGTCCTACAATCACCTTTACCTGTCACGGGGACGCGCGAGGCCGAGAAGGCCGGCTCGGAAGGCAGAAAATAATGAATTTCCCGGCGGCTTTAACGTGGGCATCTTGAACTCGAGCACGCTGGGCGTCGGCGCGGGCTTTTTTAATTCGGGCAGCGGCGGCCAGGACGCGGGCTTTTTTAACACAGGCACGGCCAACGCAGGATTTTTTAACTCGATCACTACCTTCAACACGGGCTTCTTCAACTCAGGCCTCGGTTTCAATACGGGCATCTACAACTTGGGTAGCGGCAGCGCGGGTGTGTTTAACGTCGGGGTTGGCGACTCGGGGATCGGGAACTGCGGCACCGGAGCTCGGGGGATTTCGACGCTGGTAACGGCGAGTCAGGTATCTTCGGCCGGCCTTAAGACGTGGCCCCGCTGGGGACCTCCGAGGTCGTTTTTCGCGGCCGGACAAAAAGGTTAGCAACTCTTCGCATACCTGGGATGTCCTGTCCCGGAATGCGTTATGCTGCCCTCGCCGATGGTCGATGGTGACCGAGCGATTTCCCGGGTCGTCATGACTTGTTGGGCGTGACCTATCTCGCGCATGACTTATCAGGACGTATCAGGGAGGTCTCAAATGTCGTATGTGGTCGCGGCCCCAGAGATGCTGGCTTCGGTGGCGAGTGACTTGCAGAGCCTCGGTTCGACGATCAGCGCGGCCAATGGGGCCGCGACGCCCCCGACGACGGGGGTGGTGGCGGCGGCCGCGGATGAGGTGTCGGCGGCCATCGCGTCGCTGTTTTCCGGGCACGCCCACGCGTATCAGTCGCTCAGCGCCGAGGCGGAGGCTTTTCACGCACGGTTCGTTCAGGCCTTGAGCGCGGGCGCGGGCGCCTACGCCAGCACCGAGGTCGCCAACGCCAGCCCGTTACAGGGCCTGCTCGACTTGATCAATGCCCCAACCGAGTTCCTCACCGGACGCCCACTGATCGGCAACGGCACGAACGGGGCGGCCGGGACCGGGGCGGCCGGCGGGGACGGCGGGATCTTGTGGGGCAACGGCGGCAGCGGCGGATCTGGTAATCCCGTGACCGGTGGGCCCGGCGGTAATGGCGGGGCCGCCGGGCTGTTCGGAAGCGGCGGCGCCGGAGGGGCAGGAGCTGCCAGTATCACCGCCGGTCCTGGCGGTAACGGCGGTAACGGCGGTAACGGCGGGCTGGTGAACGGCGCCGGCGGCGCCGGCGGGGCCGGTGGTAGCGCCGGTGCCACAGGCAGTGCGGGCGGGGTCGGCGGACAAGGCGGGCGCGGCGGGTGGTTCGGCGGGTCCGGTGGTGGCGGCGGGACGGGTGGCGACGGCGGAGCCAAGGGCGCCGGCGGGACCGGCGGGTTCGGCGGCGCCAGCCCGCTGGTGGGCAATGGGGGCAATGGTGGCGGCGGCGGATTCACCCAGACCGGTGACGGCGGGGACGGCGGCACCGGCGGTGCCGCCGGCGCGCTCTACGGCGCGGCAGGTATCGGCGGTGGCGGCGGCGGCGGGTCCACCCAGAGCGGGGCCGGTGGGGCCGGCGGACACGGCGCGCTGATCGGCGCCGGTGGCGCCGGCGGCGCCGGGGGCCAAAGCAACGGTGACGGCGGGGCCGGCGGGAGCGGCGGGGGCGGCGGGTTCCTCGGCGTCGGTCGGCGCCGGCGGCAGCGGGGGCTCCAGTGTTGGCGGCGTCGGCGGGGCGGGCGGTAACGGCGGGATCGGTGGCAACACCCTGTTCGCCTCGGGCGGGGCCGGCGGCACCGGCGGGTCCAGTAACGCCACCGGCGGGAACGGCGGGGTCGGCGGCAACGCCGGCTCGCTATTCGGCTTCGGTGGGGCGGGCGGCGCCGGCGGTAGCGGTTTCGCTGTCGCAGGGAACGGCGGGGCCGCCGGGAACGGTGCGCTCTTATTCGGCGTCGGCGGGGTGGGCGGGGTAGGCGGTAACAGCATTAGTGGCGCCGGCGGGACCGGCGGCGCCGGCGGCAACGGTGCGTTCGTGTACGGCTCCGGTGGGGCCGGCGGGGCCGGTGGCGACAGCCAGAACGCGGGCGGCGGCGCTGGCGGAGACGGCGGACACGCCAGCTTCAGCGGCGTCGGCGGAGCCGGCGGCGCTGGCGGGACCGGCAACTCCAGCAACATGCTCAGCCCCGGTAACGGTGGGGCCGGCGGTAACGGCGGCGCCGGCGGCGCATTGAACGGTGACGGCGGCGCGGGCGGCGCCGGCGGGGCCGTCATGGGCGCCAATGGCATCGGCGGCGCCGGCGGAGCCGGTGGCGCGGCCCCAGGCATCTTCGGCAGCGGCGGTAACGGTGGGTCCGGCGGGGCCGCCCCCGACAACACCACCGCCGGCACCCTCGGCGCCGCCGGCGGCAGCGGCGGCCACGCCACCGGGATCGGCGACGGCGGGAACGGCGGCAACGGCGGGGATATCGGTTCTGGCGCCACCGGCGGGACCGGCGGCATCGGCGGCGCGGCCGGGTCGCTGATCGGCGCCACAGGCTACAACGGGTTTGCCGGGGATCCCTCCGCGAGCGGTTCACCTGCGGCTTCCCACGGCCTTTTCGAGTCGCTGTTTGGCCGCCCACTGATCGGCAACGGCGCCAACGGGGCGCCCGGGACCGGGGCAGCCGGCGGGGCGGGCGGAATCTTGATGGGCAACGGCGGGATAGGCGGGTCCGGCGCGGCCGGTATGGCGGGCGGCAACGGCGGAGCGGCCGGGATCGTCGGCCCGGGCGGCGCCGGCGGGGCCGGCGGTTACAGCCTGATCGGCATCGGCGGCACCGGTGGCGTCGGCGGGGCTGGCGGGCTGATAAGCGGGGCCGGCGGGGCCGGCGGGGCCGGCGGACTCGGCGGGGCCGGTGGGGTCGGCGGGGCTGGCGGGGCTGGCGGGCTGCTGCTTGGCGTCGGTGGGGCCGGCGGCGCCGGCGGGTCCGGCGACTTCAGCAGCCCAAGCGGCGGCCTTGGCGGGTACGTCGGCGGATACGGCGGGGCCGGAGGCTCCGGCGGGCTGCTATATGGCGTCGGCGGGTCCGGTGGTGGCGGCGGGACGGGCGCCGGCCAAGGCGGGGGCGCCGGAGCGGGCGGGGCCGGCCTCGGGCTGTTGGGCTTCGGCGGGAACGGCGGCGCCGGGGGGATGGGCAACGTCGGCGGCGGTTCCGGCGCGGCCGGGGGGTCCGGCGGGCTGCTGTACGGCGTCGGCGGGTCCGGCGGCGTTGCCGGGCTCAGCCCGCAGGGCAGCGGGGCCTCCGGGGCCGGCGGGGCGGCGGGCGGGCTGTTCGGCTTCGGCGGGGCCGGCGCCGCCGGCATGTTTAACAACCCCGGTGTCGGCGTGACCGGCGGGGCCGGCGGGGCCGGTGGGCTGCTGTTGGGCTTCGGGGGGGCCGGAGGCACCGCCGGGCTCAGCCCCGTCGTCGGCGGGGTCGGCGGGGCAGGCGGGGCGGCCGGGGGGCTGTTCGGCATCGGCGGGGCGGGCGGGGCCGGCGGGTTCGGCAACCCCAACGCCGGCCCCGGCGGGGTCGGCGGGTCCGGCGGGCTGTTGTTCGGCGGCGGCGGGTCCGGCGGCGCCGGCGGGTCCGCCACTGGCCCTGGCCCCGGTGCCGGCGGCTCCGGCGGGTCGGCCGGATTATTCGGTACCGGTGGGTCCGGCGGGGCCGGCGGGTTGAGCGGCCTGGTCGGCGGGAACGGCGGGGCCGGCGGGGCCGGTGGGCGGCTGTTCGGCTTTGGCGGTTCCGGCGGCGCCGGCGGCGCCGGCGCCTTTAACAACGGCAGCACCAGCGGGGCCGGTGGCACCGGCGGGATCGGCGGGACCGGCGGGCTGCTGATCGGCTTGGGCGGCTCCGGCGGCGCCGGCGGGTTCGGCAACATCATCGGGGGCAACGGCGGCAACGGCGGCGCCGCGGGGATCTTCGGCACCGCCGGTAACGGGGGCGACGGCGGCGACTCCCCGGGGCTTGGAACCACGGGCGGTAACGGCGGGAACGGCGGCGATGCCCTGCTGATCAGCGCCGGCGGCAACGGCGGTAATGGCGGTAACGGTCCGACCGGCACCGGTGGTGCCGGCGGGGCTGGCGGCGAGGGTGTCCCGGACGGATTGGCAGGGTTGGATGGGTTGCCGTAGGCGGCCGTCGGGCTTCTTGATACAGCGTTTCTAACGCAACGCATTCATCGTTGCTGGCTGCCGACATTCCGGTGT
>CAVVLC010000053.1:0-77920 GCA_963748885.1 uncultured Actinomycetota bacterium
GTTATGTCCTGTTCTTGGTTCAGTTGGTGTTGCTACTTAAAGCCATCATAGGCCTAAATATTAAAATAGTTTGAGGTATTTGATGACCTCGGCGATGACCTCGGTGATGACCTCGGTCGTTCGGTGGACGACCGCGGAACGACCGACGGTCATGACCTCGGTGATGACCTCGGTGATGACCTCGGACGTGACCTCGGTGATGACCTCGGTCGTTCGGTGGACGACCGACGAACGACCGACGTCATGACCTCGGTGATGACCTCGGTGATGACCTCGGACATGACCTCGGTGGTTCCGCGGTCGTTCACCGAGCGACCGAGGTGATCACCGAGGTCATCACCGAGGCCGTGACCGGTTCCGAGACCGAGACCTCGACCTCCAATGTGAATCGGCCTTTAGAGTTGACTGACCTTTGTACCAAAGGCCCCGCTGCAGTGAATAGCAAAGTCCACTGGCCAACATCAACTCAACAGCGTCAGCCAGGCTCCAGTCCGTGACAATCAGATACCAGCAAGAAGCGCAAAGCGTAAGCGCAACCGCGTATATGTGCTTATAACTAAGCACAGTATATAAGTTTTACAAAATAAATAATGAGTTTTTTACACACTCACTTCTTCATTGTAGCTGTCAGGTTGTGGTGGATTGTACATTAAGGCAGCCATCGATATTCGTGAAGTCGTTGGTGGTTGCAATATTCTTCCCATTATAGACATTACTCTTGCAGCAAGTCGGCGGAAGCACGTGCTCGCTGTAGCCAGGAACGACGGCCCATTCGAAAGTCGAGTAGTCGTCTCGACCTGTGCGGCGATGGCCGAGTTGCCCGTCGTGACCGCGGCGTCGAGCTTGCCAGCAGGTCGCCGCCGGGCTCGTCATCGTCGAGGTGGGCCAGCGCGGCGATCACCAGTTGCGACGCCACCTCACCGGCCGCGTGACCGCCCATGCCGTCGGCCAGCGCCAGTAGCCGCGCACCGGCGTACACCGAGTCTTCGTTGTTGGCACGTACCAGGCCGCGGTCGCTGCGGGCGGCATAGCGCAGAGTGACCAGAGGTTCTGGTCACGGGCGCAACTCGATTGCCGTCTTGCCGATCCGAACCGGCGTTCCCATCGGAACTCTTACCGCAGTCGTCACCTTCGCCCTGTCAAGGTATGTGCCGTTGGTCGATCCTAGGTCCTCGACGTACCATTCCGAGCCGCGCTGGGACAGCCGGGCGTGCCGCGTCGAGGCGTAGTCGTCGGTGAGCACCAGCGTGGAATCGTCGGCGCGGCCGATCAAACGGGCTGGCCGCTCAGGGTGATGCGCGCGCCCGTCAGCGCGCCCTCGGTCACCACCAGATAGCGCGCGGCGTGTCGCGCGCTGGCGCGACTGGCAGCAGCGTGCCCCGCAACGCCAGGCCGCGGCGCACCATGACGGCGCCCGGTCGGGCGCGTAGATGTCGGTGCGCAGAATCCGCAGCACCGACCAGATGAACAGCCACAACAACATCAGAAATCCGGCGCGCGTCAGCTGCAGTACTAGTCCCTGCATCCGGCGTCCTTTCCGTCCTGGCGCCTGCCTCCGAGCCTGCGATGCCTGAGCACATCAGCAACGTCACGATACTTGGACGGTGGTCGACGTGCGGGCGAAGCTCGGCGGCTGTTGAGCCCGGCGGGTTCAGTGAATGCGGACGATGATCTCGGAGTGGCCCAGACGGATCACGTCGCCATCGGCCAACTGCCACTCCTGTACCGGTGCGTTGTTGACCGTGGTGCCGTTGGTGGAGTTGAGGTCCGAGAGCAGCGCGACCTGGCCGTCCCAGCGGATCTCCAGATGACGACGCGAAACGCCGGTGTCGGGCAGACGGAACTGAGCGTCCTGTCCGCGGCCGACGATGTTGGAGCCCTCGCGCAGCTGGTAGGTCCGGCCGCTGCCGTCGTCGAGCTGCAGGGTGACCGCTGATCCTGCGGCACGGCCGTAGCCGCCCTGCGCCGTAATCGCCGTAGCCGCCGCCGGCTTGCTGGCCGTAGTCCGCCGCCAGACTGTCCGTACTCGTAGTCGCGTCCCGCGGGTTCGGCGTACCCGGCCGCGGGAGCGGCATACCCGCCGCCGGCGCCGTATCCGCCGGGCGGTGGGGCTCGGCGTACTGGGTGAAGTCGCCGGCGCCGTAGTCCTGCCCGACTGTAGCCGGCCGCCCTGCTGGTAGCCCGGCGTTCGTAGCCGCCTTGGTCGGGGTAACCCGGCCGCTGTTCCGGCTGGGCTGGAGCCGGGCCGGCGGGGCCGGGGGGCGATAACCGCCCTCGTCGCGCGGCGCCGGCCCGCGGCCGTAATCGCCGTAGCCGCCATAGCCGGGCTGACCGCCGCCGGGAGGCTGCCCGTAGCCGCCGCCTTGGCGGTAGCCCTGGTCATAGCCCGGCGTCGCCGTAGCCCCACCGGGAGGGCCTGGCCGTAGGGCGGCGGCGGGTAGCCACCCTGGACTGGTCGGGGTAGCCCTGCCCTGGTCCGGGTAGCCGCCCTGGTCCGGGTAGCCGCCTTGGCCCGGGTAGCCGCCCTGGCCGGGGTAGCCGCCTTGGTCGGGATAGCCACCCTGCTCGGGGTAGCCACCCTGGCCCTGGTAGCCGCCCTGTTCGGGTTGACCCCCTGGCCGGGGTAGCCGCCCTGCCCTGGTCTGGGCAGCCCGCTCCGGGTAGCCGCCTTGTCGGGGTAGCCGCCCTGCTCGGGCTGGCCGGGGCGGCGGGTATGCCTGCTGGGGCGGGTAGCCGCCCTGTTCAGGCGGATATCCGCGCGGGTCCTGTCCGGCCTGGGCATCCGGTGCACCGTGCGGATCCTCTTGCGGACGCCCGTAGCGATCGTCGTAGTACTCGTCGCCGGGCCGCCCCTGCCCCTGACCGCGGTAGCTCGGATTGTCAGTCATCGCTGGTACTCCTGGTTCTGCGCCGAACGCATCATTTGATTGTGGCCCGGCGGAATGGGTGACGTCGGGCGGGGCTCCGACGTCGGGGTTGACAGCGCCGCGGGCGCGGAACTGGCCGGTATGCAGGTTCGATGACTGCTCGAACCGGACGACCACCTCACCATACGTTTGCCACCCCTGTTCATGGATATAGTCCGCCAGGTACCTGGCGAAAGCGGTCGACGTGAGATCCGGTCGGCGCCCAACTTGTCAAAGTCGTGCACACTGAGGGTAATGATGTATTCGTTGGGTGCCAAAAGGCGATTTCCCTGGAGCGACCGCACGCCGTCGGCCGCTTCGCGCCGCAGCAGCGCCTCGACCTCCTGCGGGACGATCGATCCTCCGAATATCCGGGCAAACGCATCGCCAACCGTCACCTCGAGTCTTGCGCTCGATGCGCTGAACCAGCCCCTTCTGGCTACCCACTTTTCAGCGCTCGCCTCGCTATGTCCCAGCATTGCCGTCGGCGCAAGGCAAACGACTCGCCCGCGTGTCGTGTCAACCACAGCATGGTATCGGGACACTGTGACGCTGCGTCACCGTGAGAATTCTGAGAATCGCATCGGAGCGTCAGAGGGGTCTGGCCGGGTGGTCGGCAGCCCTCGCGGCCCGGAATCGGTTGGGGCACGGGCCACTACAGTGATATGGTCCATCCGGTTGTTATCGGGCGAGTGGCGGAATGGCAGACGCGCTGGCTTCAGGTGCCAGTGTCCTTCGGGACGTGGGGGTTCAAGTCCCCCTTCGCCCACCGTGTGATGAGTCGAGTCATGGGTTACACATGACTCGCGTCATCGGTTACAGATACCCCGGCCATCGGCCGGGGTTTTTCTGTTGGTTGCGCCGGTCTTTGCGGCCGGGTTCGATGTGGCGCTTGAACGGCTGCCATTTCACTTGATGCGATCGCCTACAGTCGCACTGAGCTCCTGACCTCGACGACGGTGCTCGCGCGGTGCCGACATTCGCATCGATGACTACGAAGGAGCCCGCACAGTTGGACATCGATCCCGCCGCCACCGCCTGGCTGCTGGCCAGTACCGCGCTCGTGCTGTTGATGACTCCGGGGCTGGCGATTTTCTACGGCGGCATGGTGCGCACCACCGGCGTCCTCAACATGATCATGATGAGCTTCATCTCGATACCGTTGGTCACGGTCGCATGGCTGTTGGTCGGCTACAGCCTGGCGTTCTCAGCGGCGGTGGCGGATTCTCGGGCGGACTCGTCGGCGGATTGACGCACGCGGGGATGCGCGGGATCGGCCCGGAGACCGCGCACGGATCGGTTCCCGAGCTGCTCTACTCCACCTTCCAGTTGGGCTTCGCGATCGTCACCGCCGCCCTCGTCAGCGGTGCCATCGCCGACCGCGCCAAGTTCGCGGCCTGGATGGTGTTCGTGCCCGTTTGGGCGGTGGCGGTGTATTCCGTGGTCGCGCACTGGGTGTGGGCGCCTGACGGTTGGCTGTTCAAGATGGGGGTGCTCGATTACGCGGGCGGACTCGTCGTCGAGATCGTCTCAGGTTCCTCGGCGCTCGCGTTGGCACTGGTGCTCGGTCCGCGCATCGGCTTCAAGGTGGAGTCGATGCGGCCGCACAACCTGCCGTTCGTGCTCCTCGGTGTGGGGCTGCTGTGGTTCGGCTGGTTCGGGTTCAATGCCGGCTCGGCGTTGGCCGCCAACGGACTAGCGTCCGCGGTCTTCCTCAATACCCTGGTCGCAGGTTGCCTGGGCATGCTGGGATGGCTCTCGGTAGAACAGTTCCGGGATGGCAAGCCGACCACGTTCGGTGCCGCCTCGGGAGTGGTCGCCGGGTTGGTGGCGATCACGCCGTCGTGCGGCACGGTGAACACATTCGGCGCCGCTGTCGTCGGGACTGGTGGCGGGCGTCGTCTGCTCGTTCGCGGTCGGGCTGAAGTTCAAACTCAACTACGACGACTCGCTCGATGTCGTGGGCGTGCACTTCGTCGGTGGAGTGGTCGGTGTGCTGCTGATCGGGCTGCTCGCCACCGCGGTGATGACCCACGGCCCGCAGGGACTTTTCTACGGCGGCGGATTGGGCCAACTCGGCAAGCAGGCGCTGGCGATGGTGGTGGTCGGCCTCTACGCCTTCGCGGTGAGCTACGTGCTGGCCCAGGTGATCGAGCGTTTCATGGGGTTCCGGGTCAGCTCGGAGGACGAGATGAGCGGTGTCGACTTCACCCAGCACGCCGAGACGGCCTATCCCGAGGGCGTCTCCGGGCACCAGCATTCGCGCCGCCCGTCATTCGGGGAGAGGGAAGAGGTTGGCCCACGCCCCATTGAGGATGAGTACGACGACCGTTCGTGACCTCGGCGCTGCTCATCGGGCGGGGTGTGGAGTTGGTGTCCCAGCCGCGGGTGGTTAACTGCGATTGTGCGCAGAGAACCGGGACTGGCGCGACGTTTCTTCCATCGATTTGAGCCGGTGCATGCCGTCACCTACTTTGCGCCGGAGGCGCGGGCGGCGCTTGACGGGCTGGGTTATCGAGGCTTCTGGATGGGCTACTTCGCCGCCCGCTCGGCGCCGCTGGGCATGGCACCGCCGCAGCTGGTGACCGCGATCTTCTATAATTTTTCCCCCGCGCGGGTCGCCAAGGCCCTGCCGGCGGCATGGGAGATTGCCGGTCCCGAAGCCGCGTTGGGCGCTCGCCAGGACTCGGCGGTCGCGGCACTGCGCAGGTACGGCCTCGATATAGATGAAAACGTCCGAGTCGCAGCCGAATTGGCGGGAAAGGCGGCGCAGCAGGCACCGCTGGACGGACGAACGCTCTTCGCCGCGAACCTGGCGCTGCCGTGGCCGGACAATCCGCTGGCGGCGCTCTGGCACGCCGCGACGCTGTTGCGCGAGCAGCGCGGCGACGCTCATGTGGCGGTACTCACCGCCGCCGGCGTCTCGGGCCGCGAGTCCAACGTGCTGCACGCCGCGGCGGGCCGGGTCCCGCGCGACTACATGGCCCGCGCCCGTGACTACGACGAAGTTGAGTGGGCTCACTTTGAACAAGGACTGGCCGCCCGGGGGCTGCTCAACGACGACGGATCGTTGACCGCCGCCGGTCAGGAACTGAAGGACCGCATCGAATCGAGAACCGACACACTTGCCCTGTCGGCGCTGGATGCGCTCAGCGACGACGAGGTGGAAACGCTGTTCCGGGCGCTCACTCCGATCACCCGGGCGGTGGTCGCCGGCGGCGACGTCCCCGCCATGACTCCAATGGCGTTGAGCTTCGACGAATTACATGACAACGGTGCGCATTTGGCCCGTGGCTAGGGCCGCGCCCGCGCCCGTAGGGCACCCTTCAGTCGCCTGTGCGAACGACAGTGATGTCGAAGCCTCCAGCGGAGCAATTAGTCGGGGTCAGACTGTCTCGACGGCCGTGCCCGACAAGCTTGGCAATCGGGTCTTGAGGAGGTTGGGGGAGGGGGAATCCACTGGTCTCCCTGACGGTGAATGAACCCCCGGCGCTGCAGTCGGCGGAGGCTACCGAATTCTGCGTCCACTGGGCGTTTGCGAACTCGTAAGGATCCGCCTCAACCTTGGGTACGTTAAAGAAGTAACTGATGCACCGCTCAGCCGTACGCAGGCATTCCGTTTGCACAGTGAAATCGGTGGGTTCGTTGGTACGAATTGCCGAATAGGTGAAGTGGTACGTGCCATGAAGGGCCTCTGCTGGCGACACCACCCGAGCAGGCTGGCCGGCCGGGTCAGGTAGCGCAGAAATATCCGTATCGCCAGTCCGAGTGAAGTTCAAGGTTCGCTTGTGATAACAGATTAACGACGTATTTTCCGCTATCCATTCACCGGATATGCTTCCGTCCGGCCGCGGTTGCAGCGATAGGATTTCGAACCATTCGCCCTCTCCGTTGCACTTCACACTGTCTTTGTCTTGATGAGCAGCGACGGGCGATGTGACTACCGCCAGCCACCGCCCGCCGACGTCGTCGAAAACCAGGTTTGGCACGGGAAGGCCGCCGCCGGTTATTGCGGTGGCCACACATCCGGCGGCTCCGCACACCGACCGCACGCGCCAGGTCTCCTTGAATGGGGCCGGCGCACCGGCGACCGGATCTCCGGCGAGTTTGGTCATCGGACCGAAGTCGACGGTGAAGGTCCCGGTGAACGGGCCGCTGTTCGGCGGCGGGCCGCTCGCGGTTGGGCTACTCGGGCTGGGGCTGGCCACGGGGCCGTGAGCGCCTTTGTCGCGGTTGGTCAACGCCACCACCAGGCCGGCGATGGCGATCACGGCGACGCCGGCCGCGATGCCCGCCCACACCAATTTCGTCTTGCGAGGGGCTCGCGGTTGAGGCTCTGGTTGTTGGGGCGTCGGGTCTGGCCGCCGCTGGGTGAGCTCCGCAGGATCTGCCATCAGGGCGTGTGAGGTAAATGATCCAGACGCGACTGTGCGCCAATCGTCGGGCGGTGCGAGCGATTCGGGTGAAGCGGGGGCCGGTTCGCTAGGCCGTGGGGCCTGCACGGTCGCTTCGGTCGGCTCGATCGGCGGCGAGTTTCGCAGCGCTCTGCGGGCGGCGGTCGCCAGCTCCACTGTCGTCTGATAGCGCGAGGTCGGGTCTTTGGCCATACCCTCGGCGATCACCGCGTCCAGGTTCGACGGTACGCCCGGGTGGGTTAGCGAGGGCCTCGGCGCCGGGCTGACCATATGCGCAACTGCTACCTGCTCGAGGGTCTTTGCCGTGAAGGGCAGTTCGCCGGTCAGGCACTGATAAAGCACGCACGCCAGCGCATAGACATCCGAGCTCGGAGCGATCACCCCTTCCTTGAAGCGTTCCGGTGCCATGTAGGACCACGTGCCGATGGTGGCGCCGGTGCTGGTCAAGCCGGTCTCGCCGGCCGCCCGGGCGATCCCGAAATCGATCAGGTAGGCGAAATCGTCCTCGGTGAGCAGCACGTTGGACGGTTTCACGTCGCGGTGTACCAGTCCCGCCTTGTGCGCGGCGTTCAGCGCGGAAGCGACCTGCTCGACGATCTTGACGGCACGCTCGGGATCCAGCGGCCCGTTCTCGAGCACGCTTTGCAGGTCACCGCCCTTGACCGGCCGCATGGTCACATAGAGCCGACCGTCTAATTCCCCGACATCGTAAATCGGCACGACGTGGGGATCGTCCAGGCGCGCGGCGGCGCGGGCTTCGCGGCGGAACCGTTGCTCGAACTCGTGGTCCTGGGCGAAATGCGGCAGCAGCATCTTCAGCGCAACGTCGCGGTCGATGCCGGTGTCATGGGCCAGCCACACCTCGCCCATGCCGCCGCGACCCAGCAGCTTGATCAGCCGGTAGCGGCCGAACGCCGTCTCGTCCACAGGGAGCACTTTAGACGCCGCAAAATGACTCATGCGACAAATCGCCCGCACGCAGGCCCGGGGCCGCACCCAGGCCGACTCAGTGGGGCAGCAGGCGCCGCTTCTGCTCGATGAATTCCTCCTCGGTAAGGATTCCGGAGTCGCGCAGCGAGGCCAGTTCACGGAGCTCCGCGGCGATCCCCGTGATCGGGCCGCCCGCCGGACGCTGCGGCGGCTCCGTCGCCTCGGGCTGTGCGGGTTCGGCCGGCTTGCGGGTCGGCGCCCCGACCCGCTCCTGGGCTCTCGAGCCACCGGCACCGGCGCCGCCGCCCACGGCGCTTCCGGCCATGCCCGCAAGTGCCATCTGGCTGAACACGCTTCCCGCACCAGCCGTGGAAGCTGCGGAGGCCTCAGCGGCGGCGGCACTGGCAGCCGGCAATGCCATCGCGAGCGGCCGTATCTCGGGGGCCGCCGCAGTCCAACCCGCCGGCACCGACAACCTCCCGATCGCGTCCGCTTCGCCCATGCCCGCCGCAACCGGCGAGCCCAGGTTCGTGATCACCGGAAACGGCGTTGGCGGCACCGCTGCCGTGCCCGGCCAGGGCTCTACTCCGGCCCAGCCACTGACGATTTCGTCCGTATGGATACCGGTGTAGAAGCCACCGACGTCGAAGGGAAGAGCCGTGAACCCCGCCGAGGAGTCGACACCAAGTCCCGCCCCCGACAGTTCCGGGTCGACGAAAACTCCACTCAGATCGGCCAACAAATCCAGCACCTGCAGCGGCGTCAGCGCGTCCAGGCCCTGGGCCGGGCTCGCAAGGCCGCTTAGCGCGCTGGGTGCCGCGGACAACGTCGCCTGGAGCGTCGCGACGGTGCTCTGCACGTTCCCGGCTGAGGTGGCGCCGGCTTGCGCGGCCGCGGCGGCCTGGCTGCCCTGCCCACTCTCGTTGGTGCTCGAGGGCGGAGTGCTGAACGCCGTCAGCGCGGTCGCCGCCGCCGCCGAACCCGCGTAGGCGAACATGGCGGCGGCATCCTGGGCCCACATCTCGGCGTACTGCGTTTCGGTGGTCGCTATCGCCGGGGTGTTCTGCCCGAACAAGTTCGTCGCCACGAGCGCCATCAGCAGCGTGCGGTTGGCCGCGACCACCGGCGGCGGAACCGTCTCCGCGAACGCCGCGTCGTAGGCGGCGGCCGCCGCGGTGGCCTGGTTGGCCGTCTGCTCGGCTTGCCCGGCGGTGCCTCTCAGCCACGCCACATAAGGGGCGGCCGCGGCGGCCATCGTCGCCGATGACGGGCCCAGCCACGGCCCGGCGGTCAGCCCCGCGATCGCCGACTGATAAGCGCTCGCCACCGAATGCAGCTCGGCAGCCAGCCCGTCCCACGCGGCCGCAGCGGCCAGCATCGGTCCCGAGCCGGGGCCGACGTACATTCGGGCGGAGTTGATCTCGGGCGGCAGTACCGCGAAGTCCATGTCGTTTCCTCCGGTCGATGGGCCCCCAGGGCGCCGGCGGCTTCGGTGGCGGCAATCGAGGGAGCGTTGCCGTCCGGCCTAGGCGCTGCGTGCCTGCCATTTTGCTCGCGGCGATTGTAGTTGGTGGGACTTGACCGATGATTGGCCCGAAGTAGTCCCGAATCGCCCCACCGATGTCGGTAACCGCAATGCGCCGGCCGCGGCATTCGCGACCGAAATACGTTGCGACAGTTGGCGGTGAGCGCCGATAGCTGGACGGGTCAGCTTTGCGCCTGCAACCACCGCTCGATCTCGGGGGTGACGGGGTCCGCGATGTCGTCGAATTCGGGATGCTTCTTTAGCACCGTGGTCACCATCGAGCACGCTGAGACGATTCGTTTGCCCTCGTCTCGCGTTGCGTTCAGGGCGTTTTCGACGAGGATCGTCGCGAGGCCTCGTCCGCCGAACTCGGGATCGGTCACGGTGTGGTAGAAGACTCGCTGGTCGCCACGGTCGGCGAAATCGGCGTGGCCCGCGGTTTTGCCCTCGACGGCAATGCTAAACGTGCCGTCGCGGGCGGTGACTGTGGTTTCTGCGCCTGTCTTGTCGGCAGTCACTCGGATCCCCCTCTATTCGGTAGCGGCCGTGGCCGCAGGCGGGTGGTTGGCATTGGCGGGGCGGCCAATCGGGCCACTGAGCCCTGGTACCCCTGGACCGCCCCGAAGCGTTCGTCGGCGTCCTGCCAGAGTTGCCGATAGCGGACGATGTCGTCGTGGCTGCGCCCGACGAAGTTCCACCACATCAGGAGTTCCTCGGTGAACGGGGCGCCGCCCAGCAGCATCACTCGCGCGGCCCCATCCCCCACGTTGCGTAAGTTGAGCGACGAGCCACCCGGCCCTTGGTAGCCCAGGTCGCCGAACTCGAGCGTCGTCCCGCTCATCTCAACGGGACCGGAGTCGCACAGGACGCCGTGTTCGAACGCCGGGTCCACCGAGATGTCCAGCGCAGCGTTCGTATCCAGATCGATCTGCGCGCCGAGCAGCGGAGTGAACGTGCGAACCGGCGAACGGCTGCCCGCCATCTCCCCAAGGAACACCCGCGCCACCGCACCCGGCAACGAAACGGGTGTGGGCGCGTAGTGGGCGAAATCCCGTCCGGTGTCACGGTCGGAGTCGGGCAGTGCCACCCACAGCTGCACACCGTGCAAGACAGCTTGCTGCGCGTTCGGTGCCACCGACACCTCGGAATGACAAATCCCCGCGCCCGCGGTCATCAGGTTCATCTCGCCGGGCCGGATCATGGCGCGCACCCCGGCGCTGTCACGGTGCTCCACTTCCCCACTGAACAACCAACTCAACGTTTGTAGTCCCGTGTGCGGATGAGGCGGGACGTCCATGTGCGCGGTCACGGGTCCGTAATGGTCGACAAAGCACCATGCACCGATCAGCGAGCGTTCTCGCAGCGGCAGGGTGCGTCGCACTTGGAGTGCCCGTGGTCCGCCGAGCGGAACCTCGCGCGGATGCAGCACTTGCACAACCGGTGAGACACCCGCCGGTGAGACACCCGCGACCCGCGAAGCGCTGCAGGCGACTTCGGCTGGTGCGGTCTCGAGGTTGCTCATCACCGCGACGGTACTCCCCCGCAATTCACCGACCCGGTGGCTGCAACACCTTCATGGCAACCCGCATGATCGGATCGGGAATCCGATCCTGTATCGATAACGCTGCATCGGCAGCACGCGACCGCAGTGGGGTGCCGCGACCGAACACCCGGTTCAACGCTCCCCCGGACGGCTCAAGCACCACATGCAGTGGTGGGGCGTCCACCGCCGCGCCCAATGCGTTGGAGATGACCATCCGCTGAATCTCGCGAGTGCCCTCAAAGATGTCGTACAGCTTGGCATCTCGATAACACTCCTCCACCGGATGGTCGGTGATGTAGCCCCAGCCGCCCAGGGTCTGGATGGCGCGTTCGGTGGCCTTGACGGCGACTTCGCTGGCGGCGAGCTTCGACATCGAGCCCTCACGCCCAACGTCGCCGAGCCGGAGCGTTGGCCGCCCGCCACCAACACACGGGCTTTGGCGAGCTTGGTCTCGAGCTTCTCTTGTCCGCCAAGCAGATTGGCTGCCGGAACCCAAACGCCGTCGAACCGCAACTCCGCGGTATGGGACGCCCGGCAGCCTAGCTTGTCGACCTTGCGCACCATCTCCAGCCCGGGCGTCCCGCCCGGCACCACGAACAGCCCCTGCCCGCGGTGGCCGAGCTCCTCGTCGACCACCGCGTTGACCATGTGCACGTTGGCTATCCCGCCGTTGCCGATCCACATCTTGTGGCCGTCGATAACCCTGTCGCCACCCTCGCGGCGGGCGCGGGTGCGCAGATTGCGGACGTCGCTGCCGCCTTCGGGTTCGGATATTGCCAGCGCTGCGAGTTTGAGATCGCCCGGCGTGCCGAAACATTCGGGCGCCCGGTGCAACTGGCGCTCCGGCGGCATCGCTACGCGGCAGTTCGGGGGCCAACTTGCGCGATCGGCAGGTGCAACACGACCGCGGCCACCGCAATGGCCTGGTCCTCGTGGCGGGCCAGCAGCGCCGCGTTCTCGGGCAGTTGTCGGGAATTGATATCGCCGACGGCGATACGCCCCAAAATCTCGTGTGCCCGAGCGAGCTCTTCGCGCTTGCGGTGCTGGCCGCCGGGAAGTTTGACGCCGGCCCAAACGCCGTACTCCTCTCGATGCTTGATCGCGTGTTGGGCACACCGTCGCTGTTGTGCCAGCGGGCAGCGGCGCAGGCATTGGATGCGCGCCTCGGTGGCCGATCGTTCGTACGCGCGCGCTTTAGCCGCGCCATCACCGCTGTCGTCGTCGGGGTATCCGAACCACAATTCCGGGTTGGTTGCGCAGGGGTGTCCCATGTGCCGGCCTCCTTGTCTGGCGAAACGTAGCTGGAAGCGTATACATGGGGGACCCCGGGACGCAAGAGAAGCGAGACAAAAACGTATAAACCGAGGATCGCCGCGCCTGCTGTGTAATATCCGGCCCATGGCCCGCGAATTGCACAGCCCGCGGTGAGCCGTGAGTCGGCGGGCGCCGCGATCCGCGCATTGCGGGAGTCGCGCGACTGGTCACTAGCCGAGCTGGCCGCCGCGACCGGCGTCAGCATCATGGGGCTGAGCTATCCTGGAGCGCGGCGCCCGCAAGCCACACAAAAGCACAGTTCAGAAGGTCGAAAATGGGCTGGGCCTGCCGCCCGGCACCTACTCGCGGATGTTGGTGGCCGCAGATCCCGACGCGGAGTTGGCCCGGCTGATCGCGGCGCAGCCACCCGCGGGAATGTCGGCACGCGGTGCCGCGACGGTTGTCGTCGATCGCCATAGCGACACCGACGTGCTCGAGGGCTACGCCGAAGCGCAGCTCGACGCCATCAAATCGGTGATCGATCGACTGCCCGCGACAGCATCAAACGAATATGAGACGTATATTCTGTCTGTGATCGCGCAGTGCGTGAAGGCCGAGATGCTCGCAGCCAGCTCATGGCGGGTGGCGGTCAACGCGGGCGCCGACTCGACCGGCCGGCTGATGGGGTATCTGCAGGAGATCGAGGCGACGCGCACCGACCTGCTGAAACGGATGCCGGCCAGCTTGAGCGCTCGATTCGATCGGGCCTGCGGGGAGTCGTCGTTACCGGAGGCGGTCATCGCAGCGTTGCTCGGCGTTGGCACCGACGAAATGTGGGATATGCGCAACCGGGGTGCCATCCCCGTGGGAGCCATCCCACGCGTTCGCGCATTCGCCGATGCGGTCGAGTCGGAAGGCCGTCATCAGGCAAGTCTCGAGGAGAGCCAGTGATCGAGAGCGAAGTGGAAGCGCTGAGACGTGCTCATCAACTGTTCGCCGGTAGCTCCGGGCAGCCGAGGCTGGACGCGCGCACCGCGCATTACAGCGGGCAACTTCAGGACGACGGATCCGGCGACGGGCTGAATCTCGGCGCGGGACATAGCGCTTATCGGCTCGCGGCGCGGCGCGGCCGGGCGGCGCTGCACTCCGCAGCGCGGACGGATGCCGCGGCTGCGGCGATCATCGCCGGCGCCCAACAAGATCGAGAGCAGGCCCGCGAGCTGACCAAGAGTGTCCTCGAGGACGCCCGCTCGGACGCCGCCGTTACTCCGGTCACGCCGCTGGCCCAGCGTGAGGCGCTGCGCCGTCGGGTGGCGCGACTGCGCGCGCAACGCGCCCACGTGCTGTCGGCCCGGTCGCGGGCCGGACGGCATCGCGCGGCGCTGGGCGCACTGCGCTACCGGAGGCTGCACCACCACGGCGCCACCGGCCGCGCCGGAATCGCGGTGCGCGCCGCGTTGTCGCGGCTGGGCCATCCCTACGTCTGGGGCGCGACCGGGCCCGATCAGTTCGACTGTTCGGGGCTGGTGCAATGGTCCTACGCCCAGGCGGGTATTCACTTGGACCGCACCACCTACCAGCAGATCAATGACGGGATCCCAGTGCCGCGTTCGCAGGTCCGGCCGGGCGATCTCGTCTTTCCCCACGCCGGACACGTGCAACTGGCCATCGGCAACAATCTGGTGGTCGAAGCGCCCTACTCGGGCGCCTCGGTCTGCATTAGCCCACTCGGTAGCAACGTGCAGATCCGCCGGCCGTCGTAGAGAAGGCCCCAGAAAGGTTGAACCCAGAAAGGTTGGACTTGAACCCAGAAAGGTTGAACCCAGAAAGGTTGAACCCAGAAAGGTTGAACCCAGAAAGGTTGAACCCAGAAAGGTTGAACCCAGAAAGGTTGAACCCAGAAAGGTTGAACCCAGAAAGGTTGAACTCAGAAAGGTTGGACTCATGTCGGAGCAAGCCGGGTCATCGCTAGCTGCCATTCAGGCCCGACAGGCAGCGCTGGCAAGTCAACACAGCTCGGTCGGCGAAGCCGACCGAGCGCTGGCCGACGCACTAGCCAGCGCGCACGCCGCAATGTCTGAGAGCGTCAGCCGGCTGGACGCGATCGCCGCCGAGATCGACCGCGCAATGCCGGACCAGGCCGAGATTGCCGTCGATACGCCGATGGGCGCCCGTGAGTTGCAGAGGTTTCTGGTTGCCAAACAACGAGAGATCGCGTCCGTCGTGGCGCATGCTCACGAATTCGATCATGCGAAAGCCGCTGTGTTACAAGGTCTGCGGGAACGCTACACAGCTTCCGCGGGGTGAATTGTCGACAACGAGTCGGGTTAGTACCGTCACTCGGCATGGATGGGTCGCTACCTCGCCCGAAGGCCCCTTGCGTACCCGATGTCGACGTATAGCGACCTACTCGCCGTGGTCAAGTACGTCGGGGGCAGAACCGGCGATCCGAATGCGTGGCTTGCGGGGCTGACGCCCGACGAGGTGGCCGCTGTTGTCACGCCCTGGACAAGCTCGGCGCAACTCGACGCGATTGTGGCCAAGATCCGCCAGCAACATCCGGACCTGTTCGGCTCGCCGGCCCCCGCGACGCCGGGGGAACCGCAGCAGGGCGCCGCCGCCGAGGCCATTGCAACCGCCGAAGCCGCCCTGGCACACCAGAATTCAGCAAACGCGCAACTCGACCTGCAGGTAATTTCGGCAATCCTGAACGCACACGCAAGGACCGTCGAGGGCAGTGAGGCGCTGAAAAAGCTGCAGCAAGAAACCGAAGCCGCGGTACGGACGCGATCTGACCTGGACACCCCGGCCGGGGCGCGCGACTTCCAGCGGTTCCTTATCGGCAAGCTGCGCGACATCCGTGCGGTGGTCGCGAACGCGAGCCTGGATGACACGTCGAAGTCGGCGCTCATGGCCGCCTGGACGTCGCTGTATAACGCCTCGAAGACGGGACCGGGCGTCATGGACGACCGGCGGGACGATCGCCGGGACGAGCGCCGGCCGGGACCGACCGTCCCGGATGGCGCACCCGCGCGTGGGGGCGGGGACCCATACCTTGATCCGCTGTCGCTTGACGATGCGGGTTTGTTGGCCGGGGACTCACCCGCGTCGGGCGCGACGACGGGCTCCGCAACGCCGACGATGCCGTCGACGCCGATGATGCCAAGCATTCCCAGCCTCGGCGCGGGATCGGTGCCGGGCGGTTCGTCGCTGCCAGGGTCCATCCCAGGCCTGAATAGCGCAGGCGGGCTCCCCCTTTCCAGACTGCTCGGCGGCATCGGAACCGAACGTGAACCGACAGATGTCGATGAAACGCAGCCGGTGAAGGATCACGCATCGTCAGACGAACCCGACGCGCACAAACACGACGGGGATAAGGACGCCTCAGGCGAGAAGCCCGAACCGGCACCGCCGGCTCCGACGACTGTCACGCTCCCCGACGGTGAGACCGTGACCGCCGCCAGCCCACAGATCGCGGCGGCCATCAAGGCCGCCGTTGGCGGAGCGTCGATCGCAGATGCGTTCCGCCAGCAGGGAATTACCATCCCTTCGCCGGGCACGGCGGTCACCAATCCCGTCGACCCATCGCGGCTCACGCCGGGAGATATCGGCATGTTCACCGATCGCCACGCACTTGCCGTTGGCCACACTAAAGCCCTCCTGGACGGCCAGATTCAGCACATCTCCACCGTGACCGGGCCGAGCTTTCTAGGCTGGGAACATCCGCCGGCGGCACCGGCGGCAACCGCGCCGGGGGCGGCGCCGACGCAGACCGAAAGACCGACACCAACCAGGCCGGCTTGAAGAGGAGACAGCGGATGGCAGATCGAATCCATGTCGTGCCCGCGCAGTTGCGTGAGGCCGCTGACCATCATCAGCAGACCGCTGAGTATTTGCGGACCGTCCCGTCGTCGCACGCCGCCATTCAGGAGAGCCTGGACTCACTCGGGCCGATCTTCAGCGAGCTGCGCGACGCGGGACGTGAACTGCTCGAGCTAAGACGGCAGTGCTACCAGCAACAAGCGGATGACCACGCCGAATTGGCCCACAACCTGAGGGCGTCGGCCACGTTGTGGGAGCAGCACGAGGAAGGGGCGGCGCGCAACCTCGGCGGCATCGTCGACAAGGGTCGTTGACAGTCGATGACACGTCGATGACCGAGGCCAGTCTCGAGGCCAATCCCGCCTTCGACACCGTTCACCCGAGCGGACACATCCTGGTCCGCTCCTGCCGCGGCGGTTACATGCACAGCGTCGCGCTGAGCGAGGCGGCGATGGACACCGACGCCGACACTCTGGCGCAGGGCATCCTGCTGACGGCCGACGTGTCATGCCTCAAAGCGTTGCTGGAAGTTCGCGACGAGATTGTCGCGGCCGGACACACTCCGTCCGCGGGGGTTCCCACCCCGGCGGATCTCGACGCGGCGATTGAGATACTGCTGGCGCACCAACTGCGCCGCCGTGACACCGCGGATTAAGCAGGCTAGACCAGGCCAAACCAAGGCGAAACCGGCCTAGACAAGCCAGGTCTTGGCGGTATCGGGATCGGGTGCGATATCAGCGGGCGGCTCGATGGGATTGGCGCCGAACAACTCTCGCGCACGAAGCAGCAGAGCACGCACTTCGTCGAGTTGCTGCTGCAGCGCAGAATCAGCCATGGCCACACGCTACCCAGGCCGCGTCACCCGCACAATTCACCGCCTGCGGAATGCCGCCCCGGATGCCGGTACTCTTGCCCGGTGGCGATCTTCGGTCGAATGGCGGCGCGCCAGCGCCTCCGGAGAGCGGCCCAGGAATCCCTGACGATTCCGCCCTTCAGCCCTCGCATCGATTGCACCCCCTGGGTGATCGGTGGGCTTTGGCCCGCCGAACTCTCGGCGGCCACCGGCGAAACCGCCACGCTCGCGGAGTATCTCAAGGTGGATCTGCACCGAATCAGTAACAGCGCCAACGACGAGCTGAAGATGATCAGGCGCGCGGGTCTGGCCGGTGCGGCGGGGCAGGCAGCCGAGGCC
Source organism: uncultured Actinomycetota bacterium (assembly GCA_963748885.1). Lineage (GTDB taxonomy): Bacteria > Actinomycetota > Actinomycetes > Mycobacteriales > Mycobacteriaceae > Mycobacterium. The sequence continues at coordinate 17,588 of CAVVLC010000053.1, forward strand.
CGAGTCATCAACGAAGCCCGTGCCCGCGCCGAGCAACGGGTTCGGTCGACGGTTCGTCAGTTGCGCGCGGCGGTCACCGCGGCGCCCCCGGAGCGGGACGTCGAAAAGACACAGGTCATAACAGCCGTGACAGCGGTGCAAGCAGCGGCGCAGAACGCCGGACCCGAGCCCTCGCCGGCTCAGCCTGCTGAACCGGCGTATCGGCAAGCCACCGAATCCAGCACCGAACGGCTGCGGCGGCTCCTTGCGTTCGTGGCCCGCCAGGAACCACGGCTGAACTGGGCGGTCGGCGAGCGCGACGACGGAACGACGTTGGTGGTCACAGACTTTGCACACGGGTGGATACCTCCCGGCATCGCGCTGCCGGCCGGCGTGCGGTTGCTGGAACCAGATCGACGCACCGGAAATGCCTCCGCGCTGCTCGGCAACACGACGTGCGCCGCCACCTATGGCCCCGGCGATTCTTTCGGCTGGTCGGCAGGCTTCGCCATAACGGAATACTCGACGCAGCCCCGCGAGCTGCCACCCGTCGACGACCTCGGATGGGAGCTGGGGGCGGCCACGCACTGGCGCGAAGGACTGCCGCGGATGGTGCACATGCTGGCCAAGGCGGCCGCTGCGGGAACCGGCATCGCCGCGGAAGAGGTCGACCTGCTGCGGGTATATCTCGACACCGCCCGCTACAGGCTGCTGGACCAGTATCCCGCTGTCGATCCCACGCTTCTGCTCAACTGCGTGTTGTTGGCCGCCACCGAAGGGATTGTCACCGGCGACCCGATATCGGCGAATTATCACCTGGCCTGGTTCCAGAAACTCGACGCTCCCCCGGTCAGCCGGTGGGCCTCCCATCCTGGACCCGAAAGCGTGAATTGACGCTGGTCGGAGCGGTCGACATACTGTCAACGTGTCGGGGTCGGGCCGTCGCAGCGAGCGCAGCGACCTGAGGGATCGAGATCTCGTCGAATCGGTCCTACGTGAACTGAATGAGGCAGCGGATAGATGGGAAGCCCGGGTCGCGCAGGCCCAAACCGTCACCTACAGCGTCGACTTGGGCGATATTCACGCCGTTGCAAATTCGGATGGCAAGCTGCTCGAGTTGGGGTTGCATCCGGGCGTAATGACCGGCTACACGCATGGGGAGTTGACTGACAGGTTGAACCTCGCGATCGCAGCGCTACGCGAAGAGGTGGCCGCCGAAAACCAAGCAAGGTACGGCGGACCGCTGCATTGACGTAGGGGTCGATGCGACGCACGAATCCGCATCGACTGCCGAGAGGAGAACTGCTGTGCCACTCAATTTGTCCAACCGAGACCAGAATTCGGGGCACCTTTTCTACAACCGGCGGCTGCGGGCCGCGATCACCAGATTTTCGGTGCGGATGAAGCATGACGACCGCAAACAGCAAGCGGCGGTGGCGCTGTCGGTCGTGCTGGTCCTAATCGGCGTCGGGTGGATGGCGCTACTTCATGTCATGAAGCCCGCGGGTTTGATCGGCCAGTCGGCCATCATCGGCGACCGCGACACCGGCGCGGTCTACGCGAAGATCAACGGGCGCCTCTACCCTGCGCTCAACTTGACCTCCGCGCGGCTGGCGGTCGGCAATGCCGCCACCCCCGCCTGGGTCAAAGCCAGCGAAATCGCCAAGTACCCGACCGGTCCGATGATCGGCATTCCCGGTGCCCCGGACAGCTTGCCGATCACGTCGAGTTCCGTATCGGCGTGGTCGGTCTGCGACACCGCGGCCGCCCGCGGCACCGGCGCCGCTCCACTGGTCACCGCGATTGCGGGCCAGCTCTTGCCGGGTGGGCGGGCCGCTGCAATGGGCCCCGCGCGGGCTGTCCTGGCGACCCATAAGGGCGCCACCTATGTGATCTGGGGCGGGCAACGGTCCCGCATCGACCCAACCGATCGATCGGTGACTTTCAATCTCGGCCTCGACCCCCGGGTGACCTATCCGATCGAAATCTCCAACGCGCTTTCGATGCCATGCCATCAACGGAACCTCTTGTGTCGCCGGTGATTCCGGGGGCGGGAACACCGTCACACTGGCTGCCGGACTCCAAGGTGGGCAGCGTACTGGAGACCCGCGACGCCAACGGGACGGTCAACGGCTTCTACGCGCTGCTGCCGGGCGGCGTGCAGAAGATCACCGGGTTCGTCGCGGACCTGTTGCGCACCGGGAACTCGCAGGGCTCGACAACGCCGACGCTGGTGGCCCCGGACAAGCTGGTCCACATTCCGGTCGTCGACGTGCTGAACGTCGACTACTACCCGTCGGGAAAGCTGGAATTCGTTGACACATCGGCCGATCCGGTGACGTGCGTCGGGTGGGAGAAGCAGTCCGGCGACCCGCAGGCGAGGATAACCATCCTGACCGGGCGCGGGTTGCCGATCCCGATCGGCATGGACAGCCACTTGGTGCGTCTGGTCCGCGACGACCGTGCGCCCGATTCGGCCGAAGCGCAGCAGACATTGGTGTTGCCGGGAGCGGCGAACTTCGTTGCCGTGACGAGCGGCGTCGCGACGTCGGGGAGCCGGGAAAGTTTGTATTGGCTTTCGCCGCAGGGCGTTCGCTATGGGATCCAGTCGGATCAACGGACCCTGCAGGCGCTGGGGCTCGATCCGCGCCTGGCCGTGCAGGCACCTTGGCCGATGGTGGCCACCTTCGCGGCCGGGCCGGCGATCAGCCGCGACGCTGCGCTGGTGGCGCGCGACGCCCTGTCGGCAGGCGGCGCGGTGGCCCCCATTCCCGACACCACGAGCAGACCAGCCGGGAGGGAAGGCGTATGTCCAAACGAGGTTTCGTCCGCGGCGTCCGCACAGCCGCCGCCGAACGTTCCGCCGGTGCGGGTCGCGGTCGCGTGCGCCGCTGGCGTTGCCGGAACGCGAACCGCGCAACATCCTGCTGATGATTGCGCTGCCGGCGCTGCTGGTGGGGATCATCGGCACGCTGGTGGTGATGTACGCATCGGGGGTCCGATCGCTGCAATCGGGTTTCTTCCCGATGATCGGCCTGGTCGGGTTCGGCACGCTGATGTTCAGCGGACGCTTCGGTCGCGGCCGCCGGATCAGCTGGGGGGAGCAGGAAAAGCAGCGCCGTAGCTATCTGCGCCAGCTCGACGAGGACCGTGACGAGGTCCAGCGCGCCGCCCAGGATCAGCGCCAGCAGCCAGCTGTTCGTGCACTGCGATCCGCAGCGACTGGACACCGTCATCGGCGGTCCGCGGATGTGGGAGCGCCGTCCCGCGCGACCCGGATTTCCTCGACGTGCGCCTAGGGATCGGCGTGCAGCAGGCCAGCTGAATCGGCGGTTTCGCTGCAGTGGCCCGACGTTCCGGTCGGTGAGGAGCTCGAACCGGTAACAGGTGGCGCGCTAAGGGATTTCATCCTGGAGCAGAGCAAGATCCGCGGGATCGGCAAGGTGCTGAGCCTGCGGTCGAAGCCCGGGTTCAGCTTCATCGGCGACGATCCGAGTGAACTGCACAGCCGTCGCGCGGGCGATACTGTGCTCGCCTGGCGGTGTACCACAGCCCCAACGATCTCAAAATCATGGTGGTCACCCGGCACCCCGAACTGTGGTCGTGGCTGGTGTGGTTGCCGCACAACCAGCACGACGAGATGTTCGACGCCTGCGGACTGCGCCGGTTGGTCTTCACCTCCCCCACCGAGCTGGAAGAGGCACTCGACGCCGAACTGCACCGCAAGGGCCGCGGGCCGTGGGCGCCGCCGGTCGGAAGCAGCCCTACGTCGATGCCGTCGCCAATGGAGTCGACCAGCGGCCCAGCGCTGGGTCCGCACTGGGTGATCGTCGACGACAACGTGGGCACCCCCGAGCAGTGGGAAGGCGTAACCGGGCAGAAGGGCATGGCCGGCATCACGGTGCTGCGGTTGGCGACCCGGGCCGGTGTCGGGGTCGGATTCGCCGAAGAGGACCAGCGTTTCGAGCTGCGCGACGGCAGGCTAACGCCATCGCGGCACGTTCTATGCGGTGGCGGACATGCTCGCCGAGAGCACCGCCAACCGGTATGCGCGGGCGCTGGCCCGCTGGTCACCCGATGAGCGCCGGGGAATTGTCTGAGACCGACAGTCAGGGCGGTGAACTATTGCGGGCGTTGGGAATCACCGATCCGCGCGAACTGGACGTGGACAGGCTCTGGGCGGAGAGCCGCGGCCGCGGCGACCCGAAATGGGCGATGGTGCCCGTCGGTGTCAAGCCAGGGCGGCGAGCTGCAGTACGTCATGTTGCGCGCCAAGGATTTCGGTGGCTTCGGCTTCCACTCGGTGGTGATCGGCACGTCGGGTTCGGGCAAGTCGGAGTACTTCCTGTCGCTGTGCAGCGGGATCGCGCTGACGCACTCGCCGGAAACGTTCATCGTGATCTTCGTCGACATGAAGTTCGAGTCGGCGGCCCAAGACCTGCAGGGATTTCCGCATGTCGCCGGCTCGTTGTCCAACCTCGGCAAGGATGACCGGCATCTGGCCGAGCGGATGCGCAAGGCCATCAACGGTGAGATCGCCAGGCGTTACCGGCTTTTCAAGGACGCCGGGGCTCGCGACGCCAACGAGTACGAAGAGATGCGGCTGGCCGGACGGGATCTGGAGCCGGTACCGATCCTGCTGGTGATCATCGACGAGTACCTCGAGTTGTTCATCCATCATCCCGAGTGGATCGATCTGGTCATTCACATCGGGCAGGAGGGTCGCGGCTGCAACGTCTTCTTCACCCTCGGCGGCCAGCGACTGGATCTGTCGTCGCTGAGTAAAGCCAAGAGCAACATCGCCTTCCGGGTGGCGCTGCGCGCCGAGACCGCGGAGGACTCCCGTGACGTGATCGGCAGTGACGCGGCGCTTGCACCTGCCGTCGAAGGAGAACGGCTACGGGTTGCTCAAAGTCGGGCCGCGCGATCTGGAGCAGTTCCGGTGCTTCTACGTGTCGGCGCCCGTTCGTGGTGCCCAAGCAGGTGGTCAACGTCGAACAGCACAGTGGACGTCAGCTTCACCCAGCCCCGCTCGTGACCTGGGAGTACCAGCCGCTCAGTGCGGCGGACACCGCGGCGCTGGCCGTGGCCGACGAGCCGGACGAGCCTGACGAATTCCTCTTCCACTCAGACGGTTTCAGGAAGAAGAAGCTGCTCGACGTCATCCGGGAGTCGCTGGTCTCGCACCCGGCGCGCCCGCCACACCAGATCTGGCTTCCGCCTTTGGAAGTCAGTGAGCCGTCGATGCGCTGGTGGCCCGCTGGCGGGGTAAGCCGTGGGATGTCGACTACGGGCAGAACCCCGGGCTGGTGTTCCCGATTGGGATCGTGGACATTCCGGAAGAGCACGCCCAGCGGGTGCACGCCATCGACGCCGAGATGGACAACATCATGGTGGTCGCGACCGCTCAGCGCGGGCAAGTCGACCACGTTGATGACGTTGATGACCTCCGCGGCGCTGATGTACCGGCCCGAGCGGGTGACTTTCTTCTGCATTGGTGCGTCGTTGTATCCGATCGAGGACCTGCCGCATGTGGCTCGGTGTCGTCAGCCTGACCGACAGCGAGGGCGTGTCGCGGACCGTGGCCTCGATCGAGGGGCTGATCCTGGCCCGGGAGGCCTCATTCAAGCAGTACCAGATCGACATCTCCGAATTCCGCGAGCGGCGCTTCGGGGCGGCCGGCGGCGGCGGCACCGATCCCGACGACAAGTTCGGCGACGTCTTCCTCGTCGTCGACAACTTCAGCGACATCTACGACAAGGACGCCGGCATGGGGGACCGCGCGATCGCGATCGCCCGCCAGGGCCTGTCCTATGGCGTGCACGTCATGACCAGCGCCAACGGCTGGTTGGTCGGGCAGAAGCAGCAGCTGCTGAACGTGTCCAACGCCCGAATCCAACTGCGGCTGAGCAACCCTGACGAAACCCAGATGGGCGAGGGATTCGAGCACCGAAAGGCTGCCCGAAACACACTGGACCGGCCCGGATTCGGGGTGACACGCGATGGCCACGAGTTGCTGATCGGAGTTCCCGAGATCATCGCAGCCCAACGGCGAGCGGATCAGCACACGCGGGATCGGTTCGCTGATCGCCGATCTGACCGGCGCCGGCAGGGTGGAAACGTTGGCGCGGCTACCCGAGCGTATTCGCTCGCGCCGAGTCATCGCCGCGTTTGCGGACACCGCCGAGGCCGCCGATCCGTTGAACATCCCATTCGCGATCGGGGAGAGCGCGCTTGCAGCCGGTGAGCTTTGGCGACTCGACATGGTGCCGAACATACTCGTGTTCGGCCGGCAGTGTGCGGTAAGACCACGACGCTGGCAGCGTTTGGGCAGGCGATCGCGGCGCGGTTGTCGCCCTGAGCAGGCTCAGATCACCATCATCGATCCGAAGACCTGCGCTGATCGGCAAGATCCAGGGTCCGCATGTGCGCGCCTACGCCTATACCCAAGACGACATCGATCAGGTTATCGAGGGACTGGCGCAGATCATGCGCGACCGCCTTCCGCCGTCGGGCCTGAGCCAGGAGGAACTGCTGAGCCGGCGCACCTGGGAAGGTCCGCACCACTTCATCCTGATCGACGATGAGCAGGAGCTCAGGCCGCACGGCATGATCGGCAAGGCTGCGGCGACGGCGCCGCTGTGGGGATTGATCGAGCGCAGCCGGGAGATCGGCCTGCACATCATCGCCTCGCGGCTGCCCGGAAACTGGGCGGGGGTATCGGTGACGAATCCATTTCTGCAGAAGATGACCAGTTCGCGGGCGCCGACGCTATTCATGGACAACGATCCGGCGGCGGTCAAAGTGTTCGGCAGAGTCAGCGCACAGCAACTGCCCGCGGGAAGGGGTCTGCTGGTCGGCACCGATGGCGCGATCGAAGGAGTGCTGGTAGGAGCACCGGAATAGGACGACTCGCCTGGTCCCGGACGCTCGGTCCAAGGTGATTAGACAGCTTCTGTGGGCCACCCTAAAATCAGGCAACTCCGCGAGGCGGCGATCGAAAATGGGAGGCAGATATGGGTGGCCTTAACTTCGGCATGGTCCCGGGCGCCGTGGACCTGTCGTCAGCGGCCGAGACCGGGATCAGCGAGGAAATGGCGGCCACCACGGCGGCCGGGGCCGCCGCGCTCACCGGCGTTATCCCCATGGCGCCGGATGCCGATTCCGCGGAGTTCGCGGCCGCGCTCAACGCCGCCGGTGCGGCCTACCTCGCCACGTCGGCCGAGCATGTCGGACAGAGGGGCGCCTTCGCCGGCGCGCAAGGGCTCGCTTCCGTGACCACCACCGCCGTCGAAGCGATCAACGCAATCCACTTCTAAGAGGACGGCATGCCCGACCCGCGGTGGACAGGTCCCCCTGAGCTGATCGCGCTGACTTTCGAGGGAGGCAGCGCCGCATCGGTGCTCGCCAACAACGTGGTATGGGTAACCGAGACTGCGAGCAAAGAGCTCTCGATGGGTGTGTCAGCTGTCAACGCGCTGGCCACGGCCGCGCAATGGCAGGGTTTCGGTGCTGTCGCCTCGATGCTGGTCAATACGGGCCTCAACCTCGGATTGCAGACACTGGTGGGCTGGACAGCCCACAAGATCGCCGTCACCCAAGCGGCCGTACAAGCCTTCACGATCGCACAGTCCTCGGTTATCCCATCGGTGGTGTCGCAGACCAACCGGGACGAATGGACTGTATTGAACGCCACCAACTGGTTCGGGCAAAACCTCCCGGCGATCGCCGAACGGGATCTCGAGTACTTCGGGGAACACTGGCCGCACAATTCGGGCATCGGATGGACGTATTCGGCGACGCTGAGCACGCTGGTCGCCGCACTGGCACCTCCCCCGCCCGCCGCCCCGATGGGCGCGTCGCCGGCCGCGCCGGCGGAGGCAGCGGAGGCAGTGGGCCAAGCGGCGGGGCAGACCGGCATGAACAACGTGATGCAGGTGTCGACGCAGGCCACTGCGCCCGCGGGGCAGACGGCGGCCGCGCCCGCCGATGCCGGCAGCCAGTTCAGTTCCCTGCTGCAGCAACCGATGTCGATGGTCTCAAGTGTGACCGAACCGCTGAACCAGGTGCTCAAGACTCCGATGGAGGCGGTTCAGGGCGTAACAAGCCTGCCGCAAGGAATGATTCAGTCGATGGCAGGCATGTTTCCCGCGGCTGGGGCGGCGAATGCCGCCGCGGCGGGGTCGGTCGCCGAACCCGTGCTGGCCGGCTCCGCCGGCGGCCTGGGCGCTACCGGTTCCGGCGGAGCGGGCGGGGCCGGCGCCTTCCCGGGCGCGGGGCTCACCAGCTACACCCGTCCCACCAGCAGTTTCGAACCCGAGACCGGGGGCAGACCGACGAGCCTGCGCGCCGGTGTGCTCAACGCCGCCGAACTACGCGGTCCCACCGCGTCGACCGGGGTGGGTGGTGCCCCGATGCCGCTGTCGCCGGCGGGCATGCTGGCTCGTGACAGGGGCGGCGATTCCGACAAGGACGCTGTGACGCGGGCACGCGTCGTGGTGGGGGATGATGCGAGCGATCCGCGGTAGCGTCCGGTGCGGCGCTCAGGGCGTGACTTTCGCGGCGATCGCATTGAGCAGGTCGACGCCCTGATTGGTGACGTCCTGACGACAGACGTTGGTGTCGATGACGATGTTGTTGCGCGCGCCCATCACATGCTCACACCCGCGGCCGGCGGATTCTTGCAGGACGGAAACCATTGACAGGGTGCCGTTGTCGTTCACAAGTGGACCTAACACACGGTGTTGCTGTGCGGTGGGTTTGTTGAGCGTGATGGTCTTCTTGGCGCATTTTGACCACAGCGCCTGTTGATCCGTGATCAGCTTTTGCGCGGCTGCGGCGGAGGGAAAGGCGATGACGCCCTGGAAGGCTTCGTGTTCGAAGTTGTCGTCGCGCAGGTACTGCAGTTGGGCGCCGGTCCATCCGCTGTCGCCATACGTCACGTGTTCGGCCGGCCCGAAAGCGCTGAGGCATTCCTTGTTCTCAACGATCTCCGCGGTGTCGTCGTAAAGCGTTGAGCGGGTGGGGATTATCTGCAGTGTGCCCGGGGCGCCGATGATGCCCGCCACCTGATCCGGCGGCAGTAACAATCCCGGGAGCGCCGAGACGGGCACGGGCGTGCTCGTCGTTGCCGTGGTCCTTGGCGAGCCGGACCCGCCGGCGCTTGGCGACGAGTCTGTCGAGCGCATTGTGGTCAGAACCACTGCCGTGACAACCGCGACGATGGCCGCGAAGCTAAGCGAGACAGCGATCCACCGCCAACGATGTCGGTTGCGCGGAGGCGCGGCCGGCCCGATCTGCCACGGCGGTGGCTGAACCGGGTAAGCAGGAGGTGGGAGTGTCCCCATCATGGTTGGCGCCGCGTAGGGTGCGGCGCCGGCGCTTGGAATCGGTTGCCACGGCGCCGTTATCGACGCTCCGCCGTCGCTTCGGGCCTCAAGGGCCTCAAGGGCTGCCGCACTGAACTGTTGCGCAGACGCGAAACGCCGCGCAGGGTCCTTCGCCATCGCGGTGGCGATCACCGCGTCTATCCGCGGGGAAAACCCCGGCACCCGATCGGTCACCCGCGGTGGCGGCGCGTGCAGGTGCGCCGCCAGCACACCCCCCAGGCCGTCGGCCCCCGCGAACGGCGCTTGACCCGTCAGCATGCGAAAAAGCGTGCACCCCAACGAATAAATATCGGCTCGGCCGTCAATCGGCTGTCCGCTCAGCGCCTCTGGCGCGGCGTAGGAAAGGGTGGCGACCACCGACCCGGTGACCGTCAACCCGACATCGCCGAGCGCGCGGGCAATGCCGAAATCCCCCAGCAGCACCCGCTCATCGGGCCCGGGCGGCCCGGACAGCAGAAAGTTCGCCGGTTTGACGTCACGATGAACGACGCCCCGTTGGTGCGCGTAATCGAGCGCCTTTCCCACCTGGCTGACGATGTGTACCGCGCGTGCCGGGGTCATCGTGCCCGCCCGCAACGCGTTATCGGCGTCGGTGCCGTTGACGAACTGCATCGCAATCCACAACTGGCCGTCGAACTCCCCGCGCCGATGGACCGAAACGATATTCGGGTGATCCAGCGACGCGGCCAGGTCGGCCTCCCGGATAAACCGGGCCCGGAAGCCCGCATCCCGTGACAGGTCGGCACTGAGCACCTTCAGCGCGTCGCTGCGCGGCAGCTCGGGGTTCCGGGCCAGATAAACCGTGCCCATTCCACCAGCGCCCAGCAGCCGCTCGATGCGGTAGTCGGCGAATACCGAACCAATGGTCAACATTCTGGGGTCTTCGGTGCGCTCATCGCCCAGGGCCGGGCGGGCCGGCGAAGGCCTGCGCGATAGTCAGCCAGCGCTGGGCGGCGGGGCCGTCCGCGGTGACGTCGAGGGTGCCGAGCGCGCGCCGCTGGGTGACCAGGTAGCAGAAGTCCTCGGCGGAGCCGGTGACGCGTTGCGCGGCGTCCGCGCGGACCCCACGACCAGGTGTCGCCGCCGGGCCCCCGCAGCTCGACCAGGAACGGCTCGGTCGGCGGAGCAAGATTGTTGACGAAGAAGGCGTAATCGCGGGTGCGGACCCCGAGATGTGCGATCGACCGCAACCGGTCGGTGGCGGGCCGCTTGACGCCGAGGGCGTCGGCGACGTCAAGGCCGTGCGCCCAGGTTTCCATCAGCCGCGCGGTCGCCATCGATGTCGCGCTCATCGGCGGCCCGAACCACGGCAATTTTCGGCCGTCGGTAACCGTGAGCAGCGCCGTCGTGCAACCGACCGCGGGTGCGCTCGCCAGTCGCTGAGCAGTTCGGCCGGCGGCATGGCCGCCAGCTTCCTCGGCGGCGGCGTCGACGAATCCGGCGGGATCGGCCGTCGCCGCGGCCAGCGCGTCGGCGAACCCCGCCTCGTCGGTGACCGAGAGCAGCGACACGCGGTCGGTCCACAGCAGGTGTCCGATCTGGTGCGCGATGGTCCAACCCGGCGCGGGCGTCGGGTCAGCCCAGCGGTCGGCCGGCAAGCGGCGCCACCAGCTCGTCGAGGTCGTCGCTTTCGGCGCGCAAGTCGGCCACCATCGGCCCCGGCACCCGCCATCTTTGCCTCCCGCTAACGATCGTCCGTCGGCTGGCCGCGCCGGCCGACGACGCGTGTGCGCGAGCAGCCCGAGCAGGTACAGCCCCGACCCGAACAGCGACCAGCGTGGGAGCGCGACCGTCGTCGGGAATGAGCGTCGCGGCACGGTGATCGCGACGATGAACGAGACCCAGAACAGCGCGTCCTGTACGGCGAACACGTGTCCGCGAAGAGCGTCGTCGACGTCGATCTGCATCGCCGAGTCGGCGCACAGCTTGAGCATCTGGCCGCGCACGCCGAGCAAGAAGCCGCACGCCAATCATGACCGGGCAGCTGCAGCCCGGCGCCGGCGACCTGGATGAGCGCGGCCGCCAGCAACGCGCCGTTCGCGGTGGCGTAGCGGCCCCAGCGGCGCACCGCGGCGGGGTCAGCAGCGTGGCGCAAAAGGCTCCGAGCCCCGATGCGGCGAAGAACAGCAGCGCGATGCCTAACCCGCCGATCGCGGCGGCCTCTCGTGTGGTGGACCAGCAACAGCAACAGCAGCGAGTTGATGCCGACCACCATCCGGTGGCTGGCCAGGCCGGACAGGGTGGCCGCGACGGTCGGGCGCGCACGACCGTGCGCACGCCGTGCAGCCAACCCGTGATCACCGCGTAGGCGACCGATCCGTGGATGGCGCGCCGGGTGTCGTCCGGGCCGAGCACCCGGGGGCGGAACCGCAACGACAGCCACAACGCGAGCGCCACCGGAATCGCGGCGGTGAAGATGATGGCGGCGGCGCCCCGATCCCCGGGCCCGGCGATCCAGCGGGGCAACAGCATGAAGTTGGCGCCCAGGAATGCCGCGACCGCCCCGCACGCGGTGGCCGACCGAGTTCATCGTGACCACCTGCTCGCGCGGCACCACATGGGGCAGCGCCGCCGACAGGCCCGGACGCGACGAACCGGGACAAGCCGTTGGCGAGCAGCGCCCCACACAACAGCGGCAGCTCGCCCGCGCCGTCAGAGCCAGAATGGTGCCGACCGCGGCGATCAGGATCAGCCGGCCCAGGTTGGCTCCGACGAGCACCAGCCGTCGATCCCATCGGTCCATCAGTGCCCCAGCGAACGGCCCCAGCAGCGAATACGGCAGGAACAGCACCGCGAAACGCCCGCGCGATCGCCATCGGGTCGGCGGCTCGATCGGGGTTGAACAGCAGCGCGCCGGCCATGCCGGCCTGGAACAGGCCGTCGCCGAATTGGCTTGCCATGCGCACCTGCAGCAGTCGCCAGAAATCGGGCAAGCTGCGCACCGATCCGCCAAAGCTCGGCGGGCGCGCGCGACTGCGTCCGGGTTTGAGTCACTGCCCCACTTCCACGTTCGAGGCGCTCGCCGTGCTATGCGCCGCCCCAACCAACAGTACAAATATTCGTCCGCCGCTACTCGTTTGCCCCGGCAGATCCGGCGGTGGGTGCGATGATGGTCTGGTGGCGCAGCAGGAAGATCCCGAGGACCATGTCGCACCCGCAGCGCATCGGGTGCGTGCGGGCACCTTGCTGTTGGCCAACACCGATCTTCTGGAACCGACGTTTCGGCGCAGCGTGATCTACATCGTCGAGCACAACGACGGCGGGACGCTGGGTGTGGTGCTCAACCGGTCCAGCGAGACCGCCGTCTACAACGTGTTGCCGCAGTGGGCCAAGCTGGCTGCCAAGCCCAAGACGATGTTCATCGGTGGGCCCGGTCAAGCGCGACGCGGCGCTGTGTCTGGCGGTGCTGCGGGTCGGTGCCGATCCGAGCGGCGTGCCGGGCCTGCGACATGTGGCGGGCCGGATGGTGATGGTCGATCTGGACGCCGAGCCCGACCAGATCGCACCGCTGGTGGAAGGGGTGCGGATCTTCGCGGGGTACTCCGGCTGGACCATCGGCCAGCTCGAAGGCGAGATCGAGCGTGACGACTGGATCGTGTTGTCGGCGTTGCCATCTGATGTTCTGGTTGGGCCGCGCGAGCCGACCTGTGGGGACAGGTGCTGCGCCGGCAGCCGCTGCCGCTTTCGCTGCTCGCCACCCACCCGATCGACGTCAGCCGAAACTAACGGATCCTCCCCCGGTGCCGCACCGGTTGCGGGTTGTGCTTCGGTTGCTGTCTCTGGTCCTGTCTGGAGCCGCCCGAGCCTGCTGGCGATCACCGAGCAGACGACCAATTGGATCTGGTGAAAGATCATCAGTGGCAACATGGTCAATCCGACCGTGGCGGCGGGAAAAAGCACCAGCGCCATCGGAAGGCCGGACGCAAGGCTCTTTTTCGAACCGCAGAACAGCAGCACGATCGCGTCGCCGCGGTCGAGCCGGGCCAGCCGGCCGGCGACGCTGGTGTACATCAGCACCACCGCGAGCAGCACGGTGGCGACGACGGTGACCGAGACCAACTGCCACGGATCGGCACTGCCCAAATTCCCTCGACCATGCCCATGGAGAAGGCCGTGTACACGACCAGCAGGATGGACCCGCGGTCGACGACCTTAAGCAGTACCGCGTGCCGGGCTACGGCCGCGGCGATCCACGGCCGTGCCAGCTGCCCGGCACCGAACGGCAGTAACAGCTGCAGCACGATGTCGCGGACCGCGCCACCACTGACCGGGGGCCCGCCGGGGGTGTTCATCAGCAGCACTACCAGTAGCGGGGTCAGCACCACACCGAGGATGTTGGACAACGATGGCGCTGACGATCGCGGCCGAGACGTGGCCCCGCGCGATCGAGGTGAACGCGATGGAGGACTGCACCGTCGACGGGACGAGGCACAAAAACAGCAGTCCGTTGTACAGGTCGATGGTCAGCACCGAGGGCACCAATATCCGCGCGGCTAGCCCGAGCGCCGGGAAAACCACGAACGTGGTGGTCAGCACCAGCAGATGCAGTCGCCATTGACGCACCCCGTGCCAGGCCTGCTGTGGGGACAACCGGCTGCCATAGAGAAAGAACAGCAATGCGATCGCCGTTTTGGCCGCGACCGAGACTGCCTCGGCGGCTGCGCCGTGGGCCGGGAGCAGGGCGGCAAGACCCACCGTCGCCGCGAACGCCAGCAGAAACCCGTCGACCGGGATGGTCGTCAGCCGTTTCAACATAACGGCCTGAGCGACGTGTTAGTGGCAGGAGGAGGCGCAGACAGCGCAGTTGCCGGCGCATTTTGCCTCGACGGCGTCACGGCGCAGCGCGTACCGCGCGCTCTGCCAGGAGCCGGTGGCAAGGGTGCCCATGGCGCCGGCGGTGCAGACGATCACCAGCACCAGGGCGGTGTGCGGGGATGCGGCCAAAGCCACCACGCCGCCGGCGGCCAGCATGACCGCGGCCGCCAACTGGGTCGGCGCCATGGCGCGCAGCGCCAGCGCGGTGGCGCCGACGGCCTGGGTGTTGGAGAGCGACCAGGTCCCGAATCCGGCGGAAAGCAACGCCGCACACACGCATAGCACGCCCGCGATCACCATGGGCTCACAATACGAGCCCGAGCGGTCGCTCAGCGCTGCGGGGCTCCCGTCAGGTTCAAGTTCAGGTTCGGCAGCGGCGGTAGCCCGGGCACCAGCGCAGCAGGTTGGGCAGGGACTGCTGGCCCGGCGTCTGGCTGGGCGCGGGCGCTTGCGCGGGAAGGCCGACCGGTGCGGTGGCGGGCGCTGCGCGGGCACCGACCGGTGCGGTGGCGGGCGCGGGCGCCTGCGCGGGGCAGTCCGACGGGTCCCGCGCCCCGCCGGCGGGGTGGCCGCCCGTCGGCGGAGTCGACTGGTCGGGCGGCAGTCGCACCCGGCGCCGCAGTGCAGCACGGCCGCCGCCGGGCGTCGCAGCCGGCGACGCGACGGGCGCTTGAGCGGGCACGGGCGCCGGGTGCCCCGGGCGCCGCCACCCGGAATCCGTTGATGATGGCGTCGGTGGCGGGCCGTCGGCAACCGCGGTCGACGGCGCGGTGGTCACCGACAACGACACCAGATATTTATCGGCCCCGGACGTCGCGATGATGTTGCGTCGCGAGGTGTTGAGCGTCATGTCGTTCTGGCGGTAGGTGCCCTCGATGATCGACGACGGGAAGCCGAGGAAATCGGCCAGTGAGGCGTTGGTGGTCTGCCACGCGAGCAGTTGCTGGCTGTCGACGAAGCCGTGCGTGATGGCCTCCCTGGGATCGAAGTTACCGACCAGCTTGTATACCACCACCTGCGCGTTCGACGTGTACAGGCTGTTGCCGAGCCGGTCGGCGATCACCAGCGAACGCGTCGGGCACGTTGGGATCGGGTACCTGAGTCCAGCGCGTGGGCATCGGCAGGGTGATCTCGAGGGCCTTGAACCCCTGGGGTCGTTGCGCCTCGAGCTTGACGCCCTTCGCCTGCAGGTAATCACGAAGCGTTCCGGTGACCGGGGCAGTGGCCGATGGGGGTGTCGGCGCATTGGGGTGGGAGCCGCCGCCCCGGCCGGAGAGGACCCCTGCGGGGCGGTGACGAACCTATTGGTGTTGGTGCCGCTGGCGGGGGTGGTCGCGCCGTTGAGCACTGGGACGCCGGGCGCGGGGACGACGGGCGCGGGGACGACGGGGGCAGCGGGGGCAGCCGGGACAGCCGGGTTGGGGGGTGCCGGCGCGAGCAGCGGATCTGCCGACGCTGTGGCGCCGGCGAAGGTCACGACACCGATCGCGCCGGCGGCCAGACCTCCCGCGAATACCCGCCATGTTCGTGCGATGTGAATCATCTCCGTCGGTCCTTCCCTCGTTAGGGCACAGCACCTGTGACCGAGTGGTCAAACGCGGTGCAATAGGCTCGAAATAGACCTGGGATGAAGCTCTGATCGGCGCGCAACGGAACCGATATCAACCCGTGGCCGACGGATCGGCCTGCGCTGGCAGACCAGGCGCCCTTATACCCTGTTCAGGTGACCGAATCCCCGACCGGCTGCTCCGCGTCACCGCTATACCGCGGAGCTGGCGGGCCGTATCGGAACGACCTGGCAGGACAACTGGGCCCGGCTCGGGACGTTCAACGTGCCCAACCCGGTGGGCTCACTGGCTCCGACCGATGGATCCCCGATACCGGACGACAAGCTGTTCGTGCAGGACATGTTCCCGTATCCATCGGGTGAAGGACTTCATGTCGGCCACCCGCTGGGTTACATCGCGACCGACGTGTACGCCCGCTACTTCCGGATGACGGGCAGTAATGTACTGCACGCGTTGGGATTCGACTCATTCGGGCTACCCGCCGAACAATACGCGGTGCAAACCGGCACCCACCCACGGACTCGCACCGAGGCCAATATCGTCAACTTTCGGCGGCAGCTGGGCCGACTGGGTCTCGGACACGACAGCCGGCGAAGCTTCTCGACCACCGATGTCGAGTTCTACAAATGGACCCAGTGGATCTTCCTGCAGATCTACAACGCCTGGTTCGACACCGCCGCCAACAAAGCCCGTCCGATCGCCGAGCTGCGCGCTGAATTCGACTCCGGTGAACGCAGTCTCGAAGACGGGCGGGATTGGGCCAAGCTGTCGGCTGGGGAGCAAGCCGATGTGATCGACAGCTGCCGACTGGTCTACCGGGCGGACTCGATGGTCAATTGGTGTCCCGGCCTGGGGACGGTGCTGGCCAACGAGGAAGTCACCGCCGACGGCCGCAGCGACCGCGGCAACTTCCCGGTATTCCGGAAACGGTTGCGGCAGTGGGTGATGCGCATCACCGCCTATTCCGACCGGCTGATCGACGACCTCGATGTGCTGGATTGGCCGGAGCCGATCAAAACCATGCAGCGCAACTGGATCGGCCGTTCCATCGGCGCGCGGACGCTGTTCTCTGCGGCCATTCCCGATGGGGAGCGAGCTGGTGCAGGAGTTGATATCGAAGTATTCACCACCCGGCCCGACACGCTGTTCGGCGCCACGTACCTGGTGCTGGCGCCTGAACACGAACTGGTCGACGAACTAGTAGCCGCTGCCTGGCCGGACGGGACCGACCCGCGTTGGAGGAACGGCGCCGCCACACCCCATGCGGCCGTGGCCGCCTACCGCCGCGCGATCGCCGCGAAGTCGGACCTCGAGCGTCAGGAGAACAGGCAGAAGACCGGCGTCTTCTTGGGTAGTTACGCGACGAACCCGGCCAACGGTAAGCCGGTGCCGATCTTCATTGCCGACTACGTGTTGGCCGGTTACGGCACCGGGGCGATCATGGCTGTCCCCGGCCATGACCAGCGGGACTGGGACTTCGCCAGCGAGTTCGGCCTGCCGATCGTCGAAGTCATTGCGGGCGGCGATATCTCGCAGGCCGCGTATACAGGCGATGGCGTGCTGGTGAACTCCGGATTCCTCGATGGAATGAACGTGGCGGCGGCCAAGGAGGGCATCGTCGCCCACCTGGAGTCCGAGGGCCGTGGCCAGGCTCGCATCGAATTCAAGCTGCGTGACTGGCTT
The DNA here is from genome assembly GCA_963748885.1 of uncultured Actinomycetota bacterium. Classification (GTDB taxonomy): domain Bacteria; phylum Actinomycetota; class Actinomycetes; order Mycobacteriales; family Mycobacteriaceae; genus Mycobacterium. The sequence goes on from CAVVLC010000053.1 coordinate 35,022, forward strand.
TTCGCGAGGCAGCGGTATTGGGGTGAGCCGTTCCCGATCGTCTACGACGGCGACGGACGCCCGCATGCGATCGACGAGGCCGCACTGCCGGTCGAGCTGCCCGATGTGAAGGACTACTCCCCGGTGTTGTTCGACCCCGACGACGCCGGCAGCGAGCCGTCACCGCCGCTGGCCAAGGCGACCGAATGGGTGCACGTCGAGCTGGATCTCGGCGACGGCTTGAAGCCGTACACCCGCGACACCAACACGATGCCGCAGTGGGCCGCCAGCTCGTGGTACGAACTGCGCTACACCGATCCGCAGAACTCGGAGCGGCTGTGCGCCAAGGAAAACGAAGCGTACTGGATGGGCCCCCGGCCGGCCGAACACGGCGCGGATGATCCCGGCGGCGTCGACCTGTATGTCGGCGGTGCCGAGCACGCTGTGCTGCACCTGTTGTATTGCCGATTCTGGCACAAGGTCTTGTACGACCTGGGTCACGTCACTTCCCGCGAGCCCTATCGCAGGCTGGTCAACCAGGGGATGATCCAGGCCTTCTCCTACACCGACGCCCGCGGGTCTTACGTGCCGGCAGACGAGGTGATCGAGCGTGGCGACGGCTTTGTCTACCCGGGGCCAGACGGAGAGATCGAAGTCTTCCAGGAATTCGGGAAAATCGGTAAAAGCTTGAAGAATTCGATATCGCCCGACGACATCTTCGAGGCGTACGGCGCCGACACGCTGCGGGTGTACGAGATGTCGATGGGCCCCTTGGAGGCGTCGCGTCCGTGGGCCACGAAAGACGTCGTCGGTGCGCAGCGCTTCCTGCAGCGGGTATGGCGGCTGGTGGTCGACGAAGACACCGGCGAGACCCGGGTTATCGACGGTGCCGGCGAACTGGATACCGGCACCCTGCGGGCGCTGCACCGCACCGTCGCCGGCGTGTCGGAAGACTATGCGGCACTGCGTAATAACACAGCCGCCGCCAAGCTGATCGAGTACACGAACCACCTCACCAAAGCTCACCGCGACGCGGTTCCGCGGAGGGCGGTGGAGCCGCTGGTGCTCATGCTGGCACCGCTGGCCCCGCATCTGGCCGAGGAGCTGTGGCTGCGGTTGGGTCACACCACGTCGTTGGCGCATGGCCCATTCCCGCAAGCCGATCCCACCTATCTCGTCGAGGACACCGTCGAATATCCCGTGCAAGTGAACGGCAAGGTTCGGGGCAGGGTGGTGGTGGCCGCCGACGCCGACGACGAGACGCTGAAAGCAGTCGCCCTGGCTGACGATAAGGTCCAGGCGTTCCTGGCCGGTGCGACCCCGCGGAAAGTGATCGTCGTTGCCGGCCGCCTGGTCAACCTGGTCGTCTAGGGGCCGGCGCCGACTGGGGGCCGGGCCGCAGCACCACCTCATGCAGGTGCCCGTCGGGCGGCGTGGCCAGCACATTGACGACCGCCGCCGCGACGGTCTCGGGCCGCAAGTACTTGGTGGGGTCGTACTGGCCGCCTTCGAATGCCACGAGCTCACGCTGCATATCGGTATCGGTGCGGCCGGGAAACACGGTCGTCACCCGCAGTCCCGGCTCGTCGTCGCGCAGCGAGTCGGCGAATGCGCGTAGCGCGAACTTACTGGCCGCGTAGGAGGCCATACCCGGCGAAACAGTGCGTCCCGCGCCGGAGTTGACGAACACCACCCGACCGCGGGCGCGCCGGAGCGCGGGCAACAGCGCCAAGGTGAGGGCCACCGCCCCAAAGACATTGACGTCGAAGGTGGCGCGCCACTCGTCGACATCCGAATCGGCGACATGACCGGGTATCGACAATCCCGCACTGTGCACCAGCACGTCGAGTTCGTCGACGATTTCGCAGCTGGCCTCGATCTCGCCGGCGTCGGTCAAGTCAAGCGGAAATGTTGTGGCGCCCAGTCGGTTCGCGACTGCGTCGAGCCGGTCGGAGGGCCGACCGGCCAACAGCAGGCTGTGCGACGGCGCCAGCGCCGTGGCGATAGCCGATCCGATCCCTCGGCTGGCGCCGGTTATGAATGCAGTTGGCATGCCGTCAGTTTACGAGCAACACCAATGATGTTGGGAGCCAGATGCTTTCACGCTTGCTTGCGGGCAGGTGAATCACCCGCAGCGCTGGCCGCCGGCTCACCGGAGGCCAGGCGCTCCAGCGGCGCCAGCGCCTTGATCAGGGTGTGCAAGTCGGACTGGGGGAGTGCGCTGAGCATCGCGGCGAGCGCCGCACGCCGGTTCGCCAGCGACTCGCTGAGGACCGCCCGTCCTCGTGGGGTGATATCGACGAGCACGGCCCGCAGGTCGGACGGATCACGCGACCGCTTAACCAGTCCGATCTTCTCCAGCCGGCGGATCGCGACCGTGGTGGTGGGAGTCCGCACCCGTTCGTGCGCGGCCAGGTCCGTCATCCGGATGGGGCCCTGGTCGAGCAACGTGACCAGAATGGACAGCTGTGCCAGGGTCAGGTCACCAGTCGTGTCGGTGTTGGGGTCCCCGCGCCGCAAGAGTGAAAACAGTTTGGACAGCGCACGGTGCAGCCCCTCCGCCAACTCCGTCACCTCGGGCGCACTGCATTTGCTGTCTGCCATAAGTCGGCAGTCTAACCCGATATGTGCGGCGTTGAACGCATCGCGAGGTAGTTTTAGGTCGTCAAAGTACTTGGGACAGAAATCGCTGCAGCCGTTCCGTCTCTGCGGCCTCGAATATCTGCTCGGGCGGCCCGGATTCCACGACCTTGCCATGATCCATAAAAACAACGGTGTCCGATGCCGACCGCGCGAAGCCCATTTCGTGCGTGACGACAAGCATCGTCATGCCGTCGGCGCCGAGGTCGGCGATAAGCGCCAGGGCGCCTTTGACCATTTCCGGATCCAGCGCCGCGGTCGCCTCGTCAAAGAACATCACCTGCGGGGTCATGGCCAGCGCGCGGGCGATCGCAACGCGTTGTTGTTGGCCACCGGACAGCGTGCCGGGGCGGGCACCGGCCTTGTGTTTCAGGCCAACTCGGTCCAGCTGAGTCAGGGCGAGTGTCCGTGCCGCCTCGGTAGAAAGCCCTCGCAACTTGCGCGGCGCCAGCGCGACATTCTTCAGGATGCTCAGATGCGGGAACAGGTTGTAGTGCTGGAACACCATACCGATGCGCTGGCGGAGCTGGTCGGGATTGTCGCGCAATACCGACCGGCCGTCCAGCAGGATGTCGCCGCTATCGGGCTCGTACAGCCGGTTCAGGCTGCGCAGCAGCGTTGACTTACCTGAGCCCGACGGTCCAATCACCGCTGCGGTGCTGCCCGCGGGGGCCTCGATATCGACGCCGCGCAGCACCTTCGTCCCGCCAAGTGTTTGGTGAATATCCCTGCCTGCCAAGGATACTGATGTCCGCCCCGCGGTGTCGGCGGTCATGTCGGCGGTCATGTCATACCCTGGCCGAATGTCGACGTGACCACGTCGGCATCCTGTTCTTTCTCGACAGCGGCACGGCCGCGGCGAAGCCGGACATCGATAAAGTTCACCAAATGCGTTAACGGAACAGTCAATAACAGGTAGAAAAGGCCGGCGGCCACCAATGGCGATAAGTTGCCGGTCTGTGCGTTGAGGTCGCGGCCCACCTGAAACAATTCTCGCTGTTGGGCGACCAATCCCAGAAAGTACACCAGCGCCGAGCCCTTTAAGAGCGCGATGGCCTGATTGACCAGTGCCGGCAGGACCCGTCGTATACCCTGCGGCACCACCACGAGCCGCATCGCGGCCCAATAGCCGAAGCCCAGCGCGCGGGAGGCGTCGAGTTGGCCGGGGTCGACGCTTTGAATGCCCGAACGCAGGATCTCGCCGATGTAGGCGGCTGCCATCATGCCCAGCGCGGCAATGCCCAAGGGGTAAGGGTTGTTGTCCGTCAGCCCGCTCACCAACGGGCCGACGCCGAGCCCGATGATCAGGATGATCACCGGCTCGGGTAGACCGCGGAAGACATCGGTGTACACCCGCGCCGGCCAGCGCAGCCAGCGCGAATGCGACATCCCGGCCATCGCCAGCACCATGCCCAGCGCCAGCCCGATGGCGAGGGCGCTGTTGGTCAGGATCAACGTATTGGGCAACCCCGTGGTGAGCAGAACGGGGAAGGCTTGTCGGTACATATCCCAGTCGAAGAACGAGTCGCGCAACCGATCAAGCGTCGACTTGGGCGCGGCCGGGCTCGTCGGCCGGTGGTGGTGACTGGCGGCGATCGCGGCAAAGTCCGGCAGTGTTGGCGCGGGAGCGGCCTTCGAGCCGGGCTTCCAGCCCGGCGGCAGCGTCCGAGGCACCCACTGGCTGTAAAGCTTGGCCCAGGTACCGTCGGCTATGACGGCGTCCAGCGCGGCGTTGAGCGCATCGACCAACGGCCCGTTGTCTTGGGCGACCGCATAGGCCACGAAATTGCCTGCGCTGAAAGCGGTTGCGACGACCAGGGCCGGGTCGCCCGGCCGCATTACGGTCGATGCCAGGCTCGCCGGGGCGACCCACGCGTCGATCTGGCGGGCCTTGAGGCTGGCGTACAGGGTGGCAAAGCCGGGGTACTTCACCGGTTGCAGGTGCAAGGAGTCGACAACGTACCACTCCTCGACGGTGCCCTGAACCACGCCGATGCGCTGATCGGCCGTGAGATCACTGAATTTCGTGATCGCCGAGCCCGCCGGCACCACGAGCGCGTTGTAGCCGAAGTCGTAGCCGTTGGTAAAGGCGACGGTGCGCCGCCGCGCGTCGGTGGCCTTGATGTTCGCCGAGCCGACGTCGAAGCGTCGGGACGCCACCTGGGCGAGCAGAGCGGAGAAGTCGGTGGCCAGGAAGCGGAGTTGCAGGCCCAGCTTGTCGGCGATGGCTTGCAACAGCTGGTTGTCGAAGCCGCTGAATTGTCCGGCGGGATTGACGCAGATGTTCGGCGGGGCGTCCGACAGCGTGCCGACCGTCAGCACGCCCGGCGAGCCGAGTCCCAGTGCGTCGATGTTCACCGAGCTCAACGGCTCGACCGCAGCCGTCGTTTGATTGTCTTCGGGGTTTACCGGCCCGGATTCGGTGAGGTTTCTCGGTAAGGCGGTCGCGCTGTCCAGTCCGGCTGGCGCGCATTGGTTCCGATCGGCGGATGCGGGCCCCGCCAATCCAGCCGCTCCAACCATTCCAGTCAAAGCGAGGCTGCACACGATCAGGATGGTCGCGGCCAGTCCGAGCAGTCTTGCGCCGCGCTTGGCGCGCGGGCTCTCGCGCACTCTCATCACCGCCACCGTATCGACTGGCGACGGTCTCGGCCTGTTAGAGCGCGATCGAAGGCTCGGGGCAGGCCGCACCGGTCGCGGCGGGTACCAGGATTGGGGCCGACATCCCGTTCTCCGTCCCGTTCTCCACCCCGTTCTCTAGGGCCTCGGGCGCGGCGAACACCCTGCGCCGAAACAGTTCAGCCAGCATGGACTGCGCCATCCGATTGGAGCGGCCGATACAGGCCGCCCGCGCGGCCTCCGGGTCGTGCCGGTGGATCGCGGAGTTCTCGTCCTCGTAGAACGGCAACATGTCGTCGCGGTTGGTCTGGGAGCTCGTCCAGAACACGCGGGGGATGAGGTTCTGGGATGCGCGGATCGTGGCGTGCAGCCGCGGTCCCGCGTACTCGTCGTTGATGGTATGCCGGTACTCCGCCGCGAGCTCCGCGAAGGTCCGGGGCTCTCTCGCGACGCGCAGCGATCGCATGAGCAAGTCCAGTTGCCCCAGGATCCGCGGCGTCGGGTTGGTGGCCGCGCGCGCCGAGGCAACGCCGTTGAGCAGGCCGTCGAGTTCGTGATGCTCGAGGACGGTGGACTCGTCGAACCGCTCGACGAACGCGCCCCGGTGATAGCGGGTGGCCACGATCCCGTCGTGTTCGAGCTGGACCAGCGCCTCCTGAATGGGGACGCGGCTCACTCCCAGGCCATGGGCGATCTCGTTGCGATCGACACGGTCGCCGGTGCGCAACTTGCCGGTCAGCACCAGGTTGAGGATGTGCGAAACAACCTGGTCCTTTTCCTTGACCCCGTATTTCTTCGGCATAGTCTTCTCTCACCCCCCGCTCCGGCCCCGGCGCTTGGCAAGTTTCTCACGACTTGGCGTGTCGTCTCAGGCGTTTCGGGGATGAAGCGGGGGCTTAAGGAAGACTATGCCGACCACACGGCAACAACGCCCTTAGCGATTGTCACGCCAGCGGCACAGTTCCTCCGCGGCGGTCAGGTCGTATTCCGGGCCGCCGCAACCCACGGTCAGCAGCGTGACGCCCAGGCCAATCAGGGTTTCGGCGCTGGTGGTCAGCCCACTTCCGGTCTCGACCGCGGCCGAGCGTTCGATGGTTGCCGGGTCCCGGCCAACGTCGGCGCAGTGCCGCTCGAGGACTGCCGCCTTGGCCGGCAGCTCAGCGGCCGAGGTGAAGCTGTGCCAAAGGTCGGCGTATTCCGCGACCAGCCGCAGGGTCTTGCGTTCACCCCCGCCGCCGATCAAGACCGGGATGTCACGGGTCGGCCGTGGGTTGAGCTTGTCCAGCCGCGCCTTGATCCGGGGCAGTGCGCCGGCAAGGTCGTCGAGGCGGCTGCCGACGGTGCCGAATTCGTAACCGTATTGGTCGTAGTCCTTTTGTTTCCAGCCCGAACCGATCCCCAGGACGAGCCGGCCGTCCGAGATGTGGTCGACGGTGCGGGCCATGTCGGCCAGCAGCTCCGGATTGCGATAGGAGTTGCACGTCACCAGCGCGCCGATCTGGATGCGCGATGTCTGCTCCGCCCAGGCCCCGAGCATGGTCCAGCATTCGAAATGTGCGCCGTCGGGATCACCGTAGAGCGGGAAGAAATGGTCCCAGTTGAAGGCGATGTCGACGCCGATGTCTTCGCAGCGGCGAACTGCGTCGCGGATGTCGCGGTAGTGCGGGGCGTGTTGAGGTTGCAGCTGCACACCGATGCGGACGGGAAGATCAGAAGTCATAGGTCCAACCTATGCCGCGGGCAATAGCGCGTGCTTTCGGTGGCCTGCACGCCATCATCAGTGCGCCGCGAGCACGCCACGCAGGATCTCGATCAGCGCGCGCGGCTGGTCGCTTTGCACGGAGTGACCCGAGTTCTCCACGACGTGTGCTGCGCGGAAATGTGTTGCGCGACTGCTGAGTTCGGACGCGTCCTGGTCGGTGACGAATCCCGATGAGCCGCCGCGCACGAGGGTGATAGGCGCCGACAGCGCGTCCACGTCGGCCCACAGACCCCCGAAATCGGGGACCTTGCGGATGGCGTCGTAGCGCCAGGCCCAGTTGCCGTTGTCGAGCCGGCGGGAGTTGTGGAACACGCCGCGGCGGAGCGCCTTCACCTCGCGGTGCGGCGCCGCCGCGATGGTCAGGTCCAGCATGGCTTGAAAGCTGGGGAACTCCCGCTCGCCGTGCATGAGTGCCACCGTGCCTTGTTGCTCGGCGGTCAGCTCAGCGTGCCGCTGCAACGCCGACGGGGTGACATCGATCAGAACCAGTTCATCCACCAGGTCGGGTGCCGCCGCCGCCAGGCGGATCGCGGTCAACCCGCCCAGCGACATGCCGACCACGAGGTCGGCGCCGGACGCATGCTCGCGCAGCGCCGGCACCAGGGCGTCGGTGTTGTGTTGCGGCGAGTAGTCGCCGTCTTCCCGCCAGCCGGAATGGCCGTGGCCTGGCAGGTCGACCGCCAGCGCCGGCTCGCCGAGGCCGACGATCACGGTGTCCCAGGTGTGCGCGTTCTGCCCGCCGCCGTGCAGAAACACGATCCGCGGCGGCGCCTCGCCCCAGCGGAGCGCGCTGATTTTGCCGTGCGGCGTGCCCGCCTCGACCCGTTGTACGTCAGGCAGCGGTCCCGCGGCGCCGGCCTGTTCGGCGTTCTCGGACAGCAGCGAGAACTCGGTGAGTCCGGCCAGTTCGCCTTCGGGGTTCTCGGGGACCCCGGGGATATCGGTCACAAGATCTGACACTAGAGGACCACTAGAACGCGAACCGACGACGAATGCCGTGGAACCGCTCCCACATCGCGGCGGTGCGTTGCGCCCCAGTGACCATGGCGGTGCCCGCGGGCAGAGCGCTTGTCAGCTCGTCGTAGGAGACCACCCGGGTATTCAGTACGGTGGGCCGGCCGTCGAGCATGTGGCGGTAGGTCAGGTTGCCACGTTCGAAGCCCTGGGTGTCCAGCCAGTTGTGGACTTTCGGATCACGATGCGCCATGACCAGACGAATTCGGCCGTCGGTGTCTGCCTTCGTGCGGCTCGGCGTGTAGCTCACCGGGCGGTAGAGGTAATCCATGCTGTTGAAGAAGACACCCATGTTGGTGAACATCCACAGCCCGTCATGGGCCTCGAACTCGACGATCAGCGCCTCGTCGGCGGCAAGCTCCCAATACATGTTGGCCGCGGAGCGGCCGCGCTTGGTGTCGGCTTGTGTCGTTGGGGTCGCGTCCGCGCCCGAAGCGCCCGAAAGGCCCGAAAGGGCGGGAAACGTGTTCGGCCGGTCGGCGTCGACGCCCCCGTACCTGAAGGGAAACTCCGGCCAATCCGACATCAGACCCGTGACGAAATCACCGGCCCAGGCCATCGCCGCGACCATCACCTCGGGCGTGGGCAGCGGCTTCGGGGATTCCATGTCGATCCGCTCGATTCTGATCTGCGCGGGCAGCTCATCCCAACTGTCAAACCCCTGGCGGATGAACAGCTTTCGCGACATTCCAGTGGTAGGCAACCAGTTGGGCCCGCGCTCGGGCCCACCGATGTAGAGCTCGAATTCTCCGTCGTCGGCGACGCTGAGTTGATGGCCGAACACGTTGGCCTCCGGGGTGTCGCCGAAGGGCTCGTGCAGCACGCCGGGCCCGGGTACGCGCGGACCCTGGACCGTGATGTTGAAAAACCGCGCGGTACCGCGGTTTCCGGTCAGCCGGTAGGTCGACGCCCCGTCGATCCATGCCTGCCGGTAGGTGAAGTCGGCGCAGTCGCCACCGAGCTTGCGGGTCGGACCGCAGAAGGTGTGCAGCGCGGGATAGCGGGTGTCGCGGGTCTCGAGCGCCAGATCGAAAGCCTGGCCCAGGTTCTGAGTGAGAAAGCGAAACGCGTCGACACGCTGCGCGCCGGAAGTCGCGTTGGCGTCCTTGAAGACCTGCTCCCCGGCGCGCTGCAGCTGTTCACAGAATGCGCGCCATGCCGATTCCAGTGCGGCGTCGTCGGGACCGTCACCGTACGCCACGTTACGCACCCAATCTGTTGAGCATTGCCCCGACGACTTCGCATGCGCGCCGGGCGGATTCGACGCGTCCCTCGTTCTCGATCCGGGGGCCGATGAGTTCCAGGTCGAACCCGTGCGCATAGCCCCCGGCCAGCAGCTGGGCGACGAACGGTTCGATCGGGATCGTGCCGTCGCCGGGAACCGCTCGGCCCGGCAGCGCGCGGTCACCCAGCACGTAGTCGCTCAACTGGACGAGCTCTGTTCGCGGCAGGGCACGCTCCACCAGCGCTTCGAATTCGCTCTCGGCCCAGCAGTGAAACACGTCGATGCAGATGCCCAGCCCGCACAACTGGGCCAGTGTGATGGTGTCACGCAGGGTATGGGCGATATGAACGTCCGCGTAGAGGCTGGACGCGTTCTCGATCGCCAGAGCTACACCGGCCCGGTTCGCGTGCTCGACGCAAGGCGTGACCATAGCGCAGAACCGGTCGGCGGCCTGCGTCCAGGAGAGAGTGCCGCGGCCGCCTGTCAGTAGGTAGACGGTGCGCGCGCCCACATTGGCCGCGGCGTCGATTACTGTGGACAGCGCATTCCGGGCGGCGTGCGGGTCGCTGTTCAGCCGGCCGCCGGCGAAAAGGTGGTAAACAGCTTCAACGGTGTAGGCGTTGCGCTGCAGCAACATTGGAAATGCGGGATCCAGCACCTGCCTGTCGAGGACACTCAGCCGACTCACGCCGAGCGCCGCCCAATGCGCGTCGAATTCGGCCAGCGGGGCGCCGTAAAAGGTGACGCTGTGCACAGACAGGCGCTTATGTGCTGCCGCCGTCATGTTAGGACCGCCGCCATGTCAGGACCGGACTTCGATCGTGACGCCGAATCGCTCACGGAACGGGAGGAATTCGGCGTGCAGCGCGTCGAGGTCTTCGCCGATGTCGGTCAGCAGCTGGGTGGAGTAGCGGAACTTTCCGTGCCGGTCACCGCGATTGTCGGCGAGGTAGGTGTGCATCGCCGATTCGGCTTCGGGCGTGAGCTTTCGGCCACAGAATGTGTAGTAGCGCCCGACCGTGGCGACCGGATCGGCGATGAAGTCGGTGTAGCGAACGTGCAGGATGCGCGGATCGTCAACTAACGGATTGCTCATGGTGTTGGCGATGCTGGCACGGGTCATCTCTAGGTGCTTCTTGGCTTCGGCGTGCAGGTCGACGAGTCCGACGATGCCGTCCATGATGTCAGCCATCATCATGGTCCGCGACGCGGCGACCTGCACCGGGTCGCGGTGCAGCCACACCACCGTGGCGTCCGGGTATGTCTCGAACATCTCCTTGAGCCGAAATCCGTGAAAGCCTTTCAGAACCCAATACTTTCGCGGACGCTTATATTGCAGCTGTTGCAGCATCGCCTTATGTATGCGGTACTGCGCTCTGGCGTCGGTGGCCAGACCCGCGACCAGCGACTGCATCGGCACTCGCCACCACGCGGTGGGTGTCATCACCCGAAAATCGAACGCCCAGGTGCGTTCGTCTTCCGGCAGGCCGTCGCCCAGCATGTCGTTGTAGGGATGGCTGTGCAGCCACTTGGGCATCTTGGCGTTGATCTCACGCCAGTCGGCGTCGGCCCGCTCGCGTCGCTCGTCGCCCGGTCCGGCCAGGCCCGGTGGCGGCGACGGATACATCACCTCCCAAAATCTCATTGCCCGCGCGTGCGGATCGACGGACATCAGCGCGTGCATGAGCGTTGTGCCCGAACGGGGCTCGCCGGTGACGAACATCGGTGCCTCGGCCACTTCGTCGCCAACCGGGTAGCGGTGGCGGTCTGCGATGAACTCGAGTCGCGAGGTAAGCAGCCATCGACACACCCGCGCCGCTTGGGAGTTACCCTCGGCGTCCATGCCGATGCCGTTCAAGTGATCGACTGCGACCGAGAAGCGCTCCGGCAAGGTGGGGTCGCCGTAGTCGCGCAATCCGGTTTCGGCTTCGGCGGCGCGCAGCAGCTCGGCGGCGTCCAGGTGCGCGGTCACACCTGGTCTCCGCACAGCCGCATCAGTTCGTCCTCGGTCTCGCGGACGTTCGCCCCCGACGACGCCGCGTACTTCTGACCGGCCATGGCGCCGTAATCGAGGATCTTGGGCACCCGCAGGCCGGCGTCCACAAATGTCTTGATGATCTTCGCCACCTCCTTGGGTGTCCCGTGCGGCACGACGGCGAGGATCATCTCGGGCCGCACCTTGTCCAGGAACGCAATGACCCGCTCGCGGGTGAGCACCGCCGGGTCGATGTCCTGAAAGCCACGCCAGCTGTCGCCCATCGGGTGTTCAAACCCGAAGCCACGCAACGTCTCTGCCGAGACCTGTAGCAGAAACGCCTTGACCAGCGGGGCTCGCAGGATGTCGGCGAGCGCGCTTTCGTCCTTGCCGATCAGACACACCTGGATGAAGCAGGGCGTGATCGCCATCGGATCGCGGCCGGCGCGGTCAGCGGATGCCCTTACCGTGCAGAGCATCCCGGCGTAGTGCTCTGGAGTCCAGGCGCCCGCCGGCCACCACCCGTCGGCGTGGCGGCCGGCGATGTCGAGCATGCGCGGGCCGCTGGCGCCTATCCAGACCTGTGGTAACCGGCCGTCGTACGGTTCGGTGTCCACGCGGGCGTGCCGCAGTGAGTAGAACCGTCCGTCGAAGTCGATCGGTCCGTCGCTTTCCCATAGCAACCGGATCACCGTCAGCGCTTCCTCGAAGCGGCTGACCGGCCGGGAGAAGTCGAAGCCGTACGGCAGCGTGTTCTCGCTCTCGCCGCTACCCAGACCGAGGATGAAACGGCCCTTGGCCAGGTGGTCGATGGTGAGCGCGGTCTGCGCCAGCATGCATGGGTGGCGGCGCACGGTGTCGACGACGGCGCTGACCAGGGGAACCTTCTCGGTCAGCACCGCAGCCGCTGCCGCGACCGCCAGGCCGTCCAGGTGGCGGTGCGGGGACGGCGACGCGCCGGCCAGGTCGGTGAACTCGGGAGTCCAGATCGCGTCGGGCCAGAAGCTGACCATGTGGTCGGGGAACCAAATCGAGTGGTAGCGGCCGCTGTCCAGCTCCGCCAGCCGGGACAGGTCGAGGGGCAGCGTGGTTCGCAAGAACGCAGCAGGCTGAACTTCCATCAGGTGGCAATGCTAAGCGACTGCCTAGCACCGTGAAAGGCCGACCAGTTCAGCGGGGGTGCATATGTTTTGCCCGCCTCCGAGCGACAGCACTTTCTGGCGGCGCGGCTGGTCGCTCTGAGGCGGGCAAATCGGTATGCGACTGGGTCGAACTAGCCCTCGATGATGAACTCTTCGAGCTGCGTGCGCGCGACGTCGTCGGCCAGCTGCTTCGGCGGGCTCTTCATCAGGTAGGCCGAGGCCGGCGATGATCGGGCCGCCGATGCCGCGGTCCTTGGCGATCTTGGCCGCGCGCACCGCGTCGATGATGATGCCCGCGGAGTTCGGCGAGTCCCACACCTCGAGCTTGTACTCCAGGTTCAGCGGCACGTCACCGAAGGCGCGGCCCTCCAGCCGGACGTAGGCCCACTTGCGGTCGTCGAGCCAGCGCGACGTGGTCCGACGGGCCGATGTGCACGTTCTTGTCGTTGAACTTGCCAGCGAGCCGGTCAGGTTGACGGTGACGGCCTGGGTCTTGGAGATCTTCTTGGACTCCAGCCGCTCGCGCTCGAGCATGTTCTTGAAGTCCATGTTGCCGCCGACGTTGAGCTGGAAGGTGCGGTCCAGCTGACGCCGCGGTCCTCGAACAGCTTGGCCATCACGCGGTGGGTGATGGTCGCGCCGACCTGGCTCTTGATGTCGTCGCCGACGATCGGCACGCCGGCGTCGGCGAACTTCTTGGCCCACACCGGGTCCGACGCGATGAACACCGGCAGCGCGTTGACGAACGCCACGCCGGCGTCGATGGCGCACTGGGCGTAGAACTTGTCGGCCTCTTCGGAGCCCACCGGCAGGTAGGACACCAGCACGTCGACCTTGGCGTCCTTGAGCGCCTTGACCACGTCGACCGGGTCGGCGTCGGAGATCTCGATGGTGTCGGCGTAGTACTTGCCGATGCCGTCCAGCGTCGGGCCGCGCTGCACGGTCACGTTGGTGGGCGGCACGTCGGCGATCTTGATGGTGTTGTTCTCCGAGGCGAAGATCGCCTCCGAGAGGTCGAAGCCGACCTTCTTGGCGTCGACGTCGAACGCGGCCACGAACTTCACGTCGCGGACGTGGTACTGGCCGAACGTCACGTGCATGAGGCCCGGGACGGTGCTGTTCTCGTCGGCGTCCTGGTAGTACTGGACGCCCTGGACCAGCGAGGACGCGCAGTTGCCGACGCCGACAATGGCGACTCGAACCTCCGTCGACGCCTGGGGCGCGCTCTGCTCACTCATAGGGCGTTCTCCTTAACCTGATAATCTTCGGTCTGGTATTGCGGGGGGTGGTTCGTTTAGTGCTTGGGCGGTGCGGGGGTTTACGTCTGTTCCGCACCTTCGGGCATAGCCCGTTCGGCGGCGATCAGCTCGTTGAGCCACTTGACTTCACGCTCACTGGACTCGAGCCCTAGCTGATGCAGTTGCCGGGTGTAGCGGTCGAACGAGCTGCTGGCCCGTGCCAATGCCTCGCGCAGCCCTTCGCGGCGTTCCTCGACCTGACGGCGGCGGCCTTCCAGGATGCGCATCCGCGCCTCTGCCGGGGTGCGGTTGAAGAACGCCAGGTGCACCCCGAAGCCGTCGTCGGTGTAGTTGTGCGGGCCGGTGTCGGCGACTAGCTCAGCGAAGCGCTGGCGGCCCGCGTCGGTCAGCTGGTAGACCCGCCGGGCACGCCGCACCGGAGTCCCGGCCGGTGCCGCGTTCTCGGCGATCAAGCCCTCGCCTTGCATGCGTCGCAGCGCGGGGTACAGCGAGCCGTAGGAAAATGCCCGGAACGCGCCAAGCAAGCCGGTCAGCCGCTTGCGCAGTTCGTAGCCGTGCATGGGCGATTCGATGAGGAGACCCAGGATGGCGAGCTCCAGCATCGAGTCACCTCCTTTGCGTGGCTAGTCAATTGATTCGTTACGATGGTCCGACGTCTCGCGTAATAGTATCGTCCCGATATATTTGCCACAACACTACCTGGTGTTTGTGCGTTATTTGTCACAGCGATTCGGGCGGATTCGGGTGGGCCCACGCCGGGAACGGCCGGCCGTTACCAGGGCAAATACATCCAGAATCCACCTCAACTCCCCACCAACCGCGGAACTGCGGCCGCGACGTGACTAGATGTGACTAAGGGTTCAGCCGGACCGTCCAGGCCTGGAGGGGCTCGCCCTGCGTTTGAGCTGCCGAATACCCGGGCTTGGGCCGGGCAACCGCGTCGGTCGCATTTCGGCGGTGAGGTTGGGGACGTACTCTGGTCAGCGTGCGACTGCAGCGACAGGTGGTGGAATACGCGCTCAAGCGCCGCTCGGTGCTGGCCGAGGTTTACTCCGGCCGCACCGGTGTATCCGACGTCTGCGACGCAAACCCCTACCTGTTGCGCGCCGCCAAGTTTCACGGGAAGCCGAGCCAGGTGATGTGCCCGATCTGCCGTAAGGAGCAACTCACGCTGGTGTCGTGGGTGTTCGGCGAACACCTGGGCGCGGTTTCGGGCTCGGCGCGCACCGCCGAGGAGTTGGTCCTGCTGGCGACTCGCTTCGAAGAATTCGCGGTCCACGTGGTGGAGGTATGCCGAACCTGCAGCTGGAATCACTTGGTCAAGTCGTACGTGCTTGGCGCGGCGCGCGCAGCGCCTCCCCCTCGGGGGACGCGCGGCACGCGGACGGCGCGCAACGGCGCCCGCACGGCCAGTGAATAGCGACGGGCGCCACGACCAGTTGTCCAGCGACGACCCGAACGGGTCAGCGACTGAGCCTGCAGGCAAGCATTCGAGTTCGGATGGGGGCCAGCGCCGTGCCGTTCCCCCCGACGACCGCTTGACCACGATCCTGCCGGCTGTCGCCGATGACCGATCGCCCGCGCGGAAGGACTCCATCGAGGCGGTCAAGGCCGCGCTCGACGCTCCTACGCGTGCCAGATCCATGCACTCCGGACCTGCACAGCCTCCGACACCCCCGAAGCGCGATCCGCGGCCGGGGCCCCGCCGCCCGCCAAGCGAACCGTCAAGCGGGGCGAACGGGACTTGGCTCCAGCAGCTCAACCGTCAGCTGAACTGGACGTGGGTGCGGCGCAGCCTCTATCTCACCGCGGCGGTGATTTTCTTCCTGCCGATCGTCACCTTCGGCATGGCCTACTTCATTGTCGACATTCCGAGGCCGGGTGATATCCATACCAACCAGGTGTCGACGATCCTGGCCAGCGACGGCTCGGAGATCGCGAAAATTGTTCCGCCCGAGGGCAATCGGGTCGACGTCAATCTGAGCCAGGTTCCGGTGCACGTGCGCCAGGCGGTGATCGCCGCCGAAGACCGCAACTTCTATACGAATCCAGGCTTTTCCTTCACCGGCTTCGCGCGGGCGGTGGCCAACAACCTGTTCGGCAACGGCGATCTGCAGGGCGGGTCGACCATCACCCAGCAGTACGTGAAGAACGCGCTCGTTGGTTCCGCGCAACACGGGCTCGCCGGTGTGCTGCGCAAGTCCAAGGAACTGGTGATCGCGACCAAGATGTCGGGGGAGTGGTCCAAAGACGATGTGCTGCAGGCCTACCTGAACATCATCTACTTCGGCCGCGGTGCCTACGGGATTTCGGCCGCCGCCCAAGCGTATTTCGGCAAGCCCGTCGAACAGCTCAGCGTCTCCGAAGGGGCGCTGCTGGCGGCACTGATCCGGCGGCCGTCGACGCTGGACCCGGCCGTCGATCCCACGGGCGCCGAGGCCCGCTGGAACTGGGTCCTGGACGGCATGGTGGAGACCAAGGCCCTGTCATCGAATGACCGCGCGGCGCAGGTCTTTCCGACGACCCTGCCGCCGGACCAGGCCCGTGCGCAGAACCAGACCACCGGGCCCAACGGTCTGATCCAGCGCCAGGTGACCAAGGAGCTGATGGAGCTTTTCAACGTCGACGAGCAGACCTTGAACACGCAAGGGCTGCAGGTCACCACGACTATCGAACCGCAGGCCCAGCAGGCGGCGGAGAAGGCGGTGGCGAAGTACCTCGAGGGGCAGGCTTCCGACATGCGGGCCGGCGTGGTGTCGATCGACCCGCGAAACGGCGCGATACGCGCCTATTACGGCGGCAATGACGCTCAGGGATTTGACTTCTCGCAGGCCGGGCTGCAGACGGGATCGTCGTTCAAGGTTTTTGCTCTGGTGGCCGCCCTCGAGCAGGGGATCGGTCTGGGCTACCAGGTAGACAGCTCGCCGCTCACGGTCGACGGCGTCAAGATCACCAACGTCGACGGCGAGAGCTGCGGGACCTGCAACATCGCCGAGGCGCTCAAGCAGTCGCTCAACACTTCCTATTACCGGCTGATGCTCAAGCTCAACGGCGGAGCGGTCGCGGTCGCCGACGCGGCCCACCAGGCCGGAATCGCAACCAGCTTCCCCGGCGTCGCACACACCCTGTCCGAAGATGGCAAGGGCGGGCCACCCAACAACGGTGTCGTGTTGGGCCAGTATCAGACCCGGGTGATCGACATGGCCTCGGCCTACGCCACGCTGGCCGCGTCCGGCATTTATCACAAGCCGCACTTCGTGCAAAAGGTCGTCAACGCGGAGGGCCAGGTGCTTTTCGACGCCACCGGTAAGGACGAGGCGGGCGAACAGCGCATCCCCAAGGCGGTGGCAGACAACGTCACCGCGGCCATGCAACCGATCGCCGGCTATTCGCGCGGCCACAACCTCGCAGGCGGGCGGGCGTCGGCGGCCAAGACCGGAACCACGCAGCTGGGTGACACCAGCTCGGACAAGGACGCCTGGATGGTCGGGTACACGCCGTCGCTGTCGACGGCGGTGTGGGTGGGCACAACCGAAGGCAACGTGCCGCTGGTCACCGCCTCGGGCGGGGCCATTTACGGCTCGGGCCTGCCGTCCGACATCTGGAAGGCGACCATGGACGGCGCGCTGAAGGGCACCGCCAATGAGACGTTCCCGAAGCCGACCGCCATCGGCGGTTACTCCGGTGTGCCGGCCGCGCCCCCTCCGCCACCGGTAACGCCGCCGTCGGAGACCGTCATCCAGCCGACTGTGGAGGTGGCGCCGGGCGTCACCATCCCGGTGGGTCCGCCCACCACGATCACCATCACGCCCCAGGCACCCCAGCCGTCGGCGGCACCCGGCCAACCACCCTCCCAATCGCCGCCGTGACCGGCGCTGAAAGATGACATGTGATGGGGACCCCCTCAGCTCAGACGCTCGTTGATATGGCGTCAGAGAAATTTTTCGGGAGCTTGAGGAGGTCCCACTGATGACGATGGTAGGCGGGTTTGACGTGCACCGGAAGCAGATCACGTTCGATTACGTGGACGACGACGGCTTGGTGCACTGCGGTGAGATCCGGCCGGCCACACGCAAGACACTGCGGGGTTGGCTGGGCAAGCACTGCCCGAGCGGGGACGCGGAGTTTGCGCTGGAAGGCTGTACGGGGTGGCGGTATGTGGTCGAGGAGCTGGCCATGGCGGGGGTGGTGGCGCATTTGGGGGATCCGGCCGAGATCGCGGGGTTGCGGGGGCCCAAGAAGCGCGCCAAGACCGACCGCGCCGATGCACGGCATTTGCGGACGCTGTTGGTGGAGGGCCGCTTCCCCGAGTCGTGGATCCCGCCGGCGCATGTGGTGGAGGTTCGCACCTTGGGCCGGTTGTATTGCGCGCTGATGGAACAGCGCCGCGCCTGGCAGCAGCGCATCCACGCCCAGTTGTTCCATCAGGGCTGCCCGCCGGTCGCCGCGTTGCTGTCGGTGGCGGGTCGCGACGCGCTCGCCGGTGCGGAGTTGTCGGGGGTGGGACGCCAGTATGTGGACACGGCACTGCGGCGCATTGATGAGCTCGGTGCCGAGATTGTGCCGCTGCGAGCACAATTGGTGAACTTCGCTCGACACCAGCAGGGCTGTCAGGCGCTGCAGGCCCGCCACTACGGCATCGGGTGGTTATGCGCGGCGATCATCTGGGCCGAGATCGGTGACGCACGCCGGTTTTCCAGCTCTGATCAGCTGGTGCGCTTCGCGGGCATGGACGTCACCGTGTATTCCTCCGATACCAAACGCTCACCCGGGCATCTGTCCCGGCAAGGCTCGCCCGAACTGCGTTGGGCCACCTTCGAGGCGGCCAAGTGCGCGGCTCGGCCCGGTTCCCCCGATTACGGCTACTACCACCAGCTGGCGGTCAAGCACGACGGCCACAACGGCAAGAACCCGACCCTGGCGGTCGAACGCAAAATCTTGCGTCGCTGCTATCACACCCTGCGCGAACTCGGTGATGCCGCACTGAGCCCACCCCAATCCGTCCGGGAGGTCGCCTGAGATGCCAGCTGTGCGTGCCATGCCCATCAATCAATTGATGCCCGCGGTCAGCTCCTGCAACCCTCCTGCCGCCACCCGCTGTCTGGGTGGACGCCCTGGAAAGAATGAGCGGCCGCACCCATCACCAGCCCGCACGCCGGGCACCCCATCCATCATCATGTCGCCGGACCGTCGTCCGTGGACCCAGATAAGGCTGGGCGCCGGCACGCCACGCTTGCTTCTCTTCGGCCCTGAGCACTCGCGGAGGCATCACATGACTTGAACCGCAACATCTTTTGCCTCACTCCGCGCCGACCCAGTATGCGGCGGATCCTCGTCGGCCTCGAGGTCATTCGTCCTCGCTGCGCTGCGGGCGCTCCACCTCGACCCCGCCTGCGGTCCACCGCCCTCAACACGGAGCGGAAGTGAGATCGTTCAACGATGAACAACCAAACGGATCCACCTTTACGGGGGTCCCCAACACAGATAAGGAAGGTGGCCACCATCTCGCCGGAGCCGATGGCCGCCGATCGGCGTAGCGTCGACAACCGCGATTGCCCCAGCCGCACCGACTATTTGGGCGCCGCTCTGGCCGAGGTCGTCGGTGGGCCGGTAGGCCGGCACGCGTTGATCGGCCGCACCCGGCTGATGACCCCGCTGCGGGTGATGTTTGCGATCGCGCTGGTGTTCCTGGCGCTTGGCTGGTCGACGAAGGCGGCCTGCCTGCAGAGCACCGGCAGCGGGCCGGGTGATCAGCGCGTCGCGAACTGGGAAAACCAGCGCGCCTACTACGAGTTGTGCTACTCCGACACGGTGCCGCTCTACGGCGCCGAGTTGTTGAACCAGGGCAAATTTCCGTACAAGTCGAGCTGGGTCGAAAGCGACGCCAGCGGCGCGCCGCAGGCGCGCTACGACGGCCAGCCCGCGGTGCGATACATGGAGTATCCGGTGCTGACCGGGGTCTACCAGTACGTGTCGATGGCGCTGGCCAAGACCTACACCGCGGTCAGCAAGGTCCTCGCCCTTCCGGTGATCGCCGAGGTGGTGATGTTCTTCGACGTCGCCGCGTTCGGGCTGGCGCTGGCCTGGCTGGCGACCGTGTGGGCGACCGCGGGTATGTCCGGCCGCCGGATTTGGGATGCCGCGCTGGTGGCCGCCTCTCCGCTGGTGATCTTCCAGATCTTCACCAACTTCGATGCGCTGGCAACGGCATTCGCGATGAGCGGGCTGCTGGCGTGGGCGCGGCGAAGACCGGTGCTGGCCGGTGTGTTGATCGGCTTCGGCGCCGCGGCCAAGCTGTATCCGTTGTTGTTCTTGGGCCCGTTGTTGGTGCTGGGAATTCGGACCGGGCGTCTCGGTGGGGTAGCGCGCACCGCGGTCGCGGCGGTGCTGACCTGGCTGCTTGGTGAATCTGCCGGTGCTGCTGCTCTTTCCGCGGGGGTGGTCGGAGTTTTTCCGGCTCAACGCCCGTCGCGGGGACGACATGGACTCGCTGTACAACGTCGTGAAATCGTTCACCGGCTGGAGCGGTTTCGATCCCAAGCTGGGTTTCTGGGAGCCGCCGATGGTGCTCAACACGGTGGTCACGGTGTTATTCGTATTGTGCTGTGCGGCAATCGCTTACATCGCGCTTCACCGCCCCACAGCGGCCGCGGATGGCGCAGTTGGCGTTCTTGGTGGTGGCGACGTTCCTGTTGACCAACAAGGTGTGGAGCCCGCAGTTCTCGCTGTGGTTGGTGCCGCTGGCCGTGCTGGCCTTGCCGCACCGCCGGATACTGCTGGCGTGGATGACGATTGACGCGCTGGTGTGGGTGCCGCGGATGTATTACCTGTATGGCAATCCGAACCGCTCGCTGCCCCAGCAGTGGTTCACTGCGACGGTGCTGCTGCGCGACATCGCGGTCTTGCTGCTGTGTGCACTGGTGGTCCGTCAGATCTACCGGCCCGACGAGGATCTGGTGCGCTGGGGTGGGCGGGTGGACGATCCGGCGGGCGGTCCTTTCGACCGCGCCCCCGACGTCCCGCCCGGTTGGCTCCCGGACTGGCTGCGCCCGGCCGGGCTGCGGCGGTCGGTCCCGGCGGCACCATCGCGGGCCGACACCGACACCGACACCGACACCGACACTGACGCCGACGCCGACGCCGACGCCGATACCGAGACCGAGGCCGAAGACGACGCCGGCGTAAGGCAGGCATGATGCTGGTCGCGATCCCACTCTTCCCGCGATTCACCGCGCTCGACGCCGTCGGGCCTTACGAAGTGCTGCAACGCATTCCGTCGATCGACGTGTTGTTCGTCGGGCAGCAGCGGGGTGAAGTGCGTACCGAAAACGACATGCTCGGCGTTGTCTGCGATGCCAGCTTCGACGAAGTGGACGCACCCGATGTCGTGGTGGTCCCCGGCGGCATCGGTACCCGCAAGTTGATCCACGACGAAACCATCCGCGGCTGGCTGCAATCGGTGCACCCGCACACCACATTCACCACCTCGGTGTGCACCGGTGCGCTGTTGCTCGCCGCCGCGGGCTTGCTCGATGGACTTACCGCGACGACCCACTGGCGGGCCGCGCAACTGCTCAACGAGTTGGGTGCGCGGTACGTCCCCGACCGCGTCGTCGAGCATCTACCGCAGCGCATCCTCACCGCGGCAGGGGTGTCCAGCGGCATCGATATGGCCCTGCGGCTGGTTGAGCTGCTTGTCGATCGAGAGGCGGCGCAGGCTGCTCAACTGCTCATCGAATACGACCCGCAGCCGCCGTTCGACTCGGGCGCGCTGGCCAAGGCGGACGACGCGACAAAGGCCAGGGCCGGCGAGTTTCTGCAAGCGAGGAAGTGAGTCCGCTGGACTGATTTCCCAGGTCGGGTCACCGTCCGGTAGCCTTGGGCCGGTTGCCGACGCAGGCGACCCTCCTGCCACGGATCGACCGTGGCCGCGCAGACCAGAGGAGGTGGTGAGGTTTCCATGCGTCCATACGAAATCATGGTCATTCTTGACCCCACGCTCGACGAACGCACCGTGGCCCCGTCTTTGGAGACGTTCCTCAACGTCGTCCGCAAGGACGGCGGAAAGGTCGAGAAGATCGACATCTGGGGCAAGCGCAGGCTGGCGTACGAGATCGCCAAGCACGCCGAGGGCATTTACGTCGTCATCGACCTGAAGGCCGAGCCGGCCACGGTGTCCGAGCTCGACCGTCAGCTCAGCCTCAACGAGTCGGTGTTGCGCACCAAGGTGATGCGCACCGACAAGCACTGACTGCCGGTTGTCTGTGCCCTTGCGTAGGCTCGGCGAGAACATGCCCAGACACAGCATGCCCAGACCCAGGAGGAAATTGTGGCTGGTGACACCACCATCACCGTTGTCGGAAATCTGACCGCCGACCCCGAACTGCGGTTCACTCCGTCGGGTGCCGCCGTCGCGAATTTCACCGTCGCATCCACGCCGCGGATCTATGACCGGCAGACCGGGGAATGGAAGGACGGCGAGGCGCTGTTCCTGCGCTGCAACATCTGGCGGGAGGCCGCCGAGAATGTGGCCGAAAGCCTCACCCGGGGAGCGCGGGTGATCGTCACCGGGCGGCTCAAGCAACGTTCCTTCGAGACGCGCGAAGGTGAGAAGCGCACCGTCGTCGAGGTCGAGGTCGACGAGATCGGTCCCTCGCTTCGGTACGCGACTGCCAAGGTCAACAAGGCCAGCCGCAGCGGCGGCGGTGGCGGCTTTGGCGGCGGCGGCGGTGGTTCCCGTCCGGCGCCGGCGCCGGCGCAGCCCAGCGGCGCACCCGCGGACGACCCGTGGGGGAGTGCGCCCGCGTCGGGCTCCTTCGCCGGCGGCGACGACGAACCGCCCTTCTGACTAAAGATGACATAAAGACCTTCAGACCTGTAACGACAAAGAAAGACATCCATGGCCAAGTCCTCCAGCAAGCGGCGCCCGGCTCCGGAAAAGCCGATCAAAGCCCGTAAATGCGTCTTCTGCTCCAAAAAGGGCCAGAACATCGACTACAAGGACACCACGCTGCTGCGCACCTACATCAGTGAGCGTGGCAAGATCCGTGCGCGCCGTGTCACCGGCAACTGCGTGCAGCACCAGCGGGACATCGCGATCGCGGTGAAGAACGCCCGCGAGGTGGCCCTGCTGCCCTTTACCTCCGCTTCGCGGTAACCGGCAGTAACTACGTGAAGTACAACGGAAAGCTACGAACACGATGAAGCTGATTCTGACGGCTGATGTCGACCACCTGGGTTCCCTCGGCGACACTGTCGAGGTCAAGGACGGTTACGGCCGTAACTACCTGCTGCCCCGCGGCTTGGCGATCGTCGCCTCGCGCGGCGCCCAAAAGCAGGCCGACGAGATCCGCCGGGCCCGCGAAACCAAGACGGTTCGCGACCTGGAACACGCCACCGAAATCAAGACGGCGATCGAGGCGCTGGGCCCGGTCGCGCTGGCAGTGAAGACGGCGGGCGATTCCGGCAAGTTATTCGGCTCGGTGACGCCCGGTGATGTGGTCGCAGCCATCAAGAAGGCGGGCGGCCCAAACCTGGACAAGCGGATAGTCCGGCTGCCCAAATCGCATATCAAGTCAATCGGGAATCACCCGGTGTCGGTGCACCTGCATCCTGAAATCGATGTCGTGGTTTCCATCGACGTCGTCGCGGACAGCTAAGCCACAGCATTTGCTGACCCCCGGCGGCGGCCGTGATCGGCCCCCGCCGGGGTCGTTCGTGCGTTGAGCGCGGGCCGCTGGGGAAGTCAGTGGCGAGGCTGGCGAACTATTTCACACGTGTTCGGCGACAACGCGCGTTACCGACCTGTAACGCGACGAAAATCTCGTCGAAAGCCAACACGCCCGGAGCAGTAACCTGGGCCGACACGCCGAAGAGATTGTTGTCCACACCAAATGGGTGTCGTTGTACGACGCTTAGCTGCGGTGATGTCGTAACCCCTCGGATTAATCCACAGGTTCTCCACAACCCGTTCAACACTGGTGTCGACGGATATGCACACACGATGCACAGCTCTATGAACAGGAGCCCCTTGGAGGACTCGCCAGCAACGTTTACCGTCGTCCCGGCGCGAAGTAATGCGGGTGCTTGGGGTGGGGGTGTCAGTGCCTTAGCTTACGCTCGGACCGTCACCTGTCGAATCTATGTTCGAGTCGACCTATGTCAGAGGAGGTGAGGGTCCATGGCGGTCGTCGATGATCTGCCGCACCCCGGCATGGATGCTTCATCACCAAGTGAAGACTTCGGCCGACAACCCCCACAGGACCTAGCCGCCGAGCAGTCGGTGCTGGGCGGGATGCTGCTGAGCAAGGACGCCATCGCCGATGTGCTGGAACGCCTGCGGCCGGGCGACTTCTATCGCCCGGCGCACCAGAACGTCTACGACGCGATCCTGGATCTGTACGGGCGTGGGGAGCCGGCCGACGCGGTGACGGTGGCCGCCGAGCTGGACCGCCGCGGGCTGCTGCGCCGGATCGGCGGCGCGCCCTATTTGCACACCCTCATCTCGACGGTGCCGACCGCCGCCAACGCGGGCTACTACGCGGGCATCGTGGCCGAGAAGGCGCTCCTGCGCCGGCTGGTAGAGGCCGGAACGCGGGTCGTGCAGTACGGCTACGCGGGCGCCGAGGGTGCCGATGTGGCCGAGATTGTCGACCGCGCGCAGGCCGAAATCTACGACGTCGCCGACCGGCGACTTTCCGAGGACTTCGTGCCGCTCGAGGATCTGCTGCAGCCGACGATGGACGAGATCGACGCCATCGCCTCCAACGGCGGTATGTCGCGCGGCGTGCCGACCGGGTTCACCGAACTCGACGAGGTGACCAATGGGCTGCATCCGGGGCAGATGATTATCGTTGCCGCCCGGCCCGGTGTGGGCAAGGCGCTCGCGCTCGATACGCCGCTGCCAACGCCGGCAGGTTGGACGACGATGGGCGACGTCGCCGTCGGTGATGAGTTGCTCGATGCCGACGGATTGCCGACCCGGGTGGCGGCGGCCACTGAGGTCTTATTGGGCCGGCCGTGCTACCAGATCCAATTCTCCGACGGCACAGCCATAGTCGCCGACGCGACGCATCAATGGCCGACGGGTCACGGCATCCGGACGTCGGCTCAATTGCGTTCTGGCCTGGACACGATCGTGGCGGCAGGGTCCATCACGGGCCACGCTCGGTGCGCTGAGCGGCGGACCGCTGCCGCCGTGATGGCGCCGGTGCTGCAGATCGAGTCGGTGCGCCGGGTGCCCAGCGTTCCTGTGCGCTGCGTCGAGGTGGACAACCCCGCGCATCTGTACCTGGCCGGCCGCGGAATGGTGCCGACGCACAACTCCACCCTCGGTCTGGACTTCATGCGGTCGTGCTCGATCAAACACCGCAAGGGCAGCGTGATCTTTTCGCTGGAGATGAGCAAGTCCGAGATCGTGATGCGGCTGCTCTCGGCGGAGGCCAAAATCAAGCTCTCCGATATGCGTTCGGGCCGCATGAACGACGACGACTGGACGCGGCTGGCACGGCGGATGAGCGAAATCAGCGAGGCCCCACTGTACATCGACGACTCGCCCAACCTGACGATGATGGAGATCCGCGCGAAGGCGCGCCGGCTGCGCCAGAAAGCCGACCTTAAGCTGGTCGTGGTCGACTACCTGCAGCTGATGACGTCGGGCAAGAAGCACGAGTCGCGACAGGTGGAAGTGTCGGAGTTCTCACGGCATCTGAAGCTGTTGGCCAAGGAACTCGAGGTTCCCGTGATCGCCATCAGCCAGCTCAACCGCGGGCCCGAGCAGCGCACGGACAAGAAGCCGATGTTGTCTGACCTTCGCGAGTCGGGATGTCTTACCGCGGCCACGCGTATTCTGCGCGCCGACACCGGCGCTGAGGTCACGTTTGGTGAGCTGATGCGGACCGGTGAGCGCCCACTGGTGTGGTCGCTGGACGAGCAGCGGCGGATGGTGGCCCGGCCCATGACCAACGTGTTCCCCAGCGGGCGCAAGGAGGTGTTCCGGCTTCGCCTGGCCTCGGGGCGTGAGGTCGAGGCCACCGGCAACCATCCGTTCATGAAGCTCGAGGGCTGGACTCCGTTGGAGCAGCTGAAGGTTGGGGATCGCATCGCGGTACCCCGGCGGGTGCCGGAGCCGGTCGACACGCAGCGGATGGAAGATTCCGAGGTGATGCTGCTTGCCCACATGATCGGCGACGGGTCATGCGTGAAGCGCCAGCCGATCCGCTACGCGTCGGTCGACGAGGCGAACCTTGCGGCGGTGACGATCTCTGCCGCACACTTCGGCGTGACGGCCGTGCGCGACGATTACCCGGCGGCGCGGGTAACCACGCTGCGGTTGCCGTCGCCAGAGCGACTCGCGCGTGGGAAGCGGAACCCGATTGCGGCGTGGCTCGACGGCCTGGGGCTGTTCGGGCGGCGAAGCTACGAAAAGTTTGTGCCGGAGCCAGTATTTCGTGCTCCCAATGACCAGGTGGCGCTGTTCCTCCGCCACCTTTGGGCCACGGATGGGTCAGTGCGGTGGGAACACGTCGCTGGGCAGGGAAAAATCTACTACGCGTCGACAAGCCGACGTTTAGTCGACGACATCGCCCAATTGCTGCTGCGAATTGGCGTCCAGAGCAGGATTAAGCGAGTGCGTAAGGCGGGATACCGAGACTGCTGGCATCTGTGGATCGATAGGGCGGAAAATCAAACTGCGTTCTTGACCAAGGTCGGTGTCTACGGCGCGCGGAGCAAGTCTGCGGCATTTGTGCTCGAACAACTGGTACCGCGGGTCCGTCGCCCCGGTGCGGACACT
Source organism: uncultured Actinomycetota bacterium (assembly GCA_963748885.1). Lineage (GTDB taxonomy): Bacteria > Actinomycetota > Actinomycetes > Mycobacteriales > Mycobacteriaceae > Mycobacterium. Next base: position 61,430 of record CAVVLC010000053.1, read on the forward strand.
GTGCCCACGGACGTGTGGGGCAAGGTGCGAAAGGCGATGACCCGCAAGGCCATTGCGAGTGGGGGATTAAAGACCAATGCGAGCGTACGGGTTTACGACTCGAAGTCGCAACACGCACCGGGCAGGCCGTACCTGCACAGGATTGCGGCAGCGCTCGACGATCCCGAGCTTCACGCATTGGCAACCAGCGATGCATTCTGGGATCGAATCGTCGAAGTCACCAGCATTGGTGAACATGACGTTTATGACGGAACTGTAAGTGGCACACACAATTTCATCGCAAATGGGATCAGCGCGCATAATTCGCTCGAACAAGATGCTGACATGGTGATTCTTTTGCACCGGCCGGATGCCTTCGACCGTGATGATCCACGTGGTGGCGAAGCGGATTTCATTCTCGCCAAACACCGTAACGGTCCTACCAAGACGGTGACAGTCGCGCATCAACTGCACTTGTCGCGCTTCGCCAACATGGCGAGGTGACGGAAGGTAGAAGAAGTTGTCGAGTTGCAACGAAAATTAACAAGCGGCCCCTGAGTATTTAACAAGTTGGCTAGTCGATGAAACTAAACCCGCCACCACGGCAGAAGATGCCGGTATTCGAGCTGGCCCGTGAACTGGGTTGGACTGAATCGCCTGTAAAAGATTTACAGGCGATTCAGGGATCGGGGCGACGAGCATTCAAGCAGTCGGTCCGAGGAATCCGCCCATCTGCCACGTTGCACCGTTCAGAGTCACGTAAAGGTCGATCCACCCCGCTTCGCGTACCTCTCGACCCGGGTTTGATGCGCCGCCTGCGATCAACTTTCAGCCGATTGGTCGCCGATGAACTCGAGTCCGGCGTTAATAGCGTTGCGGTGACGCAGGATTCGGTAATGAGCTAGTCGGCCGAGCCCTCGTGTGGTCAGTAATCGTGCGCCTTCCCATGACGTTGCCAGTCGTTCGCTGGCGGCATAGGGGCTGTCCGGGTCGTCGGGGTCGTGGATGAGGAGCAAGGGCGGGTAGTTGGCTCGTCGACCGAGCCGCGTCATGTTCGTTTCTTGCAGCGGCATCCCGATTCGTTTTTCGAGACGAAGCTGCAGGCCCGAGCGGATCCGGCGGCCGAAGCCGTGGCGTGCGGCGAATAGGTCGAGATAGAGAGGGAAGTCAGCCATTGGCACTAAGAAGACCAAGCGCCCTACTTTCGCGCCCTCCGCCGCTGCAAATGCAGTCGCATTGGCTCCGAGTGAGTGAGCCACCACCGCGTGGGCGGCCCCGTGGGTCTCGATCATGGCTGCGATCGCGTGGGCGCACTCGATTGCGGTGGTACGCCCGGGCGCAAGCGCACCCGGATCAGATTCGTTGTGGCTAGGCAAGTCGAACGCGACGACCCGATAACCGGCCTTCACCAGCGGCTTGACGAAGACTGCCAAATGCGGGCGCTGGCCGCCCCAGCCATGTACCAGATATACCGGCGGCCCCTCTCCCCATTCCTCACCAGCGACTCGGTGCCCATCCCAATACGCTTCTATCGGCCTGCCCGGGGACACACCCGGCGGCATGCGCAGACTCGACTCGAGAACCGGTGGGGTGCACCATAGCTCGACTGCCCACCGCGATCCTAGAGGGGGCGCCGACCGCTCGAGCAGCCAAAATAGTCGGCGCACTCGGGCAGCGACCGGGGGAAGGATTCCGGAGCCGACGACGTCGAGGGGGGCAATCTCACCCGCCTGTGCTTGCGCCGACGCCGGTCCAGGTGCTTCTTGGGTCATGAACCGCGATCGTAGTGTGGGCCGGCCACGTCGGCTTTGTGGGACAGTGCGGCATTTGCGACCCGGACCTCATGGTGTACGGCGGGGAGCTCGTCGTCAGTGTGGACCTCCGCACGGTCGCGAATCTCGGCTGTGTAGGAATGCCGTTTGGCCGTCGATCCGCGCGATTGGTTGCCCGCATACGCGCCATGGCTTTGATCTCGCCACCTCTCGGTACGATTCGACGGTGGATACCGAGACCCCGCCGACTTCCGGTCAGTCCGGCCTGCTGCGAACGCACGAGCTGCCACCCGCCGAGTTGGTGCTCGACGGTCGCTATAGGTTCGGTACCTACGATGGACCGATCGCGCGGATCAACCCGCTCGACATCGTTACCGCCACGGGGGCTCTTGGTCGCCTGCAGCGCGCCGCGCGTAACGCCAGGCTCAAGGAGTGGGAGGCGTTCCAGGTCGGCGACGAATCGTTGTTCGTTCTCGGTGCCATTTACGACACGAAGTCGATTTCGCTGCTTCAGGTGCTTGTCGTCGACAAGCACGCGGCAACGATCCGTCGGTGGGAGCAGAAGGTGCCGACCTCGATGGTGCACGTCGCTCGCGGCCTGGACCGCACCCGTTCGCACGGTCGCGTCGGACGTTTCTCGGTGCAACTCACCAACGAGATGGACTCGGGCCTGGTCGCGGTCGACGCGAGCCATCCGGGGCGCGGTGCTCTGTCGCCGCTTGAGTTGCACGGTGCCGGTCGCTGCGGCCAAGGAGAGGCCGGGCACCTGGTGATCTGTCATCCCTTTGCCGACGACCGTGCGCTGTACTCGCACAAGACGATGATGCCGTTCGCCGGCACGCTCCGCGCCGGCGCGGAGTTCAACGTGTTCGACCCGGACCGTTCGTTCATGATCCTCGACGATCACCACGGGGACTACCCGCGGCCTATGCGCTATGACTGGGTGACTGCGGTGCGCCGCGGTGAGGGGGGGCGTGTCGAGGGCTTCAACCTGACCGACAATCAGGTGCGTGACCCGCAGCGTTACAACGAGAATGCCGTCTGGCTCGGCGACCGGGTTTACCGACTGCCCGCCGTCCACGTGGAACGACCTGATGGGCCGTGGGGCACCTGGATAGTCCGCGACGCCGATGGGTCGGGCCAGGTCGACATCCGGTTCACGCCCACGGTCCGTTCTGAGATGCACGTCGGCCCTCGCCGATCGCTCGCCGAGTACTACGCCCCGTACGGCTGGTTCGGAGGCCGGATCCACACCGACCACGTCGACCTGTTGGTCGACGACATGTTCGGCGTGGGAGAACAGAAGTTCATCCGCGTCTGAAGCCAAAGCGCGAAGCGCTGATTTGGTTGGGCGGCAGGTTGAATCGGCAACGTTAGCAAAGCAAATTGACTACTCGCCCGGCTGGGTGCGACCCTTTGCGGCTCCCCTGTTCGCGGGATGACGACGAGGTGAGGAACCTAACCACAAAAGTCGAAGAAGAGATGCTCGACGAGTTCTTCGGCCCAGCGCCTGTCCCACCTGAGCCGGTTGAGCCAATCGACGTGGTCGCGGTGCTCGGGATCATCGCCGGGTGTCCGTGACAGCCGGGCGGATCCGCCAAGTTCCTGAGACACGCGGGTTGTTCAATCCCAACGGCGCGTCGTTCGCCATGTGACGAGCAGGTCACCAAAGTCTCAGCTGCAACCCATTTCGAGCTGGAGCAAGTCAGACGGAGCAAAAACGCAGTGGTTGAAGAGAGGCAAGATGCTCTGGACGGAGATTTAGGCCGTCCGCGATATCGCCTTCAACGGATTCCGACCTGTGCGTCACCCCGTCATGATGACGCAGCTGTAGCAAGACGGTTCCCGACCTGAGCGCCCGGCGGTGTCAATCAGCCTGTGCGGGCGACGTCTTGGCGCAGGATCTGGGGCCAGGTCTCAACGTCGGCCGGGGTGTGCGCCACGGTGAGTGTTGACTGCGGCAATAGTGCGGCAAGTGATTCCGCGGTCGACAGCGGATGCGCCGGGTCGCCGATCCAGGCCAGAATCGTCGTCGGCACATTGATTCCGGCAAGGGCTTCAGCGGGCGGGAAGGTCGCTGAGAGCCGCACCGCGAAACAGTGATGGCAGCAACGCATCGGCAACGTCGGGAACTGTTTCGGGCGCGCCGACCGTGGCTGGTGGCGGAGTCGCCGCACGCCCCAAGGCGATGAATGCCCCGACTCCCTGGGTTTCGATAATGTCGGCCGCAACCCGGTAATTGGCCGCCTGCGCGGGCCGGGTTTGCCAAGCAGTGGCCGGCACCATCAGCGTGAGACCGACGAAGCGGTCCGGCTCGCGGGCAGCCGCGTGCAGCAGCGTGCCGGTACCCATGGATGGGCCGACTCCGTGCACCCGTTCGCCGGGAAAACATTTGTCTAGCAGTCGTAGAAGATCCTCGGCAAGGCGTTCCCACCGGTAATCTTGGGGGACGTTGCGCCCGGTCGACTTGCCGTGGCCGCGTGCGTCGTACCGCAGCAATCGGGTCCCGCTGAGCCCCCTGCCGAGGTCGAGATTGAGCACCCGGTCGCGCGCGCGGCTGGAGGTCAGTCCGTGCAGTTGAACTACCGGGTGACCACCTTCGTCGCTCAGTCCGACCGCAAGCTCTGCTCCCGGGACCACGAAAGTGGACATCAAGCAACTCTTTTCACGACCGGACGACTCGCCCCGGAGCCGACCGCGCTGACTGAGCGTTCAGCCTATCTGGGGCGTTAGGGTACCGCCATGCGGCTGACCAACGTGGCGCACCTACGGCTACCGTTCGGACGACTCTGGGGCTACGACGTGTCGGTGTCTGGCCTCGGCCGGCAGCTTCCGGTGTCCTTTGACCAGCGCATACACGTTGGTGCAGGTGCGCGATCCGGCTCCTGGATGGCGCTGTCCATTCGGTTGCCGGCTGGGGTCAGCCGGCAATCGCTGGCCGATGCGTGGCTGGCCGTGATCGCCCGCCACGGCACCCTGCGAACGGCATTCACACCCGGGGCGGACGGCGATCCGCAGCTGCATGAGATCGATGTTCGCCCAGGCAAGTGGGTAGAGCATGCGATCACTCCGGGCCAGGCGGTCAACGACGCGCTGCGAGTAGTTCTCAATGCGACGTGCTCGCCCTATCAGCGGCCCTCACATCGGTTGTGTGTGTTAGAGACTGCCGCCGGATTGACGGTGGTGATCGCGGCCGACCACGCTCACGTGGACATGTGGTCGATGCTGGTGATTGCCCGGGACCTGTTGTCGATGCTCGCCGACGCGCGGATCGGACGTACGTCGTCGTTGCCGCCGCCGCCGGCGTTTGTCGCGCATACCCAAGCACTGTTGGACCGTCCCGCGGCGCCGGACCTCGTGCGCGCGCGATGGGCACAAATCATCAGCGACAGCGGTGGGGTAATGCCACGGTTTCCGCTGCCGTTGGGGGAGTCCGGGCCGCATCCGGAACGCGTTGAAGTACGTGACGTATTCGATGTCGATGACGGCGCCGCGTTCGCCGCGCAGGCACGCAATGACGGTGTCTCGACGCTGGCACTCGCAGTGGTCGCCATGACTGCGGTGACCCGCCAGTTGGCCGGGGCGCCGCTGCGCGCGGTCTTCCCCGTGCACAGCCGATTTGAAGACAAATGGCACGACTCGGTGGGCTGGTTCATCACCAATTCGGTCCTGGAGTCGGCGGTCGCCGAGCCGCACGCCGCGGCCGCCGCCGTCAAAGAAGCCGTGCAGCTTGGCTCCTGGCCACTGGCCGACGTGCTGGCTCGGTGGGGTGGAATGCCCATCGCGCCCGGCATGTTCGCGATTTCCTGGCTGGACCAACGCAGACTTCCGGTGCGCATCGACTCGGTCGGACTCGACGCCCAGTATGTGAGCGCGAGCATCCACACCGACGGCGTCATGCTCTGGTTCATCCAGGTCGAGTCCGGGCTACATCTGCGATGCCGCTACCCGGATACCGCGGAGGCACGAACCAACGTGGGGGCGTGGCTGGACCTGTTGGTGGCGCGCCTACAGGCACTGGCGCAGTCCTCCGTCCGAGGACTGCTGCGGGTGGCGGGCCGCACATTCCGTGTACAGCGCGCGACGCGCGAACACGTGGGGGTGATCGCCGAGCTGCTCTCCGATGACGAATTCGGTCATGATCGCGAAGGCGCCGAGCTCGAACGCTACGAGGCAGCCTACGACATCGTCATTCGCAACCGATCCAACTATCTTGGAGTCGTCCTGGACGGTTCCGATATGGTCGTCGCGACTGTGCAATTGACCATCATTCCCGGTCTGTCCCGCGGCGGCGCCACCCGGCTGCAGATCGAGGGATTACGGGTCGCCAAAGCCGAACGCGCACAGGGTCTAGGTACTGCACTCGTCGAGTGGGCACACAACTACGGCCGAGCTCACGGGGCACAGTTGGCGCAGGTGACCACAGACGGGGCTCGCGAAAGGGCTCGGGCGTTCTATTGCCGGCTCGGGTACCACGCCGCCCACGTCGGGCTGAAATGCACCATCTGAGTCCGGTTTATGCGCGGTGAACGTTTCAGCGCGCCTGATGTCGACTCCAGCGAAACGATGAACAGCATGTTCCGCAATGACTCGACTACGCCCGCCTGGGCACGCAGTCCGCCACCCGACGACACGGTGTGAGGACCGGATTTTGTTGGTCCGCAACATAATCGCTGCTCTCAATTATTAGTTAGACTCGGGAGCCCGGAGAAGCTGCTTGGCGCCTCCTACCGGCTGCACATCGTCAACGTCACCGACCTGGCAGTGCTAGATCTCACGACCCCAGAAGCTCGCGAAGCGGTAGGAGCGGTAGGACTAGAAGACGATGACATCTATGGCAACGCCTCGTCAGCCTGCCAAGAAGTGGGCCATGCCGCATGGTTTCTGCACGTGCAAGGCGTCCTAGCGCCCCCGGACGGCGGAGTCGGCCTGGTCATCACCGCCTGGGCTGTTGATGCCGCTCGCTGGCGGTTCGCCGCGGTCGGGCAGCAGGCCACGAACGCGGCCAATCGGGCTGCTCCGCCCCCTCCGCTGCCACTGCCACTGCCAGGTTGCCAGCTTTCAGTTTCACGGGGTAGCAGGTCGGCGCAGCTGTTCGGTGCATAGCGCCGAGCTTCGCGTCCAGGAATGCGAACACCGAGCGTGCGGCGTTGATCGCCAAGTGCGCCTCGGGTTCGTCAAGCAGCTGCGCGTTCGGGTGCGCGACGCTCGCGTTGTTCCGAAGCGGGTTGAGGGAATCGAGCACCGTCGCTACCGCCCCGAGCACTCTGGTGATGTCGTCGGCGCGCGGCCCGCTGTCAGCCATGAGCAGGGTGATTCTGCCGGAGTAGCTTGAGCGCACGGTTCATCGTCGTTTCGCGATCCGCTTCGATACCCGCGGGCTCGCAGAGGGCAAGCACGTGGCCGTGCAACGCAGTGTGGATCCTGTGCACAGCGCTCGTCGTCGCGTTGGTGCGGATGCCTCCGTTCGACTGGTTGGTCGCACCAGCGCCTAGCGTTGTGCTCGGCACACCTGGGCGGCGTGGCAGGAGCGGTCGCGGCGGCCGGACCTGGCCCGCCTCGTCGCCGAGTTGGACATCGGCGACGCCAACGATCCCTGAGATGACCGGGCCGCTAGTGTCCTTCGAGGCTTCTGTAGGAATGAAAGCGGTTCGTGAGACAAACTGCGGTGCAGTGGACGTGAGGCGAATCGAATAGTCGCAAGTCAAGCCCACCTCAAGATGCAGTCGAACGTGAGAACCTACAAGCGCAGCAACCATTGATGAAACTGCGGTTGACTGATATTGCGATTGGGCGAGATCAAGTCGTCAGGCGAGGACGTCCGTGATTGGTGGACTCCGTGGCGCACGTCAGGTGGGATGCCATGCCCGTCGTCCGCACATCGACGATGTTCGACCCGCCGCTCACCGAAGCACTTCGGCCGCTATCGTCAACGCCCGCACCACGCTGTGCATCCCGAGGTCGACCTTGAAACCGTTCTGGCTCAGTGGTTGCGCGCCTGTCATGGCGAGCCGCGCCGCCTGGCGGAACGCCGCCTCGGTGGGCTGCTGCCCGACCAGGCTGTCTTCTGCTTCGGCAACACGCCATGGCATCGCGGCGACGCCACCCATGCCGATCGCCGCGGCCCGGATCGTGCCGTCGACGATGCAAAGCCCCGCCGCGACCGACACCAGGGCGAACGCGTAACTGTGCCGGTCGCGGACCTTCAGGTACCAGGAGTGCTCGGCGTAGGGCGACGGGGGCAGTTCGATACCGACGATCAGTTCGTTGGGATGCAGCGTGTTGTCGCACTCGGGCTCGTCACCGGGCAACCGAAAGAACTCGGTAAAGGGAACGTTGCGCGCTCCGTGGGGGCCGCGCACGTGCACGACCGCGTCGAGGATGGCCAACGCGACCGCCATGTCCGACGGGTGGATCGCGACGCAGGCATCGCTGGCACCAAAGAGGGCGTGCTCGCGGTTGAAGCTGTTCTTCGCCGCACATCCGGACCCGGGAACCCGTTTGTTGCACTGTGTGAAGGCGGTTTGCATGAAGTACGGACAGCGGGTGCGTTGCAGCAGGTTCCCCCCCGCGGTGGCCATGTTCCGCAACTGGGTGGTGGCTCCGGACAGGATCGACTGCGACAACACCGGATACTGGGTGCGGATTAGCGGATGGTTGGCGATCGCGCTGTTGCTGACGCCCGACTCGATGAGAACTCCACCAGCCTCGGTGGCGACGATGCTCTTCAGGCTGAGTCTGCGGAGATCGACCAGTGCCGGTGGTGCCTCCACCCCGCCCTTCATCAGATCCAGCAGGTTGGTCCCGCCTGCGTAGTACTTCCCGCCGGTCGACACCACGCTGCTGATGGCATCTTCGACGGTGGCGGCGTGCCTGAATTCGAATGTTCTCATGCCCTGCCCCTTTCGGCCACGGAGGCGATCGCTTCGACGATGTTGGCGTAGGCACCGCACCGACAGATGTTGCCGGCCATGCGTTCTCGAATCTCGTCGTCGGACAGCGTCGCGGGCCCACTGCACACCGTCTCGCGGCCGCAGCCGAAAGACGCCGTCGACAGGTCACCACGGGCGTGCTCCCGCAGCAGTGCATGCGCCGAGGAGATCTGCCCCGACGTGCAGTAGCCGCACTGGAAACCGTCGTGCTCGACGAACGCCTCCTGCAGGGGGTCGAGGTCGGCCTCGGCGCCAATCCCCTCGATGGTCAGCACTTCGCAGCCGTCGATCGACGCCGCCAGAGTCAGGCAGCTGACGACGCGCTCGTTGTCGACCGACACGGTGCAGGCGCCGCACAGCCCGTGGTCGCAGCCCTTCTTGGTGCCCGTTAGGTGCAGTCGCTCCCGCAGCAGATCCAGCAGCGTCGACCGGACGTCGGCGGTCACCGCGCGGGGCTCACCGTTGACGTGCAGGGTGATGACGTGCTCGCTCATCAGGCGCCTTCCTGTTCGAACGGGGCCATCAGGTTTTCCAGCGTGATCGGCAGGTCGCGCAGTCGTTTACCGGTGGCATGGAAGATGGCATTGCTGATCGCGGCGGGCACCCCGCATGTCCCGATCTCGCCGATGCCGCGCACGCCGATGGGGTCCAGCGCGTAGTCGGGCACGTCGAGGAAACTGATGTCGAACTCGGGGCGGTCGGCGTGGGTGGGCAGGTAGTACTCACCGATCAACTGGGCGGTGTGCTGGTCGTAGGGCACCTGCTCGAGGAGGGCCATTCCCAAGCCGAACGTGATGCCGCCCATCACCTGATTGCGTGCCAGCTTGGGGTTCAGGACGCGGCCGCAGTCCATGACGGCCACCCACCGCGCGACGCTGGCGCGTCCGATGGTTTCGTCCACCTCAACCTCACAGAAGTGGGCTCCAAACGACTGTGACACCGGCCCGCCCGCATCGGGGCCGGTGCTGGTGACGACGAAGTTCAGGGTGTCGAGACGTACGGACCGTAGGCAGTCGGCGATCGACAGCACGGGTCCGTCGACAGCCGAAACGCTGCCGACCGAAACCGTCAGAGTCGCGGGATTCATTCCGGTGAAAGGTGATTCGGGCTGCTCGACCAACAGGTCCAGGAACCGCGACCGCCACTCGATAGCGCCCTGGTAGACCGCGGAGCCGACGGTCGCCGTCGTCTGGGAGGCGCCGCTGTACGGGGCGTCCGGGAACAGCGAGTCACCGGAGTCGAAAGTGACCTGCTCCTGGAGCAGGCCCGCCGCTTGGGCGGCCACCTGAGTCATCACGGTGCGCACACCGTTGCCGACTTCATGAGTGGCAGAGGCGAATCCGATCACCCCGGTGGCCTCGGTGGTTACCCGGCAGCCCGCGGGCATCCGACGGCCTGGATACGTTGCGGTGGCCATGCCCCACCCGACCTGCACACCACCTCGGGTCAGTGAGCGCGGCGCCATCGGTCGTTCACGCCAGCCGAACCGCTCGGCGCCTTGCAGATAACACTCCCGCAGGTGCTTGCCCGACCACGCTCGGCCGCTGGACTGGTCGACGTCGGTGTCGTTGCGGAGCCGTAGCTCGAGCGGATCGACCTCTGCCGCATAGGCCAATTCGTCCATCGCGACCTCCAGCGCGAACAGCCCGGGTGCCTCGCCGGGTCCTCGCATGAAACACGGTGTGGGCGCGTTGATGCGGGCCACCGTATGTGACGTCACCAATCGCGGGGACTCGTACAGGAACCGGGCCGAGAGGCCGACCGGTTCACAGAAGTGCGCGACCGTGGACGTCTCGGTCACGGTGTGCTGTTCGGTGCTGATGATCCGTGCGTCGTCGTCGGCCACCAGGCTCAGGTGCTGCTCGGTTCGCGGCCGGTGGCCCGTGGAAGAGAACATCTGGTCCCTGGTCAACACCAGCTTGACTGGACGGCGGATCACGCGGGCCGCGGCGGCGCAGAGGGCGACGTGCATCCAGAGGAAGCTCTTGGAACCGAAGGCGCCACCCACCAGGGGCGCCAGGATCCGAACGTTGTCCTCGGAAAGTCCGAGGTAGGCCGCGAGCGCGGTGCGCTCGCCGGTGATCCACCGGGTGCTGTCATGCACGGTGAGGACGTCGCCGTCCCAGTGCGTCAGCGTCGATGACAGTTCGATCGGATAGTGCGCATTGATCGGCGTGGTGTACGTGGCGGAAACCCTTGTTGCACCCGCCGGTTCGTCATTCGCGCCGCGGCGGTCCTGCAGCTTCTCCTCGTCGAGCTTGACGAAGTGATCCGGCTGATAACTGCCGTGGCGGACCTGGCCGTCCTTCTCGTCGGGTGCGACCGGTTGCTCCAACACCTCACTCGCCGACAGCTGTGCCGGCAACGTCTCATAGGCCAGCTCGATGAGAGACGCCGCGAACACGGCGTTCTCCAGGGTGTCGGCGACGACCACGGCCATGTGCTGGCCGACGTGCTGCACCGTGAGGTCGGACAGCGGGGGGCGGCGTTCCAGCGGCAGATCGTAGGTGAGCTCGTGCGGCGGTGCGTGCAGCGGCGGGCAGTTCAAGGGGGTCAGCACGGTGAGCACTCCGGGTGCCGATTCCGCCCTGGCCGCGCTCAGCTCGAGGGACTCGCGGGTGACGACGCCGTGCGGAATCTCCGACTGCACGATGGTCGCGTGTGCGACGTCGGCGATCACGGTGTCGGCGGCGTATAGCGCTGCGCCCGTGACCTTCTCGCGGCCCTCCACCCGGTTCACCGACCGGCCTGGCCCCGCGTCGGTCACTGTCGTCATGTTCAGCCCGCCTTTCGACTCTCGGAGAGGAACTGTGGCCCCGCCACACCCAGCGAGGATTGCGCTGCAAGCCCGATCCCGTGCCGCGCCATCGCGGTCAGGTGCGAGAGAGCGATGCGCCTCCCACTGTTTCAGCATCCGTTGAAGCTCGCCATGCGATTCGGCACCGTGGATGGCGCGTGCCAGGTCGGCGGCATCACCGAACGCCTTCGACGCGCCCGACGCGGTGTGCGGCCGGACGGCGCCCGCGGCATCGCCGATCAGCACCGCGTGGTCACGCAGTTTGAGAAGTCACAGCACTGCTCAGTGTGCCGGATCGGTGACGGCCTGCTCACCGGCGGCGCTCCCGTCGACCGTCACCAACCGGTCCTGGGGGACGAACGTCGCACCACCGTTGGGGCTGAACGGCCTAAATCACGAAGTCGAAGAATCACACGGCGACGCCGTACACCACGTCCCTGGACTTGACCCGGAATCTCCCGAGTCATGGCGGAGAGATGGCGGATCCGCCGCGCCTATGAGACACGCGGGTCACTGAATGCCCCGGTGATCGAGCGAGCTGACCAAGTCATGGCTGCGCGCCCGGGGGCCTCCGTCAACGGGCCAGCACCATCGTTGCAAGAGCCGTCACGCCGTCGTCGCAGGCGTCACGTCGGTGCCAGCGCCCTTGACCGAAGCCTTCGCACGCTTCTCTGCACGCACCGGCTTCCCGCGACGCATGTACCCGGTCGGCGAGATCGACACCGACAGCAACGCATCCTCGCCGTTGACGAACGGGTGGAACCCGACGCCGGCACCGCCGCGGCCCTTCACCGGGATATCGGCGACTTCGGTTACTTTCCAGCCCTTTTCAGAGGTCGACAGGATGGCCTCGCCGTTCGCGCAGGAGAGCGGCAACGCGGCAATGACCTCGTCACCAGGGTCACCGGCCGTCAACCTCACACCGGCCACGCCGTTACCGGCCGCGCCTTGCGGATTCACCGCGGCGGGGTCGATACGCAGCACCTTCCCGCGCCGGGTCACCAACGCCAGATGTGACCCGGATGCGAGCACACCCGACCGAAGTAGTCCCGTGATGTCCGGCGCCACGGGGATATCGCGGATCTTGAAGGGCAGACCGCCGCCGGTGGTGAACTTGACGCGCCCGTCGGTCCATACGGCCCAACCCAAGCCTGAAGTCAGCAAGTCGCCATGGCTGTCGGAGAACACACCGCGGTCATCCAGGCGCCAGGCGGCATTGACCTTCCGCTCGCGCGCCCCGTCGTCGTCGGAACCTGATGCCGTCGGCGTGGCCGAGGAATCCAGCACCGTGCGGCGGTCGAACTCGGGGCCGTCGAACAGCTTCGCCGTCTCCTTCAGCTCCCTGTTGATCACCGTGCGGCGCGCGTTCGGATTCGACACCAGCTCGGTCAATACCGCGAACTCGGCGTCCAGCTTCTCCGCTTCGGCCTGCAGTTCGATCACGTCGAGCTTGGTTAGTCGGCGAAGCTGCAGTCCCAGCACGTAATCCGCCTGCTCGGCGTCGATCGCGAACCGAGCCTGCAAGCCCTGGCGGGCCTCGTCGACGGTGTCGGATCCGCGGATCACGGCCACTGCGGCGTCGATGTCCAAGTGGATGGTCATCAGGCCAGCCACCAGATGGCGCCGCGCGGTGACCTTCTGAAGCCGATACTCGCTGCGCCGCAACACCACAGAGTCTCGCAGGGACAGGAACGCGGCGATCAGTTCGCGTACCGACCACCAGCGTGGGACTCGGTCCTCATCCAGGGCCACGAGGCTGGCGGCGAACGTCGACTCCAGCGGTGTCAGGGCGAGCAGCTGGTCACGGATCGCTTCGGCACTGTGGCCGCGTTTGGCGGTGACCACGATGCGCAGGCCATTGCGCCGGTCGGTCAGATCGGACATATCGGCCACACCGGACATTTCTCCGGACTCGACCAGGGCCCGGATCCTCTCCTGCACAGTCGAACTAGCGACGCCCGGAGGAAGTTCGGTAATGATGCAGTTCTTCCCGTCGACCGATACCGTGCCGCGCACCGTGAACGCTCCGCGGCCGGTAGTCATGTACTCACGCAGCCCGGCCGTGCCGACCACCGTGGATCCGCATCCCCAGTCGGGGCCGGGAATCAGCGCGCACAGCGCGTCGTCGGACAGGTTCGGCTTGGCCAGCAGTGTCCGGCAGGCGGCCATGATCTCGCGAGGGTTGTGTGCCGGCACTTTGGTGGCCCAGCCTTCGGCAATCCCGACAGCGCCGTTGCAGAGCAGCACCGGCCACCGCGCCGGCAGCACCGTCGGTTCGGTCCATTCACCGTCGAACGTCTGCACCATCGGCACGGCGTGATCGTCGAGTTCGGCGGTCAGCGCGGCGCCAGGTGCTGACAGCCGCATTTCGGTGTAGCGGTCGGCCGCGGGAATGTCACCTTGGATACGGGGGAATGCGCCTTGTCCATCAATGACTTTCACGCGCTGGAAATCCGCAGCCATGAGCGCCGCGGCCCCGTACATCGACGCGCCACCGTGCGGGTGCAGATTGCCGGTGACCGCCGAACAGACCTTGGACGACTTCTGCGGCTTGTTGCCGGGCAGCAGCCTCGAGTCGTGCATCTGGTAGAGCAGACGTCGCTGGCCCGGCTTGAGGCCGTCGAACGCGGACGGGATGGCGCGGTCGCTGACACTGTAGAGCGCGAAGGTCAGCTGGTAGTGGTTCCAGTAGTCATCGGCGCTCTGGTCGAGCACCAGGTCAGGGTTCTGTTCAATGATGGCGGTCACGGTGCTACTCCTAGGTCAAGTCCAGCGCCGAGGTGTCCACGCGGGAAGCGATATCGGCCATCCACGTACGCCGGCCCTCCGGCGGCCCGCCGAACAGAATGTGGTGCAAGTTGGTCTCGCTGTGATCCACATGCACCCGAACCACAGTGCGTCGCTGCGGATCCAGCACGGTGTTCCAGAAGTCTTCGGCGTCCATCTCGCCAAGGCCCTTGTTGCGCTGTACCTCCACTTTGCGTTTGGAGGTGGCGCGTAGCTGGGCCACCGCGGTGTCGCGCTCGGACTCGTCCTGGCAGTAGATGCGCTGCGTGCCATCTTTGACCACGAACAAGGGCGGCAGCGTCACATAGACCATCCCGGCTTCGACAAGGGGCCGGTAGAAGTCAAGGAACATCGAGATGAGGCTGGAGTTGATGTTGCCGCCGTCGGGGTCGGCATCGGAGGCGAACAGGATCCGGTCATAGCGGCACAATTCCGGATCACAGTGGTCTCGCACCCCGCAGCCCAGGATGCGTTCGATCGAATCGAACTCGTCTTTGACCCGCGCCTTGCTGAGCGTGAACCCGTAGACGTTGGGCGGCTTGCCTTTCAGAGGGAAGGCGGCCTGGAATGTGGCGTCTCGCGCCGCTTTGATGGTGCCCAGCGCGGAATCGCCCTCGCACAGGAACAACTCGGCCCCCGACCCGCGTCCGGTCTCCCGGCTGGGCAGCAGCTTCGGCGGCAGCGACAGATTGGTGCCCAGCCCTTTGGCCTTTGATGCCGCGCGGGACCGGGCCTTGGCACCTTCGGCGCTGCGCCGCGCTCGGGCCGACTCCAGCGCCAGCTTGGTCCATAGCGACACCGTGTCGCCGTTGGCGGGGTTGGCCGCCCAGATGGTGACGCTGCGTGCCACGTCCGGGGCCATCGCCACGTTCAGCGACCGCGACGACACCGCGGTCTTGGCTTGCGAGTCCCATCCCACATCGGGGGCGCGGGTGTCCACGGCCAGGGCGGTCACCGCGGCGAAATCCTGTGCCTCGGGGCCGTCCTCTCCTTTCGCCAGACCCAGGTCACGGATCCGGGAGGCGCGGTCGGCCAGAGCTTCGGACAGGCCTTTGACTGCGGCGGTCAGATGCGATCCGCCGCCGGGGGTGCGCACGGTGTTGCAGAACGCGGCTACGGTGGCAGGTTCGGCCGGGCCGGCCGTCAAGGACCAGCGGAACGGGGTCGGGCCGCGTCCGGTGGTGTATTCACCACGGCCTTCTACGACGGCGCGCACCCCGGGCAGGGGAGTGCCGGCGGCGGTGCACATGAGGTCCAGCAGGGCATCGGTGCCCCATGGGCCGCTGAACGGCTCGATCAACGCGGATGCGACGTCCTCGCCGGGCCAGCCTTCGTCGACGACGAGCAGGTGGACCCCGGGCGACATCCGTGCAGCGGCGTGTGCCCGCAGCAGTACCTCGCCGACGTCGACGGCGGAGTCGGCCACCACAGCCGGGTCGAACAGGATGCGCACCGTGGTGCCGTGCGCCTCCGGTTGGCGATTGCCGGAGCCGCGCAGTTTCTGGGTATCGGCACGGGTGAATTCGGCTTTCGGATCGAAGTCCTTCCCATCGAACACGCCGGGGTAGCCGCCGCCGAAACTCTGCAGGAAGGTCTTTCCGGCCCGACGCACAGTCACGTCGGTCCGCGCAGAGATGAACACCGCTGCGGCAGCGCCGATCCCATTCAGACCGGCACCTGTGCTCGCCGCATCGGTGTGCGCGGAGAACTTGCCGCCGGCCCGCGCAGTGCCCAGTGTCTTGACGATGCCGTTCTTGCCCGTGACCGGGTCGGAGTCGACGGGCAAGCCGCGGCCGTCGTCCGCGACACTGACCGATCCGTCGGCGTGCAGGGTGATCGTGACGGTGGACCCGCCGTGGCTGTGATCGGCGACCTCTTCGATCGCGTTGTCCACCAGCTCGCGCAACGCCGTGTTCAGCACGTCGAGGCCCAGGTTCACCGCCGGCCTCAGGCGCGTGTGCTGGACATCGTCGAGTTCGGTGATGTCTGCGGCGTTGTAACTCACTGTTGGTCCTTTCCCCAGGGCCGATGCCGCAGCAATCGGATCCCGTCGGAGTGTCGATCTGCTCGGCGAGCCCGCTCCCGCCGTGCCAGCCGTCCGCGGTACATGGGCGGCATGCGTATTCTGCCCTGAGCCGCCGACATCGGGCCCCACCGCCACGGCTTAGGGCAGGGGCGGACATCACATTCGAGAAGCCACCAGCAAGGCAGCGGCGCCCCAGCG
>CAVVLC010000054.1:0-57247 GCA_963748885.1 uncultured Actinomycetota bacterium
CGGAAGGCCCCAACATGCGACGCCTACGCGGCGAGGCCACCCGACTACTCGGCAACGGGCACTGCACCCGGCCCAAAGTCCTGGACTGCCGCTACGAAACGATCTGCGAAACCTGCACCCACTTCTCCACCAACGAGCAGCACCGCCAGGTCCTGACCAACCAGCTCGACAATGCCACCCAACGCGACGAACCCCGCAGACAGAAGGTCTACCTCGAGCTGCTCACCAGGCTCGACGGACCCCGCACTTGACACCGATCACCCGCATAAGCACTGGCTTTTTTAGGAACGCGTTCTCGATTTCCAGTTCCCGATTACGGCGTTCGAGTTCCCGTAACCGGGCGCGTTCGGTCAATTCCAGCGCCGGCTCGTGAACGGCGTGTGCGGCCCGGTATTTCTTCACCCAGCCGCCCACGGTAGTCCCATTCCAGCCCGTATTCACGGGCCACCTCCGCAATCGACCGATTCGACTCAACCACGAGCTTCGCAACCTCGTCACGAAATTCAGGCTTGTATTTCGTGTATTTCCCAGCCAATTTCTCTCACCCTTTCCAGATCGGACCCTATTTGGTCCGCAGTCCGGAAAACGGGAGGCACGCCACATTGCGCGGCTGGACGAATTGTGTGCAGGCTACGACTGGCGGTCCAAAGCGCCACTGGTGGGCTGGTTGAAGGCATCGATCGTCCTGGCCGCGTACCTGCGTGCGCCGGGCACGCCCGGCAATCAGAACAACCCGACGCTCGGCGACCAGTTCCGCACGTTGTTAAGCCATTTAGCGCGGGCGTGGTCTTTGTGCGCTGGCAACGAGACGCTCGGCGAGTTACGGCAGACCGTGAAGTTCGACGAGCAGGTCCGGGTGGTGATGGGCAAGTTCGATGCCCAACAGCGTCAGGCCGAGGGCAAGCCGATCCCGGGGGAAATCAAGCGACTGCTCTCGGGACTGGTCGACGCGTCGACCGCAGGTGGCGAGATCATCGACATCTATGAGGCCGCGGGATTGGGCAAGCCGTCACTGTCTGAGCTTACGCCAGAATTCGAAAGCAAGGCCAAGAGGTCTGAAAACCCACATCTGGCCATCGAGGCGTTGCGCGCCCTGCTGACCAAGGAGATGGGCGCGGCGACCAAGAACAATCTGGTGCGTCAGCGCGACTTCTCTGATCGGGTTTCGGATCTGATGCGTAAGTACACCAACCAGCAGCTCACCTCGGCAGAGGTCATCGCCGAACTCATCGCGATGGCCAAAGAGGTAGCCGCCGACGGGGATCGGGGCAAGCGATTTACGCCGCCGCTGTCGCATGACGAACTCGCCTTCTACGACGCCGTCGCGGAGAACGAATCCGCGGTTGAAATCCAGGGCGAGGAGGTGCTGGCGCAGATAGCGCGGGAATTGGTCGCCGTGATGCAGCGGGACACCAAAACAGACTGGACCGTTCGTGACGACGTGCGCGCCAAACTTCGGTCGTCGATCAAGAGGCTGCTAGTCAAGTACAAGTACCCGCCGGACAAGCAGCCTGGAGCCATCAAGCTCGTGATCGAACAAATGGAGGCGTTGGCGCCGAGGTACGCGGAGGAGGTGCGGCGATCGGAGGGCGCAGTGACGCGCGATAGCGCCCTCACGTCGTGAACGTACGAAAAGCGTTGCCGCGTAATGAAGGGCGACCGGCGCCGGCAGCCTTCGGAGGCACACAGAGGATACGATTTCTGACCTGGAATATCAGTCATGGTGGTAGTTCACGGATTGCGGCGATCTGCACTCAGATTGCAGAGCACCGACCGGGTTTGTTGGTGCTGACCGAGTTTCAGACGTACAACGAAGATGGGCTACGGGCCCAGCTTGGCCGCCTTGGCTACGGCTTCATCGTGACATCGAACCCCGCACCGAAGCAGAATGGCTTACTTCTCGCATCCACGCGACCGGTCGAAGTCGAGAAGCCGCCAGACTGGGAAATGGACCGCGAGCGTTGGCTAGCAGTGCATGTCGCGGACCTAGAGCTCGACGTGCTTGCCGTTCACATACCAGGTTCGGACGACAACAAATTTCGGGATGGCTTTGGCGTCTCAGGTGTAAGACGCAAGGAACAGATGTGGGAGCGCGTCATCAGCTATGCCGCGGGGCGTCGCGCGAGACGAACGATCATCATGGGCGACTTCAATACAGGGCTACGCATAGATGCTGAGGGCACGCCATTCAAGCTGTCGCGCTACATCACGACGCTCGTCGAGAACGGCTTCGTTGACTCGTGGCGCCTGCTGAATCCCGTTGTGCGAGGCTTTACCTGGTGTTCGAAGCACAAAGACAAGGAAACCGGGGTTACGCACGATCTCAATGGTTTTCGCCTGGACTACATTTTCGCTTCCGCTGTGCGTCGTGAGTCGATCATCGATGCCCAGATATTGCATGGCCCTCGCCAGGCGGGGATGTCCGATCATGCTGTTGTAGTCGCGGAAATCGACATGACCACACTCGCACCTCTTACAACGCCCAATCGAGTTGAGACGAACAGCCCCACCGGCGAGGTCGACGGCAGTGCTGAACAGTGTGTGCATGAGGACAGCATTCCTACTGTCCGCACAAGGACGACGCCAACAGCTGGGAAACTTCGAGTGCGGTTCGACATCGTCCCTGGGAGCCTGGCGGACATGATCAACGGCCTGAATGGGGATGCCGCGCAGAGGGAATTTCGTCCCGCGTACATCACCGCAGATTGGAATCGTGGCGTGCTGTGCGAATTAAGAGTTTGGGGTTCTCAACTGCTTCAAGATGGATCGCTCGGCAGTCGACAGCTAGACCACCTCTGGAAGCGGCGGATTGCCGACGGTGGAATCAGGTACTCCGACTTGCCCGTGCCCGTGCCCGTGGCCGCATTGCTCCGCGTTCATATCGATGAGCACGGCCTCCCGCACCCGCCTGCTTAGCCTCGATCCACAGATGAATTGGCTCCGAGTTGGGTGTCGGAATGAGGAAAGTGCCAGTGGAATTCGGCATCGCGCCAATGCGCATACACGAGGTTGTTTCGTGGCGACGGCGATCATTCGGGTTGCTCGTAGATGGCGTCCCGCACCTCTCCCCACGACCTGTTGCCGAAGGACGGCTGGAGACCGCGACCGGCGACGCTGGCGTCTTTGAGGGTGAACGACGAACCGTCCGAACGTTGGTTGACCACGGCCCGCAGGCCCGTTTCGATCAACTCCCGCAGAGTGGTCCGCTCCCGACGGGCCAGTTCCCGCGCCGCACGCACCAGCTCGTCGGGAAGGTTCACCGTCGTCTTCATGCTGCCGAATCTATCAACAGGGTTGAACACCCGATGGCCGTCATCGCACTAAAATCGCGCGATGGCGACCATTCAGATCCGGGACATCCCCGAAGACGCTCACGAGGTGATTCGTAGGCGTGCCCATGCCGCGGGGAGGTCCGTTCAGTCGTACATGCGTGAATGGGTGATCGACTTCGCGCGCCATCCGACGGTGGCTGAGGCGATGGCGGCTATGGAAGCCGCGCGTGAGGAAAGTGATGCACCGGGGGCGACGAGGGAATCGATCCTCGCCGCTTTGGCCGCGGACCGGCGGTGACCGACTTCGTTATCGACGCGCGTCCGCGCTGGTACTGGCTCTGGTAGGCACGACGAATGCCGCTGACAAGCTTCGGGCCCGGTTGCTTCCGACGCGCCGGCACGCACCGCATCTGATCGACGCCGAGGGTCGGCCACGCTCTGCGCCGAGACGCGCGGGCAGGACGCATCAGCTCCAAGGAGGCCGATACCGCGCTGCGCGCCGCCGGTTTGCTCATCGACGATCGCTATCCACACGTCGGGACGCTGGCCCGACGGGCGTGGAGCCTGCGGCACAACGTCAGCTTTTACGACGCGCTCTACGTGGCTCTGGCCAGCAACCTCGACCTTCCCTTGCTCACCGCGGATACGCGTCTTAGTCATGCACCGGGACTGACCTGCCGGACCGAGCTCGTGTGAAAAGCTCGTCTGATCAAGGCCGCCGAGACGGTACGCGGGTCGCTTCGCGGCGTTCGTGAGGTCCGGGTGGCCGGCTAGATCCGGGTGGCGGAAGCGTACGTCCGCAAGGCGAATATCGCCGCCTCGTCGGCGTCGTCGGTCGTGTTCGAAAGACCGTATGCGGCACACAGTTCCGGCACGCTGGTGCCGCTCGTCTGCCACCCGCGGCCGCCCAGGTAGTCGATCACTGCGTTGCGATCGCCGGGATACCACAGGCCGTCGAACTTCATCTCGTAGCCGTATTGACGCCACCGGTCGATGATCTGTTGCTTTTTGGCCATCATCATCGGTACCGCCTGGGCGGCGTTCGGCAAGTCCTCGGTGGCCAGCCGGCTTCCGGCCGCGCTCAGCATGGTGATGTTGTCCAGCAGCGCGTCCTGTGCGTAGGGCCGTAGGTACAGCAATAGGCCCTCCGCACTCCACGCGGCGGGCTGGGTGGGGTCGAAGCCCGCATCCCTCAGCGCGGCCGGCCAGTCATCGCGAAGATCGACGGACACTGCGCGGCAGTCGGCGGTTGGAGCGGCACCGAGCTCCGTCAACATCTGGGACTTGAACTGCATGATGTGGCGCTGGTCGATCTCAAACACGGTGACTCCGGCCGGCCAGGGCAACCGGTAGGCGCGCGAGTCCAGACCCGACGCGAGGATCACCACCTGACGGATCCCGGCATTGGTCGCCGCCATGAATTCGACATCGTAGAACCGGGTGCGGATGGCGATCATGTCCCGTAGCCACGCGATGCCCCACGCGCCCCGGTAGTCGGCCTGTGCCAGATCAAGGTCGCCGCGAGCCAGGCGGGTGAAGAAGTCCACACCGACCGCGTCGACCAGCGGCTCGGCGAAGGGGTCATCGATCAGCGGGTTGCCGTCCCGGCTGGCCAGGGCCCGCATCGCTGCCGTGAAGGTGGCAGTGGCCCCCACGCTGGTGGCCAGGTTCCACACGTCGGCGTCCGCAAGTGTCATGTCGGTCCTCCATAAATGATGCTAATAGCAATAATTGCATCATAATATAGTCGGTAAGGGAAATGGTCGAGGAGGTGTGATCAGCCAGCGCGGGCGCCGAGCTAAGGTGAGCGCCGTGGCCGAGACCGCGCCGCTGCGCGTGCAATTGATCGCCAAGACCGAGTTCCTGGCGCCCCCGGACGTGCAGTGGAGCACCGACGCCGACGGCGGCTCCGCGCTGGTCGAGTTCGCCGGCCGGGCCTGCTATCAGAGCTGGTCAAAGCCCAATCCCAGGACCGCGACCAACACCGGCTACATCAAGCACATCATCGACGTCGGCCATTTTTCGGTGCTCGAGCATGCCACTGTCTCGTTCTACATCACCGGGATCTCGCGATCCTGCACCCACGAGCTGATCCGGCACCGCCATTTCTCCTACTCGCAGCTGTCGCAGCGCTACGTGCCGGAGCAGGATTCACAGGTCGTCATACCGCCGGGCATGGACGACGATCCCGAACTCCAGCGGATCCTCACCGAAGCCGCCGATGCCAGCCGCGCCGCCTACACCGAGCTGCTGGCCAAGCTGGAAGCCAAGTTCGCCGACCAGCCCAACGCCTTCTTGCGCCGCAAACAGGCGCGCCAAGCTGCGCGGGCGGTGTTGCCCAATGCCACCGAGACCCGCATCGTCGTGACCGGGAACTATCGGGCGTGGCGGCACTTCATCGCCATGCGGGCCAGCGAACACGCCGACGTCGAAATCCGGCGGTTGGCCATTGAGTGCCTGCGCCAGCTCGCCGACGTCGCGCCCGCGGTGTTCGCGGACTTCGAGGTCTCCACCCTGGCCGACGGCACCGAGGTGGCGACCAGTCCTCTAGCGACCGAAGCCTGAGGCCCGCCCGTCGCGAGCGCGCGCACACGCACTGCCAGACCGGCGTGCCGGCGTACCAACACGCACGTTAGCGCTGGTGGCAAATAGCTTGGCACCGCCAGGTAATCTGGGGACCGTGACCACCGTCGGATTCGACGCTCCTGCGCGCTTGGGAACACTGCTGACCGCTATGGTCACACCGTTTGCCTCAGACGGGTCGCTGGACACCGCCGCGGCGGCGCAAGTGGCGAACCACCTGGTGAACGGAGGGTGCGACGGCCTGGTGGTCTCGGGAACCACCGGCGAGTCCCCGACCACCAGCGATAACGAGAAACTCGAGCTGTTGCGCGTGGTCTTGGAGGCGGTCGGCGACCGGGCCCGAGTCGTAGCCGGCGCGGGCACCTATGACACCGCGCACAGTGTGCGGCTGGCCAAGGCCTGCGCGGCCGAAGGTGCGCACGGCTTGCTGGTGGTCACGCCGTATTACTCGAGGCCACCGCAGACCGGGCTGCTCGCGCATTTCACGGCCGTGGCCGACGCGACCGAGCTGCCGGTGCTGCTCTACGACATCCCCGGGCGGTCCGGCGTGCCGATCGAGCCCGACACCATCCGCGCGCTGGCGTCGCATCCCAACATCGTCGGGGTCAAGGACGCCAAGGCAGACTTGCACAGCGGCGGCGAGATCATGGCCGAAACCGGGCTGGCCTATTACTCCGGCGACGACGCGCTGAATCTGCCCTGGCTGGCGATGGGCGCCACCGGGTTCATCAGCGTGATCTCGCATCTTGCCGCGGGTCAGCTTCGAGAGTTGTTGTCCGCCTTCCAATCTGGCGACATCGCCACCGCCCGCAAGATCAACGTTGGCGTCGCCCCGCTGTGCAACGCGATGGGCCGCCTGGGCGGTGTGACGTTATCCAAGGCGGGCCTGCGGCTGCAGGGTATC
Source organism: uncultured Actinomycetota bacterium (assembly GCA_963748885.1). Taxonomy (GTDB): domain Bacteria; phylum Actinomycetota; class Actinomycetes; order Mycobacteriales; family Mycobacteriaceae; genus Mycobacterium. The sequence continues at coordinate 6,760 of CAVVLC010000054.1, forward strand.
GATGCCGGAGATCCGCGGCTACCGCAGGTGACGGCAACGCCGGAGCAGATCGATGTGTTGGCCGCCGACATGCGTGCGGCCTCGGTGCTCAGGTAACCGACAGGACAGCTGACAAGTGGATGTAGATCTCGCCCCGCCAGGTCCGTTGACCCCTGGTGGCTTGCGGGTCACCGCGTTGGGCGGCATCAACGAAATCGGCCGCAACATGACGGTTTTCGAGCATCTGGGCCGGCTGCTGATCATCGACTGCGGCGTGCTGTTCCCCGGCCACGACGAGCCCGGGGTCGATCTGATCCTGCCGGACCTGCGGCACATCGAAGACCGGCTCGACGACGTCGAGGCGCTGGTGCTGACGCATGCGCACGAGGATCACATCGGGGCGATCCCGTTCCTGCTCAAGCTGCGACCCGACATCCCGGTGGTCGGCTCGAGGTTCACCCTGGCGCTGGTTGCCGCCAAATGCCGCGAGCACCGGATCAAGCCGGTGTTCGTCGAGGCCAAAGAGGGGCAGAGCACCAGGCACGGCGTTTTCGAGTGCGAGTACTTCGCCGTGAACCACTCCGTGCCGGACGCACTGGCCATCGCCGTCTATACCGGTGCGGGAACCATCTTGGCCACCGGCGACATCAAGCTCGACCAACTGCCCCTCGATGGCCGCCCCACCGACCTGCCCGGCATGTCCCGGCTGGGGGACGCCGGCGTGGATCTGCTGCTGTGCGACTCGACCAACGCCGAACATCCCGGCGTCGGACCCTCCGAAAGTGAGGTGGGCCCGACGCTGCACCGGCTGATCCGGGGCGCCGACGGTCGCGTCCTGGTGGCCTGTTTCGCGTCCAACGTGGACCGGGTGCAGCAGATCATCGACGCCGCCGTGGCATTGGGCCGGCGGGTGTCGTTCGTCGGGCGATCGATGGTGCGCAACATGGGTATCGCGCGGGAGCTGGGCTTTTTGCGCGTCGACGATTCCGGCCTGATCGACATCGCCGCCGCCGAGATGATGGCGCCCGAACAGGTGGTGCTGATCACCACCGGCACCCAGGGCGAGCCGATGGCGGCGTTGTCGCGGATGTCGCGCGGCGAGCATCGCAGCATCACGCTGACTGCGGGTGACCTCGTCGTGTTGTCGTCGTCGCTGATCCCCGGCAATGAGGAGGCTGTCTACGGCGTCATCGACGCGCTCTCCAAGATCGGCGCGCGAGTCGTCACCAACGCCCAAGCCCGGGTGCATGTTTCCGGCCACGCCTACGCCGGTGAACTGCTGTTCCTGTACAACGGCGTGCGGCCCCGCCACGTCATGCCGGTGCACGGAACCTGGCGCCATCTGCGTGCCAACGCCAAGCTGGCGGCCAGCACCGGCATACCGCGGGAGTCAATTCTGTTGGCCGAGAACGGTGTCAGCGTCGACCTGGTCGCCGGGAAAGCCAGCATCGCCGGCGCGGTACCGGTCGGCAAGATGTTCGTCGACGGGCTGATCACCGGCGACGTCGGCGACATCACCTTGGGCGAACGGCTCCTCCTATCTTCGGGTTTCGTGGCGGTGACAGTGGTGCTGAACCGCGGCACCGGGCGTCCGGCGGCTGCGCCGCACCTGTATTCACGCGGATTCTCCGAAGATCCCAAGGCGCTGGAGCCCGCAGTGCGCAAGGTTGAGGCCGAGTTGGAGTCGCTGGCGGCCGCGGGCGTCACCGATCCGATCCGAATCGCCCAGGGGGTGCGCCGGACCATCGGCAAGTGGGTGGGTGAAACCTACCGTCGGCAGCCGATGATCGTGCCGACGGTCTTGGAAGTCTGAGCCGCTCTGAGAGGCTAAGCCTTCTCCGCGTAGGCCGACCATTCCAGCTGGGATGCCGCGAGTTTGCGGCCGGCGGGCTCGACGTAGCGCTTGACCAGCTCGTCGGGACCGGCCTGCTCCACCAGCCGCCAACCGTATTCGGCGATAAAGCCGGCGACCTCGTCGGTCGGTAAACCGAAGTGCCACAGTTGCCGCCGCTTTCGGACCTTGCTGTACAGCGTCGGCGAGCCGTACCGATTCGTCCCGTCGATGAAGTCCTGGCGCACGTAGGTGAACACCAGCCGGCTGCCCGGCGCGGCCGCCCGCAGCCCGCCAAGGTCCGCCGGACCGCTTCCTCGGTGAGGTATTGGGTGACGCCCTCCCAGATGAAGAAGACGCGGTAGTCCGGGCGATAGCCGTGCTCGGCCAGCGCGGTGAGCAGGTCGTCACGCTCGAAGTCCACCGCCACCAGTCGAACCGACAGCGGCAGCTCGCCCAGCACCCGTCGGACCGTCGCGGCCTTGCGTGCGATGTTGACCGGCAGGTCCACCTCGAAGACCGGGATGCGGATCCGCCGGGTCAACTGGTAGGCGCGGGTGTCGAGCCCGGCGCCGAGGATGACGACCGCGTCGATGTCGCCACGCGCCTCCTCGAGCTTGTCGTCGATAAAACGCTTGCGGCAGGCCAGGTTTGCCCACAACCCGGGCCCGGTCCATTCCGAAGCGCGGATCGAGCAGCCGGCGCATCGGCGCCCACCGGGTGGCGCTGACCAGCCAGCGCGCCGGCCTGGGTAAGAACAGCTCGGCGAGGTCGTCGTCGACCAGCCGGCGGACGGGCGGCTCGTTTTGCTCGACGGCCGCCAGCACCATCGGGCCAAAGGCCGTCTGCGCAGCGGGATTTCGTGCCATGGCTCAGCTGCTTGTTCACGTAGCCCGCATCGACCGGCATCGCAACTCCGGTGACGTAGCGGGCTTGCGTCGGAGACCAGCCACGCCACGGCGTTGGCGATGTCGTCCGGCTGCAGTATCTGCACCGGCAGCGCGTTGCCCGCGGCCGCTCCCGAACCGGTCTCGTCGACCAGGTGCGCAAGCCACCGCCGGATGAACTCGTTGTTGATCATCGGGGTGTCGACACCGGCGGGATGCACCGAGTTGACCCGAATATTATGCGGTGCAAGCAGATTCGCGTAGACCCGCATCAGCCCGACCAGCGCCGTGCTTGGCCGCGGCGTAGCCAATGGAGCCGGCATCGGCGCTGGCGAGGCCGACCAGTCCGGCGACCGAACTGATCAGCACGATCGATCCGCCGGTGCCCTGCTTGATCATCGGTCGGCATCGCGACGTCGATGGTGTGGTAGACGCCGGTGAGGTTGACGTCGATGACGTCGCTGCCAGCCGTCGTCGCCGGCTCATCGGGGCGATGCCGGCGTTGGCGATCGACGATGTCGAGCCGGCCGAACTCGTCGATGCCCGCCTCGCAGCGCGGTCGTCAGCGACTCCCGATCGCGGACGTCGCCCTGTCTGGCCACGATGCGGGCGCCGGTGTCCTCGACGAGCTTGACGGTGGCGGCCAGGTCGTCGGCGGTGCCATCGGGATAGGGCACCGACTGGCGATCTGGTCGCACAGGTCGACGGCGATGATGTCGGCGCCGTCGGACGCCAGGCGAATCGCGTGGGCGCGGCCCTGGCCGCGCGCGGCGCCGGTGATGAAGGCGACTCGCCCTTTCAGCCGGTTTCAGGGGGCCTTCCGGCGGCAGGTCCATCAGGGGCGGATCTGGCCCTTGTCCGGGTCGCCCGCGGGAATCGGTTGCAGCATCTTGATATCCGGCGCCCCGGCGAGGTGCTCGCCGACGGCGGTGAACATTTTGGCGACCGCGGGTGCGGTGCTGTGGGTCTTGAGCGCCTCTTCGTCGGCCCATTGCTCGACGAAAACGAAGGTCTCGCCCGTCTGGTGCAGCGAGTACAGCTCGCAGCCCGGTTCGGGGTGCACCTCTTCGACGGCCTGCGGTGAGGATGTCGCGAACGGCGTCGACCGATTCGGGTTTGACGGTCAGGGTGGCGACGACGACGACGGGCATACCAGGGCCTCCTGTGCGAGTAGGTTCTCCGCACCGCTCGCCACCCTACCCACGCGGCCTGACTGCCGGTCGGTCAGTCTCCGGTCCGTTCCAGGGTGATGTCGAGTTGTTGTGCCGGGCAGGCATCCGCGGCGTCAAAGGTGACGGTCCCGGTTACTTTCGGCAGCGGCTGCGAAACGGATTGCGGCAGTGCATATTCCTCGTGCTTTACCGTCGTGGCGGTGGCGCCGTTCGGGCACTTGACCTCGACGTGTAGGTCGAGCTTCCATTTGCGGCCGTCGAACAGCAGCGAATTCACCACCGTGGCCCCGGCGGCCTCATAGGACTTGAACGTCATGCACTGGTCGGTGTTGCGCACGCACATTGTCTGGGTGGCGACGCGCCGCACCCCGGTTTCGAGGAATCGTGAAACACGCTTGTCTCGTTGTAATGCCCTGCGAGGCCTTCCGGCGCAGATGGTTTACGCGGTGCGGCCTTGGCGGGATCCGCCACCGAGACACCCGGGTCGACGTCGCCCTGGCGTGTCACCGTCACCGGCGTCTGGGTCGCCACGGCGCACTGCGGGCTCGGGTTCATGCCCACGTAGGAATTCCCTGTCAATGAGCCGTCGGGTTGTGGCTGCAGGATCCATGCGGTGTACAGCGGGCCCTTGTCGTCACTGTCGGAGCATGCGCTGTCCTCGCGGAGCGCCGTTTGCCAATGACCATTGACGTAATCGAGCACCAAATCGACCGGGGGGTCCGCCTTGCGCGTGGGGTCCTTTTCGGCCAGTTTGGTCGCCGTCGCCACGCACCCGGAATCGGTGCAGGTCGAGCGCAGGCGCATAGGTCCGGGTTCTCGATTTTGTCGGCTTGGGTGTACCGCCTGCGATTTGCTGATTCCCGTCGAAATCAAACTGGTAGGTGCCGTCGAAGCTGGGGGCGGTCGGCTTGGGACCCTTCGACGACCCGTTCGGGGAACCGCCTGAGGAACACGCTGCGAGCACGGCGATGCTCAGGGCGGTCGCACAGACTGTGCGCAAGATCTTCATCCGATTCCTCCCGTCGGCGGGACGGCCCATTATGTCCAGAGTCTGGGGCGGCCCCGTCAGCGAGGGCCCATGAGGGGCCGATGAGGGGTCGATGAGGGGTCGGTGAGGGGTCGACGAAACGCCCCCGCGACTCTCGGCTTACACGTGCGTTGCCAGTGTGGCGGGTGGTGCAGGTGATGTATGTGCGACTAGGCTTGCCGTCATGGCTAGTAAGACCGCCGCCCGCTCCGGCGCCCGAACGAGCAGGTCAAAGGCTGGTTCGGGGGCCGCCTCGCGGGGCGCGTCCCGAAATGGACGATCGGCGCCAACCCGCAAGAAGGTGAGCAGAGCTGCCAAGGGTCCTGTGAAGGCGCCCAGCAGGCCCGCCAGGCGGCGCAATCAGCCGCTGTTGGGCGCCGCGGGGTCGACGTGCGGCCGGGCCTTGCGCACGACCTGGTTGATGGCGGCCAAGGGCACCGGCGGCGCTGCGCGATCGATCGGGCGGGCCCGCGACATCGAGCCCGGACATCGCCGCGACGGCATCGCGCTGGTTCTGCTGGGCGTCGCCGTCATCGTCGCCGCCAGCTCGTGGTTCGACGCCGCCCGGCCGGTCGGAGCGTGGGTCGACGCCGTGTTGCGGACGTTCATCGGCGGGGCCGTCGTGGTGCTCCCGGTGGTCACGGCCGCGGTGGCGGTGGTGCTGATGCGGACTCAACCCAATCCCGATGCGCGCCCCAGGCTTATCCTCGGCGGCAGCCTGATCGCCCTGTCGGTGCTCGGGTTGCGCCACCTGTGGTCCGGTTCACCCGAAGACCCTGAATTGCGCCGCCGCGCAGCCGGATTCATCGGTTTTGCCATCGGTGGGCCGTTGTCGGACGGCTTGACGGCCTGGATCGCGGCGCCGCTGTTGTTCATCGGCGCTCTATTCGGGGTGCTGCTGCTGACCGGGACCACCATCCGTGAGGTGCCCGACGTGATGCGCGCGATGTTCGGTACCCGGCTGTTCCAGCGCGGTTACTACGACGAGGACGGCGCCGGATACGCAGAGGACTACGCCGGCGACGAGTCGGACACCCAGGACCTCACGAAAGAAGACTTCTCCGACGGCTACTACGACGCGCCCATCGACGACGACATACCCGCGTGGCCGACCGCCGATTCCGCCCCGCTAGAGCGACGACGTCCCCACCACGCCCGAACCCGCCGTCACCAAGGCCCGCCGCGGCTCCCGCAAAAAGGACGAAGCCCTATCGCTGGACCGCGTGATCGAGGGTCCCTACGCGCTGCCGCCGATGAGCCTGCTGGTCGCCGGCGATCCGCCCAAGAAGCGCAGCGCCGCCAACAACCTCATGGCCGGCGCCATCGGCGAGGTGCTCACCCAGTTCAAGGTCGACGCGGCGGTCACCGGCTGCACCCGCGGACCCACCGTCACCCGCTACGAGGTGGAACTGGGGCCCGGCGTCAAGGTGGAGAAGATCACCGCGCTGCAAAGGAACATCGCATATGCGGTGGCCACCGAGAGTGTCCGCATGCTTGCCCCGATCCCCGGCAAGTCGGCCGTCGGCATCGAGGTCCCCAATACCGACCGGGAGATGGTGCGGTTGGCCGACGTGCTCACCGCGCCCTCGACCCGTCGCGACCACCATCCGCTGGTGATCGGGCTGGGTAAGGACATCGAAGGCGACTTCATCTCGGCCAACCTGGCCAAGATGCCGCACCTGCTGGTCGCCGGCTCCACCGGATCCGGCAAGTCCAGCTTCGTCAACTCCATGCTGGTGTCGCTGCTGACCCGGGCCACCCCGGAAGAGGTCAGGATGATCCTGATCGACCCGAAGATGGTGGAACTCACGCCCTATGAAGGCATTCCGCACCTGATCACGCCGATCATCACGCAGCCGAAGAAGGCGGCGGCCGCCCTGGCGTGGCTGGTCGACGAGATGGAGCAGCGCTACCAGGACATGCAGGCGTCGCGGGTGCGTCACATCGACGACTTCAACGCCAAGGTCCGATCCGGCGACATCACCGCGCCCCTGGGCAGCCAGCGTGAGTACCGGCCCTATCCGTATGTCGTCGCGATCGTCGACGAGCTGGCCGACCTGATGATGACCGCCCCCCGCGATGTCGAGGACGCCATCGTGCGGATCACCCAGAAGGCCCGCGCCGCCGGCATCCACCTGGTGCTGGCCACCCAGCGGCCGTCGGTCGACGTGGTCACCGGGCTGATCAAGACCAACGTGCCGTCCCGGCTGGCGTTCGCAACGTCGTCGCTCACCGACAGCCGGGTCATCCTGGACCAGGCCGGCGCGGAAAAGCTGATCGGCATGGGCGACGGCCTGTTCCTGCCGATGGGTGCGAGCAAGCCGGTCCGGCTGCAGGGCGCCTACATCACCGACGAGGAGATCCAGGCCGTCGTCACCGCGTGCAAGGACCAGGCCGAGCCCGAATACACCGACGGTGTCACCACCGCCAAGCCCACCGGGGAACGCACCGACGTCGACCCGGACATCGGCGACGACATGGACGTGTTGCTGCAGGCCGTGGAGCTGGTGGTGTCCAGCCAGTTCGGCTCCACCTCGATGCTGCAGCGCAAGCTGCGGGTGGGCTTCGCCAAGGCAGGCCGGCTGATGGATCTGATGGAGACCCGCGGCATCGTCGGGCCCAGCGAAGGATCCAAGGCCCGCGAGGTGCTGATCAAGCCCGACGAACTGGCGGGGACGCTGGCGTTGATCCGGGGCGGCAGCGGCGCCGACGGGGGCGATGTCGACGACGAGTAGCGCTGGCACGGCCGTAGAGTAAGGGCCTCAACACGGAGGCGCGTATGTACTCGACGGGTGACACGGTGGGTGCCCGGACGTTGACCGCCATCGACGGTGCGCAGGTTCGCGTTCCCGCGCCCGATCGCGCCGTCCATCTGCAGTTCCGGCGATTTGCCGGATGCCCGATCTGCAATCTGCATGTCCGGGAGGTGGCGCGGCGCAACCTCGAGATCGAGAGTGCCGGAATCACCGAAGTCGTCGTCTTTCACTCAGCTGCCGACCGGCTCCGCAAATACCAGGCCGATCTCCCATTCGCTGTGGTGGCAGATCCGGAACGCACGCTGTACAGCGAGTTCGGCGTCGAGTCGTCCCTGCGCTCGGTGATGAACGCCGACGCAGTGCGTGCCGCGGTCCGCGGCCTGCGCCAAACCGCACCGCTCATTGGCGCCCTGGCCCCGAGAGAAAACCACCTGGGCAAACCGGCCGATTTCTTGATCGGCCCGGACGGCACCATCCGCGCATGCAAGTACGGCGTTCATCCCGACGACCAATGGTCGGTCGATGAAGTGCTGCGTCTCGCTGAGACGCTCTGAACGGTCGCCCAGCTAGCGCTCGCGGGTCTAAAGCACCAGCAGCATCCGGGAGTTGCCCAGGATGTTGGGCTTCACATAGCTGAGGTCCAGGAACTCGGCCACGCCGATGTCATACGAGCGGCACATCTCCTCGTACACCTCGGCGGTCACCGGCGTGCCCTCGATCTCGGTGAACCCGTGCTGCGCGAAGAAGTCGGTCTCGAAGGTCAGCACGAACAGCCGCTCCAGCTGCAGCTCCCGCGCAACCTCGAGCAGGCGATCGACGATCGCGTGGCCGATACCGCGTCCGGTCATTTCGCGGTCGACCGCGACGGTCCGGATTTCGCCGAGATCGGACCACAACACGTGCAGCGCCCCGCAACCAACCACTTTGCCCGGGATTTCGGGGTGTTCGGCGACCCAGAATTCCTGGACGGCCTCGTACAACGTGACGAGGTTCTTCTCCAGCAGGATCCTGTCCCGCATAGGTGTCGACGAGCTGTTTGATCACCGGGACATCAGATGTTCGCGCGCGGCGGACCACCGGCCGGGCATCCCGTCGACTTTCGGTCACGGGTAACAGTATCGACATCGGAGACGCGTGAGCTGGTCAACCGATATTCTGTTGCCGTGTCGGGGCAGCCGGAAACGAGTCCGATTGCGGGCCGCGCCCGAATCGCCAATCTCGCCAATATCCTGACCGTCATCCGGCTGGTGCTGGTCCCGATTTTCTTGATTGCCCTGTTCGACGGCAACGGCCATGAAACCGGTGCCCGGATAGTGGCGTGCGCGATATTCGCGGTGGCGTGCATTACCGATCGACTGGACGGCCAGCTGGCCCGCAACTACGGCATGGTAACCGAGTTCGGCGCATTTGTCGATCCGATCGCCGACAAGGCCCTGATCGGATCGGCGCTGATCGGACTGTCCATGCTCGGCGACCTGCCGTGGTGGGTCACGGTCGTGATCCTGATCCGCGAAGTGGCGGTGACCGTGTTGCGTTTGGCGGTGATTCGCCGCGGTGTCATTCCCGCCAGCCGGGGCGGCAAGCTGAAGACCCTGGTCCAGGCGGTGGCGATCGGGCTGTTCGTGCTGCCGCTGTCCGGACGTTCCTGGTGGGGGCCTCGGTGATCATGGGCATCGCGATCCTGCTCACCGTGGTCACCGGCATCGACTACGTCGTGTCGGCCATCAGGGAAGTCCGCCAGACGGCCCGCCTGATCGCGGGAACCGGAGCATCACCGCCGGCGTTCACCTAATGACGGACGGCTTGACTGGGTCGAAGACTTCACCGGGGACGAAGGAGTGTGCGATGGCTTCATTGGTGCGCGAGGTCATTGGCGACGTGCTGCGCCGGGCCCGGACTTCGCAGGGCCGCACGCTGCGTGAGGTGTCCGATTCCGCGCGCGTGAGCCTCGGGTACTTGTCCGAGGTCGAGCGCGGCCGCAAGGAGCCCTCCAGCGAGCTGCTCAACGCGATTTGCGACGCGTTGGACGTCCCGCTGTCGGAGCTGCTCATCGACGCCGGTGAGCGGATGGCCGCGCGAGGAGCGAGCGGCTGGTACGCCGGTGCCGGGGTCAAGCGGTGCGTCCATTGACGTCAGCACCAAGGTCGTCATTCCGCAGGTGGCATCGTTGGCGGTGGCCTGACAAACAGCATGTCAGGGGCATGTCAGGGGCACGTGAGGGGCACGTCAGCGGCGCGTCAGCGGCCAGGGGTGGGGAGATCCGCGCTAACCCATAAATTGAGCGGCAGGACAAGCGCATGGGTCATTGGGGCCCCTGCGGCGCCGAACCGGCATAGGAAGCGAAGGCGGAGCGAAACTCATGGCCAATCCGTTCGTCAAAGCGTGGAAGTACCTCATGGCGCTGTTCAACTCCAAGATTGACGAGCACGCCGACCCCAAGGTGCAGATTCAGCAGGCCATCGAGGAGGCGCAGCGCACCCATCAAGCGCTGACCCAGCAGGCGGCACAGGTGATCGGCAACCAGCGCCAGCTGGAGATGCGGCTCAACCGGCAGCTGGCCGACATCGAGAAGCTGCAGGTCAACGTGCGTCAGGCGCTGACGCTGGCCGACCAGGCCACCGCGGCCGGAGACGCCGCCAAGGCCACCGAGTACAACAACGCCGCCGAGGCGTTCGCGGCCCAGCTGGTGACCGCCGAGCAGAGCGTCGAAGACCTCAAGACGTTGCACGACCAGGCGCTGCAGGCGGCGGGCTCAGGCCAAGAAGGCCGTCGAGCGCAACGCCATGGTGCTGCAGCAGAAGATCGCGGAGCGCACCAAGCTGCTCAGCCAGCTCGAGCAGGCGAAGATGCAGGAGCAGGTCAGCGCGTCGCTGCGGTCCATGAGTGAGATCGCCGCCCCGGGCAACACCCCGAGCCTCGACGAGGTGCGCGACAAGATCGAACGCCGCTACGCCAACGCGATCGGTTCGGCCGAACTGGCGCAGAACTCGGTGCAGGGCCGCATGCTGGAGGTCGAGCAGGCCAGCGTCGAGATGGCCGGCCATTCCCGGCTGGAGCAGATCCGCGCGTCGATGCGCGGTGACGCGCTGCCGGCGGGCGGAACGCCGCCTCCCCGGGGGCCATCCCCGCCGCGCCCAACGCCGCCAATCGGCCGCGTTGCCGAGAAACCCTTCGGCCAGTAGTCGGCAGGCGGCGTTCCGATGGCGGTCAAGACGACCCGACACGGATGTGGCGCGCGCTGCTGCAGCGTGGTTTGGACACCGCCGCCGAGCTTTCCGACTTCGTCGCGGACAAGATCAGCGCCGCCGCCGATCCACGTGCCCGGCTGCTGCGCCGCCGCCGCCGCGCGCTGCGCTGGGGTCTGGTCATTCACCGCCGGGTGTCTGTTCTGGGCAGCGGTGACGGTGCTGCTGGCGTGCCTGGGGCTGGTTCGCGTTGCTGCTGCAGATCACCGGCGTTCATCGCGGCGGTGCAGGCCATTCCGGCGACCTTGTTGCTTGTTGCGCTACCACTGGCTGCGGTCGGAGCCGCTGCCGGCGCAGCGCCCCGCCAACGTGCAGCGGCTGCCGCCGCTCGGTTCGGCCGCGCGACCGGCGATGTCGGCGCTGGGTGCCTCCGAACGCGGGTTCTTCTCGCTGCTGGGCGTGATGGAACGGGCGCCGATGTTGCCGGACGACGAAATCGCGCGACTTGACCGCGGCGGCCAACCGGAGCTCGGCCGCGATGGCCGCCACCGCCAACGAGGTGGCGTCGATGGAGCGGGCGGCGCACTACACCGAGTCCTCCAGGGCGTATCTGGTTCCCACCATCAACGCGTTCACCGCGCAGTTGAGCGCCGGTGTCCGTCAGTACAACGAAATGGTCACCGCCGCAGCGCAATTGGTCTCCTCGGCGAACGGGGACCCAGCGGGTTCAGCGTTGGCGGCCGCGCAGCAGCGCTACCGGCACGAGCTGCACCGAGGCGACCGATCGGCTGATCGGCTGGGCGCAGGCGTTCGACGAACTCGGCGGAGTGCGCCGAGCTTGACCGCGCTAGCCGTCAGTGGAGCTGGCGGGCCGTCTGGACCGGGGGCCGTAGCGCTCGATGTATGCCTGGTGGATGTGGGCGTCGCGCTGGCGAGCGCGTTCGTCGACGAGACTCGGGGTCCAGGCCGTGCATGCGCAGCATGTGACTGCGCCATATCTTGTTCAGCGCGTGGGAGAAGAAAACGAACGGAATCAGGATCGGCAGCGTCATGCCCAGGTGGACGTACAAGCGTCGTCGGGATCAGCCAGAACGGCGCAAGGATCAACACGCGCGGGGATCGAACGACGCGGATCATCATCCGCATGGCGGCGCCCTTGCCCGGCGAGGTCGTGGCGCACCCAGTCCCGCATCGAGTCGGGCAGCCGCCTGCCGTAGCAGTAGCGGATGTACTCCAGCGCGTTCGGCTTGGCTGCGTCTCGTTGCCATGGTCTACCTCATCACGAGCTACTACGGTGCGCATTGAACGACGGAACCACCAGCCCCGACCAGCCCGCGCACGAAAGCCTTGTAACATGTCGTAGAAGTCAAGTAGTCCCGCCACAAAGTGATCCGGCCGTCGTGCACCTCGAAAATGCCGCAGGCCCAGAACTGGATCCGCAGCGGTCCGAAGATCATCGCGTCGGTGCGTTCGGTGAGCACCGCGGTGCCGTCGGCGGCAATGCGGTGGATCTTCACCTCGAACCGCATGCGGCCTTCCATCCCGCGCATCATCTTCGCCGTGCGGCGGCGACCGCGGATCGTCGGACAGTCCGACGTTCTCGTAGACGAGGTCGTCGCCGAGTGCGGCGTCCACGGTGTCGAAGTCCTCGTCCTGCAGAGCTTCAGGAAACCCTCGACCGTGCGGATGTTATCGGCGGTTTCAGCGGCGTTTGCTGGCGTATGTCTCGTCAGCTCGGTCATGGTTGCCAGCGCTACGGCCGCGGCGCTGTGGCAGGGTAGGTCGGATGCGCGTCGCCGTGGTCGCCGGGCCCGATCCGGACACGCGTTTCCCGCGATCGCGCTGTGCCAACGTTTCTGGAGGCCGGCGACGCGCCCACCCTGTTCACCGGGTCGGAGTGGCTCGATACGGCCCGCGCGGCCGGCCTCGACGCCGTCGAGCTGGACGGGCTGGATCGGCCACTCGACGACGATCTCGACGCCGGCGCCAGGATCCACCGGCGGGCCGCGCGGATGGCAGTGCTCAACGTGCCGGCGCTGCGCGACCTGGCGCCCGATCTGGTGGTGTCCGACGTCATCACCGCGTGCGGCGGCATGGCCGCCGAACTGCTGGGGATCCCGTGGGTCGAGCTCAGCCCGCATCCGCTGTACCTGCCGTCCAAGGGGCTGCCGCCGATCGGCAGCGGGCTGGCGCCGGGCACGGCATTCGCGGCCGGCTGCGCGATGCCACGATGCGGGCGCTGACGGCCCGGTCGTGGCGGGCCGGCCTGCGGCAACGCGCGGCCGCGCGGGTCGAGATCGGCTGCCGGCCCGCGATCCCGGGCCGCTGCGACGGCTGATCGCCACGCTGCCCGCGCTGGAGGTTCCTCGTCCGGACTGGCCGGCCGAGGCCGTCGTGGTCGGGCCGTTGCACTTCGAGCCGACGGATCGGGTGCTCGATATCCCCGCCGGCTCCGGGCCGGTGGTGGTGGTCGCGCCGTCGACGGCAGCGACCGGGACGCCGGGTTGGCCGAACTGGCGCTGGAATGCCTGACACCGGGGGACACCCTGCCGCCGGGATCGCGGGTGGTGGTGTCGCGGCTGGGTGGGAGCGGATCTGGCGGTGCCGCCGTGGGCGGCGGTCGGGCTGGGACGCCAGGACGAACTGTTGTGGCATGCCGATCTGGTGATCTGCGGCGGCGGTCACGGGATGGTGGCCAAGACATTGCTGGCCGGGGTGCCGCTGGTGGTGGTTCCCGGCGGCGGGGATCAGTGGGAGATGGCGAATCGGGTGGTCCGGCAGGGGAGCGCGCGGCTGATTCGGCCGTTGACCGCCGACGCGCTGGTGGCCGCGGTCGGCGAGGTGCTGTCGGCGCCGCGGATACCGTGAGGCCGGCGCGAGCCGCCGCCGCCAGCGTCGCCGGGGTGGCCGATCCGGTGCGGGTGTGCCACGAGCGCTGGCGCTGGCCGGCTAGCTTCGGCTGGGTATGTTGGCTGGCGTGCGGCTGACGGAATTCAACGAGCGGGTCGGTGCTGCGATTCGGCGCGGCCTACGGCGCGTCGGTGCTGGTCGACCACGTGCTGACCGATTTCGACGGCCGGACCGCTGCCCAGGCGATCGAGGACGGTGTCGAGCCCCGCGACGTGTGGCGGGCGCTGTGCGTCGACTTCGACGTGCCCCGCGATCAGTGGTGAGCAGTGGTGAGCAGTGATGAGCTCAGCCGGTCAGAGCGGGCAGTCGCCGCATTTGCCGCCGCGGGGGAGCCGGTAGAAGAGGCAGCAACTACGGCGCTTGAAGTCCAGATCCTCGACTTCCGGGCCGGTGATCGTCCCGGACCCGGCCAGCCTGCCGGTGCCCAGCAGCGATCCGGTGATGCCGACGATCGGCCGGCGCAGGTCGGGCCGCGCCGAAAGCAGGGCCCTAGCCGCCCCGACCAGCGCTGAGGCGATGTTGCCGGACAGCAGGCCGGGCGCCAGCTTTACCCGCAGGCCGGCCTCGAGCGGTTCCATGTGGTCTTGCACGACAACGCGGTACAGCAACTCGGGGGAGGGTGACGCAGGCTCCCCGCGGGGTTCGGGCAGTCGGAGCGCGGCCCCGTCGTCGGCGCGCTGCAGGTCCGTCAGGTCCGGAAGGACGCCGTGGCCCAACACACACGCCAGAACGGGTGACCACAGCCGGGCGGCGTGGCCGAGGTGGACCAGCGAGGCGCCGATGCGCGACTCCGCGGTGCGGTAGTGCCTGATGGTGGCCTCGATCAAATCCGCGCAGCCGTCGGCGTAAGACAGGGCGACCGGATGCCATCCCGCCGCGTCACCGCCCACGGTGACCGCGAAAAACCCGTTGTAGGAGCAGACTTCGGCCAGCTCGAGCGAGATGTCGATGTGCGCCCGTCCTCCCCGGGTAAATCCGCCCAGTTGCCTCGAGCGCCCACGGCTGTATCGGAAACCTTCGTCCGCGCGGTAATGGTAGGGCGCCGGCGTCCGCGATGACTGTTAGCCACCTTGCCGGGCGCCGCAATCGGGCGAACACCCTCGGTTAGGGCCGCGACAGGGCTCCTATTTTCTAGGCAATTAATAGGAGTTTCCTATGTCATTCGTAATCGCAGTACCGGAGTATGTGACCGCAGCCGCAACAGATCTGGCGAACGTTGGTTCGACAATCAACTCGGCCAACTCAGCAGTATTGGGACCAACGTCGAACGTGCTGGCGGCGGGTGCTGATGAGGTCTCGGCGGCTCTCGCGGCGTTCTTCGGCCAGCATGCCCAGGCTTATCAGGCGCTGAGCGCCCAGGCCGCAGAGTTCCACCAGCAGTTCGTGCAGATGTTGAATGCCGGTGCGGCTCAGTACTCCCTCGCCGAGGCCGCCAATGCCAACCCGCTGCAAACCATCGAGCAGGAGTTGGTCGCGGTGATCGACGCGCCCAGCCTGGCGCTGACCGGGCGTCCACTGGTCGGCAACGGCGCCAACGCAGCGCCCCTATCCGGCGCAAACGGCGGCAATGCCGGGTGGTTGTTCGGCAATGGTGGCGCCGGGGGGGCCGGAAGCTCCGGGGTGCAGGGCGGTAACGGCGGCGCTGGCGGTTTGTTGGGTGGCGCGGGCGGGGCCGGCGGCGCCGGCGGGCCGGGATTCAATGGAGGAAACGGCGGAGCAGGTGGACTGTTGGGTGGCCGCGGCGGCGCAGGAGGTGCCGGCGGCAGCGGCGTCTTGTCCGTTGGGAATGGCGGCAACGGTGGTGCCGGCGGACTGTTTGGCGCCGGCGGGACTGGTGGCGCCGGCGGCTTGGGTACCGGCAGTGCCGACGGCGGGACCGGGGGGCAGGGCGGCCAAGGCGGATTGTTTGCCCCCGGCGGGGCCGGCGGTGCCGGCGGTGCGGCGGTTGGTACTGCCGATGCTGGTGCCGGCGGGATCGGCGGCAATGGTGGCCTTTGGGCTTCCGGCGGTATCGGCGGCGCTGGTGGGATTTCTACGGTCAACAACGCCTTAGCCGGTGCGGGAGGACAAGGTGGTAATGGCGGCCTATTGGGCGGCGCCGGTGGTGACGGCGGCGCCGGGGGATCCTGCAACGCGGGTTTCGGCGGTGGCGGCGGTAACGGCGGCAAGGCCGGGCTGATCGGCGATGGTGGCGCGGGCGGCGCCGCCGCGATCAATGGGGGGCTTGTGGATGGCATCGGCGGCAACGGTGGCGACGCCCAACTGATCGGCAACGGTGGCGACGCCCAACTGATCGGCAACGGCGGCAACGGCGGCCAGCTTAGTAGCGGTGTGTTTGGTCGCCCCGGCGTCGGCGGCTCGGGCGGGATCTTATGGGGCGCCAGCGGCGCGAACGGTCTGGGCGAGCACTAATCGCTGCACCGAAATTCTTCGCCTCCATTAGGTAGAAGGCTTTGTGAGTGCCTTTCGAGCCCTGACGGCCCGTCGGCGCTCTCTCGGTAGCCGAAATTGCCGCGCGCGGTGTGTCGGACTTGAATCGAACAGGTGTTCGTCTAGTGTGGTGACATTCGAAGGAACCGACTTGTCGGACCCCGCGCCTAATGTCTGGACCAACCGACCGATACCGGTCACCGAACACCGACTATAGGAGAGGCACCATGCCGCAAGCCCCCGACCGCGAGAAGGCTCTCGAACTGGCGATGGCTCAGATCGAGAAGAGTTACGGCAAAGGCTCGGTGATGCGTCTCGGCGACGAGATGCGCCAGCCGATCTCGATCATTCCGACCGGATCCATCGCACTGGATGTGGCCCTGGGCATCGGCGGTCTGCCGCGCGGCCGGATCGTGGAGATCTATGGCCCGGAGTCCTCGGGTAAGACCACCGTCGCACTGCACGCGGTGGCCAATGCCCAGGCGGCCGGCGGCGTCGCGGCGTTCATCGACGCCGAGCACGCGCTGGACCCGGACTACGCCAAGAAGCTCGGCGTCGACACCGATTCCCTGCTGGTGAGCCAACCCGACACCGGGGAGCAAGCCCTCGAGATCGCCGACATGCTGATCCGCTCCGGCGCGCTCGACATTCTGGTCGTCGACTCGGTGGCGGCGCTGGTGCCGCGCGCGGAGCTCGAGGGCGAGATGGGCGACAACCACGTCGGGCTGCAGGCCCGGCTGATGAGCCAGGCCCTGCGGAAAATGACTGGCGCGCTGAGTAATTCGGGAACCACCGCGATCTTCATCAACCAGCTCCGGGAGAAAATCGGAGTCATGTTCGGGTGCATGAGTTACGCCACCCGGGTGACACTTGCTGATGGCACCACCGAAAAGATCGGCAAAATAGTCAACAACAAGATGGAAGTCGAGGTGCTGTCCTACGACCCGGGCACTGACCGGATCGTTCCCCGCAAGGTGGTGAACTGGTTCAACAATGGACCGGCCGAACAGTTCCTTCAGTTCACTGTCGAGAAGTCCAGTGGCAATGGCAAGTCTCAGTTCTCAGCTACGCCCAATCACCTCATACGCACACCCGGCGGCTGGGCAGAGGCCGGTGATCTCATTGCCGGTGACCGAGTGCTGGCCACCGAACCCCATTTGCTGAGCGATCAGCAGTTCCAGGTGGTCTTGGGATCGCTGATGGGTGACGGCAACCTCTCGCCCAATCGGCGTGATCGCAACGGAGTCCGCTTTCGGCTGGGCCACGGCGCGAAGCAGGCGGAGTACTTGCGGTGGAAGACCGCGTTAATGGACAACATTCGGCATGCGGTACGGGAGAACGCCAAGGGCGCCAGTTTTGTCGACTTCACCCCCCTGTCAGAGCTTGCCGAACTTCAGCGTGCGGTCTATCTCGGGGACGGTAAGAAGTTCTTCTCCGAGGAGTATCTCAAGGCGCTGACACCACTGGCTCTGGCCATCTGGTATATGGACGATGGCTCATTCACCTTGCGCTCCAAAGGGATGCAGGAGCGCACCACTGGCGGCAGCGGGCGCATCGAGATTTGCGTCGAGGCTATGACCGAAGGCACGCGCGTGCGGTTGTGTGACTATCTGCAGGACACACATGACTTGGATGTGCGCTTGCGACACGCCGGCTCAGCCGGCAAAGCGGTGTTGGTGTTCTCCACTGCAGCCACGGCGAAGTTTCAGGAATTGGTTGCGCCCTACATGACGCCGTCGATGGAGTACAAGCTGTTGCCGCGGTTCCGTGGTCAGGGGACGGTAACGCCACAGTTCGTCGAACCAACGCGGCGGTTGGTTCCGGCCCGCGTTCTTGACGTGCATGTCAAACCGCGCACCCGGTCAATGAACCGATTCGATATTGAGGTCGAGGGCAACCACAACTACTTCGTCGACGGAGTGATGGTGCATAACTCGCCCGAAGTCACCACCGGTGGCAAGGCTTTGAAGTTCTACGCGTCGGTGCGCATGGACGTGCGCCGGATCGAGACACTCAAGGACGGCACCGATGCGGTCGGCAACCGCACCCGGGTCAAGGTCGTCAAAAACAAGGTTGCGCCCCCCTTCAAACAGGCCGAGTTCGACATCCTCTACGGCAAGGGCATCAGCAGGGAAGGCTCGCTGATCGATATGGGTGTGGACCAGGGCTTCATCCGCAAGTCCGGTTCCTGGTTCACCTACGAGGGCGAGCAGCTCGGCCAAGGTAAGGAGAATGCGCGCAACTTCTTGATGGAGAACGTCGACGTGGCCAACGAGATCGAGAAGAAGATCAAGGAGAAGCTTGGCATTGGCGCGGTCGTGACCGATGACGCCTTGGGTAACGATGTCCTGCCCGCCCCCGTCGATTTCTGAGCCATCTCGCGACGAGCTGGCGCGGGCGTTGTGCCTGCGCCTGCTCACCGCAAGGTCGCGAAGCAGGGCCGAATTGGCCGGCCAGCTGGCCAAACGGGGATACCCCGAGGACCTCAGGGACCGGGTATTGGACCGGCTGGCCGTCGCCGGCCTGGTGGATGACGCCGACTTCGCCGACCAGTGGGTAGGGGCCCGGCGGGCGAGCGCGGGAAAGAGCAAGCGCGCCTTGGCCGCCGAACTGCACACCAAGGGCGTCGACGACGACGTGATCACCACGGTGCTGGACGGGATGGGCGCCGGTGCCGACCGGGAGCGGGCCGAACGGCTGGTGCGGGCCAAATTGCGGCGGGAGAAGCTGGGCGGCCACGACGACGCACGGGTGGGTCGCAGGCTGGCGGCGATGCTGGCCCGCCGTGGGTACAGCGAAACGCTGGCCGGCGAGGTGGTCATCGCCGAACTGGCCGCCGAACGGGAACGCCGGCGGGTCTAGCTGCGGGTTTAATCCGGTGAGCCCCGGTCGCCGTACCATAACCCCGTGACTTCGACGGTGGCGCCGGACGCCTCGGCCGCGGGCGTGACGGCCGGCGCTGCGCGCACCTACCAGGTGCGCACCTACGGCTGCCAGATGAACGTGCACGATTCCGAGCGGTTGGCGGGTCTGCTCGAAGCTGCCGGATACCGGCGGGCGGCCGACGGCTCTAATTTGGAGATGCCGATGTGGTGGTCTTCAACACCTGCGCCGTCCGCGAGAACGCCGACAACAAGCTGTACGGCAACCTCAGCCACCTGGCCCCGCGCAAGCGCGGGAACCCCGACATGCAGATCGCGGTCGGTGGCTGCCTGGCGCAGAAGGACCGAGACGCGGTGCTGCGGAAGGCGCCGTGGGTCGATGTCGTCTTCGGCACGCACAACATCGGATCGCTGCCGACGCTGCTCGAACGGGCCCGGCATAACAAGACCGCCCAGGTGGAAATCGCCGAGTCGCTGCAACAGTTTCCCTCGACGCTGCCCAGCGCCCGCGAATCCGCCTACGCCGCCTGGGTCTCCATCTCCGTCGGCTGCAACAACAGCTGCACCTTCTGCATCGTCCCGTCGCTGCGGGGTAAGGAGGTCGACCGCAGTCCGGCCGACATCCTGGCCGAGGTGCGGTCCCTGGTGGACGACGGCGTGCTCGAAGTCACGCTGCTGGGGCAAAACGTCAACGCCTACGGGGTGTCCTTCGCCGACCCGGCGCTGCCCCGCGATCGTGGTGCCTTCGCCGAGTTGCTGCGGGCCTGCGGACGCATCGACGGGCTGGAACGGGTGCGGTTCACGTCCCCGCACCCGGCCGAGTTCACCGACGACGTCATCGGGGCAATGGCACAGACGCCCAACGTCTGCCCCGCCTTGCATATGCCAATGCAGTCGGGATCGGACCGGATCCTGCGCGCGATGCGCCGCTCGTACCGCGCTGAGCGCTACCTCGGCATCATCGATCGGGTTCGGGCGGCCATGCCCGACGCCGCCATCACCACCGATCTGATCGTGGGTTTTCCCGGCGAGACCGAAGAGGATTTCGCGGCCACTCTCGACGTGGTACGGCAGGCCCGGTTCGCGGCCGCGTTCACCTTCCAGTACTCCAAGCGGCCCGGCACGCCGGCCGCCGAACTCAACGGGCAGCTGCCGAAAGCCGTTGTGCAGGAACGGTATGAGCGGCTGGTCGAGCTGCAGGAGCAGATCTGCCTCGAGGGCAATCGCGCGCTGATGGGGCGGACCGTGGAGCTGCTGGTCGCCACCGGAGAAGGACGCAAAGACGCCCGCACCGCGCGGATGACCGGTCGGGCGCGCGACGGCCGTCTGGTGCACTTCACCGCTGACCGGCAGGTGCGGCCCGGCGACATCGTCACCACGGTGGTCACCGAGGCGGCGCCCCACCATCTCGTCGCGGATGCGGGCATCCTGACGTACCGCCGCACCCGCGCCGGTGACGCCGGTGACGCCCGAGCCGCCGGGCGGCAGCCACGCAGTATCGGTCTTGGCATACCCGGCGTCGGGCCCTCAGCCGATTCTGCCGAGCCGCTCGGATGTGTCCGATGAGCGACGAACACGATCAACACAGCGACGCGGACTTCGACGCTTTCCGGGCCGAGATCGAAGCGGCAGAACGCCGGGTTGCGCGTGAGATCGACCCTGGCCCAAGGGGATTCGTGGTCGCCATCCTGGTGTTCGTGCTATTGGTGTCGTTCATCCTGCCGCACACCGGCGATGTGCGGGGATGGGACGTGCTGTTCGGCACCCACGGCGCCGGCGCGGCGGCGATCGCCTTGCCGTCCCGGGTATTCGCCTGGCTGGCGCTGGTCTTCGGTGTCGGCTTCTCGATGCTGGCGTTGATGACGCGGCGCTGGGCGCTGGCCTGGGCAGCACTGGCGGGTTCGTCGTTGGCCTCCGCCGCCGGGCTGTTGGCCGTGTGGTCGCGCCAGACCGTGGCCGCGGGCCACCCCGGCCCGGGGGTTGGGCTGATTATTGCGTGGATCACCGTGATCTTGTTGACGTTTCACTGGGCGCGCGTGGTGTGGTCGCGCACCGCCGTGCAACTCGCCGCCGAGGAGCAGCGGCGCCGGGTCGTAGCTCAGCGGCAGTCCAGGACGCTGCTGGACGACTTGCAAACGAACCCTGACAGCCCAGACGACCCGGATCCGAATAAGCCTCCGGATAAGGAGGCCGGCGCCCCTTAGGATCTGCGGGTCAACGCGTCGGCGGCGGCTTCCGCCCACTGCCGCCATTGCGCCGCATTGGCCTTGGCGTCCTCGGCTTCTTTGGTCCGGCCGGCGGCTTCCGCCTTGCGGGCCTGCTGTTCGAATTGCTCGGCCCGGGTTGCGAACTGCTCGGCGCGGGCCTGCGCCTGGGGGTCGGCCCAATCCGACTCGCCCGCTTCGCGCACCTTCTTCTCGACCGCACGCAGCCGTCGTTCCAAGTCGGCGGACCGGTCCCGGGGAACTCGGCCGATCGCATCCCATTTCTCAACGATCGGACGCAGCGCGGCCCTGGCGGCGTCGTGGTTGGCGGTGTCGATTTTTTCCGCTTCAGCCAGCAGCGCCTCTTTGGCGGTCGCGTTGGACCGCAACTCCGCATCCTTCTCGGCGGTCGCGGCATTACGGGCGGTGAAGAACACGTCCTGGGCGGCTTTGAAGCGGCGCCACAGGGCGTCGTCGACGTCCTTGGACGCGCGTCCCGCGGCCTTCCATTCGGTGAGCAGCTTTCGGAATTCGGCGCTTGTCGCGGTCCAGTCGGTCGACTCGGAGACCTCTTCGGCCTGCTCGCAGAGCCGCTCCTTGGACTCCCGCACCCCCGACCGCTCCCGGTCCAGGTCGGCGAAATGCGAGCCCCGCCGCCGGTTGAAGGTTTCCCGGGCGGCGGAATAGCGCTTCCACAGCGCGTCGTCGACCTTCCTGTCCAGGCCGGTGATCGTCTTCCATTCATCGAGGATTGCGCGCAGCCGATCCCCGGCTGCTTTCCATTGGGTCGAGTTGGTGGCCAGCTCCTCGGCCTCGGCGGCCAGACCCTCCTTGCGGGTGGTCTGAGCGGCCCGGTGTTCGGTGCGTCGGGAGCGATCCGCGGTGAGGATCACGTCGATGCGCGCCAGCACGTTCTCCACCCGGACCGCCAACGCGTCGATATCGCCCAGCACGCACGCGCCGGGCAGCGATTCGGCCAACCCCGTGGCGGTGGCCTTCATCTTGCGGGGATCGCCGGTCCCCGAGGCCAACCGCTCATCCATCAGTGCGATCTCGGTGCTCAGGTCGTCGAATCGGCGGCCGAAATAGGCGAACGCGGTCTCGGAGTCACCGGCCTGCCATGAGCCGACAACGCGCTCGCCGGCCGCGCTGATCAGCCATACCGTGCCGTCGTCGTCGACGCGCCCGAACCGGTGCGGATCGCTGTGCGGGGGCACTGGCACCGGATGAGCGGGGGGACGCGGTGTTGGCCGGGGACCGGGCCGTGGCCCCGGACGCGGCGCCGGCTTGGGCGAATCGATGTTGCCAGGCTCGTCGGCAGTCATGCGCACGTCACCTACCCTTTGCTACCTCGCGCGGCACTTTCCCGCGCACCTGCCGCGCGTAGCGGCACCTGTTGCAGATTCCTAACCAACAGTATTGAAGCAGTTTGGCGCCCGGTCTGCGGCAACCCGTCCTTTTCGCGCGCAGTTGATCTCACTGAGTCGACGGGCGGGTAACAAATCGAGCTCGATGCCGGCCACCGAGGCGGGCCCCGAACAGAGGCGGGTTAACCGGAGCCGCGTACCTGTGCCGGCATCGGATCCCGGCTCCCTGGTCGTAGTGGCCGCGACCAGTCAGGTCTAGCCGGCGTCGGAGTGGATTCAGGTCGCGCATAGGTTTCACTTAGGTTGCTGGGGTCGTAACCCTGGCGCCGCGGCACTAGAGTGCGAGATGAACTGCTACCGAATCGTCGGTGTACTTACAGACTCCGGGGGGAACGCTGGCGGGAACGCTGGTAAGGGGGTTCTACATGTCGAAGGCCGAGATCGCCGCCCTAATCGCCCTGTGCGCGGCGCTTGCATCCGCGATCGGCGATGTAGTCCGCCAACGATCCGCGCAGGAGATTACGGACCAAGAGGTCGGTCATCTGCATTTGTTCGGCTTGTCGCTGCGCGACGCCCGATGGTGGCTGGGCGGCATGATGGCCATCCTCAATTACAGCCTGCAGGCCCTGGCGCTGGCGTGGGCATCGGTCATGCTGGTTACCTCGTTGCAGGTGACCGCGCTGCTGTTCGCCCTGCCCATCTACGCGCATTTGGCAGGTCACCGGATCGCACGCCGGGAGTGGATGTGGGCGGTCGTCCTGGCCGCTTCGTTGGGGGTGGTCATCATCCGTGACCCGGCGACCGGAGAGCAGCGTGCGTCGCTGCACACATGGTTTGTCGTCGCCGCGGTGATGGGCCCGCTACTGGTGTCGTGCGTGCTGGCGGCGCGGAGATGGGCGGGTCGTCCAGTAGCGGCGGTGCTGCTGGCCTTTGTGTCCGGCTCCTCGTTAGCGCTGTTCGCCGTGCTGACCAAGGGAGTCGTCGAGGTGGCCGAAGACGGAATCGGGGCGGTGCTGCGCGCGCCGGAAACCTATGCGTTGCTACCGGTGGCGCTGACGGGGATGATTTTCCAGCAGTCGGCTTTCCGGGCTGGCGCGCTGACCGCGTCGTTGCCGACGATGACCGTGGCCAAGCCTGTGGTGGCGGCCGTGCTCGGGATCGTCGTGCTCGGCGAGACGCTGCACGCCAGGGGCGCGAACTTGGTTGTGTTGCTCGTCGCGGTGGCGCTGGTGATCGCTGCGACCGTGGCGCTGGCCCGCGGCGAGGCCGAGACGATGGTCGCGGAGATCGGCGGAGACAGCACCAGGAGCGATCCGCATGCGCGGCCGGTGGAGGGCCCGGACGATGAGGATGCCGGTCCCGGCGGCGATCCAGTCGTAGCAGGAGACGGTCCGACGTTGGATGGTTCCGCGGCACAATAACGCTCTGGAACGCTCTGGGTATCGTCGAGACGTTAGTTTGGTGACGTGCTGGGCGCCATTGCGATCGTTCCGTCCGCACCGGTGCTTGTTCCCGAACTCAGCCGGGGCGGCGGCCGCCGAGGTGGCTGACCTTTCGGCGGCGGTGCTCGAAGCGGCCGCGTTGTTGCCGCCACGCTGGATCGTCGTCGGAACTGGCCGCGCGGACGACGTATTGGGGCCCGACGGCCCAAGCTCCATGGGTACCTTCGCTGGCTTCGGCGCCGACGTGCGGGTCCGGCTTTCGCCGCAGGCGGACCAGTCGGCTGAATTGCCCGTGTGCGCGCTGATCGCCGCTTGGCTGCGTGGCCAGGCTCGGCCCGAGGCCAGCGCCCAAGTCCGTGTCTACCGGAGCGACCACGACGCCGGCGCCGCGCTGGCCCGCGGCAGGCAACTGCGCGCCGAAATCGACGCGTCGCCCGATCCGGTGGGTGTGTTGGTTGTCGCCGACGGCGCGAACACGCTGTCGCCGAGCGCCCCCGGCGGCTTTGACCCGCGCGCATCCGAGGAGCAACAGGTCCTCGACGACGCGCTGGCCGGCGGTGACGTCGCGGCCTTGACCCGGCTGCCCCGGCAGATTCTGGGGCGGGTGGCATTTCAGGTGCTGGCCGGCTTGACCGAGCCGGGCCCGCGAACGGCCAAGGAGCTCTACCGGGGAGCGCCCTACGGGGTGGGGTACTTCGCCGGTGTCTGGCAGCCGTGAGGCCGCTCGCGATCATCGGCCCGACGGGCACCGGCAAGTCGCAGCTGGCGCTCGATTTTGCGGAACGCGCCGAGCGGCTCAGCGGCTGCGCCGGCGCGGAGATCGTGAATGCCGACGCGATGCAGCTCTATCGCGGCATGGACATCGGCACCGCGAAGCTGCCCGTCGCACAGCGCCGCGGCATCCCGCACCATCAGCTCGACGTCCTGGACGTCACCGAGACCGCCACCGTCGCCCGCTACCAGCGCGACGCCGCCGCCGATATCGAGGCGATCGCTGCCAGGGGAGCGGTGCCGGTCGTGGTCGGCGGTTCGATGCTCTACATCCAATCGCTGCTCGACGACTGGTCGTTTCCCGCGACCGATCCGGCGGTGCGGGCGCGGTGGGAGCAGCGGCTTGCCGAGGTCGGGGTGGGCCGGCTGCACGCCGAGCTGGCCCGCCGCGACCCGGCCGCCGCCGCGGCCATCCTGCCCACCGACGGCCGGCGCACGGTGCGCGCGCTGGAGGTGGTCGAGCTCACCGGGCAGCCGTTCGCCGCGTCCGCGCCGCGCATCGGCGCCGCCGCGATGGGACACCGCTATCGTCGGATTGGACTGTGAGACAACGATTCTCGATGAGCGGTTGGCCCGGCGCACCGACGTGATGTTCGAGCGCGGCCTGGTCGACGAGGTACGCGGCCTGCTGCGGGACGGCCTGCGCGACGGGGTCACCGCGTCACGCGCGCTGGGCTACGCCCAGGTGATCGCCGCCCTCGACGCCGGTGGTACCGCGACCCTGCTGGACCAAGCGTAGAGCAGCGCGGGAGCAGACGTTCGTGGGCACCCGCCGCTATGTGCGACGGCAGCGGTCGTGGTTTCGCCGGGACCACCGGGTGCATTGGCTCGACGTGAGCGCAGGCGGCGAGCGTCGTCGACGACGCGTTGCGGCGCGTGGCGGCACGTATCCTGATCAGGTGATCTTCAAGTGATCTTCGCCAAGGGCCACGGCACCCAGAACGACTTCGTGCTGCTGCCCGACGTGCCGAGCCGCGGCTGACGCTCGGCGCCGGCCGCGGTGTCCGCGCTGTGCGACCGGCGCCGGGGGCTGGGCGCCGACGGGGTGCTGCGGGTGACCACCGCGGGTGCCGCCGCGACGGCCGGCGTGCTCGACCGTCTGCCCGACGGGGTCGGCGCCGGCGACTGGTACATGGACTACCGCAACGCCGACGGATCGATCGCGCGAGATGTGCGGCAACGGGGTGCGGGTGTTCGCGCATTATCTGCGCGCCAGCGGGCTGGAAGACCGCGACGAGTTCGTCGTCGGGTCGCTGGCCGGCGCGCGGCTGGTCACCCTGCATCACGCCGACCAGGTCCACGCCGACGTCACCGTCGACATGGGCAAGGCCAACCGGCTCGGCGGCGGGGAGGCTGTCGTCGGCGGAAGGCGGTTCACCGGCGTCGCAGTGGACGTCGGCAACCCGCACCTGGCCTGCGTGGACCCCGAGCTGACCGTCGAAGCGCTGGCCGAGCTGGACGTCGCGGCGCCGGTCGAGCTTCGATCGCGCCCAGTTCCCCGAAGGGGTCAACGTCGAGGTGCTCACCGCGCCCGCCGGTGGCCTGGTCTGCATGCGGGTCCACGAGCGCGGGGTAGGTGAAACCCGTTCGTGCGGAACCGGAACGGTCGCGGCGGCGGTGGCCGCGCTGGCCGCCGACGGCGCCGACACCGGGCGGCTCACCGTCCGCGTGCCGGGCGGTGACGTCGTCGTCACGATCACCGACGCCACCAGCTACCTGCGCGGACCGTCCGTGCTGGTGGCCCGTGGCGAACTCTCAGAGGCATGGTGGGACGCACAGGCTCCCACTCGTTAATTCGGATGCACAGTCGGCTGCGACGTGCCACCATCGGATATTGGCTATGACATACCCAGATTCGCCCGACACGGGCTCCTCAGATTTCCCAGACCGCGCACCCAGCGCCGGTGAACTTGCTCTCGAAGACCGGTCCGCGCTGCGCCGCGTCGCCGGTCTGTCGACCGAGCTCGCAGACATCTCCGAGGTCGAGTACCGCCAGCTGCGCCTGGAACGCGTGGTGTTGGTCGGTGTCTGGACCGAGGGCAGCGCGGCCGACAACCAGGCCAGCATGGCCGAACTGGCCGCGCTGGCCGAAACCGCCGGCTCCCAGGTGCTCGAAGGGCTGATCCAGCGCCGCGACCGGCCCGACCCGTCGACCTACATCGGCTCGGGCAAGGCGCAAGAACTTCGTGAGGTGGTGGTGGCAACCGGCGCCGACACCGTCATCTGCGACGGTGAACTTTCTCCGGCGCAGCTGACCGCGCTGGAGAAGGCGGTGAAGGTCAAAGTCGTCGATCGCACAGCGCTGATCCTGGACATCTTCGCCCAGCACGCCACCAGCCGGGAGGGCAAAGCGCAGGTGACGCTGGCTCAGATGCAGTACATGCTGCCGCGGCTGCGTGGCTGGGGTGAATCGATGTCGCGGCAGGCCGGTGGCCGCGCCGGTGGCAGCGGCGGCGGGGTGGGCCTGCGCGGCCCCGGTGAGACCAAGATCGAGACCGACCGGCGCCGCATCCGCGAGCGGATGGCCAAGCTGCGCCGCGAGATCAACGAGATGAAGCAGGCCCGCGACACCCAGCGCAGTCGCCGGCTGGAAAGCGACATGCCGTCGATCGCCATCGTCGGCTACACCAACGCCGGCAAGTCCAGCCTGCTCAACGCGCTGACCGGGGCCGGGGTGCTGGTGCAGGACGCGTTGTTCGCCACCCTGGAACCCACCACGCGTCGCGCGGAGTTCGACGACGGTCGACCGTTGGTGCTGACCGACACCGTCGGCTTCGTGCGGCACCTGCCCACCCAGCTGGTCGAGGCGTTCCGCTCCACGCTGGAAGAGGTCGTCGACGCCGATCTGCTGGTGCACGTCGTCGACGGCTCGGACGTCAATCCGCTGGCCCAGATCAGCGCGGTCCGTCAGGTGATTTCCGAGGTGATCGCCGACCATAACGGTGACCCGCCGCCCGAGCTGCTGGTGGTGAACAAGATCGACGCGGCCAGCGACCTGATGCTGGCCAGACTGCGTCACGAGCTGACCGGCGCGGTGTTCGTCTCGGCACGTACGGGGGACGGGATCGACGCGCTGCGGCGGCGGATGGCCGAGCTCGCCGCGCCCACCGACACCGCCGTGGACGTGGTGATCCCTTACCACCGCGGCGACCTGGTGGCCCGCGTACACGCCGACGGGCGCGTCCAGCAGGCGGAGCACAAACCAGAGGGCACCCGGTTGCGGGCCAGGGTTCCGGTGGCACTGGCCGCCAGCCTGCGGGAATTCTCAACGCCATCGGGGTCGCCGCCCGCCCAGTAACCGACCAACCGGCTGGTTGGTATATGTTGGACGGCAGTGTTCGCTTCTTTGGACAGCCGGAGGTCCTACGCATGAGCAGTGCCGTGAAGTACCAGCGCACTCTGTTCGAGCCCGAGCATGAGCTTGTTTCGCGAGTCCTACCGGAGCTTCCTGGACCGCCACGTCGCGCCGTATCACGACGAATGGGAGAAGGCCAAGATCGTCGACCGCGGCGTCTGGCTGGAGGCCGGCAAGCAGGGCTTTCTCGGGCATGGCGGTGCCCGAGGAGTACGGCGGCGGCGGTGACCCCGATTTCCGGTACAACACGATCATCACCGAGGAAACCACCGCCGGCCGCTACAGCGGGATCGGCTTCGGCCTGCACAACGACATCGTCGCGCCGTACCTGCTGAGGCTGGCCAACGAGGAGCAGAAGCAGCGCTGGTTGCCCAAGTTCTGCACCGGCGAACTGATCACCGCGATCGCGATGACCGAGCCGGGCACCGGCAGCGACCTGCAGGGCATCAAGACCCGCGCGGTCAAGCAGGGCGATCACTACGTGCTCAACGGTGCGAAGACGTTCATCACCAACGGCATCAACTCCGACCTGGTGATCGTGGTCGCGCAGACCGATCCCGGAAAAGGGCGCGCAAGGGTTCAGCCTGCTCGTCGTCGAGCGCGGCATGGAGGGCTTCGAACGCGGCCGCCATCTGGACAAGATCGGCCTGGACGCGCAGGACACCGCCGAGCTGTCGTTCACCGACGTGCACGTGCCGGTCGAAAACCTGCTCGGCGAGGAGGGCATGGGGTTCATCTACCTGATGCAGAACCTGCCGCAGGAGCGGATCTCGATCGCCATCATGGCGGCCGCGGCGATGGAGGGCGTGCTGGAACTGACGCTGCAGTACACCAAGGAGCGCAAGGCCTTCGGCAAGCCGATCGGCAGCTTCCAGAACAGCCGGTTCGTGCTGGCCGAGCTGGCCACCGAGGCCACCGTGGTGCGCATCATGGTCGACGAGTTCATCCGGCTGCACCTCGACCACAAGCTGACCGCCGAACAGGCGGCGATGGCGAAGTGGTACTCCACCGAGAAGCAGGTGCACCTGATCGACCGCTGCCTGCAGCTGCACGGTGGGTACGGCTACATGCGCGAGTACCCGGTCGCCCGCGCCTACCTCGACGCCCGGGTGCAGACGATCTACGGCGGGACGACCGAGATCATGAAGGAGATCATCGGCCGCAGCCTGGGTGTCTAAGGCCCGTCGCTCGGGCCGGTGGCGAATGCAAATGGGCGAAACCGCACTTTGCTGGATAACTCGCTGGCCACCCCCCACCGGTGGTTGGTTCCCGGTTGCGGCGGCAAAGATGCGCGCTTGTGAAACCAAACAGGATCGCAATCGCCGGGCAGGTCGGCGACCGGATAGCGGACCCCCTAACGTCGGCGCATGGCTGTCGCCGGCCAGAAGGGCCGCGTAGTACGCTGCGGGGACGGCTCAGCTAACGAACTAGTCTGCGGTCACGACGCAGGTGGGGGCCCTACGGGTCCGAGAGCGCACCTCTTAGCGACGTGTCCCCGGGTGGCATCCCTCGGGCCGCCGGACCGCGTGTGGGAGGTTTGTTGCGACACTGGCGTGATACTGCATCATTTCGACATCAGCTCGGTATCCATTTTTGTAATATTCTCAGTTTGACTTCGCAATTCTCGTTCGCTAGAGCAAAGTTATGCGAGCCCGGCGTTAATGCGAACTGTAATGGAGTGGATGACCCTCGGTGGGCGCCACTTCCGGCCGGGCGGGCAGGGTACGAGCATGCCCACGATAAGGTCGTATCCGTCGGCTGGGAGGCTTGGTGAACGGGCAGACAGGTCACTTGCGCAAGCTGGTGGGGCGGGCGCTGGTCAGCCTGGTGACTACCGCCGTTGTCACGCTATTGCTGGCGCCCGTCGCTGTGGCTTCTCCGATCGGCGACGCCGAGGCCGCCATCATGGCCGCGTGGGACAAGGCCGGCGGCGACACTTCACCGCTGGGCGCCCGGAAGGGTGACGTCTACCCCGTCGGCGACGGGTTCGCCCTGGACTTCGCCGGCGGCAAGATGTTCTTCACCACCGATACCGGTGCCAAGTATGTTTACGGGCCGATCCTGGACAAATACGAGTCACTGGGCGGTCCGGCCGGCAGCGATCTGGGATTCCCGACCGCCAGCGAGGTTCCCGGCCTCGCGGGACAAGACAGCCGGGTGGCTACCTTCGCCGCCAGCGACAAGCCGGTGATCTTCTGGACGGCGGACCATGGTGCGTTCGTCGTGCGGGGCCCGCTCAGCGCGGCGTGGGACAAACTCGGCAAC
Organism: uncultured Actinomycetota bacterium; assembly: GCA_963748885.1. Taxonomy (GTDB): domain Bacteria; phylum Actinomycetota; class Actinomycetes; order Mycobacteriales; family Mycobacteriaceae; genus Mycobacterium. The sequence continues at coordinate 37,223 of CAVVLC010000054.1, forward strand.
TCGGGCGGCGTCCTCGGCGTCCCGGTCGGGGATGAGACCTACGACGGCGACGTGGTCTCGCAGAAGTTCAGCAATGGTGCGGTCTCGTGGAACAGGAAGACCAAGGAGTTCACCGCTGAGCCGGCCGGGTTGGTGGGCGACCAACTGAAAGGCCTGGAGGTAACGCTCGATGCCACCGCGGCCATCAACATGGCCTGGCGTGCGGCCGGCGGCGCGAACGGCCCGCTGGGCGCGAGGCAGGGCGTCCAGTACCCGATGGGTGGCGACGGCGTTGCCCAGGACTTCGTCGGCGGCAAAGTGTTCTACAGTCCGGCCACCGGCGCCAATGCCGTCGAAAGCGACATCCTGACTAAGTACGAGTCGCTGGGCGGACCCGTCAACAGCGACCTGGGTTTCCCCATCGCCAACGAGAGCGACGGCGGTTTCGGGACGGCGAGCCGGATCTGCACCTTCTCCGCGGCTGACAAGCCGGTGATCTTCTGGACGGCCGACCACGGCGCGTTCGTCGTCCGCGGGGCAATGAAGGTCGCGTGGGACAAGCTCAAGGGTCCCAACGGCAAACTCGGCGTGCCGGTCGTCGACCAGGCTACCGACGGTGATGTGGTCTCGCAGAAATTCACCGGCGGCAAGATCTCGTGGAACCGCGCGAAAAACACGTTCAGCACCGACCCGGCGAACCTGGCGCCGTTGTTGTCCGGCCTGCAGGTGTCAGGCCAAAACCAGCCCAGTTCTACCGCGATGCCGCCCCATGCCAAGAAGTTCACCTGGCAGTGGTGGTGGCTGGCCGCCGGCGCCGGCGGGCTGCTCCTGATCGTGATGTTGCTGGTGGGGGCATTCATGTGGCGTCGGCGGCACACCCGTCCAGCCGGTGCGACATATGCGCAGGGTCCCGGCGCCGACGATGCATACGACGGCGACATCGGTTACGAGACCGGAGTCGAGCGGCATTGGGCCCACGATGACGCAGATCTTGACGCTCACCATGTCCCGAACGGCGATGTGCAGCCACCCGAGCAGCCGGCGCCGGACACCGGGCTTGCGCCGAAGATGAGCTGGCTGTCGCGGAAAGACGCCGCCGATGTCGGCCGGGGCGATGATGTCCCGCCCGCGGCACCTTACGGCGACGAAATGCGGTCCGGATCCGAAGCGGATCCCTACGAGCTCGAAGAAGAAGATCCCGACGAGGTCGACACAAACCCGATACCCATCGAGTCGGATGCCGTACTTTCGCAGCATCCCGGCTATTCGGAGTCGTATGCAGGTTTTCCGGAGGACTTTCCGGAGGCCTCTCATCCGGAAGCCGCCGCACCGGATGCCGGCTATCGGGATGGTGAAGCGCCGGTCGGTCCGGAGGCTTGGCATCCCGAGGCTGGGTATACCGAGGCTGGGTATCCCGAGGCTGGGCATCCGGAGGCTGGGTATGCCGAGGCTGGGTATCCGGAGGCCGGCTATCGGGAGGCCGGCCATCGGGGGGAGGCCGGCTATCGGGAGGCCGGGTACCCGGAGCCTGCCTATCCGGAGGCTGCCTATCCGGAAGCCGGGTATCGGCAGGCTGGGTATCCGCAGGCTGCCTCAGCGGAGGTGCCCTATCCCCTGAGCGCCCATCCTGAGGCTGCAGCGGAGGCAGGGTACCTGGAAGTCCCAGAAGTCCCAGAAGCCCGAGAAGCCCCGGAAACCCCCGCCCCGCATTCCGGCGACGGGGTGAGAACCGGGCGCCACGCAGCCGCTGATGCCGCGCACGCGGCCTACGATGACGAGGCCGACGAGGCCGACGAGGCCCACGAGGCCCACGAGGCCGAAGCGATGGAGAGGGAATTCGCGAGGGCCACCCCGCCGCCGGTGGCTTTGGGATCAAGCCCGGGCACGCGCCCGACGATTCACCTGCCGCTGGACGACCCCTACCAGACGCCCGACGGCTATCCCATCAAGGCGAGTGCCCGCTTCGGCCTGTACTACACCCCCGCCAGCGCGCTCTACCACGACACGCTGGCCGAAATCTGGTTCGCCAGCGAGGAAGTCGCACAGGCCAACGGCTTCATCAAGGCCGACTGATGCGTCCCGGCAGGGGTGCGGCCCGCCGGCGCTAGATCTTGCGGATGACCGTGACGACCTTGCCGAGCACGGTCGCGTCGTTGCCGGGGATCGGATCGAACGCCGGGTTGTGCGGCATCAGCCAGACCTGGCCGCCGGCGCGCTTGAACGTCTTGACGGTGGCTTCGCCGTCGATCATCGCCGCGACGATATCGCCGTTGTCGGCCACGTTCTGCTGCCGCACGACCACCCAGTCGCCGTCGCAGATCGCGGCGTCGACCATCGAGTCGCCGACGACCTTGAGCAGGAACAGCGTGCCCTCGCCGACCAGCTCACGCGGCAGCGGGAAGACGTCTTCGACCGCTTCCTCGGCGAGGATCGGGCCACCGGCCGCGATGCGGCCGAGGACAGGGACATAGGTGGGCTCCGGTAAGGCGTCCGAGCCGGCGACTTCGGTAAGGACAGCGGGCGCGGCGGCAGTGAGCTCGTCGGCACCGCGGACATCGACCGCCCGGGGGCGGTTCGCGTCACGGCGCAGATAGCCCTTGCGCTCCAGCGTGCGCAGCTGGTGAGCCACCGAGGACGTCGACGTCAGACCGACGGCGTCGCCGATTTCGCGGATGCTGGGCGGGTATCCGCGGTTGGTGACCGAAGCACGGATGACGTTCAGGATGGTGCGCTGCCGCTCGGTGAGAACCGAATCCATCGAATGCAAGCGCCCCCCGGCGCCGGTGGCTGAAGTGTCGTTGCTGTCACTCATGGCACTGAGTGTAGCCGCAGCACTCCCAAGAATCAAACATGTGTTCGACAGGTGTGTCGCGGGTTGCCGGATGCTCGGCCGAGGGCCCCCTGGCGAATAACAAGCGTGTAACTCCCGAGCCCACGGGGTACTTCTGTTCTATGTCAGCGGTAGCCACCGACGAGCGACCGATGAACTTGTCGGTGGTGTGGTCTAACGTCTTGCTCGCGCGACACGCTTCGCTCAAATGTTCGGGTATCGAACATGCGATCGACTATGGTCGAACACACGAGCGAGAAATTATCGACGGGAGGAACGCACATGACACTGATCCACGAAGTCTCGCCGCGTACCGGGAGTGTGCGGCGCCCCGGCGGCGGGCCGATCCAGGGGCCGCGTTACGACCGGGAGGGGCTGGCCCGGTCTGGGCCAGCCAGGTCTGCGCCAGCCCGGCCTGGGCGGCCCGGCCCGTCCAGGCCGTCGGGCGCACCGACCCGCTACCGCGGTACCGGTGTCGCGATGTCGGTCGCCCCACATCATCGCCGGCGTCCCGTCCCGTTTACGACGACGGTGGGCCTGGCCCTGCTCGTCGGGGTCATCACCCTCTGGCTCGGCCTGGTCGCGCATTTCGCCCAGCTGGCCAACGATGACGCCGGTTCGTCTGCGCACGTACCCGACCGGCTGGCCGTGGTGCGAGTCGAATCCGGGGAGTCCCTGCAGGATGTCGCGGCCCGCGTGGCGCCCGAAGCGCCGGTTCGACAGGTCGCGCAGCGCATCCGCGAACTCAACGACCTGAATTCGACGTCGTTGGTCGCGGGCCAGACGTTGATCGCGCCGGTCGGCTGACGCGCAGCCGGCCGCAACGGTGTACTGCCAAAACCCTTCTACGCCAAGGGTGTTCGATTCCCGTGCCGGTGAGCGCACCGCCGTCGGCGCCGCATTGGCCCCGCACCGGAGGGCACAGGTACGCTGGTCTGTGGTCTGTCAGCCCGGCGAAGGAGCGGTCATGCACTGTCCGTTCTGCCGGCATCCGGATTCCCGGGTGATTGACTCGCGGGAGGCCGATGAAGGCCAGGCCATTCGGCGTCGCCGGTCCTGCCCCGAGTGCGGACGTCGATTCACCACCGTAGAAACCGCGGTCCTGGCCGTGGTGAAACGCAGCGGCGTCACGGAGCCCTTCAGTCGGGAGAAGGTCATCAGGGGAGTCCGCAGAGCGTGTCAGGGCCGCCAGGTGGACGAGGACGCCCTGAATCTGCTGGCCCAGCAAGTGGAGGACACCGTGCGTGCCGCGGGGTCACCGGAAGTCCCGAGTCACGATGTCGGCCTGGCCATCCTTGGGCCATTGCGCGACCTCGACGAGGTGGCGTACCTGCGGTTCGCCTCGGTATACCGCTCCTTTTCTTCGGCGGACGATTTCGAGCGCGAGATCGAGGCGCTGCGCGCGCACCGCAAAGTGTCGACGCCGAGCTGATCGGCCCAGCCCCACATCATGGCCGCCGACCTGCACCCAGATCTCGTGGCGCTGGCACCGCTGCTTGGTGCCTGGGCCGGTCGGGGAGCGGGCAAGTACCCGACGATCCAGCCCTTCGAATACCTGGAGGAAGTCGTGTTTTCCCATGTGGGCAAGCCGTTTCTGGCTTACGCGCAAAAGACCAGCGCGGTCGCCGACGGGCGGCCGTTGCACGCCGAGACCGGCTATCTTCGGGTGCCGCAGCCGGGTCGCGTTGAGCTGGTCCTTGCGCATCCGAACGGCATCACCGAAATCGACGCGGGCACGTATTCGGTGACCGGCGACCTGATCGAAGTGGAATTATCCTCAACCACAATCGGATTGGCTCCGACCGCCAAAGAGGTTAGTGCGCTGGGCCGTTCATTCCGTGTCGACGGCGACGAGCTCTCCTACGCACTCCGGATGGGCGCGGTCGGGCAGCCCCTGCAGGATCACCTCGCCGCCGTGTTGCACCGACAGCATTGAGCCGCCACCCAATCCGCACTCGATCCGCATTCAATCCAGTTTTCTCACAACGTCGTTGACGACGCGGCCGCCCACCCGAAGCCAGCCGTCGGGCCGTGAAAACCGCGCAACACCGTCACGTCGATGGCCATCGCCCGACTCGACGAGCCGGGACGGGGAACGGTTGATCAGGTGGCGCTGCGTTCGTCGGCGCCGATGGCATTCAGCACCGCAACGCGGGTGTCGGCCGGGCCGGTAACCGTTTGTTCGCCCCCGCCCCTGCGCAGCAACTGGCGCAGCGCGGCCTGGTCGTATTCGGCGGGCACGGTGGTGTCGATGAAGCGCTCGACCACCTCGATGAAGCGGGCGGGGTCGTCGTGGAACGGGAAGTGCCCGGAGCCCTCGAAGATCTCCAGCCGGGAGCCGGGCATGGCGGCGTGCGCCATCCGCGCGTGAGTGACGGGGACCACGACGTCCTTGGTGCCCCAGATGATCTGCACCGGGATGGCCTCGGTCAGATAACATCGGTCCAGCATGGTGACGATCTGGCCGCGCCAGTCCACCACCGCCCGCAGGGTGCGGCTGAATGCCGCTGAGGCCGTCGGCTCTGGCAGGTCATCGAGTATCCGCAGCACATTCGGCAGGTCGTTGCCCAGACCGGTGGTGCCGATGGCCTTGCCCACGATCTGGCCGGCTACCTGCACCGCGGGAAGCACCAGGGGCAATCGCAGCAATGCCATGGCTTCGCTGCCCATCGGCAGCGAAGCCAGCCGCAACACGACGTTGACATCTTTGGTCACACCGCCGGCGCAGACCAGGATCAGCCGCTCCACCAGCTGCGGGAACTGGTAGGCGAACTGCATCGCCACCCCGCCGCCGAGCGAGTGGCCGACTATCGTCACCCGCTCGATGTCGAGCACGCTGAGCAGGTCACGCATGCCGTTCGCGTACGCCGCGACCGAGTAGTCGGCGCGCGGCTTGTCGGACTTCCCGTGGCCCAAGAGATCCGGGGCGATGACGGTGAACCGCTGCGCGAGCTTGGCCTGTATGCCATGTCCAGGTGGTGGAGTTGTCGCCGATGCCGTGGATCAGCAGGATCGCCGGCCCGGAACCGGCGATCCGGAACGCCCGCTTATAGCCGTGAATGGTGCGGAACTGCAGCGAGGGCGCAATACCTTCGGTTGTACACAACGACGTAGCGACTTTCAGCCGCCTCTGTGGCACCTTCGTTGGACCCGACATGCCTTTGACCGTAATTCACCAGGCCGTTAAGTGCTCGTTGAATGCGCCACATCGGCCTCGTGTACCCGCTTGGCGGGAGCTGGCAGCCTTCTCAATCGCAAGCTAGCTGACTTTTGTGGATCACCGCGGGATCTGGCACAGCGCTAGGAACTTCAAAGCCAATCTCGACCGGCGTCAGCCACGGCCCCATCTCGGGGGTCTCAAACGGGTCTACAGACCCTGAGACCCCGGAGTCGACAGCCCACGCGATCACGGTGTGGCCGTGCATCGCTGACCATTGCTCTATGGCCTCACGCTGGCGCTCGACCGATGTCCCGGTCTCGTCCGCATCCCGCGACAATCGGATGCGCCCGAGGACCCGCAATTGCTGCTGCATGGGGGGAGTGTAGAACCGACCGTAGCGAGGGCGCAGTCACTTCCCGCACCGGGCGAAGGGTGCGCGTCCGCTCGGTCATATCGCCAACCTCGTCGTCGGGCCGATTGACGGCGTTTTAGAGGAACTCAAGCCGGGTCGTCGTCGTCAAACTTCTTCTCAGCCTGCTGGGCGAGGAATCGCTCGAATTCCGCACCAAGCTCGTCGCCGCTAGGCAGATCCTCGTCACGCTTTAGCAATGATCTATTTTCCTGCGCGTCGATAAAGGCATCGTACTGTCGCTCGAGCGCCGCCACCACTTGAGCGACCTCCGCGCTCGCCTGCACCTGCTCATCGATCTTGGCGCGGATTTCTTCCGCCGCTTCGGTCAGCGCGCTCAGCGGCAGCTCCAGCGACCCTGTCTTCGCTACCTGCTCGAGCAGTGCCCGGGCGGCCGCGGGGTAGTCGGTCTGGGTCAGGTAGTGGGGAACGTGCACGGTGAACCCGACGACCTCATGGCCGTGCTGGGCCATTCGGTACTCCAGCAGGTTGGACGCACTGCCGGGGACCTGGATCTCGGAGATCCACGGCTGAAAATCGGCGATGAGTTCCCCGTTGTTGGAGTGCGCGGTCAGCGTGATCGGCCGGGTGTGCGGGACCGCCATCGGGACGGTGCCCAGGCCGATGGTCTGGCGTACCCCGAGGCGGTCGGCGAGCAGTCGCACGGCGGTGATGAAGCGCTCCCACTTCAGATCCGGTTCCATGCCGGCCAGCAGCAGAAACGGTGTCCCGACGCTGTCGTGCAGCGCGTACAGGCTGAGCTCTGGATCGTCGTAGTCGGTGAAGTGATCGGTCTTGAACGTCATCAGCGGGCGTCGCGAGCGGTAATCGAGCAATTCGTCGATCGCGAACGACGCGACCAGTTCGGTATCCAGGGCGGCTTTGAGGTGGGTGGCGGCCAACCGGATCGCGTGACCGGCGTCGGAGAAGCCCTGCAGGGCGTGCACCAACACCGGGCCGCGGCCGTCGGGCGCCGCCAACTGGGGCGCCGGGAACTCAAGCTCGTACATGCCCGGCTGCCCTGGCTGGTAGTGCTGCTCGCCATCTGGGTCTTGATCGTGTGCCATCGGTGTCGCCTCCTTCCCAGGTGTTCGCGGGGTGCCCGTTACCAGTCTCTCAAAATCGGTGGGCACCAGTTGGTGGGCACCAGTAATTGAACAGCCAACGCCGCCGATCTATCTTGGCGAAACGCACGAACGGCCGCTCGTATTCGATGTGACGTGGTTCGGCTGGCCGATCTGCGGGCAGGCGTTCAGCTCGGCTTGGCGGCGCGCAGTCGGGCATGATGGGTGCGATGCGGATTCCGACGGTGTGGCTTTGCGCGCTGCTCAGCGGCGCCGCGCTGCTGATTTCATGCAGCCGGCCCGCTGATCATGCGTCGGCAGTGCGCGCGCCCGGATTGCGGAGCGGCGGGTCAGCGCAGCAGCTCAGCCAGCCCGAGCTTGGGCAGGTGGCGGGTCCGGTGAACCCGGACCCCCGCGTGGGCGCGTTCTTCTTCGACGGCCTGAAGTTGCATTCGTGCACGGGTTCGGTGGTGCATTCGAAGGGCGGGAACCTGGTGCTGACCGCCGCGCACTGCCTGTCCGGCGGCTCGCCGGCGACCTTTGTTCCGGGTTTCGCCGGTAAGGCCGCGCCCGTTGACCTGTGGACGGTAGACGGGGTCTACTTCGATCCGCGCTGGCTTGCCAGCAGGGATCCGCGCGCCGACTACGTGATTGCGCGGGTAAGCGGCACCGGCTCCGTGTCGGTGGAGTCCCACGTGGGCTCCGCGCTGGTACTGGGTACCGCGCCGGCTCCGGGCAGCCGCGTCAAAGTGATCGGGTATCCGGCCGGTGCGGGTGGCTTGCCCATCGGCTGTCAGGCCGGCACCGGGATCACCGACGGTGGTTTCCCGTCGTTGGCGTGCGAAGGGATGGTCAACGGCACCAGCGGTGCGCCGTGGGTGAGCGGCACGGCGGTCGTCGGGCTCATCGGTGGCCTAGACGGTGGTGGCTGCGCGGAGGACATATCCTATTCGGCGCCGTTCGACGAGCACACCGCGCAGCTGCTGGCTCGCGCCGAAGCGGGCGGGCCGGGCGATCACGCGCCGTCCGACTACGAGGACGCCTGTTAGCAGCCCTGATCGGCGCCTGGTCAGCGCTTGAACTGGTTGAGCGCGCGCACCTTGTTCATCACGTCGAGCGCGGCCACCTTGTAGGCCTCGGAGAAGGTCGGGTAGTTGAACACCGCGTCGACCAGGTACTCGACGGTGCCGCCGCAGCCCATCACGGCCTGCCCGATGTGCACCATCTCGGTGGCGCTGGTGCCGAAGATGTGCACGCCGAGGAGGTTGAGGTCGTCGGTGGACACCAGCAGCTTGAGCATGCCGTAGGAGTCGCCGGCGATCTGGCCGCGGGCCAGCTCCCGGTAGCGCGACACGCCCACCTCGTAGGGGATCGAGTCCTTCGGTCAGTTCCACCTCGGTGGCGCCCACGTAGGAAATCTCCGGGATCGAGTAGATGCCGATCGGCTGCAGGTCGGTGATGCCGTCGCACGGCTCGCCGAACGCATGGTAGGCGGCCAGCCGGCCTTGTTCCATCGAGGTCGCGGCCAGCGCGGGGAAGCCGATGACGTCGCCGACGGCGTAGATGTGGTCCACCTTGGTCCGGAAGTTGTCGTCGACGAAGATCCGGCCCCGGCCCTCGGTCTCGAGGCCGGCGAGGTGCAGATCGAGGTGGTCGGTCTGGCCCTGGCGTCCCGCCGAGTACATCACCGTCTCGGCGGGGATCTGCTTGCCGCTGGCCAGGGTGGTGACCGTGCCGGCCGAACCGACGTCGACCGCGGTCACCTCCTCGCCGAACCGGAACGTCACCGCCAGGTCGCGCAGGTGGAATTTCAGCGCCTCGACGACCTCGGGATCGCAGAAGTCCAGGATGTCGCTCGCGCTTTTCCACGACGGTGACCTTGGTGCCCAGCGCGGCGAACATCGACGCGTACTCGATGCCGATCACACCGGCACCGACCACGACCATCGACGCTGGGAGCGACTTGAGGTCGAGGATGCCGTCGGAGTCGAGCACCCTGTCCTCGTCGAACTCGACCCCGGACGGCCGCGCGGGCTTGGTGCCGGTGGCGATGACGATGTATCTGCCGGTGATGGTGATCTTTTCGCCGGCGGGCGGGGTCCTCGATCTCGAGGGTATGCGGGTCGACGAATCGGCCGTGCCCGACCAGCAGGTCGATTCGGTTGCGCATCAGCTGGTTGCGCACCACGTCGATTTCCTTGGCTGATCACGTGCTGGGTGCGGGCCAGCAGGTCGGCCGGGGTGATCTTCTCCTTGACGCGGTAGCTGGCGCCGTACAGTTCGCGCTGGCTCATCCCGGTGAGGTAGAGCGACGGCCTCGCGCAACGTCTTTGACGGGATGGTGCCCGTGTTGACGCACACCCCGCCGAGCATTTTGCCGCGTTCGACGATCGCGACGGATTTGCCTAGCTTGGCCGCGGCGATGGCGGCCTTCTGCCCGCCGGGACCCGAACCGATAACGACCATGTCGTATTCGTGCATCGAACCCATGAGATAGACAGTAGAGCGCACAGTCGCGACTTCGTCCACAGGAGAGCGACTCCGCCGGTTCGGGTGCGCACCGGGCTGACGGTGGCAGTTGCCAGCGTTGGCGCTCATGACCAAGCATCGAGCAGACTTTGAACTCAACCGCCCGGGTGCGTTGATCGCCGCGCTACCCGCCGTTCTCGGGTTCGTTCCCGAGAATTCACTCGTCCTGGTGTCGTTGGATGGCGGTGAACTGGGGTCGGTGATGCGCGTCGACCTGTCCGCCGAGCTCGCCGACCGGGTTGAGCCACCTCGCCGAGATCGCCGCGGCGGCCGAGCCCGAGGCCGCGATCGCGGTGATCGTCGATGCCGACGGCGCGCACTGCGCGCAGTGCAACGAGGAGTACCGGCAGCTGTGCGACGCGCTCACCGAGGCGTTGTCGGCGCACGACATCGTGTTGTGGGCCGCGCATGTGGTGGATCGGGTCGCCGTCGGCGGGCGCTGGCATTGCGTCGACGGCTGCGGCTCAGCCGGCGTGGTCGATGATCCGTCGGCGTCGCCGATTGCCGCGGCGGCGGTGCTGGACGGCCGGCGGCTCTACCCGCGGCGGGCCGACCTGCAGGCCGTCATCGCGGTCGACGAGTCGGCGCGCAGCGCTGAATTCGCCGTCGAGGTCGGCCAGCAGGCGGCCGCCCGCGCGGCCGCGCATCGCGCGGACGCCGCCGGCTGCTGCCGCCGCGACGTGGAACACGCGATGGCGGCCGCCGCCCGCGTCGCGGGCGGCGAGTCGTTGCCCGACGCGGAGCTCGCCGAGCTGGGCTGCGCGCTGACCGACGCTCAGGTGCGCGACACGCTGTATGCCCTGGCGGTCGGCGAAAGCGCCGGTGCAGCCGAGTCGTTGTGGGCGCTGCTGGCACGCATCCTGCCGGAGCCGTGGCGGGTCGAGGCGCTGGTATTGCTCGCGTTCAGCGCCTACGCCCGCGGCGACGGGCCGCTGGCCGGGGTGTCGCTGGAGGCGGCGTTGCGCTGCGAGCCGGACCATCGGATGGCGGGCATGCTGGACACGGCATTGCAGTCCGGCATGCGGCCCGAGGACATCCGGGAACTGGCGGTCACCGGCTACCGACTGGCCAAGCGGCTCGGGGTGCGGCTGCCGCCGCGACGGGCGTTCGGCAGGCGCGCCGTTTAGCGGGGTGGCTGGTTAGCCTTTCAGACCTTCTCGACCTTGACCGCGTGCGCCATTTCGTGTGGCAGGGTGACGTTCTCGTGGCCCGGGATCACGATGGTCACCCCGCCGGCCGGGCTGGTCTCGACGGTCACGCGCGCGTTGGGCACGACGCCGGCGTCTTTGAGCCGGGTGATCAGGTCGATGTCGCCCTGGACGTGTTCGGTGAGCTGGCGGACCACGACGGCCACCGGCGATCCGGCCGGCAACTCGGTCAACCGGACCAGGTTGCCGTCGTCGGCGCCGGACTCGGAGCCAAAGCCCAGGTCCAGCAGCCCCGGAATCGGGTTGCCGAACGGCGACGTGGTCGGGTTGTTGAGCACCTTGACCAGCCGGCGCTCGACGTCCTCGCTCATCACGTGCTCCCACCGGCATGCCTCGGCGTGCACTTCTTCCCACGGCAATCCGATGACGTCGACCAGCAGGCGCTCGGCGAGCCGGTGCTTGCGCATCACCGAGATGGCCAGCGCACGGCCCTTGTCGGTGAGTTCCAGGTGCCGGTCGCCGGCCACGTGCAGCAAGCCGTCGCGCTCCATCCGGGATACGGTCTGGCTGACGGTCGGCCCGCTCTGGTCAAGCCGTTCGGCGATCCGGGCGCGCAGCGGCGTCACGCCCTCTTCCTCGAGGTCGTAGATCGTCCGCAGGTACATCTCGGTGGTATCAACCAGCTCGTTCATTCAGCACCCTCCATTGCCGCTGAGTCTACTTGGCCAGCTGCGAAAATGGTTCCAACGCTCCCACGGCAGCAGTATGCCCGCCGCTGCAGCGGCGGGCATACTGTCTGCGTACCTGGCTTTGTTAGCTGCCTAGTCGGCGTCCTTAGCTGGCATACGACCGCAGCCGGTCGGCGCGCTCGCCGTTGCGCAGCTTGCACATCACGTCGCGCTCGATCTGGCGGACCCGCTCGCGGGACAGGCCGAACAGCTTGCCGATCTGGTCCAGAGTGCGCGGCTGGCCGTCGTCGAGACCGAAGCGCAACCGGATCACCTGATGCTCACGCTCATCGAGAGTGGCCAGCACACTGCGGATGTCGGTGTGCAGCAGTTCGGCGATCACGGCGTTCTCCGCCGACATCGCTTCGGCGTCCTCGATGAAGTCGCCCAGCGGGGCTTCTTCCTCGGAGCCGACCGGCATGTCCAGGCTCACCGGGTCGCGGCTGTGCTCAAGCAGGTCGTTGATCTTCTCGACCGGAATGCCGGACTCGTCGGCGAGCTCCTCGTCGGTGGCTTCGCGGCCCAGGTTCTGGTGCATCTCCCGCTTGATCCGGGCCAGCTTGTTGACCTGCTCAACCAGATGAACCGGCAGCCGGATGGTGCGGCTCTGGTCGGCCATGCCGCGGGTGATGGCCTGACGGATCCACCACGTGGCGTACGTCGAGAACTTGAATCCCTTTGCGTAGTCGAACTTCTCCATCGCGCGGATCAGGCCGAGGTTGCCCTCCTGGATCAGGTCCAGCAGCGGCATTCCGCGGCCCGTGTAGCGCTTGGCCAGCGAAACCACCAGCCGCAGGTTGGCCTCCAGCAGGTGGCGGCGGGCCGCCTCGCCGTCGCGCACCACGGCCGCCAATTCGCGTTTGCGGTTCTCGCCGAGGCGCTTGCGGGTTTCGAGCAGGTGCTCGGCGTAGAGCCCAGTCTCGATGCGCTTGGCCAGCTCGACTTCGTCCGGCGGCGTTGAGCAACGCGGTCTTGCCGATGCCGTTCAGATACACGCGCACCAGGTCGGCTGCGGGGCTTTGAGCGTCCAGATCGCCGTCAAAACGGCTTGTGGTGCCCCTTGTGGTGGCATCGGCCATTGCGGCCTCCTCGATCGGCTTTGTACTGTCATGTCGTTTAACGACAAACCCATCCTCAGAGTTCCCGCGCGGCCGCCATCTCACACCCTTTGACGTGCAGAAATGTGCCGATGACCTGAGAATGTCCTGAGAAGTGCGGCGACCGGCGGCTAGCCGGAAACTCTGGCTAGTCGCTGGCTCGTCACGGCCGTCGGTGCCCGGTGAATCCGGTTGCGGCGCAGGGTGCCGGCGAGGCTCGAGCGCGGGCCGCTCGGCGGTCGGGAACAGCGGCGTGCGGCGCCGGGCGTCCTCGAATCGCCGGGGCTCGTCGGGGCGGCGCGGGGGCCGGTCGTTGGCGATCAGCACGGCCATCCACGGCAACGGCACCGAGGCCGCCACGATCGCCAGCGAGATCAGACCGTTGTGCCAGGCGCCGTACGCGACGGCGGCCCCGATCAGCGCCGGAACCCGGAACGACATCAGCGTCAGGTATTTGCGCACCCGCTCGCGGTGCTCTCCTCATACGACGGCGCGGCGGCGGTGATGAGCACCGGCCGGCCCTACCGTCGAAGTCGTCGAAGCCGTCCTCGGACTGCCACCGAAACCCAGCTCGGGGCCGCGCTTCATATCTCCACTGTCCCACACACGATCGATTCCGGCTTATCCGGTTTCTGGCCGGGGAGCATTTCCAGAGGCACAATGTCAGGCATGGACACCCAGACGATCGAGCGCACCGATGCCGACGAACGCGTCGACGACGGGACCGGCAGCGACACGCCCCAAATACTTCCACTACGTCAAGAAGGACAAGATCGCCGAGAGCGCCGTCATGGGCAACCACGTCGTCGCGCTGTGCGGCGAGGTATTTCCCGTCACCAAGTCGGCCAAGCCGGGCTCGCCGGTCTGCCCGGACTGCAAGCGGATCTACGAGACGCTCAAGAAGGGCTGATCAAGCAGGCTGATCAGGTTCGTCGCGGGCTCGGCGGTCGTGCTGCGCGCGGGCGATCCGCGGATTCGTCACTGTCCGTGCCGTGCCCGACGCGCGCGACAGCAGCCAGTTGCGCAGCCGGTGGGCGTGCGTCGTCGGCGCCGGGCATTCCTCTTGGATGGCGGCATTGAGTTCGGCGCCCAGCATGATCGCGAAGCCGCCGAAGAACGCGAACAGCAGGAACGCGATCGGCGTGGCCAGCGCGCCGTAGGTGTAGCCGGTGCTGGTGATCCACTTCAGGTAGAACCGCAGGCCCAGCGTGGCGATCAGGAACACCGCGGTGGCCAGCACCGCGCCGAAGATCAGCCGATGCGTCGGCAGCGGTATCGGCAGCGCCACCCGGTACAGGATCATCACGCCGACCATCAGGCCGAGGATCAGCACCGGGTAGTAGCCGTAGTGCAGCAGTTGGCCCAGCTGCTCCGGGATGTGCTCGGCCATCTTGCGCGGGCCCACCACCGCCACCGGCGCGGTCACCACCACGAACACCAGCATCACCATGTAGAGGAACAGCGCGAAGAACCGCTGCCGCACCGGATGGCGCAGCGGCGTCTGGTCGTGCGCCTCGACCACGGAGTCGACGAATGCCGAGATCGCCGACGATCCCGCCCACAGCGAGATCACGAAGCCCAGCGACACCACCTCGCCGCGGGCCTCGGCGGTGATATCGCGGATCGGTGGGCTCGATGATCTCGTTGACCACGCTGGGGGAGAAAAAGCTGTGCGCCGTCGAGATCAGCTGTTCCTCGATGGCCGGCAGCGTGTCCGGCGCCGAACAGCGGCGCGACGTAGGCCAGAGCTGCCCAGCATGCCCAGCAGCAGCGGCGGCAGGGACAACGCAGACCAGAAAGCCGCCTGCGCGGACTCCGAGAAGATCGAGTCGTCCCAGCTTTTGGAAGTGCGCTGACGGCGATTCGCCAGATGTGGTGGCGGGACGGCTTTGGGACTTGGTCGCTCATACCCGTCCAGCATTACCGATGACCGCTTGCGCGGCCCGCATTGCCGCCGGGCGAGTTCGACGGATTTAGCTTCGCGCTAACCTCCAGCACGGCGGCCAACTCGACCAGTTTCGCCTCGTGCTCGTTGGCGTGGTGCTGGCAGAAGAGAAGTTCGGCTCCCGAAGGCAGCTTGGCACGCACGCGGGCAGCCGCGCCGCAACGGTCGCAGCGGTCGGCCCTGGTCAGTTCGGGACTGGTCAGAGTTGCGTTCATGGCTTCTCCGTTTCTGCGTGTCATCACTGTCTCAGACGTTGGGCGTTTTCGCCTTGTTCCCCGGCCGTTTCCGGTGTGTCGTTTCTCACGCATTTCCGCAGCTGCGTTCGGGCAGGCTGAGCCGTATGAGTCCACGCTGCCACGCCGTGCTGGTGCACCTGTGCGGGGCCGACGACTGGTCGCGCGCTCGCGATCGCGGCGAGATTCGCCCCGAGCCGTCCGGCAGCGATCGGTTCATCCACCTGTCGACGCCCGAGCAGGTGCACCTGCCCGCCAACCGGCTCTACCGCGGCCGCGCCGACCTGGTTCTGCTGCACATCGACCCGGCCGCTGCTGGACGCGCCGGTGCGTTGGGAGCCGGGTGTGGCGACGGACCCGGAGTCGATGTTGTTCCCGCACCTGTACGGTCCGCTGCCGGTGCGCGCCGTGATCAGGGTCACCGCCTACCTGCCGGGCGCCGACGGCACCTTCGCGCCGGTCGGCGGATCTCAGGCCGCCACGTAGGCGTCGGCCTCGATCTCCACCAGCAGCTCGGGTGCGATCAGCGCTGAAACCTCGACCATGGTGGCCACCGGACGAATCTCACCGAAAACCTGCGCGTGCACGTCGCCGACCTCGCGCCAGCGTGAAATGTCGGTCACGTAGATGCGGGTGCGGACCACGTCGGTCGAGCGCCGCGCCCGCCTGTTCGAGCGCAATTTCGATGCGGCGCAAGGCGTCTCGCGTCTGGGCGGCGATGTCGTCGCCGGTCCCCGGTCGTGCCGGCCACCGCGACGTGCGGGCCGACGCGCACCGCGCGCGAGTAACCGACCAGCGGATTCGAACTCGGAATCCGGACGAGACAAGTGTGCGGCTGGCTGACATGCGGTCACCCTACGGCGGCGGCGTCCTGGGTACCGTCCCTACATGACCGTGCGGGCCGTCTCGGAGAACGCGCTGGTTGCGCAAGAGGCGCGCTTCGCGCGGGCATTCGCCGACGGCGATCCGGAGCTGGCTCGGGACCTCTACCAGCCCGACGTGGTGTACGTGAGCCCAACGGTGCGGCTCTTCGATTGGCCGGCCCGGGTCGACGGCATCGAGCGCACGCTCGAGTTCATCGCCCTCACCATCCGTGGCTGCCCCGACATCCGCTACGAGGCGGTGGAACACGCCATCACGGCCGGGGCGGACGCGGCGTTCGTGCGCGTCGCAGTTCGACTGGACGCAGGGCGCGGAGCGGCTGCGTTCGACGTATGTGGTGATCTACCGCTATCGCGACGGCCGCATCGCCCGCCAGGAGCTGTACTACGACCCGAGCGGGTCGCTGCAGCGACCTGACGGCGGGCGCTAGTCCAGGTAGTCGCGCAGGACCTGCGAGCGGCTGGGGTGGCGCAACTTCGACATCGTCTTGGACTCGATCTGGCGGATGCGCTCGCGGGTCACGCCGTAGACCTGGCCGATCTCGTCGAGGGTGCGGGGCTGGCCGTCGGTCAGGCCGAAGCGCAGCCGGACTACGCCGGCCTCGCGCTCGGACAGCGTCTCCAGCACCGACTGCAGCTGGTCCTGCAGCAGGGTGAAGCGACACCGCGTCCACGGCCACCACGGCTTCGCTGTCCTCGATGAAGTCGCCGAGCTGGCTGTCGCCCTCGTCGCCGATGGTCTGGTCCAGCGAGATCGGCTCACGGGCGTACTGCTGGATCTCCAGCACCTTCTCCGGCGTGATGTCCATTTCCTTGGCCAGCTCTTCGGGCGTGGGCTCGCGGCCCAGGTCCTGCAGCAGCTCGCGCTGGATGCGGCCCAGCTTGTTGATGACCTCGACCATGTGCACCGGGATGCGGATGGTGCGGGCCTGGTCGGCCATGGCGCGGGTGATGGCCTGGCGGATCCACCACGTCGCGTACGTGGAGAACTTGTAGCCCTTGGTGTAGTCGAACTTCTCGACCGCGCGGATCAGACCGAGGTTGCCTTCCTGGATCAGGTCGAGGAACGCCATGCCGCGGCCGGTGTAGCGCTTGGCCAGCGACACCACCAGTCGCAGGTTGGCTTCCAGCAGATGGTTTTTCGCGCGGTCGCCGTCGCGGCAGATCCACGATCATGTCGCGGCGCTGGGCGGCGGGCAGCTTCTCGCCGTGCTCGGTCGAACTCGGTCATCAGCTGGGTGGCGTACAGGCCGGCCTCGATGCGCTTGGCGAGCTCGACCTCTTCCTCGGCGTTGAGCAGCGCGACCTTGCCGATCTGCTTCAGGTAGGCGCGGACCGAGTCGGCCGATGCGGTGAGTTCGGCGTCCTTGCGGGCCTGGCGCAGCGCCTCGGACTCGTCCTCGTCCCAGACGAAATCGCCGGAGGCCTTGTCCTTTTCGGTCGGCTCGGCGATCTCCTCGTCTTCGGCGGCGCTGCCGCGGCGGGCCTTGGCCGGCTCGGCCACGGCGTCCTCGTCGGCCGCCGGTCTCGAGTCTCGGCCGTCGGCGTCGGCGTCATCCTCGACGTCCTCGAGGTCAGGTCCGTCGGCGTCGATCTCGATCGGCGTCGTCGGTCGACGATCCGGCTCGGCGTCGAGCTCGTCGACCGCTTCGACTTCGGAGATCGTCGCCAGGCGTCCGACGTCGTCGGCATCGTCGTTCGCGCAGCCTTCTTCGGCGCGGCCTGCGGCGTCGGCGCCGGCTTCGGCTCGCGGCGCCCTTGTCGCGGCGCTTCGCCGGTGCCTTGGCTGGCGGCGCCGTTGGGCGCCTTGGAGCCTTGGTGCGCGCTTTGCGCGGCGGAGCCTTGGCCGGCGAGCTCTTTGCTCCGCGGCGGCAGCGGCTTTGGCGGCGGTGCGCTTCACCGGCTCGTCGGTTGCCGGGCTTGCTCTTGGTCGCTGCCACGTACACCCTTTCGGTTGGACTCACTTCCGGGGCGCTGGGCATGCGTCAACCGGAAAGTGTCGGCTATGTCGAATGTCGGCGTTGATATCGGCGCGGATACTCGCCGCTATCGGTCAGGCGGCCGCCGTTGACCATTGTAACGACAGTGGGCGATACGCACTGGCCAGCGCGGCAAAATTCAGTGCGTCACGTCGCGGTGCCGTCGGCATCGCCATCGCCGCACCGACGATGCCGGCGCTGTTCAGCAGGGCGGCGGCCACCACCGGGGTGCGGTTCTTCAGCAGCGGCACCCATTTGTCGGCCTTGCGGCTGATCCCGCCGCCGGCGATGAACAGGTCCGGCCAGATCGCGTTCTCGATGGCGACCAGCACCTTGGTGACCTCTTGGTCCACCGCTCGTAGCTCCAGTCCTTGCGCTCCTTGACCGACGACGCGGCCCGGTGCTCGGCTTCCTTGCCGCCGACCTCGAGGTGGCCGAACTCGGTGTTGGGCAGCAGCGTCCCGTTGTGGATCACCGCCGAGCCGATCCCGGTGCCGAAGGTCAGCAGCACGACCACGCCCGGTGTTGTCCTTGCCCGCGCCGAAGCGTTCTTCGGCGAGCCCGGCCGCGTCGGCGTCGTTGAGCACCGTCACGATCCTGGCCGTCCAGCTCGGCGCCGATGATCTCGCGCGGCGTTGGTGCCGATCCAGCTCTTGTCCACGTTGGCCGCGGTCCGCACGATGCCGTGCGGTCACCACGCCGGGGTAGGTGACGCCGAGCGGGCCGGTCCAGCCGAATTCGCTGACGACGGCGGCGACGGTCTTGGCGACGGCCTTCGGGGTGGCGGGCTGCGGGGTCAGCAGCTTGACCCGGTCGCCGATCAGCTGCGCCGGTGTCCAGGTCGACGATGCCGCCCTTGATGCCGCTGCCGCCGACGTCGATGCCGAACCCGCGACGCTGCCGCGGCGACCGCTGTCGAGTCGTCGGGGTTCCGTGGTCGAGTCGGTGCTGGTCATCGAATCTCCTCGGCGAGATTCGGCACGTCCGCTCACCTTAGCGCGGACGACGATGCGGGCGTTCGTCGGCCGTGCCGACGGGCAAGCGTGCCGTGCTGTGATGCGATGGACCGGTGACACGACCTGACAACGAGCCCGCGCAGCTGCGCTCGGTCGCCGAAACGCTGGCCGCCGAGGCCGCCGAGTTCGTGCGGCGTCGCCGCGCCGAGGTATTCGGCGCCGACGCCGGCTGCCGGCTGGACGCGGCGCGGTGCGCACCAAGACCACCCCGACCGATCCGGTGACCGTCGTCGACACCGAGACCGAACGGCTGCTGCGTGATCGGTTGGCCGAACTGCGGCCCGGTGACCCGATGCTCGGCGAGGAAGGCGGCGGGCCCGCCGACCGCGGCAGGCCGCGCCGTGCCGACACGGTCACCTGGGTGCTCGACCCCATCGACGGCACGGTGAATTTCGTCTACGGCATCCCGGCCTACGCGGTGTCGGTCGGGGCCCAGGTCGACGGCGTGTCGGTGGCCGGCGCGGTCGCCAACGTCGTCGGCCGGCCGGGTGTATTCGGCGGCGATCGGCCTCGGCGCCCATGTCACGACGAGCAGGGGACGCACGCGTTGCGGTGCAACGGCATCGATCGATCTGTCGATGGCGCTGGTGGGCACCGGCTTCGGCTACGCGCGCGGCGCGGACTATCCAGGCGGCGGTCCTGGCCGGATGCTGCCGGAGGTGCGTGACGTGCGCCGGATCGGCTCTGCGCGCTGGACCTGTGCATGGTGGCCGCGGGTCAGCTGGACGCCTACTACGAGTACGGCGTGCACGTCTGGGACTGGGCCGCCGGTGCGTTGATCGCCGCCGAAGCCGGTGCGCGCGTCTGGTCGCCCGTCCAGCCGGGACCGGCCGGCAGCGCGGAGTTGGTGGTGGCCGCCGCGCCCAGGGCATCGCCGACGAGTTGCTGGCCGCCCTCGAGCGGTTCAACGGCCTGGCGCCGATCCTGGACTGGGAATCAGCAGCTGCTGAAGTGGATCTTGGCCACCAGCGTGGGATCCGCGGGTTCATTCGCACCGGGGCGCAGGGTGGCGAGCACGGTGTCGATG
>CAVVLC010000055.1:0-41093 GCA_963748885.1 uncultured Actinomycetota bacterium
CTCTGCTCATACCTACTTGGTTCAGTTGGCCTTGCTCGATCGATCGGGCTTCCATCAGGCTTCCGCGGCGTGCCCCATGGGTCGCGCGGCGGGGCTTGCGCGTCATGGGGCTCGCGGCGGCCGTGGCGCCGCGGCTGTACGGGCGGCTGGCCGCCCGCGATGTCGGTGCGGCCGACGCCGCGGTGTCGCGCGCCGAGGGTTATCACACGTTCGCCGGCATGTCCTCCGAAGCGTTGCGGCAACCCGCAGGGGTGGTCGAGGAGTACAACGTGATGATCCGGCCGTGGGGCTTTGCACCCGAAGACCTGCGAGTCCCGGTGGACGTGTGGGGGGAGCCGACGACCAGCTGATCGATCCGACCTGGCCGGCCGAACTCGCGCGTCGAATCCCCAATGCCACATTGCATTTGAGGCCTGGCGGCCATTTCCTGGCGCATCTGTACTACCGCGACATCTTCGACCGGCTGTCGCGCCGGTAACCGCCGTGCCAGGATGAGAGACCATGACGGTGGTTCTGGTACATGGCAATCCGGAGACTGACGCACTGTGGGGCCCGTTGGTCGATGCCCTGGGACGTGACGACGTCGTGCGGCTCTCACCGCCGGGGTTCGGCGCTGCACTGCCCGATGACTTCCCGGCGACCTACCTGGCTTACCGCGACTGGCTGGAAGGTGAGTTGGCGCGCATCGACGAACCGGTCGACCTCGTCGGGCACGACTGGGGCGGCGGACACGTGGTGACCGCCGTGATGCATCGGCCGGAACTTGTGCGCAGCTGGGCCAGCGACGCGGTCGGGCTATTCGACCCGGACTACGTGTGGCACGACCTCGCGCAGGTGTGGCAGACGCCGGGCGATGGTGAACAGCAGGTCGACGCGATGCTGGGCGGCACGATCGAGGACCGCGCGGCACAGCTGGCCTCGTTGGGCGTCCCCGTGGACATCGCGACCACGATCGCGGCGGCCTGGGGCCCCGAGATGGGTCGGGCGATCCTCTCGCTGTACCGATCGGCGCGCCAACCCGCGATGGCCGAGGCCGGCCGCGCGCTGCAGAGCGCCGCTTCCCGCCCGGGACTTTCCCTGCTGGCCACCGAGGACCCCTACATCGGCCCCGCCGACAACCGGCGCCGGGCCGCGGACCGGGCCGGAGCCCGCACGGAGGTGCTCGACGGGCTCGGACACTGGTGGATGGTGGAGGATCCGGCGCGCGGCGCCGCGGCCCTTACCCGCTTCTGGGAAACGCTGGAATAAGCACCCAAACCCGTGCCGGCGGTGCCGGCTGCTGCGGCGGCAGTACGTTTCTCAGCTATGGCCACAGCAAGCGACGCATCGCCGCAGACGCGGGTAGAGGTACTGGGCAACATCGGGCCCAACTGGTTCGCCTCGGTCATGGGTACCGGAATCGTCGCCGTCGCGGGCGCCACCCTGCCCGTCCACGTGGCGGGGCTGCGCGCATTTGCCGAAGTGGTGTGGGTGATCGCCGCGGTGCTGCTCGTGGTGCTGGTCGCGGTGGTCGGTGGTCACTGGTTGCGCCACCCGACCGTGGCGCGCACCCACGCCCGCAATCCCGCAGATGGCCCACTTCTACGGGGCGGCGCCGATGGCGCTGATGACCGTCGGCGGGGGAGCGGTGCTGGTGGGCAAGGACCTGATCGGCGAGCGCATCGCGGTCGACCTGGACTGGGTGTTGTGGACCGCCGGCACGCTGGGCGGCCTGTTCACCGCCGTCAGCATTCCCTTCCTGATGTTCACCCAGCACGACGTCGAGCCCGACGCGGCGTTCGGTGGGTGGCTGATGCCGGTGGTCCCGCCCATGGTGTCTGCCGCGACGGGTGCGCTGCTGATCTCGCACATGGCGGCGGGTACCGGCCGTCAGACAATGCTGTACGGCTGCTACGCCATGTTCGGATTGTCGTTGGTGGCCTCGTTGAACATCATCGCGATGATCTGGAGCCGGCTGACCCACTTCGGCACCTCCGGCACCGCGCGGGTGCCGACGCTGTGGATCGTGCTGGGTCCGCTCGGCCAATCCATCACGGCCGCCGGGCTTTTGGGGGCCACAGCGAAAATCGCCGTCGAGCACGACGTGGCCGAGAACATGAACGGGTTCGCGATCCTTTTCGGAGTCCCGGTGTGGGGCTTCGCGGTGTTGTGGATCGCGCTGGCCACTTCGCTGACGGTGCGCACGCTGCGGCGCGGGATGCCGTTCGCGCTGACCTGGTGGAGCCTGACGTTCCCGGTCGGCACCTTCGTCACCGGAACTTCGCAGCTCGCGGCGCACACTCATCTGCCCGCGTTCAAGGTGGCCGCGGTCATCGCCTATACGGGTCTGCTGTTCACCTGGATGCTGGTGGCCATTCGCACCGCGCGGGGTAGCTTGCGCGGCAACCTGCTGAAGCTGCCCCCGAGCACCGCACCGGTCAAGGCCAGCAAGAACCCGGTGGCCCGAAAAGCCTAGTTTCGGGTCATAACCGGGGCAGTGCGCTGGTTGTAAGTCGTTGGTCAGGCGCCCGGAGGGTGGTGCCGACAAATACGAGGAGTGCGCCCATGGCCAGCGCGGTTCCCAGCGTCGACATCGGGGCTGGGCTTGAACCATTGCCTCGATGTCGGCGTCACCAGCACAGCTCCAAAACAAACTGCACCACAGTAGTTTTCACATAACGTGACAGTGCCCCGACGACGCCACAATCGAGGCTTTCTGCCTAGACTCGCTGAGTGCTGGCTGGACGGCTGAACCGCACCGATAACCGACCCGTTTGCCTTGGCTGTGCCGGTATCCCCGGCAACCATGAAAACGACCAACTTGTGGGCGGATTCGACCAGCAAACAGGCAGGCCCCGCGACGTCGGTCGCAATTCTGCCGGGCACCCCCTCCTGGCGGCTGCTGCCTGCGCCGCTGCGGGGACACCTACGAGCCTCCGTCGCTGCCGTTCGCCCGATTAATACGGCGGAATTGAATACGGCGGGTTACCGGTAGCGGGCTGCATTACCGTTATTGTGTTGTAAGGCAACGTGATAAGCCCGTCTTGAAGTGCCGATAGGGATCGCCCGCCGCCAGCGCTGGCCAGTCCGCAGGCTAGACCTTTCTGATTGTCGGGAAGCCGGGCCCGTGCCGCCGACGCGGCATCTGGTCTGAAGCCGATCCGGATCGACGGCGGCGACATTCCGCCTCCCGATGGCCTCGGACCACCAATATAACGATGAACGAAAACCATCGTCTTCCTGGCAATTACGTCACCCTGACGCTTCTCGCGGTCTGTAGACAGCGTGTCCGGCCCTTGGTCTATCCGGCGCGCCAGCGCTGCCGCGTAACGATGACGGTTTGCGTGTCCATGGTCAAGCTTGTACGAGTAGGCAGATCGCCAGCCGGTCTACGGCTTGGTCGATCCGGTCTTGGCTTTGTAGTTCGATGGCGACGAACGCGCGGGTCAGCTGGTAGTCGATCCGGTCTGGCGTGGTGTGGATGTTCATTTCAAGGCTCCGATCTTTTCGCGTCCCTAGTCGGTGAAAACGGTTTATGCTTTCGAATTGATCACCGCCCGACCGGCATTCATTAGAGATCTTGATCACAAAGCTCCGTTATGCCGTCCTAGCTACGCCAGCGGTGAGTGCCCAGGACTGCCCCCGGTTCGGTTGACTCCTTGACCTGTGAGGATTCGTCCTTGCTGGAAGGATCAACTCCTTGCCGAAAGCATTTCCGCGCCCGAGCTCCGCGCTGACGTGATCGCCGTAGCCCGTAAGGGTGAAGCGCCGCTGCGGCAGATCGCGAAGGATTTCGGTATTTCCGGGGCTTGCCTGCATCGCTGGCTCACGATCGCCGAC
Organism: uncultured Actinomycetota bacterium; assembly: GCA_963748885.1. Lineage (GTDB taxonomy): Bacteria > Actinomycetota > Actinomycetes > Mycobacteriales > Mycobacteriaceae > Mycobacterium. The sequence goes on from CAVVLC010000055.1 coordinate 3,820, forward strand.
CGCGAAGACGGTGTCGATCGGCCCGGGATACCGGCGGCCGGCGACATGTCTGCCCAGCTGCGCGAAGCGCATAGACGGATCAAGCTGGTGACGCTTAGCCCGGAGCAGTTGGCCGCGCTCGATGCCGCTGGCGCTCTGGTTGCGGGGGACCGCTTCGAAGACCTCAGCTGGGTGTCGGCGGGGCGCGAGTAGCGCCCTCGGGCGCCAGCGGTGACGGGGCCCTCAAGCGCAGGTACTAACTTCAGAAATGGAACGAACCTGCCGTTTGACTGATCGCGTTGAAAAAACCCGAGACCTCGGTGCCGAAGGTCGCGATGCCTGAGGCAAGGCTACCCGTGTGCAATATGCCTGACAGGGATTCTCCGTAGTTGCCAGCACCCGAGTTCGACGCCGTCCCAGTGCCGGTATTCCCGACGCCTGAACTGTTGTCACCGGTGTTGAGGGCGCCGGCCGTGTTGTCACCATTATTCATAAAGCCGGCGCTGCCATTGGAACCTGCCACCATGAGTAGGCCTGAGTTATTGTCGCCGTTGTTAAAGAAGCCCGAGCTATTGGTGCCGGTATTCCCGAAGCCCGAGCTCGACACGGATTCGATACTCGAGGAGTACGTACCGGTGTGGAGGTTGCCAGAGTTGGCGTATCCGGTGTTGCTGTCGCCGGCATTGGACAACCCGGTGTTGTAGTTGCCTGCGTTGTAGAAGCCCGTGTTGGCGTTGCCGGCATTAAAGAGGCCGACGTTTGCATTACCGGAGTTAGCTATGCCCAGGTTGCCGCCGGCCGTGGAGCTTCCGCCTGAGTTGAACAAGCCCGTGTTGGCGGTGCCGGAGTTGAACAAACCCGCGTTGGTGGTGCCGGAGTTGAACAAGCCCGTGTTGGTGGTGCCGGAGTTGAACCAGCCGGTATTTTGGGAGCCGGAATTCGCAATGCCCGTGCTGAAGTCCCCGGAGTTGCCGATGCCCGAGCTGTCGTGGCCCGAACTGCCGATTTGCATGCTCAGCAATCCGGTTCCGTCGCCCGAATTCGCCCAGCCCCAATTGTTGTTGCCCGAGTTGAAAAAGCCGAAATTATTATTGCCCGAGTTCCCAATCCCGATGTTCCCGCTGCCTGAATTGAGGCCGCCGAAATTGAAGTGATTGGTTACCGTGTTGAAGTAGGTGTTCCCGATACCGATCTCATTGCTACCGGTAAGTCCGAAGCCGACGTTGAAGTCGCCATGGTTGCCGCTGCCCCAGTTCCAGCTGCCAATGTTTCCGCCGCCAACGTTTCCGTTCCCGGTGTTTCCGCTGCCCCCGTTCCAGTCACCGGTGTTCCCCAGACCAAAGTTTCCGGTCCCGCTGTTGCCGCTACCCAGGTTGTAGCTGCCCGCGTTGCCGCTACCTATGTTGCTGTTGCCGATGTTGCCGCTGCCCAGGTTGCCTATGCCGCCGATGTTGCCGCTACCCAAATTGAAACTGCCGATGTTCCCAAAGCCAACGTTGGTGTTGCCGATGTTCCCGCTGCCAAGGTTGTAGCTGCCGATGTTTCCATTGCCCAGGATGGGATTCAGCACGGCCAGAGGGGCCAGGGGGGTGAGGGCTATCAGGGTGGTGAAGTCAAGGTTTGCGTCGCCAATGTTGCCGCCGCCGATGTTGTAGTTGCCTTTGTTGCCAGTACCGAGGTTGAGGCTTCCGATGTTCCCGCTGCCGTAGTTGTAGTCGCCGGTGTTTCCGCTGCCGAAGTTGAAACTGCCGGTGTTTCCGCCGCCGAAGTTGTAGATCGTCGCGGCCATGGATGTGGCGGTGCTGCGAACCGCGCCCGTCAGGGCTTGCATTAGCTGGGCGAACGGCGTCAGCGCCGACGCGACCGCCGATGCGCCGGCGTGGTAGCCAATCATCGCGACCACGTCCTGGGCCCACATCTCCTCGTATGCGGCCTCGGTGGCCGCGATGGCCGGCGCGTTTTGCCCGAACAGGTTGGTGGCCACCCACGCCCGCAGCTGACCGCGATTGGTCGCCACCGTGAGCGGATGCACCGTCGCGTTCACCGCCGCCTCAAACGCCGCTACCGTCGCGGAGGCCTGCTGCGCCGCCTGCTCGGCTTGGGCGGCCGCTGTGCTGAGCCAGCTGGTGTAGGACGCCGCCACGCCCGTCATTGCCCTCGCCGCCGCACCCTGCCACGCCTCACTGGCTAACCCCGAGGTCACGGACGAAAACGAGGTCGTCGCCGAACTGAGCTCGCGGGCCAGTTCCTCCCAGCCGGACATCGCCGCCAGCATCGGCTCCGACCCCGCACCGGCATGCATCAGCCCGGAATTAATCTCGGGCGGTAACACCAAAAAATTCATTTTGGGTCCTTCCTTGCGGACTGCGGACTGCGGATTGCGGGCAGTCAGGTCGGGCCGGTTGATGTGAACTGTCCCCGGTTTATTCGGGGCTAAGGTACTCGTCCTGAATCACCCCGGGGGACGGATCGCCCAAGATAGGGCCGAATTCCTTATCTTTTCATAATTGTTGCGAAGAGCTCGCTGATCTCGGCGCCGGATCCGTCGGGCACGGTGTAGCCGGCTTCGTCGCGAATCTCTTCGAGGTGATTGCTCACGTCCTCGATGGATAGTGTGGGGCTGTAGAAGCCCTTCGTTCTGCCGATAAAGAATCGCGCGACATGTCCGGCCCCCACCGTGTAGATCTCGCCCGTGACGGGGCAATCCCGATGCGCCAGGAACGCCACCACCGGAGCCACCAGCGCCGGGTCGAGTTTTCGAAGGTACTGGCCCACCAGATCGTCCAGCACGGCCTGCGCCGCCGGGTCGGCCTGCTGGCCGGCCCCGTCGACGGAGTGCGCCAGCATCCGGGTGTAGGCGATCGGGGCGATGGCGTTGACCTTGATGTTGTGAGTCGCTCCTTCGGCCGCCAGCACACGGGTAAACCCGATCAGGCCCGTCTTGGCCGCGCCATAATTGCTCTTGCCTTCGGCGCCCAGGATGCCGGCAGAAGAGCAGGTGCTGACGATGCGGCCGCAGCGTTGCTCGCGCATCAGTTTCCAGGCTGGCCTCGTTACGTTGAACGCGCCCTTCAAATGCACGTCCACCAGCGGTTCCAGCCGATCGTCGGTCATCTCCTCGAACGGCGCGTCGCGGACGATCCCGGCATTGTTGATCACGATGTCCACCCGTCCCCAGGCGCGAATGGCGTTGTCGATGATCGCTTCTCCGCCCTCGGGGGTCGTCACGCTGTGGCTGTCGGCGACGGCCATACCGCCGCGCTCGCGGATCTCTGCTGCGGCGGTTGTGGCAGCCTCGACGTCCGATCCGTCCCCGGTCACCGAACCACCGGTGTCGTTGACCACGACGCGCGCACCGCGGGAGGCAAGGAGTAGCGCGTACTGCTTACCCAGGCCGCCGCCGGCGCCGGTGATCACCGCAGCCTGCCCGTCGAACCGCAAGTCAGTCATGTCGCGCAATCCTCACCAGGTGACGGGTAGTTCTTTCATGCCGTAGATGTCCGCCTCTTTGAACTTCATCGCCTCGGCCGGTATCGCCAACTTCAGCCCCGGTAGGCGCCGCGCCAGCGTGGCGAACGCGACCTGCATTTCGACCCGGGCCAGGTTCTGGCCGATGCATTGGTGCGCGCCATAGCCAAAACCCAAGTGCCCGCGGGTGTTTCGATCTGCGTCAAAAACTTCTGGGTTATCGACGAATTCGGTGTCCCAGTTTCCGGCGGGCAGGTTCATCACGACGAAGTCCCCGGCGCGGATCAACTGACCGCCGAGGGTGAGGTCTTCCGTTGCCACGCGATCCACCTGACTGTGCACGATGCTGAGATAGCGCATGAGCTCTTCGACTATATTGGCGATGACGGCGCGATCGTCGGCTTGGCCGAGCCGCTCGAAGATATCGGGATGCTGCAGCAGCGCAACCGTTCCCAGCGAAATCATGTTGGCGCTGGTTTCGTGGCCGGCCAGCATCATGATCACCCCGGTCATGGCCGCGGTCTCGCGGGTGAGTTGGCCTGTCGCGACGTAGCCGGTGACCAGGCGGCTGATCATGTCATCGCCGGGATCGCCCGCCCTGCGATCCACCAATTCCTGGATGTAGGCATACATGGCCGCAAACGATTCCGCCCGCTGCTCGTTGGTCGTGTTCGTCTGAAGTCCGACACGTGCTGTGGTGCTGGAAGAACCCCAGGTCTTCGGACGGCACTCCCAATAGCAACGCGATCACCAGTGACGGCACCGGCAAGGCGAAGTCGCGCACGATGTCGGCGGGCGGCCCGTTGCCGATCATCTCGTCGACATGATCGTCGACCAGTTCCTGAATCCGCGGTCGCATCAATTCGCACCGCCGGAAGGTGAAGTCACTGGTAATCATTCGCCGCAACCGATGATGCTCGGGATCGTCGATCCGCGCGAACATCACCGGTGTGGCGCTGTCGGGGCTCGCCGGCTTCATGATCGCGGGGATGGTGTCCGCGGACAGGCGCGGATCGAGCAGGGCGGCTCTGATGTCCCGGTAGCGGCTCACCATCCAGGCGGGTTGGCCGTGGTACATGGCCTGGCGCAGGCCTGGCTGCTCCCGCCATTTCACGAACTCTGCGGGGGGATGCAGCGGGCAATGGGGGGCGCGCGGAACGGGGATCACCGGAAGGCCCGTCTCGGATCCAAGATCGGAGGCCCCGGAAGTTGTTGGCATCATTGGTGTTTCCCACTAAGTGTCAGACGGCTGCCATTTCCACGAGCGTAGAGCCCTAAGTTACTGGCAGTCAACTGTCAGTTAGGCTGTCACGATGACCGCGGTTGCAGACCGGCCGTTACGAGCCGACGCGGCCCGCAACGTCGAGCGCATTCTGCGCGCCGCGCGCGACGTGTACCGAGAGCTCGGGACGGACGCGCCCGTGGAGGCCATCGCCCGCCGCGCGGGAGTTGGGGAACGAACGCTCTACCGCAGGTTTCCGGCGAAGGCCGACCTGGTCCGCGCGGCCCTGGATCAAAGCGTCGCCGAGGAAATCACGCCGGCGATCGAGGACGCGCGCGGCAGCGACGACCCGCTGTGCGGCCTGGCCCAACTGATCGAAGCGGCGATCTCACTGGGTGCGCGCGACCACAACCTGCTCACCGCCGCACACCGGGCCGGGTCGCTGACCCCGACATCTCGAACTCGTTGTATGAGGCGCTCGACGAACTCGCCCGCCGTGGTCAGCAGACCGGCCAGGTCCGGGCCGACCTGGTTGCCGATGACCTACCGCGGCTTATCGCGATGCTGCACAGCGTGCTGTTCACGATGGACACGAGAAGCGATGGCTGGCAACGCTACGTCGCCCTGATTCTCGACGCGATATCGATCGGCCAACGACAGCCGTTGCCGCCGGCGGCCGCCCTTCGCTATGCACCTGAGGCGGGCTGGCCGATCTGACGGGCGGCGGCGTCACCGCCGGCGCGGGTTGGCGGCCGCGACCGCGGTGACGGCCAGGGCTAACGCACCCAGCAAGACCAGCGGGTGCCACCACTGGGTGCCCAGCCAGTAGACGTGGGTGGCTATCACTCCGGGATGCTCGCCGTCACCGAACAGCCGTTCGCGTATCACGGGTGTCGCCAGCGAAAGCATCGCGCCGACCAGGGTCACCGACAGCAGCGCGAACAGCAGCCTGCTCGAAAACTGCCACGTTGCCAGGACGATGAGATAACCGCCGGTACCGGCCATGATCAGGCCCGTCACCCCGAGCAGGGTGGTGGATTGAACTGCGGCAGCGGCGCCCAGAACGAGCAGCACGAAGCCAACGACGATGATCGACCTCGCAACGCCGCTGGTCCACCCGACCACTCGGTATGCGGCGAGCGTGAGTGTTCGCAAGGTCATTAGCGCCGGTTTGATGACCGCGGGCAGCTGGACAGAGCCAATGGCTCCCGACGCGGTCGCGGCGGCCTTGGTGATGGTGTGCGCCATCAGGGGTGAGGCCTTGTCGCTGAGAAATGTTTCGGCCGCGACGGGATCCTGGTTCAACAGGGCGTACTTGGCGCTCGCCGACGGTGCGGCCAACACCTTCGTCGCCCAGGTTCGGGAACGCGCCGGGCTCCAGTCCGGCTTCATTCCGGGCTGCGGGTCGATAACCGCCGTGGCCAGCCCGTCCAATTCCTCGTCGAGAACTCGTTCCTGCCAGATTTGCGCCAGCCACAGCGACGTCCACGGAATGCTCGGTGGTATCGCCACCGATGGGTCGTCGAGGAACGCGAGCTCGTCGAGCAACATGCTCTCGGTCAGCCACTGCGGCGACCCGTCGGCGGCAGCGGGCAGCCGGAAGCCGGATCGCGGAAAGTCCGGTGCCCCAATCGCTTTGAGTTTATGAATCAGCCACTGCGCCCCACTCTCCGGCCCATTGGCACCCCGCTCGCGTTGGTCGGCACGCGCCTGGACAACCCACCGCACACGTCGCGGGTCCAGCAGGACATGGACCAGCCATCCCGCTCCGTCGAGCCGGCCTCACATCCAGTCGTTGGCTCGCCATGACCGCTTGTAGAAGGCACCGAAATGGTGAAACTGCATCCCGGTGAGCTTCCGCTGGGCGGTCTGCCAGTCCGGTGCCAGCAGGCTGCGGGTGTCGGCACTGACCTGCACGAGCTCCAGCGACTGCTCCACGTCCGCCGTAGCCGGCAGCATCGCCCGCTGCGTCGCGGCCAGATCGAACAACTTCCTTGCCATGGTCTGCGAGTCATCCCGCGGCCCAAAGTATCTGAGGTATGTCTGCAGCCGGCCGACGGCGACGTCGTCCTGCTGCAGCAGCGAATCTGCCTGGGCGCCAACGATGGACGGCCGGGCGGCGGCAAGGCGTGTCAGCGTCGGATAGGCGCTCGCCAACACCCCGCCAAGGGCCTCCCAGGAGATCTCTTGCACCCCGGACAGTCGCAGATATTCCGCGGCGAGCAGGGCCGCGGCGTTGCCGAGCGAGCCGCGCCGCACCGCCTCGTTGGTGCATAGGGTGCGAACCAGCTCCACCAGGTCGGATCGCGCGGGCGGCTCGCAGGCGCGGTGGATTCCCCCGTTGAGGTCGGCTAAGGCAGCGAAGTCTTGGTCGTCCGTTGCCAGTTGGTATGCGGCCCCGGCGACACTGAGCGCACATCCCTTCGCTAGGTCGAACGCCGCTTGGCCGTACCGGGCGAGGTCGGCAGGATCCTCCGGCAGCGGCCGATCGGGCGGCTGCGACCAGCGGCTCCGCAGCGCCTCCGTTATCCTTTGCCGGCACGCCTCCTCGGCGTCGCCGCCGAAGGCGAGGTCGGAGTCCCAGCTCTTCGGCACGCTTTCGGTCGACCCGCTCGACTCGGGCGGCCAGGTGCCGAGCTGGCGTAGCAGCGCGGTGGTGAGCGCTTGAGCGTGCTTGGTGGCTTCGCGCGTCTCGTAGTCCGTCAACAGCGGGATGGTCAGCAGCCGAGATCCCGGCGGGAGCGTCGCCGCGAGTTCGGCCAGCCGCAGCTTGGTGTCCGTTCGCGCGTCCATGCGGTCCTGATGGACTCTGATGGCCCGCAGGTCCGCCGCGATCGACTGGGTCGTCACCGCAGACAGGTCCTTGAGGAGCCCGTCGACGAGGCCGAGTGGTTCGTCGACCTTGTCCGGTGGGGCCTTTTGCACCAGGTCCGGAGCCGGCCCGGCAGACGGCACTACGAACAAAAGCACCCGGCGAACCGGTCGTTCGGCGGGACGGTCGAAGATGCGGGTGAGCAGCACGTCGATGGGCTGGTTGTCGAGCAGGCCACCGTCGGCAACCCAGTGTGCGCGGGTGATGTTGGCGAACGTCTCCATGGCCGGCCGAGCGGGCACCGGCCCCTGCTTCGGGGTCCCCTCCTGGAACGGGACGAAGGAGGGCTCGAATGCGGCCGGGAACGAGGCGGAGCTTCGGGCGGCCAACGCCAACGCCGGAGCTATGCCAGCGCTTGCCAGCTGGTTCTCGGTGAAGGTGAAAAGACCACGCCGGTCGACGTCTTGCACCAGCGTGCCGTACGAGTCGGTGAACCTGCTTGTCTCGCCGTTGAGCAGGGTCGTCGTGACATAGAGGGTGGTGGACGGGGGCTCCGAGGGGGGCCCTGACGAGTGCCCTGCCGTGAATTCCGCAGGCGGGAAAGGCCCCGTCTCGAGTTTGGGGATCTGCTCGGCCAATGTGGCGAACATGCGCTCGTCGCCATACAAGAGCGACGGGATGGTCGTGTCCGTCGGGTCCCTGAGGAGCTCGGTCAAGGCCCCGAGATCAAGCCAGAGGTCACGAAGCCCACCGAGGTCGGCACCCGTAACGCGCGACGATGCAAGCAAAGCCGCGTTGATGCCGCCCGCGCTTGTCCCCGACAAGATGTCGACGTCGACGACTGTGTCGAGCAGGTCGATGAGTTCGGCATAGAGCTTGAGGGACGCAGCCGACTGCGTGCTGAGCCGGCTCCCGGTCGGGAAGGTTCCCCCCGCCCTGCGCCACTGCGACGCCTGCGCGAGCAGGTTGATCTCCCGCGTCACACCGGCCATCCAGATGGCCAGGCTGACACCGCCCGTCATGGTGGTGGCGAGCCGCAGTTCCTGGGTCGACGGCGTTACCGGTGACGGCTTGTCGAATGCCATCGCGCCCCCTCGATCTACTGGGGCCCGCAAACTTGGGCGGAGGCCCTCGGCTTTACCTGCCACGACCCTGCCACGAAAGTGGCCTTTTGTTGCCGAGCCTCGCTACGCGCGTATTGCTCAACACCAGTCCGATTGCGGCCGGCGATCTTTTGGGCTCGCGGGTGCTCAACGCGAACGACAATTTAAGCGACCACGGTGGAATCCCACGCTGCCTTGGCGGTGGTTCTTGCTGAAGTCATATGGTGCGGCTCGCCCGGGCCACGTGCGTCATACAAAAGGTCGGCGAGCGAGGGATCTTTCTCGCGCGCCCCGGCGCGCCCCGATTAATCTGTTTGCTGGATAGTATGCGAATACTTGAGGGGGATTTGTGGTGGACGGGACGCCGTTCGGCCGGTACCGGCTGATCGAGCTGCTGGGCCGCGGCGGGATGGGCGAGGTGTGGCGCGCCTACGACACCGAGACCCAGCGCGTGGTCGCCGTGAAGGTGCTGCCGGCGAACCTGGCCAGCGATCCCACATTCGAGCAGCGGTTTCGTCGGGAGGCATTGGCCGCGGCGGGTCTTACCGACCCGCACGTCGTACCGATCCACAATTTCGGCGAAATCGACGGCCGCCTGTACGTCGATATGCGGCTCATCAGCGGCCGCGACCTGCAAGCGATCATCGCCGAAGGGGTTTTGCCGCCCGCACGTGCGGTGGCGATCATCGAGCAGATCGCCTCGGCGCTCGACGACGCCCATCGGGTCGGGTTGGTGCACCGCGACGTCAAGCCCTCCAACATTCTGGTCACCGATCATGACTTCGCCTACCTGATCGATTTCGGCATCGCCCGCGCGGCCGGGGAAGCGGGGATAACGGGTACCGGCAACGTGATCGGGACCTGGGCCTACATGGCGCCAGAACGGCTCAGCGGCGGGCGGAACGACCCGCGCGGCGACACGTACGCCCTTGCGTGCGTCTTGCACGAGTGTCTGACCGGCAGCCAGCCGTTCCCCGGGAAAAGCATCGAACAACAGGTCGGGGGTCATCTGGGGTTGCCGCCGCCACGGCCGTCTGTTCTTCGCGGAGAATTGCCGGTTCAGCTGGACGCGGTCATCGCGACCGGGATGGCCAAGAATCCCGATCAACGTTATTCGACCTCGACCGGGATGGCCGCGGCGGCGCGGGAGGCGATCACCGAACCCACCACGCAGGCCGCCCCGACACGCATGGCCGAACAGGTCCAATTCGACACCCAGTTGGTGGTCCCGCCCAGCGTTCCGCGGAACTACTATCCGGCGGCGGAGGGCGGGGGCGGATCGCCCGGCGACCCAACCCAATACCGCCAGTACGGCCCACCGCCGGTCGGTCCCAACATGTTTGCCGGCCCACCTGTCGGACCCAATGTGCCGGCTGTCGGGCCGGGAGTTCCCTGGGTAAGCGGCCCGCAACCGAACCGGAAACGCGGTCGCATCGGCTGGGCGGTCGGCATCGCGGCGACGATCGCGGTGATCGGCATCGTCGTCGCCGTCGTGTTAACCCAAACCGGCGGCGGCGGCGGAACCTCCAGCCGCCCGTCGACCAGCAACACGAAGACGCCGTTGCCCAACACGGGCCCCTTCACCGGCACCTTCACCGCCGCCTTCGGTCCGAGGCTCAATTTGGCGGGCAAGGAGATTCAAGGGTCACAGTCGCCGGCCAGCGAGACTTGGAATCTGCGATCAGAGTGTGGCAAAGGTGGATGCGTGGCCACCGCGTCGAGAAGTACCGGGGCATTGGCCCACCCGACGAGTTTGGTATTCGACAACATCAACGGGCGCTGGATCTCTGTCACCCTGGATACCGCAAAGTGCAAAAAGCAGGACGTAGAAAACTGGAATTACGTCTACCTGACACAGCGTCCGGACGGCACCATGGCCGGCGAATGGATAGAGGATTCCATTGATTGCTACAGCAAACGAGGTGTTACCTTCACCCGGACCGGGGACACCGACATCGCCGGTTTGTCCGACCCGGCCAGCTTGTCCGCACGGGTGGCGTCCCCGGCGCAGGCGCTGCATGGCCTCTACCACTCGAAGTTCACCATCACCAGCCGCCCGGTCAAGCCGGCGGACGAGGATTTCAGCGTGGATACCATCTGCCTCCGCGCCGGGGACCGGTGCCTGAGCCGTTTTGTGCTGACTGACGGTACGGCTCGCTTTGAGCTGTTCATCTACGCAAACGGGGCCTGGACGCGAAACTCGGAGTATGACAGCAATTGCCCGGCCGGCGGGACAACTCACATCAAGATGAGCGGAGTGTTTCCCCTGCCGAAGCCGCTTCAGGACCCGATAACGTCGCTCTCCGGACATGGTTTGAAGGACGAATCGGGTAGTGCGTGTAAGGGCGGCGACTACGATCAGGTTTTCACCCGCACCGGAGACTGAACCGTCTTGCGCTGCCCGCTCGCCGAATTGCGCCGCACCGGTTCACGCACCGCCGGGCCAAATCCCGAACCGTCCAGACGCCCGGTCCCATGCAGCCCGCGAAATCCCCGCGCGTCCATTCGTCCACGGACCAGTTGAACTTGAAATACGAATCAGCCTCCGGGTTCTGCGGCGGACCGCCGGGAATTTGATCCGCTCCGAGAGTTGCCCGCCATCCGGCCCAAATCGATGCGACATTTCCTTCAGCACCTGTGCTTTGCGCTCGGCTCGGGTCATGATTGAAATCGCGGGCCTCGTCGGCGGCCACAAAGACGCCCATCAAGCCCGGTTTGTCGCTGCTCTCGTCTAATCCACATTCTCGCCGTTGGGGCTGTAATCGCCGGGGTAGATGGAAATGGATTCACCAACCAACCCTCGTTTGCGCCAGAACGCCTCGTCGTAACACAGCCAGATCTTCCCAAACGAACCCGTCGGCACCCGGTGCTGTAATTGCGCACGGTCGGGCGGCAAGATGGGATCGAATCCGATAAAGTTCGTCATCGAGACATTCGTCGCGACGATGACACGGCGCGCCCTTACGCTAGCGCTCTCGGTGCTAACGGTGACACCATTCGTGTCCTGGGCAATCTGGCGGACGGGCGAACCCGGATGGACCGCTTCCGGGCCCAACTTCGCCACGATCCGATCCGCCATCTCCTGCATTCCGCCCCGGACCCGATACTGTTGTGCTTGGCCGGGGGCCAGCAGCGAACAAGCACCCAGTTCCTCGCCCTTTTACCCGGCGATAGCGGCTCCCAGCAGCGCTTTTGCGTCCCTCTTGATTATGTTGAGGTCGAACCACGACGGCACTGTCATCTGGTCCGCCTTGCGTGTCGTGCTCGGCCCCAGGGTTACGGCAAACGGAAACTTGACATCGCCGCACGGTGCCTTGGGATTAACCACCTCGGCATCTTTTCCATGCTGAGAATGGCTTTGCCCAATCTACCTTTGCCGACATGGAAATCGGCGGCAGTGCATTCAATGGTTCGGAATCGTGAGCATCGCACTCGTGGACCTTGTTGGAAGGATCCACGAAGATTGACCCTGCCGTTGTTATATTGCGCACGGACCTCTACGCCGAGGTCGTCCATGAGCCGTCGAACGCCGGGCTGCGCCTAGTGATCGCCAACCCACTGCCCGCCGATCTCGGACAATGTGCCGTCCGACATGCGCGCCGTCCAGGTGCGACCGCCGATCCTCGGCGAGGGCTTCGAGCACGGTCACCGAATGCCCGGCTCGATGAAGGCGCTATGCGGTGGTCAATCCGGCGTATCCCGCTCCGACGCGACAGAAATCAGATTGGAGCTGGGCCATCGTCGCTCTCCTCGGTTTCGACGTTGGACCGGCGCACCCTACTTCCCAGTGACGGCTGGCATCCCGAATTTCCTACCGGTTCTCGCAAAGCGCATATGATCTTGCGCGATGGGATAACAGGCGGTCCGCAACCAGGAGGTGACCCGTAATTTTCCGCCCCGGCCCGAAGCCCGGGGCTTTCTGGGTGGTATTTCGGTGAATGCGAGCGGGGTCCGCTATGGTCTCCGACGGGCATGCCGAAAGAGACGGATTCTCCCAGGTCATTGACATCAGTCGTTGTCGCGCCAGGAATAGCTCAGGTTTAGGAGACATGCATGCAGCCGTCTCGGTCACCCGATCAATCCCCGGGCGCTGTTCCCGAGGACATCCGGGCTCGTGTGATGGCGGCGGTGCTCGACGAGTTGGCCCGCTGGGGTGTCGAGCGGTTCAGCATCGAGGCCATGGCGGGGCGCCACCGCCTCGATGCGGACATGATCTATGGGTATTGGGGTGACCGCCAACGGCTGATCGTCGATGCCGCTCTGGGCGATGTCGAGGCTCTACGTTCGGAAACGGACACCGGCTCGCTGCGTGACGACCTGCTGGCGCTGGCTCGCAAGGTCACCGAACGTATCAACACCGACGTGGGTCGTACTCTCCTGCGGGCGTTGGTGATGGACGGTCGCCGGCATCACGACGAAGACACGCGAATGATGTTCTGGCGAGAGCTTTTCGCAGTTGTGCGTGCGGTGGTGGACCGGGGGCGGGAGCGCGGCGAATTGCGAGAGGGCGTAAACACATTGGTCGCTGTGCAGATTGTCTTGGCGCCCTTGAACGTTCGTGCTCTGTACTCGGAGGGGGCAGTCGAAGACGACTACTACGCGCAAATCGCCGACATGGCATGGCATGCGCTCGCCCGCAAATAATTGTTTTCCCGGAGCGGACTTCGGTCCCGACAGAAGGATGATGGCGTGACGAAATCTTGGTTGCGAGGGCTGGGGCTGGGTGGTGCGACGGTGATCGTCGCGACGGTGGTCGCAGGCACCGCGGTGGCGGGCGCGGCCGTGACGCCAGGCATCCGGGTCGAAGATGAAACTGGTAGGTGCACGGCGGGTTTCGCTGCCCAAGGTGACGACGGGAGTTACTACCTGCTGACCAGTGGGCACTGCGATGCGCACGACGGATCGGAATGGACTTACGGGCAGGAAGTCCCGCTCGGAAAGATCACCGCCAGCGAGAACGAAGGCGACCAAAGGGATGCCGCGATCATCCGCCTTGAACCGAGCGTCGGTGCGCCGACCGGTGCTGTCGGCGGCAGGTACCCGGTCCGGGATGTGTTGAGTCGCTCCCAGATTCAGGTGGGTATGCCGTTCTGCAAGATCGGTTCGGTCACCGGTGAAACATGCGGGGCCATCAAAGGCATCAACGGTGACGTCGTCGAAGCCGGCGTGTACAGCCTGAACGGCGACAGTGGCAGTCCCGGCTTCGTGAAGAACGCGGACGGCACCGTCAGTGCGGTCGGCATCTTGATGTCGTCACCAGATGGTGACGACTACACGACATACTTCATCCTCGTGCATCCGCTGCTCGGTCAGTGGGGCTTGCGCATTCTCTCCTGAAGCGCCCCTGAAGCGCCCCTGAAGCGCCCCTGAGGGTGTTGACCTGCGCGGATTGAGCGGGGGCTGAGCAGATGGGTTGCGACACGGTTACGGATGCATACCTATCTACAGATCACTGATCACAAAGGCCCCACTGATCACTATCGTCACATGAGCCAGCTGCGGACGTCAATGCGGCGGTTCCGCTCCCGAAAAGAGGTGACATGTCGGCGATTCCTCGAATCGTTTCGCTATCGACGGCGTCGGCGGCAGCGATCGGGATTCATCGTCGCGATAGGCCTCGCGCCACCGGCGAGCGCAACGCCTTGTAGCGGCGACGCCGCAAACGCCCCGCCGCCGGCGAACGCGGTCGTGACCTCGCCCGGGTCCAAGACGCTCGGCCCGATACCGAGGGGACCGCGGCCCCGCGGTGCCGAATGAGCGCGCGCCGCTGCCCAACGGGGGACGATATCTCGACCGCGCACGCCGGGCTCTCGATACTCAGCGCCGATCCAGCAACAGGCCGGCGGTACCCGGGGCCAATCCCGGGCCCAATCCGGCGCCGCAACCCTCCTGCGGCACAACAGCCCCCGAATGCCGGCCAGTTGGCGCCCGAACCCGGCCCCGGCCCCAGCGCCGGCGCCCCTCCGCCGCCCGCACGCCGGACGGCGGCAGCCTCGTCGGGGGCTACGACGTCGCTCGCCGACTGGGTGACCGGACCGGACGGCCCGAACAAGACCCTCGACCGGTTCGGCATCTCCGGGCACCGACCTCGGGATCATGTGGGACAACGGCGATCCCGGCAATCACCAGGCGCTGATGGCCTTCGGCGACACCTTCGGCTACTGCAGCCGTCAACGGCCACCAATGGCGATACAACACGCTGTTCCGCAGCCAGGACCACGATCTGAGCCACGGAGTCCCATCTCGCAGGGCGAGCGCCGACCGGTACTCCGGCTCACCGATGGCAACCGGGCTTCTCCAAGCAGGTCATCAACAGCATCAAGTGGGCGCCCAACGAGACGGGAATCATTCCGACCGCCGGTATCTCGGTCGGGAAAACCCAGTACGTCAACTTCATGTCCATCAGGGACTGGGGCCGCGACGGCGAATGGACGACGAACTACTCGGGCATCGCGGTCTCCAACGACAACGGCCAGAACTGGGGCGTCTATCCCGGGACCATCCGCGCGGCCGGGCCGGACAGCGGGCAAGCCCCGTTCGTTCCCGGCAATGAAAATTTCCAGATGGGGGCGTTCCTCAAGGCGCAGCGACGGTTACCTCTACTCGTTCGGGACGCCGTCGGGACGCGGGGGTTCGGCGTACCTGCGCGCGAGTCCCGCAGAACGCTGTGCCGGACCTGAGCAAGTACCAGTACTGGAACGGCGACGGGGACGGCCACTGGGTGCCAAACAATCCGGGCGCGGCCACGCCGGTGATCCCGGGCCCGGTGGGCGAGATGTCGGCCCAGTACAACACCTACCTCAAGCAGTACCTGGTGATGTACACCAACGGCGGGCAACGACGTCGTGGCGCGGACGGCGCCGGCCCCGCAAGGGCCGTGGAGTCCGGAGCAAATGATGGTGTCGTCATGGTCCAGATGCCGGGCGGCATCTACGCGCCGATGATGCATCCCTGGTCGACCGGCAAAGACGTGTACTTCAACCTGTCGCTGTGGTCGGCATACAACGTGATGCTGATGCACACCGTGCTGGAGTGATCGGCTAGCGGCCGGCTAGCGGCCATCGTCCGACCACGTGTCTCAACGACACGCGGTCGCTGCTAGCATTCTGCGCACCCTCGCGGTAGCGCACTCGGCAGCGTCGCATCCGCCGTTTGCAATTCCGCGTAGTGGGTATTCGCCGGAAGCGGATCGCGGCCCGCCGGGGCCAGTAGGGAGAACAAGCGGTGAAGCGTGGGATCCTCGTCGGGGTTGCCGGGATGGCCATTGTGGTCGCGGGTTGCGCCGGCTGTTCGAGCAAGAAGTCGGATACGGGCGCGTCGGGCTCGTCGGCAGCGCCAGCGCCCTTGCAGGTCACCGTCGACGGTCAGCCACAGAACGTCACCGGTCAGGTGACCTGCACCCCCAACGGCGACAACACCAATATCGGCATCGGGGATGCGGCGAACGGAATCGGCGCGGTGGTCAGCAACGCCAATCCGCCGATTGTCCATGCGGTCGGGCCTCGGGAGTGTCAACAGTGTGACGCTGGGTTTCTCGGACGCCGCGCCGGGTGCGGGCGGCAATGCCGGGGCCCAACAAAGCGGTAAGACCTACGCGATCAAGGGCACCGCGACCGGTGTCCGACATGAGCAACCCGCAGCAGCCGCAGCAGGTGACGAAGCCATTCGAGATGACCGTGACCTGCCCGTAGCGCGGGCGAACCACCGAAGTCTGGGAAGGACAGAGCATATGTCAAGGAAGCGTGTCATTGGCGCTGCGGCGGTGGCGGCGGGTGTCGTCTTTTCCGCCATGACGGTCAACGCAGGATCTGCCCGCTCCGTGACCCAACGCCGTGTCCGGGTTGCCACGGCGGTCCCGGCGCCGGCGGCGGGCCGCACGGCCCCGCAACATCCGGCGAGCGCACAGGCGGCCCGGGACCGGCGTCCACCGCGCCGCGGACCGCTCCGGCGCCCACGTCCCGCATCGCACCGCGCCGCCAGACCGCCGCGGCGCCGAGCACGCGAGCAGCAAACCACCGTCGCGGCATCGAGCAACCACCGTCGACGCAAGCAGCACGACGCCGTCCAGCGTCGAGCACGCGCCACCACCTCGCTCGGCGGGCACGGAAACCAGCTCGGCGACTCCGAGCACACGAGTCGCCGACGGCGTCGCCCGCGACGCAAACCGTCGACAACGGCGCCCAGCACGGCGAGACCACGCCGGTAGGCGGCAGCAAACGACGAGCAGCACCCGCCCAGGGGCCACCATCATCGTGAATAGCGCCGAGCCGACCCAACCTCCGCACCCGCCCTATCATCCCGCGCAGAATCTCATGACCGCCACCGTGAATCGGCGGTCCCGCTCGGCGTGACCGTCGGCTTCAGCGTGCCCGGCCGGGGGCACCGCCGCCGCCGCGGGAGCGTGGCTTCGGCTGGAATGACGGCCCGGCGCCCGGCGTTCAGCCGCGGGGCTGGCAGGGCCCGCCGCCCCCGGTGGCTGGGACGGTCCGGCGCCCCAG
Organism: uncultured Actinomycetota bacterium; assembly: GCA_963748885.1. Taxonomy (GTDB): domain Bacteria; phylum Actinomycetota; class Actinomycetes; order Mycobacteriales; family Mycobacteriaceae; genus Mycobacterium. The sequence goes on from CAVVLC010000055.1 coordinate 20,902, forward strand.
GGCGGCTGGAACCGTCGCATGGGACGGGCCGTCTCGCGACGTGACTCGGCGCGGCGCGATTTCGGTCCGTTCGCCTATAACATTTCACGGTATGCCGGTGTTCAACCGGTTCTTCGGCGGCTGGGGTTACTGGTTCTTCGGTGTATGGATCCCGCTGTACGTGTAGAACCCGGTGTTGTAGGACATGAAGGTATGTCCGTGTCCCGGGAGGTTGTCGGCCTCGACTCGCGTGCGGTACCGCGGTGGCTCGCGACGTTGGGTATCGAATTCACCGCGCCACTCGATTTTCAGCGGATCGGCCTCGGGCAGTCGAACCTGACGTACCGCGTCAGCGACGCCGCCGGCCGCGCCTGGGTGCTGCGCCGCCCGCCGCTGGGCCATCTGCTGGCCTCGGCCCACGACGTGGTGCGCGAAGCACGCATCATCGCGGCGCTGGAGGACACCGACGTGCCCGTGCCGCGCATCCTTGGCGTCACGTGGATTCGGAGTTCTCCGACGTGCCACTGGTGTTGATGGAGTTCGTCGACGGGTTGGTGATCGACACCATGGGCGTCGCCGAGGAGCTGTCGCCGCAGCAGCGCCGGCAGATCGCGTTATCCCTGCCCCACACCCTGGCCAGCATCCACGCCGTCGACCTGGCGGAGGTCGGGCTCGCGGATCTGGCCAGCCACAAGCCGTATGCGCAGCGCCAGCTCAAGCGGTGGGCGGGGCAATGGGAACTGTCCAAGAGCCGCGAGTTGCCCGAACTGGACGACCTCACCCGTCGTCTGGTCGCGGCCGCGCCCGAGCAACGCGAAACAGCCTGGTACACGGCGACTTTCATCTGCGCAACTTGATCACGTCGCACCAGACCGGCGAGGTGGTCGCAACACTGGATTGGGAACTGTCCACGCTCGGTGACCCGCTCGCGGACATGGGCTCGCTGCTGACCTACTGGGCGGAGCCGGGTGAGGCGACGAGCGGCGACTTTGCGCCTTCGACGCTCGACGGGTTCCGGATCGTGCGGAAATGACCCGGTTGTACCTGGAAGAGTCCGGCCGTGACTCGGCCGCCTTGCAGTACTGGCACGCACTCGGATTGTGGAAGTTGGCGATCATCGCCGAAGGCGTCATGCGCCGGGCGATGGACGAGCCGGAAAACAGGGCCGCGGCAGGGACTCCCGACACGGCGTGGATCGATGCGCGGGTGAGCATGGCGCGCGAAATCGCTGACGCCGCAGGGATTTAGCAGCGTTCGTTTGCCTCGCCGAACGTGGGCCATACGGACGAAAATCCGTCGGAACGCGTGCATATCCCCCACGCTCGACGAAGTTAATGAGCCGCGGCGCCGTGCAGCACGAGGTCCACCAGGCGCTCGGGAAAGTCGTCGTCGATAGGTTCTCCGTCAGCAAGAGCCGGCCGTGCAGCGGGGCTACCAACGTCTCCAGCAGCAGTCCCGGATCGGTGTCGGCGCGCAATTCGCCGCGATCGATGCCGCGCTGCACCGCATCCCGCAGCGCGTCCAGTCGTCCGGCCCAAAAGGCATGCCGCGCTTCGGTATAACCGTCGTCGACCGGTAGCAGTGCCGCGTGCAGTACCGCCTGTCCGCACGGGTGAGTTCACGTAGGCGATCACGGCGTGCGCCGATGGCGAGCAGGTCACCGCGGATGGTGCCGGTGTCGGGCGCAGGGATCTCCTGGGCGCTGCGGCTCAGCATGGCGTCGACGAAGAGGTTCTCCCGGGTGGCCCAACGCCGGTAGATGGTTGTCTCGTGCACACCGGAGCGGCGGGCCACCCCGGCGACGCTGGCGTTGGCGGCGCCGTTGTCGGCGAGTTCGTCAAACGCCGCGGCCAGCACGGTCCGGCGCACGTGTTCGCCCCGCCGGTGGGACACCACTGCCGCCATGCCGCAACGATATCGCAAGTTCTCCTTGCGTTACAGGGTCGAGACTGGCATGATATTGCAAGTAAACTTGCGATAGGAGGTCATCATGGACGCCTCGGCTCGCCGAATCGACAACACCGGTACCACCCCATTCGGCTACCAGCAGTTCCACCATGACGCCGGCCTGAACTTCGAGTGCAACCGATGGGCCGAAGCGATCGGACCCGGAGGCCATCGGCGAGATGGGCCAGCTGGCCGCGCACGCCAACTCCTATCCGGAGTGGATCGACGGGTACCTCGAGCTCGCCGAACAAGCCCGCGCCACGGGCCGTGAATTCGCGGCGGCCGTCTACGACCGGGCCGCCGAATTCTTCATGACCGTCGGCGACCCGCGCCGCCCGGCCGCGCGGAGCAGGTTCCTGCACACCATCCGATCCACCTATGGCGTTGCGCCGGAATACATTCCGTTCGGTAGCGGGGCGCTGCCCGCTTACGACTTACGGCCGCCGCGCCAGGTCGGCCCGACCATCGTCATATTCGGCGGGTTCGACAGCTACATCGAGGAATTCCTGCCGATGCTGCCGCGATGGTCGAGGGCGGGCGCCGCGTCGTCGCGTTCGAGGGGCCCGGCCAGGGCAGCGCGCTCGAGGACTACGGGTTGCCGCTGATCGCCGAGTGGGAGCGCCCGTGGCCGCGGTCCTCGACCACTACGGCCTGGACGATGTCACCGCGGTGGGCATCTCGATGGGTGGCGCGCTGGTGATCCGGGCGGCTGCCTACGAGCCGCGCATCACCCGCGCCGTGGCTTTGACGTGATGGACGACATGTTGGGTACCGTGGGCCGCCAACTCGGCCGCGCCCAAGCGTCTGGCGTTGCGTGCGCTGCATGGCCATGCGTGCCCGTCGCATCGTCAACGCCGTTGCCGGCCAAGCCAGTTCGCGGCGGCCCACCGCCGACTGGGGCATGCAGCAAGGCATGCGCATCACCGGCGCGACGACGCCGTATGACTTCTTACGGTCGATCAGCGCGATCAACACCCGCGCCGTCTCGCAGCGGGTCACCGCCGACGTGCTGCTGCTCGCCGGAGCCGACGACCACTTCATCCCGCTGATAGTGCTCTGGCGGCAGGCCGCCGCACTGACAAACGCCCGATCCGTCACCACCCGGGTGTTCACCGCGGACGAGCAGGCCAGCAATCACTGTCAGGTCGGTAACACGGCGCCGCCGCCCGCGTCATCGACGACTGGCTGAACCAGACCACGATCTTGCGGCGGCAACCGGCGGTACCTGTGCACTCATGACGTCAACCGCTCATCGCCTCGGCCCAGGCGATATGTCCCCCGAAGCCAAGCGATTTCGCCATGTCCCGGTAGCGATCCCGTAAGTCTTGGTAAGCGGCGGCATCGCCGCGAGCCTGGGCCAGCATGGTCCGCAACCGCAACAGCCAGATGTCGCGCGCGGGTGGATCGTCGTTGGTTGGCGCGGCCGCCAATCGCTCGATCGCGGCTGCGGCCTCGGCCACGTCCGCTTCGGTCCGGCGATCGAGCAGCGTCTCCACCAGGACACCCGTCGCCGTTATGCCCCACGCCAGCAGTTGTTCCGCGCGGAATAGCTGGTCGGCGGCGGCGCGCATGAGCGGTATTGCCTCATCGCGATTTGCGCGCCGCGCTCTCTCACGCGCCAGGTACACGTTGACGATTGGTAAATCGCCCAGGTTGTGTCCCCGGCCTTCGAACGCTTCGCTGACGTCGGCCAGCAGCTTTTGCCCGCGGTCACGATCCGCGTCCGTCTGGCGGTGCACCAGCGCTACACCCAGCGTGATCTGGGCGAAAGCCAACACGAGGTCGTCCCCGGATCGTTCGGCAATCCGTGAGGCGTCCTCGATCTCGCGCATCGCGGGATCGTCGGGCGTCAGCACGCCATACGGTATTCCCACCGAGTAGACGAGGGCGACGACCGTGGCGTAGGACATCGGATCGGCGCTGCGTGCCATGGCGACGCCCCGCTGCAGGTCGTCCCGCCAGCCGGGGCGACCCAGGCAGTACCGGGCAATGGCCCGCGACGCAAACGCGCCCGCCAGCGGAGACCCGAAAATGAAGTTGCCTTTGGACGGATCACCGTCGGCCAAGTCGATGACGGCCTGGGACCACCGCAGCACGTCACTCAATTCGGTGCTCATCGCCTTCGCGTAGATGGCCGCAAAGGACAGCCCCACCGCCAAGGTCGGATCGCCGATGGACTCGATGAGCGCCATGGCTTCGGATGCCAGCTGCGACGCCTCGCGCAGCCGGGCATGGAACACGTGATCCATCACCAGACCCGCCATCGCGATGGCCAGCGAGGCCTTATCCCCTGTGGCGGCAGATAACTCACGCAATTCGTCGAAGTCGGCGGCGGCCACACTCGCATGGACCCGCCAGGCGATCCCGCACAACATGGTGCGCGGGACCATCCGCATGACTAGCCGGCCGGGGTCCTCGGCGGGCAATGCGTCCGCGATCCGGGTGGCCCGTTCCCAACTCAATCGCGCCGTTCCGATGTCGCGGTTGGTCGCCGCTCCCGCGGCGCGCATGTGCCAGCCGTACGCGGCATGAAGGTCACCGGCCGCCTCGAGATGTTCGGCGATCAGCGCGGCGTTCTGGTCAACTGATTGCGGCTCGCGTGCTTCGAGCGCCGCAGCCAGTCGGCGGTGCATCCGGGCGCGATCGGATTTCAGTTGTGACTCGTAGGCCACGGCGCGGATCAGCGGATGCCGAAACGCATACTGGGGGCCTGTGGTGAACTGCACCTGGTCGACGAGTTCGGCAGTCAGCAGCTCCTGGACGCGTGGCTCGATTCCCAGGCTGGTCATCAGGTCGGAGTTGAAACGGGACCCGATCACGGCCGCGGCGGCAAGCGTGCGTTTGGCAGCGGGGTCGAGCCGGTCGATGCGGGCAGCGATGGTGGCTTGCAACGTGGCCGGCACCTGAATCTCACCGACATCGGTGTGGCAGGTGTAGTGGCCGCGCTGTCCGACGAGCACGCCGCGCTCGGCAAGCTCGCGAGTGATCTCCTGCGCGAAAAAGGGATTGCCGGCCGCGCGCCCGGCAATGATCTGGCCGATCTGGCCCACGGAGGGATCGGGGCCCACCAGTTCCGTTACCAGCGTTGAGGTTTCCGCATCGCTTAACGGGGCCAGGGCAAGGGTCTGTGCGCCGGCGGCACGCTGCAAAGCTCCGTGGTATTCGGGGCGGTAGGTGATCACCACCATCGAGTGGGTCTGAGGGATCACGGCCACGCAGTCGATGAGCATAGATTCGCTGGCCTCGTCGATCCAGTGCACATCCTCCACAATGAACACCGCCGGCCGGGTGCGGGCCAGCTGCGAGGCGTTGATCAGCGCGGTCAGCCGCCGCCGCCGCGCATCCGGGTCGATCTTGGGTAACTGCGCTGCGGGATCAGCGATACCGAGCAGGTCGTCCAGCAGCAGCATGTCCTCGGGATCGGCATCGGGAATCCGCTTCCGCAGGCGCTCCCGGGCGCTTTGATCGTCCAGGCCACCGACCTGCCCGACGGCACGCAGCAGCCGCGCCACCACCCGGAACGCGACGTCAGTGGCGTGCGATTCGCAAAACGTGGAGAACACTTCCACCCCGCGGTCTTTCGCCAGCTGCACGGCTTCGGAGGCCAGCCGGGTCTTGCCGATGCCGGGAGGACCAACGACCGCGACCACCGACCCACGTCCGCCCATCGACCGATCCAGCATCGCCGCCACCGTGGCCAACTCCCACTCACGGCCCACCAGCGTCGACTCGAGGCGACCCGTCCGCTCTCGTTGCGCGGCCATGTCCAGCAGCCGCCGCGCCGGCACCGCATGCTCGGCCCCCTTGATGCGCACCGGCTCCGGCTCCCCCAGCACGGTCAAGTCCTCGACCAGCCGCGCCGTGGATTCGCTCAGCATCACCCCGCCCGGCGGGGCCACCGACTCCATTCGCTGCGCCATGCCCACTTGCTCGCCAATCGCGGTGTAACCCAAAGCGGCCGAACCGATCTCGCCGGCGATCACCTGGCCCGAGTTCAGCCCCACCCGCAACCGCAAATCGATACCGTCCCGCACGTTGACCTCAGCGGCCAGCCCGGCGGTCTGCTCCTGGATGCCCAACGCTGCGAGACACGCGCGAGTCGCGTGATCCTCCAACGCGACTGGCGCACCGAACAGCGCCATGATCCCGTCGCCCATGAACTTGTCCACGGTGCCCCCGTAACGCCGCACCACTGCCGCAGCCCGGTCGACCAGGTCCGTCATGATCTCACGCAGCCGCTCCGGCCCTACAGCCGCGGCGATGTCCATCGAGCCCACCACGTCGGTGAACAGCACCGTCACCTGCTTGTACTCGGCGTTGCTGCCGCTCTCGGCGCCGGCAGATGTCGCGTCCTTGACGAGTGTTTGCGGCGCGGGCGGGGTGTGGTGTGGCCCGATATCGGAGACCGTCATCGAGGTTGGCTTGGAAGTAAGGGCATGTTGCGCGGCCACGGCCAGCTCGGCGGCGGTTTGGAAGCGCTGCTCGGGGTCTTTGGCCATGCCGCGGGCGATCACCTCGTCGAATCCCGCCGGGATCGCGGGGATGACCGCGGTCGGCCTTGGCGGGGCGACGACCAAGTGCCCGTGATATTGCTCTGGCATGCTGTCGCCGGGATACGGCAGCTGGCCGGTTAGGCATTCATACAACACACATGCCAGCGCGTACACGTCGACGCGGGCATCGGCGATAGCCGTGGTAAAGCGCTCCGGGGCCATATACGCCCACGTTCCCAGCGTGGTGCCGGTGCGGGTCAACCTGGTTGCCGACGCGTCGTGGGCGATCCCGAAATCAATCAGGTAGACGAAATCGTGGCCAGCCAACAGCGCGTTGGACGGTTTGACATCGCGATGCACCAGCCCCGCCTCGTGCGCGACATCCAGTGCGGCGGCCAGTTGCTCGATTACCCGTACGGCCCGCTCCGGGGCCATCGGCCCGTCGCGTTGGAGCACGGTTTCCACATCGGTGCCCTTGATGATGGGCATCACCAGAAACAAGCGGCCGTCGATTTCGCCGTAGTCGTGGATCGGGATGATATGCGGTTCGGTCAGTCGCGCCGCGGTGTGTGCCTCCCGCTGGAATCGTTCCCGGTACCCCTCCTCGGCGGCCAACTCCGTGGGCAGAATTTTGATCGCGACATCGCGACGAAGCATCGTGTCGTGCGCTTTGAACACCTTGCCCATGCCGCCCTCGCCGACCAACTCGATCAGCCGATAGCGCCCGAAGGCGACCTCATCCATGGGCGGCCCCGCCTGCCACGGTCAGCATGCTAGCCGTCGACCCCGAGCCCGCATAGTCGCGTGGCATTGTGCAATCGATCGCCGCGATCACCCAGCTCGTCGAAAGTCAACCAATCTGGTTGTGGTGCAACGGAGTTAGGCCTTCGGCTTAAGGCGGCGCTGCGGCCAATCCGCCCGCGGTGTTCACGGAGTCAAGCCGGGCTTTCCGTTGGGGCCGAAAAGGTAATCCCCGCCGATGCCGCCCGGGCCGCCAACGCCGGGGGTGGCCCCGATGCCGCCGTTGCCGCCGGCCCCGCCGATGCCGAAGAGTAAGCCGCCGTAGCCGCCCTGGCTGCCATTGCCCCCGAACGCCAAGCCATCCGCGCCGTAACCGTTACCGCCGGCGCCGCCGATGCCGAAGACGAGGCCCCCGAGGCCGCCGAGGCCACCCGTACCGCCGTGGCCGCCGTCCTGGGCGGCTCCGCCGTCGCCGCCGGCACCGCCGATGCCGAACAACGCACCGCCGGCTTCGAAATTGCCTCCGCCATAGTTGAATACGACACCGTTGTCGCCGCCGTATCCGCCGACCCCACCGGTGCCGCCGCCCGTGTTGGCCCCGCCCGTCCCGCCGTGGCCGCCGACGCCAAGCAGGACGGCGCCGCCGCCGAAGCCGCCCTGGCCGCCCTGGCCGCCAATGTTGTGCAGGCCGACGGCCTCTCCGCCGGCACCACCGTCGCCCCCGGTGCTGACGAGGTCGAAGAGGATGCTGCCGCTGCCGCCGTCCCCGCCGATGCCGGCGACCCCGAAGTCGGCGGTGGCGGCCCCGCCGACGCCGCCGGCGCCGCCGCGGCCGTAGAGCAAGCCGGTGCCGTTACCGCCGGCGCCGCCCCAGCCGGCAACGATGTTGCTGGCCCCGCCGGTCCCGCCGATGCCGCCGTTACCCCACAGGGACCCGCCGTTCCCGCCGAAGCCGCCGTCGCCTGCGACGCCATTGGGACAGGCCCCGCCGGTCCCGCCGGCCCCGCCGTTGCCGACAAGTCCGCCGGCATTGCCGCCGCTGCCGCCAAAACCGGCCGAGCCGTTGTTGGTTGCCCCGCCGTCTCCGCCGCGCCCGCCGTTGCCGTACAAGAACCCGCCGTTGCCGCCGTTCCCCCCGTTCTGGCCGGGCGCGCCGGACCCGCCGGCGCCGCCGTTGCCCCACAACAACCCACCGTTTTGGCCGTTCGCGCCGGTTCCCGGGGTACCGTCGGCGCCGTCGCCGATCAGCGGGCGCCCCAGCAACGCCTCGACGGGTGCATTCACTCGATTGAGCAGATCCTGCAGAGGATCGGCGTTGGCGGCCTCGGCATTGCCGTAGGAGACCGCACCCGCTTTCAGATGCTGAACAAGCTGCTCGTGAAATGCCGCCGCCTGAGCGCTGAGCGCCTGATAGGCCTGCGCGTGCGCACCGAACATGGTCGCGACGGCCGCCGACACCTCATCGGCGCCGGACGCCAGCACCTGCGTCGTGCGGCCGGCCACCGCCGCATTGGCCGCACTGATCGTCGAACCGATAGTCCCCAGATCGGTTGCCGCCGCGGCCATGATCTCCGGCGCCGCAATCACACCATTCATCCGGCTGTCCCATCGTTGGGCACAACGGTGACACCGGAGACTATGTCGGACCTCGGCCCGAGCTGTGTGGACGATAAGAGGCCCGGGCGGGGTTCGTTGGCTATCGGCCGGTGCGCTCGCGGTGCTTGCACCCCGGCCAGCAGCAGGGCCGGCGCTGGCCTTCTTCCAGCTGCTCTTGGGTCCGGCGGATGCGGCGCTTTCGGGTTGTTTCTTGCTTCGCGTCCTCGACCCAGCAGATGAACTCGTTACGCGCCAACGGAGTGATGTCCTGCCAGGCGGCGAGTGCCGTGGAGTTGCCGATCAGCGCCTCACGCAGGTCTGCGGGTAACTTGTGCACGACCCCACCGGGCACTTGCTTGCCGCTCACGAGGCCAGGGTAACGCCCGCGTGCCGACCGGTTCAGCGATGCCGTCCGGCAGATGCCGTGTCGGCAGCATGCCGATGTTGTCCGGCACGGTGCGCGCGACGATGATGCGGTGCGTCACGATCAGGATCGTGGGATCGGTCTGGGCATCGATGTCGATGAGCAGCTGGCACAAGTAGGCGTACTGGCATGGCAATGAGCAACTTTCGTGGGTAAATTGCTACCCGTCCGAAAATCCATTTTTAGCGCGCGTATATTTCAATAGCGCCGCGAACAACCGGAGCTCCCAACGTTATTCCCGTTTAATCCCCTGAACGTGTGCGCGCCGACAAAGTTTCACCTAGCTTTCACTATCCTCATTTCTGTGCCGCTTTGGAGCCGCACACTGACGGCGTCGTCAACGCCCAGAAGAAAGGAAGCGCATCAAATGCCCTCACCTCGCTGGCTGGCCGCACTGGCCATCCCCCTCATGGCTGGCGCTGCCCTGGTTACCAGCGCTGGGATTGCGGCCGCCGATACCGCTGACGACGCATACCTCGGTCAACTGCGCGCCATGGGCTTCGCTTGGCCACCGGACCATGACGCCGCCGTGATCTCGCTGGCGCACCACATCTGCTTCGATCGCTGGTTTGTGGGTATGGCGCCTGACCGGATTGCCCGGGACGTCCACGCCGTCATGGGCGATCAAGGTCTGTCGTTTGGAGACGTCTCAAACATGGTGAACGTCGCGGAATCGACCTATTGCCCGACGGGCCTTTAGGCCAATCGTTCGCCCGCCGCTCGTGGACCTCGTCGACCATTCCCAAAGCCACTGTGTTGAGCCATGTTTGGGGGTCTCGCCGCGCGCTTCAGCGATGCTCGTCGTATCGGATGCCACACATCAGCAGCAACGGCTGCCGCTCAGATTTACCGGCGCCGGGAGGTCAATGAGGAGGATCACATGAGTATCGGCGTTCGCGCGACCGTGCAATCTGTGGTCGCATTGCTGGTATTCGGCCTGCTGCTTTTTGTACCGGCGGGGACGCTGCGCTATTGGCAGGCATGGGTTTTCTTGGCAGTGTTCACGATCCTGTCGCTTTGCTCAGCCGTCTACCTGTTCCGGAAGAACCCGGCGGTCGTTGAGCGGCGGATGCGTGCCGGACCGAAAGCGGAAACCAGAGCGGTGCAGAAGGTGGTCGCCGCCGGCATCGCCATTCTGTTTTTTGGACTGTTGGTGTTCGGCGCCCTCGACCATCGCTTCGGCTGGTCGCCGGTGCCGCCCGTCCTATCGCTCATCGGCGACGCGCTGGTGGTGATCGGGCTTGGCATCGCGATCCTCACGGTCAAGCAGAACAACTATGCGGCGGCCAACATCACGGTGGAGGAGAGCCAGCCGGTGATCTCCACCGGTCTCTATGGAATCGTGCGCCACCCCATGTATATGGGCGCATCGATTATGTTTGCGGGCATCCCGCTGGCACTCGACTCCTGGTGGGGGCTGGCCGTTCTCGTCCCCGTGGTGATCGTGTTTGCCGTTCGCATCGCGGACGAGGAGAAGCTGCTCAGCCAGGAGCTCGCCGGGTATCGCGAGTACACCGGCAAGGTCCACTACCGCTTGGTGCCCTATCTCTGGTGACTGACTGAGACAATCGGCTCGTGCCCACCGAACCGCATCCACCACCGGCCGCGTCGAAACCGCCGCGGGCGCACGTCACGCCCGAGGACTTGGAGAGGTTCGGCGACGAGGAGCAAGTGCGCGCAGCGTGGGACGAGGGCCGGCTCCGCGACGAGCAGCCGCCGCACCACCGCTAGCACGCCGGGCAAGCAATCATCGTGGCGACCAAGTTAGCGACCCCAAAGTTAGCGACCAAGTTAGAGATTGCGGAACTGTACCCAGAGCCAGCCGAGCACGCACTCCGCGATTCGGTTTACTGGCCAGGTCGGCTTGGACTAGCGTCAATTGGTTATGAAGGCGGTCGTCGTCGCGGTGGCCTCCGTGATCGTCTCGGCGTTTCTCGGCGTCCCGGTAGTGGCGTACGCCGATCCGTGCATTAACGGCACCGTCCGGGGTGGTGGTCCGGGTGGCGACTCCTTCCTGTGCCAGGGTGGCGGGTGGTTGCACGTCATCCCGACGCTCGGCCTCCCAAATCAGCCGCTGCCACCGACGTGTGCGAGGCTTCCGGACAAATACATGTGCCCGATTGACGGGCCTCCGCCCGGCCTGGAGTGGACAACTCCGGGCCGATGGTTCCCGGGACACTGACCCCTCGTCGCCGTAAACCTGGGATGCTCAGGACAGTCAAGGCGATCGTCACGTGCGTTGGGCAGTTGCGACCGCGAGCCAGTCATCGGCGGTCAACCGACTTTTGTTCTCCGGGTCGTAGCGTCGTAGTAGCGCGGACACACTCAGGTGTTCGCGAGGCTCGAAACCGTGGGCGGTGAGCAGTGCGTCTAGGCCAGCCTCGGTGAAGTCGCTGCGATACGGCTCTCCGCGGCGAGCCACTAGGCGGGCAATGCGGCCCGCGCTTCTCCACGGTGTACTTGCAGCTACGACACCGGCAGTGATGTAGTCGACGATCAGACGGCTGCGCGGCGCACAGATCTCGGCGAGGTCGGTAAGTGTTGTGTCGATGGCGCCGAGGCTGAGATATGGAGTGACCCCCAGCCAGATGACAAGGCTTGCCCGGGCGGGGTCGAACCCGCCCCCGAGGAGCCGTTCGCGCAATACGTCTATTTCGAAATCACATGGCACCCAAACTGTTTGGTGCTTGCTGTCAGTTGGCAGGAGCCGCTCGACCACAGGGCGCTTGTGGGCTTGGGTGTGTGGTGCGTCGACTTCGAAGATCCGCATCGGGGTGGCCGCACGTCGCAGGCTGGTGGTGTCGAAGCCGGCGCCAAGCAGTACCAGTTGGTCGATGCCATCGTTGATGGCAGCCGCGCAGACGTCATCGGCGTAACGCACCCGCAGCGTGACATGGGCGTGCAGTCCGCCCCACAGCCAGTCGAATACGCGAAGTGCGGTATCCGCCGAACGTCGGTGGGCCAGAAGGGCCCGCAACGCCGGGTGTTGAACGAACTGCCGTGATTGCGGGTCGTCGAGGAGGCGACGGTCGGGTGGTCGCAACGACTCCGCGGCGCGTTGGGCTGCGTTGAGCTGGGCGGTCAAACTCGCCGTGCGGTCAAGACGTCGGTTCGCGAGATCAGCCATTTCGCCTTCCCTGGTGCAGGAACCATGACGCTGTCGACGCTACGGAACTATTGGTTCATCTGTATGGTCCAATTTATGGCAAGTTTATGGACCAGCGGGATTGGCGGAATCGACCTGCACCTCGACCTTCCACCTGGACGGGGTCGACGTTCTGCACTCGAAGGTGCTCTGCGACAGGCCATCCGGGACGGGCGTCTTGCCTCCGGCGAATGGCTGCCGTCCTCCCGCGCGCTGGCCGCGCAACTCGGGCTCGCGCGCGGAACCGTCGTCGAGGTCTATTCACAATTGGCGGCCGAGGGATACCTACGTACTCGGCCCGGCGCTGCGACCGAAGTGGCGCATGGGCCGCATGTGCAGGCACGGGTCAATACCGAATCCGCTCCCGCGCGCCTGCTCGCCGATTTCCGCCTGGGCCGCCCCGACCTCAGCATGTTTCCCCGCGCGGAGTGGTTACGTGCGCTGCGGCGCGCTCTTCAGGTCACCGCGCACTCCGAACTCGGCCCGGCCGATCCCCGTGGATCGCCGCGCTTGCGCGCCGTCCTGGCAAACTACTTGGGCCGGGTGCGCGGAGTGCTCACCACCAGCGAGCACATCGTGATCTGCAGTGGTTTCACGCAGGGTTTGCGGTTGGTGTGTGACGCGCTGGCCGCCGATGGGGCACGATCGGTCGCGTGCGAGAACCCGTGTCTTCCCGACCACCGCGCAATCGCAGCAGCCAGCGGACTTGCCGTCGTCCCCCTGGATGTCGACCGCTGCGGTGCGCGGCCGGAAGGATTCACCCGATCTGCCGCCGCGGTCCTCACCCCGGCGCACCAGGCTCCGCTGGGTGCGACGCTGGATGCCAAGAGGCGCACCGAGTTCACGCAGGTCGCCGCAGCACGTGGCGCGTATCTGGTCGAAGACGACTACGACGGGGAGTTTCGCTACGACCGTCATCCCGTCGGCGCGCTTCAGGGACTCGCGCCCGAGCACGTCATCTATGCCGGCAGTGCCAGCAAGAGTCTGGCGCCGGGTCTCCGCCTGGGCTGGTTGGCGTTGCCCACAGAGCTAGTCGACGGGGTGATCGAAGCCAAGCGCCGAGCGGATCGTGGCACCGATGTCCTGGCGCAGCTGGCCCTTGCAGAGTTGATCGAATCGGGAACCCTCGACCGACACATCCGACGGATGCGGCGCCGTTACCGCAATCGCCGCGACGCGCTCATCGCGACTCTCCACCGCCATGCACCCGCGGTGTCAGTCGATGGAATCGCTGCCGGGCTTCATGCCGTTGTCTCGCTACCCGAACACATCTCGGAGGCCGATATGTTGGCCGCCGCGCAGCGCCGCAAAGTCGCACTCACCGGCCTAACCCCCTTCTGGCATGCAACAGGTCAGTATCCAGAGGGAATCGTCGTAGGCTATGGGACGCCGTTGGAGCACGAATACGCCACCGCACTCGAACACCTCGGTCAGCTAATGCGCACCGTGACGAACACTTCCACCGGGCGTGCTTAGGCCAGCAGCAGCATAGTTTCGGTTCGCGGCTACTGTGCAATTGGCCAGCCTCATTTTCGCCCGCGTCATTTAGGTAGTCGATTACTCAAGACAGCTCCGCTACTCAGGCCGATGCTGGTCATGCGCGATCTACTCACCCGCGCGCCGATCTCGTCTAGATCGGCCCAACGAGCTAAGGGGCGGAACGGACATGTCGTATGTGATCGCAGCACCGGAGTTGATGGCGGCGGCGGCATCGGATTTGGCCCTTATCGAGTCGACGCTCAGCGCGGCCCACGCGGCGGCGGCGACCCAGACGACGTCTGTGTTGGCCGCGGCCGGCGATGAGGTGTCGGCGGCGATCGCGGCGCTTTTCGGCACGCACGCGCAGGGCTATCAGGCGCTCAGCGCGCAGGCGTCGGCGTTTCACGACAAATTTGTGCAGGCCTTGACCGCTGGTGCGAGGTCGTATGCCAGTGCCGAGGCCGCCAACGCGTCACCGCTGCAGGGTCTGCTCGACGCGATCAACGCGCCCGTCCAGACGCTGACCGGTCGCCCGCTGATCGGCAACGGCGCCAACGGCGCACCGGGGTCGGGGCAAAACGGCGCGGCCGGCGGGTGGTTGCTTGGCGACGGTGGGGCCGGCGGCTCGGGAGCGCCGGGCAAAGCCGGTGGTAACGGTGGCGCCGCCGGATTGCTGGGCACCGGCGGGGCCGGCGGTGCCGGCGGGAGCGGAGCGAACGTCAATGGCGGCGCGGGCGGCACGGGCGGCGCCGGCGGGTGGCTGTCCGGCAACGGCGGGGTCGGCGGCACCGGCGGAAGCGCCGGGCCGGCTGGCCGGCAATGGCGGGGCCGGTGGCAACGGCGGGGGCGGTGGGCTGTTCGGCGCCGGTGGAATCGGCGGGAACGGCGGAATAGGCCAGTCCGGCATCGGCGGGGCCGGCGGGGCGGGTGGGGCCGGTGGTCCGCTCGGTGGGCTTGTCGGTGCCGGCGGCGGCAATGGCGGGGTCGGCGGGGCCGGCATGAACGGCGGCGGTGTGGGTGGGGCCGGCGGCCACGGCGGCGCTACTGGCCGGGCCCGGGGGCAGCGGCGGTGACGGCGGCGTCAGCATCGCCACCGGTAAAGCCGGCGGGAGCGGCGGGAGCGGCGGCGACGCCGGGCTGCTGTTCGGCAGCTGGCGGCGCCGGCGGGGACGGCGGCATACGGCACAGCAGGCGTGGGGGGAACCGGCGGCCATGGCGGCAACGCCGGCCTGTTCGCCTCCACCGGCGGGGCCGGCGGGGCCGGCGGGCTCGGCCTTGACGGCGGCGGTACCGGCGGCGTCGGCGGCAACGCCACCCTGCTTGGCTCCGGCGGTGCCGGCGGGGCCGGTGGGACGGGATTCGGCGCCGCCGGCGGGGTCGGCGGGGCCGGCGGCAGGGCCGGCCTACTGTTGGGCAACGGCGGGGCGGGCGGCACCGGCGGCGTCGGTAGTGTCGATGGGGCCGGCGGGACCGGCGGCAACGCCGTCCTGATCGGCAACGGCGGCAACGGCGGGACCGGTAGGACATTCGGCGATCGGCGGCATCAGCGGGCTGCTGTTGGGCGTCGACGGCTTCAATGCTCCGGCCAGCAGCTCGCCACTGCACACCCTGCAGCAGCAGGCGTTCAACGCGATCAACGCGCCCGTTCGAGTTGACTACCGGGCGCCCGTTGATCGGCAACGGCGCACCCGGGTTCCTGGGGGCCGGTGATAACGGCGAGCCCGGCGGCTGGCTGCTCGGCGACGGCGGAGCGGGTGGCTCCGGCGGGCGCGGGCCAGACGGGCGGGGCGGGTGGGGCCGCCGGGCTGTTGGGCACCGGCGGCGCCGGCGGGCCCGGAGGCCGTTCGGCGGCGGCCGGGTGGCGCCGGGGCCGGCGGGGCAGGCGGAACCGGCGGGTGGCTGTCGGGCAACGGCGGCGCTGGCGGCACCGGCGGAATTGACCTCGCAGACTCGAAAGCCGGTGCCGGCGGAACCGGCGGGGCCGGCGGGCTGTTGGGCGCCGGCGGCGGCGGCGGTGCCGGCGGATTCAGTTCGAAGGGCGTCGCCGGAGCCGGCGGAGCCGGCGGCACTGGCGGGCTGTTCGGCGGGCTGGTCGGCGCCGGGGGCGGCGACGGCGGGGCCGGCGGGAACGGCACCATCTTCGCAGGTGCCGGCGGGGCCGGTGGCAATGCAGGCCTGCTCGGCGGACTCGGTGGCGCCGGCGGGACCGGCGGTGTCGGCGGACTGACCGCCTCTAGTAACGGCGGTGCCGGCGGGGCCGGCGGCAACGGCGGCCTGCTATTCGGCGGTGGCGGGGCCGGCGGAACCGGCGGATACAGCGATGGGGCACGTCGGCGGCTCTGGCGGGCACGGCGGCGAAGCCGGCCTGCTGATGTCCAGCGGCGGTGCCGGCGGCGTCGGCGGGGAGGGCACCTTTGGCGGCGAGGGCGGGCACCGGCGGCGACGCGAACCTGGTCGGCTTCGGCGGGGTCGGCGGGTTGGGCGGATCCAGCGGCGCACGCTTTGGCGTCTGGCAGCGCGGGCAGCGGCGGGAACGGTGGCAGGGCCGGCATGCTGCTGGGCAATGGCGGCGCCGGCGGCGCTGGCGGCCAGAGCCCATCGGTCAATGGTCCGAACGGCGGCGGCGGCAATACCGTGTTCGGCGGCACCGGCGGTGATGCCGTGCTGATCGGCAACGGCGGCAACGGCGGTAACAGCGGCATCGGTAACGGCGGCGCGACGACGGGTCCCGCCGGCACGGCTGGTGCCGGGGGCGCCCTGTTGGGTGCGGACGGGATAGACGGGTTGCCGTAAGCCGTTAGGGAGCCGCCGTTGGCGCCACGTCTGCGGGCCAGGGGCACGTGGCGCAAACACTGCAGCGGCCGCGACGACTACCTGCTGGTGGTTCCGCCTGATCGACGAATCGAGCTGCTTCCCTTTTGCTGAAAGCCGAGTATCCGGGTGGCGATGGTCGCGGGATCGCGACATGACCCGTGAAATGCGCTTCTGTTAAGCTCGCTGTCAGGATTGAACTGTTCTGACGGCCCAGCGGGGGAGGGCGAAAGCCCTTGCTAGCGGCAGAAATTCATTAATGCTGATTACTGGACGATGCCGATTACTGGACGTAATTGTGGCCGTGGGCGAATTGTGGGCATTTTGTGGGGCCGATTACGAGGGTTCAGGAGGGGTGGTTACCCACGATGCCAAAAGGTCCCACAGCGACGCAGGGTGTGGGTTGTTGATGTCGCCGCCCCTATACGCGGCGGTTATCAGTGTCGTTAACGCAGGGTTGTCCACCAGGGGCGTTATCTGGTAGGTCGTCGGGATTGAGCAGGTCATGGACGAAGGCGGTAATACCCTGCTGTGCGCCGTTTCCCAATGCGGGCAGAACGGCAGACCAGTCGAGATCGGTCGGGAATAGCCCGATGGAAGTTCCACATTGGCCGGGCCCTGATTCCAGCCGTCGGTGATGCTGCCGTAGCCCAGGTTCACCAGTATCCGTGTGTCGGGTTGCAGCAGATCGTAAAGCGGCTGCCCGGCAATCGGAATCAGCCGCAGCGGATCCAGGATCGGCAGGTTTGCCGACGGCATCATGTGGTAGTTGATCAGCGTGTCGTCACCCGTTGTCGGCAACGAAATAGCGTTGGTGATCTGACTGGGCGTCAAGGCCCAGGTAGGTCAGGTGCTGGGTGTACATCCCGACTATCGCGTTGAGGTCTGAAAGCACGTTGAGCGGGTAATGCGGGAAGTCCGCCCAGCCATCGTATTCGAGCGTGTACACGTCGGTCGGGTAAAGATCGTTCGGCGTCGGGTTACCGTAGGTCACATAGTTCGGGATGGTAAATTCCTGCCGGGGAAGTCTAAGGAGGTCAACAGGCCCCCGTTGGGGTTGGCGGTATCGCCGACCAACACGAAGTGCACGTAATCGCTCGGCACACCAAGGGCGTGGAGCTGCTCCATCGTGAACGTGGACAGCACGGAACTCTGCGAGTAGCCGAAGGCCACGACCGGGTTCTGCGCATTCACGCCGCCGCCTTGGATCTGGCTGACGATCGCGTTGGTCAGAATCTGCGAGCCCTCCGCCATTGAAGGTCGAAGTTCTTGGATAGCTCGGGTGTCGTCAAAATCTGCGCGGTGCCGGTGAAGCCGTGCGGTTGAAGGTAAAGCAGGGCGGCGTGTCCGCATAGCGCGGGTAGGGCGTCGGGAGTCCGGTGCCGCCCATGACCAGCGCGATGCCACCCCCGAGCGCAGAAGACTGACCCTGAACGTTGGTCAATGGCACGGCGGTCGTCTGCGCCACGCCGGACTGGCCTGACACCCCGATGCTGGCGTTGCCGATCAGGGGGCGTCCCAACAGGGTTTGGCTGGTCGCGTTGACCGCGCCCAGCAGGTCTTGCCCGACGGCCCGCAGCGTGTTCGCGTTGGCCGCCTCAGCACCGGTGTAGGCGCCCGCGGCGGCGCTCAACGCCTGCACGAATTGCTGGTGAAGCCTCGCCGCCTGAGCACTGAGCGCCTGAAAGGCTTTACCGTACTTGGAAAACAGCGTCGCGACGGCGGCCGACACCTCGTCGGCGCCCGGCAGTGCCACCGCCGTCGTCGGCGGCGCCGCTGTCGCGTTGACCACGCTGAGCACGGAACCGATGGCGGCCGCGTCAGCGGCCGCCGCGGCCATTGCCTGAGGTTGTGCTACCAGAAAAGGGCATGTCCCCGCTCCCCAGCAAAATCACGCGCTAGCTGTGCTGTGCGCTTCCCCGTCGCACCAGTGGGCCATACGCTACCCGGGCCTTGTCCCCGGTGACTGGACACGGTGTTTGTGATTACGCGGCGTGGTCCAGGCTATCTGTCGTGTGAGCGTTTTCGTAGTTGGCGGGGCTGAGATAGTTGCAGTACGAGTGCCTTCGTTTGGTGTTGTATCGGGTGATCCATCGGAATACCGCCAGGCGGGCCGCTCGGGGTGATTCCCACCGCGCCGCGCCCTGTAGGGTCTCGCGTTTGAGGGTGGCGTTGAACGACTCGGCCAGGGCGTTATCGGCGCTGCTCCCGATCGCGCCCATCGACTGGGTGACACCCAACTGCTCGCATAGTTCCGCGAAATCCTTTGAGGTGTACTGACTTCCGTGGTCGGCGTGGAACACAGCGCCATTGAGGCTGCCCCGCACGAGCACCGCGGCCTTGAGTGCGTCCTCGACAAGCTCGGTGCGCATATGGTCGGCGATCGACCACCCCACCAGGCGCCGGGAAAAGCAATCGATCACTGTCGCCAAGTACAGGAACTGGCCCTGTCCGCAGGGCAGGTAAGTGACGTCGCCGACGTACTTGGTGTTGGGCTCGGTGGCGGTGAAATCTCGATCGAGCAGGTCCTTGGACGCAGTGTCAGAGGGCTCGGGAATCGTGGTGCGATGCTTGCGGCGCAGCCGCAAGCCCTGGATTCCGTTCGCGCGCATGACTCTGCCGATCCGTTTGTGGTTGATCCGCTGATCGGCCGGCTTTCCGTCGTTGATTTCGGCGGTGATCCGTGGCCGCCCGCAGGTGTTGTCCGCCTCGTGCACGGCTCGGATCTGCTCGGCGAGTTCAGCGTCAGCGGCCACGCGTGCAGCCCTGGCCTCAGCGGCGCTTAACCACGCGTAGTACGACGACCGGGACACGTCGGTGACCTGGCATAACCGCTTCACCTCGAAGGTGTCGGAGTGGCCGCTCCAATCGCCACGCTCACAGAAATGCGCCCCTCCGGATTCTTGGCTCTAGCTCGGCGAAAATGCTCCGCACCGTGTTTTTGCGTTTGCCAATCATGCCGTCGTTCGCTCGTCGTAGACTTGCATCCGATACATCCCGACGTTTCGCTTTCCAGTCTCCGGATTTTTGGTGAACACGAGCGGAAAAGTGATAAATCGTCCGCCATCTTGCGGCCAGCATTTCAATATGGGGAAATCGAAAAGGTTTATATCCTTGCCGTGATGCATCACTTCCTTGCACGCGCCCGTCTTTACACTCTTAGGGAAAAACGATCCCAGCTCGGCCAGCTTTGGCAACATCTTGATTTTGTCGAAGAACCCTTGCGGCGTTTCCATCTTCAAAAAACCCTGAATCCGCGCCGCAACTTCGTCTAGTTCGCCTACTTCAAACGCCAGCGCCATCCGCCGCACGCTTCCAAACGGTTCACCAGCAACGGCACGCGCGAACCTTTTGGCTTTTCAAATAAAAGCGCGGGCCCCACGCTTTCGGGCGACCGGTTCTTGTCTCGCGCAATTCTCTGCGTCACTTCCGTTATTTCCAGAATGGGGTCAACCTCGGCGCGAATCCGCTTCAGTTCCCCTTCCTTCTCCAGTTTCTGGACAAACTCCCGCAAATCCCGATACGCCACTTCTGCGCCTCCCCTTCTAGACGCTTGCTTTCAGTTGCGGTGGGCTAC
>CAVVLC010000056.1:0-11632 GCA_963748885.1 uncultured Actinomycetota bacterium
CGCCCGCGAGCGCGCGCAAAATGCCAGCCGTATCGGCATGTCGGCGTACATAAACGCACCCTCGCAGCAGGAAAACTCAGCCTCCGTCGAGGATTCGGCGCTTCTCGCTCTGAAACTCCTCTTCGGTCAGCGCACCGGAATCCCGCAGCGATGCAAGTGTTTTGAGCCGCTCGAGGCGGGGGTCCGAGTCGTTGACCTCATGCGTCACGGTGGGTGAAGGGCGGGGCGCGGCCACCGACACGATCGGGAAATGGGGAGTCGCGCTTACCGCCGCCGACACGGCCTTCTTCCGAGTGCGACCCACCCAGGCCACCGACAGGGCCAAATCGATCAGGCCCACCACGAACAAGCCAACGAACGCCCATACCAGAAAGCCGTACGAACTCTGGTGGCCGAAGGCCAGTCTCGGGTTGATGAATCCACCGACCTGGCCGTCCGTCGTGATGTTGTAGGTGCCCTCGGCGGGGACCTGAACAATCCACACCCGGACATGCGCGTCATTGTTGACCGTCGTTGTGCTGCCGATGCTTTCGGCCAGCACCGGTTGCGGCACGCCATCGGGCGGGGTGATGGTGACCCCGAGCGGCGGCACCGGCAGGCCGTTACCGCCGCCGACCACCAGGACATGCAGGCTGACGGTGGCTTGGCCCGCGGGTAGGTGCACGCTGCCCGACCCCGGGATCGCTACCTCACCGTACGCGTTGTACTTGTCCAGGAAGAACAGGTTGAGCACCAACGCGACGATGAAACCGACCACCGACACGACCAAGATCAGGACGGCGAAGGCCAGCGAAATCCGTGCGAGCCGTCTGCTACTCATCCTGGCAGTTTGTCACGCCCGCGACGGCAAAGCACCAGAGAGCCGACGCCGACGACGCCAAACGCCAGCACCGGCACCCAGTCGCCCAGCCGCTGGTACCAGGTGACGACGTTGGATCCCAGCGGAACGCTGACCACGATCACGCCCCGATGGTCCGAGGACCACCACGCCAGCCGGTGGCCGCGGGAGTCGAAAGCCGAACTGTCGCCTGATAATCCGGCGTGCACCGCCGGGCGGCCCACCTCGACGGCATGCACTGCGGGCCAGGCGGCCAGCTGCGGCTGCGCCCACGTCCCCTGAAATGTCGAGGTGGAACTCTGATAGACCAGCAGTTCGGCGCCCAGCGCCGCCTCGCGCCGAGCAAGATCGGAGAACGTTGTCTCATAGCTGATCAACGGTCCGATATCGACCGGGCCGGCACGCTCGGCATGCAATAGCACCGGCCCGGTTCCCCGCTGCCGATCCTGGTCGGCGGCCTTGCTGTGGCGGGCGACCCAGCCGAAAAGCGATCGCAGCGGCACGTATTCACCGAAAGGGACCAGGCGGGTCTTCCGGTACTGCCCAATATCCCATGTTGGCCGACGAGCACCGCCGATTTGTAGATTCCGCCATTCGGCGCGGGCGCGTCGACGTTGACCAGCAGGTCCGCGCCCACTTGCCGGGACAGATCCGCGAGCCGGGCCAGGACCTCGGGGTGGCTGGCCAGGTCGTGCCCGACGCTGCTTTCACCCCAGACCACCAAGTCCGGCCGCTGGCCCGCAAGCGTGGCGGTGAGCGCCTCACTGGCGGCCTGACGGGCAGCGGCGTCGGCGATGTCGCCGGGCTGCACCAGCGCCACCCGCAGCGTCGCGCCACCGGCCGGCGCCGGGCCCAGCAGATACCAGACCGGGCCAACGGCCGCGAACGCCACCGCGCACGCCAGCGCGACCAGGAAACCGGGCACTTCCCGGTGCAGGAGGACTCCGGCGATGGCGGTATTAGCCGCAACCACAAGGAAACTCGTCAACCACACGCCGCCCAACGAGGCCGACGCGAGCGTGACTGGCTGGTGGGATTGCGATGCCCCCAGGGACGCCCAGGGGCCGCCCAAGACGGGCCACGACCGCGCCGCTTCGGCCGCCACCCAGGCGCTGGGCAACACGATCAGCGCGGCAACCATCCGCCCGGTGGTCACCGGGGCCGCTAACAGCCGGTGCGCGAACCACCCCCACGGCAGCCACAGCGCACCGAGTCCAGCGGCAACCACGGCCAGGATCGGGCCGATGCTGGACACCAACCAGTACTGCGTCGTCAGCACAAACCCGCCGGCTCCGAACCACGCCCGCACGGCCGCCGACCCCGGCGTCGGCGCGGCCCGAACCACCAACAGCAACGGCACCACACCGAACCAGGCCAGCCACCACCACGCCGGGGCGGGAAAGGCCAGCGCCGAAATCGCCCCAACGACCACCGCCGCCGCCCAGCCCGGGATCCGCCGCCCCATGCCGACCAGAATGCCGCACACTAGGACATGCGCCCACCGGATAAGGAGTGATAAGCATGGCCAACGATCTCGTCGCTACCGTGCCCGATCTGTCGGGGAAACTCGCAATCGTCACCGGAGCGAACAGCGGTCTGGGGTTCGGGCTGGCCCGCCGGCTGTCCTCGGCCGGCGCTGACGTCGTGATGGCGATCCGCAATCGCGCCAAGGGCGAAGCGGCGATCGAGGAGATCCGTGGCGGCGTCCCGGACGCCAAGCTGACCATCAAGCCCCTCGACCTGTCATCGCTGGCCTCGGTCGCGGCCTTGGGCGAACAACTCAACGCCGAGGGCCGCCCCATCGACATCCTGATCAACAACGCCGGTGTCATGACTCCGCCCGAACGCGACACCACGGCCGACGGCTTCGAATTACAGTTCGGCAGTAACCATCTCGGGCACTTCGCGCTGACCGCGCATCTGCTGCCGCTGCTGCGCGCCGCCGACCGCGCGCGGGTGGTGTCGCTGAGCAGCCTTGCGGCCCGGCAGAGCGGCAAAATCCACTTCGACGACCCACAATTCGAGAAGTCCTACGCCGCCATGTCGGCCTACGGCCAGTCCAAGCTGGCCGTGTTGATGTTCGCCCTCGAACTGGACCGCCGCAGCCGAGCGGGCCGCTGGGGCATCATGTCCAACGCCGCGCACCCCGGCCTGACCAAGACCAACCTACAGATAAGCGGACCATCGCACGGCCGGGAAACGCCGGCACTGATGGAGCGTCTCTATAAGACGTCCTGGCGTTTCGCGCCGTTCCTGTGGCAGGAGATCGACGAAGGGATTTTGCCCGCGCTGTACGCGGCCGCCACGCCGCAGGCCGAGGGCGGCGCGTTCTACGGACCTCGCGGCCCGTACGAGGCCTTCGGCGGCGGCGTCAGGCTGGCGAAGGTGCCCGCGCGGGCCCGCAACGAAGACGACTGCCGGCGACTGTGGGGGCTTTCCGCGCAGCTCACCGGGGTCAATTACCCTTCGCCGAATTGATTTTCGGTTGAGCATGGGGCCACGGCGCCGGATGCCCGAATCGAGCATCGTAGTTCGGCCAGAGTCGACCAAAAGCGCCACCTACACCCAGTCGTCGCGGCTTCGCGCCGCCGGCCTCGCGCCGGCCATCGGTTTGTTCGAGCGGGCCGCTGAAGAAATTTCGCTGCCCAGGGCTCCCCAGCCGATCGTCATCGCCGACTATGGCACCGCCAACGGGCACAACTCGCTCAGGCCCATGTGCGCGGCCATTGACGTGCTGCGTCGGCGCACCCGCCACGACCACGCAATCATGGTGGCGCACAACGATGTTCCGGACAACGACTTCACCGCGCTGTTCGCGACGTTGGCCGACGACCCGGATAGCTACCTGCACAAGGACACAGCCAGTTTCGCCTCTGCCATCGGCCGCTCTTATTACACCCAGATCCTGCCGTCCAATACCGTCAACCTCGGCTGGACGTCGTGGGCTGCCCAGTGGCTGAGCCGGATTCCGGTCGAGCTGGGTGATCGCGTCCAGGTCGCACACCGCCTGGATGGCGAGGCCCGCGCTGCCTATGCCCGCCAGGCCGCCATCGATTGGCACGATTTCGTGGCATTTCGGGGGCGCGAGCTGGCGCCGAGCGGCCGACTGGTGGTGCTGACGATGGCTCTCGACGAGCGGGACGGTTTCGGGTACGAACCATTGCTCGACGCGATTCTCGCCGGCGTTAAGGATCGGGCGCGCGAAGGTCTAGTGAGCCAAGATGAGTTGCGGCGCATGGTGATTCCGACGTTTGCCCGCAACGAGAAGGACTTTCGCGCTCCCTTCGCGCCGAGCGGACGGTTCGAGGGTCTGACGATCGAGCATCTCGAGCTGTTCAACGCCGAGGACCGGTTCTTCACCGCGTTCCAATCCGACGGCGAAGCAGAGGCTTTCGGCGCGCGGTGGGCGGCATTCGCGCGGACCGCACTCTTCCCGATGCTGGCCGACGCGTTGGACGGCGGCGTCAGCGCACCGCGATCGATCGAATTCACTGTGCAACTGGAGGCCGCCGTGGCCGAAAGCCTAGCGGGCGCGCCGCAGCCGATGCCGATTCCGCTGGCGTCGATTGTGCTGGTCAAGCGCGAACGATCGCACTAAACGCGAGTTTCGGCACACGGACACAACGGGTAACCCCCCGACGAAGGGAATTCGAAAAGCGGAAACCGAAACACCAAGGGGTTAGAGCATGAGCACACAGGAAAAAGGCCGGCTGGCGAGCCCAACCGCAGGTCCAGGGGCTTCGTCCGAGGTACCGGAGCCGGACGAAGCCGTCAAGAAAGAGGCCGCGGAAATGATGCATGCGTACGACTCGGACAAGCCGACGCTGGTGATGCCCGGTTCCGGCGGAGCGGTCTCCGGCACCGCGGTTGGCGACTGGCTCGACGAAAACGGCGACCCCAAATACGGCAAGGACGGACCGGCGGGGGATGCCAAGGCAGCGCACGACGCAACCGAGGACGGGACACCCGAGTACATGAGCGACGAAATGATAGCCAGCGACAAGGAGTGCAACGAGGAGGTCCTGAAGGAAGTCAAGGCCAGGGCCCGTAAGGAGCAGGACGCGGCAAACGATGATAAGGCCGCAAGGAAGTAGCTACTGAGCGGGACCCGCGGATCTAGGCCGGCATCAAGGCTGGCCGTGCACCGCCGGGTGCGGAGTGGCTATCCCGGGTGCAC
Source organism: uncultured Actinomycetota bacterium (assembly GCA_963748885.1). Taxonomy (GTDB): domain Bacteria; phylum Actinomycetota; class Actinomycetes; order Mycobacteriales; family Mycobacteriaceae; genus Mycobacterium. The sequence continues at coordinate 5,016 of CAVVLC010000056.1, forward strand.
TTCCGCCGACTCCGGGGACGGGTGCACTGATCCCGGGGATTCGCGGGATGGCCGGAATCGGAACCGCTGGGATGTGTGGGACCACCGGCGGGACCTGAACCGCTGGCGGCGCCGGCACGGCCGGCACCTGCGGCGCGGGAATGTCCGCGGGGACTTGGGCCACTGGCACTTGGGCCGCTGGGGTTGGTGCGGGCGTGCCCGCGTCCGCCGGCGGCGCCTGCTGGGGCTGGCCGGTTTCGGGTGCCTGGGGTGTCGGCGCGGACTGCGGAGTTCCGCCGCTGGCCGGCGGTGCCGGAGAAGCGGGGGCTGGCGTGCTGATCACACCCGGCGCGGGCGTGGGCGTCGTCGCCGGCTTGCTGTCTGAGTTCAGCCCGATCGCCACCGCGATGCCCACGATCAGCACCGCCACCGCCGTGCCGATCAGCATCACCGCGGGCAGCCGATACCACGGGATGATCGGCGGCTCTTTGACCGGTGGCGGGCTCACCTCGTGCTCGAAATTCAGCGCCGGGCGGGCAGCCGTATAGCCCGTATACCCAGATCCGGCGTCGGGCTTCGGATCGCCGCCGGACGAAGTAGCCACCGGCATGCCGCGCGAGAAATCGCCTGCAGCCGACCAGGCCAGCGCGGGCATCATGTTGGCCGAAGCCGGCCCGGAGCCGCTCCCGGATCCTCTTGACGCCCCGGATATCGACGATATTGAAGCCCCGGCCAGCGCCTTTTCCCTCGCCGCCGGTGCCACCGCCGCCACAGCCGCGGCCGGTGCCAGCGCGGCCGGATTCAACAGAGTCGCGCTGGTGTCGCCCGGACCCCGCGCCGCTCGCAGCGCACCCCCCATCGCCGCCGCCAGTTGCGGACGCGGCGTCGTAACGACCGGGACCCGAAGCCGTCCGGACAGTGTGGTGGTAACCACCGGGATGTTTGCCCCACCGCCCACCGAAATCACGGCGGCCAGGTCGGAGCCGCGAATCCCGTTGCGCGCCAAGGTGTCTTCCAGAACAGCCATCACATTGTTCAGAGAGTCACGGATCGCGTCTTCGAGTTCGTTCCTGGTGAGCCGGACATCGCCGAGCAATCCAGGCAACTCGTCGGAGAGCGTGGTCACCGTGCTCGACGAGAGCTGCTCCTTGGCGGTTCGGCATGCCACACGCAACCGGGCGAGCGAGCCGATCGCCGAGGTGACGGACGGGTCGAACGAACCCGTCTTCGGCAGGTCGGCCATGACGTTGGTCAACAGCGCCTGGTCGATCAGGTCGCCGGAAAAGTCGTGGTGGCGCACGGTTGGGGCCACGGGCTGATAACCGCCGGCGGCATCGACCAACGTAATGCTGGTCCCGCTGCCGCCGAAGTCGCACAACGCGACGATCCCGCGGGCCGGTATCCCCGGGTTGGCTCGCACCGCGGACAGCGTCGCCGCGGAATCCGGGATCAGCGTGAGCGGCCGCGCGGGCGTTGACCATTCAGACACCCGACTCAGCGCGGAGTCCAGCGCATCCACCGCCTTGGGCCCCCAGTGCGCCGGATATGTCACCGCGACACCTTCGGGCAGGGGACGACCTCCAGTCGCCGCGTAGGCAAGCGCGCGCAACGCGTCGGCGGTCAATGCCTCGCTCCGATGCAGCGAGCCGTCGGCCGCCACGATTCCGACCGGGTCTCCCACTCGATCCACGAAGTCGGCGATCACCAGGCCGGGCTCGTCGAGCCTCGGGTTTTCCGACGGCACACCCACCTCGGGCGGACGCTGACGAAACAGCGTGAGCACCGGTTTGCGGGTGATCGCGTTATCAGCGGTCACGGCCGCCAGATTGGTGGCTCCGATCGACATGCCCAGCGCGGGTGTAGCTCCTTCGGCCATTTGTCCAATCCCCATGTCCAGCAGCGATACCCCCCGGCACCCCGTGTACCTGAAAAGTGTGTCGCTAAAACTTATAGCCAATCTCTGCGCTTGCTATGCGTGAGCTGTATAACAACACGGCCACAAATATGCGCTGCTCAGCGGATTGTGCCGGCCCCGGCGATGAGCGGCAGGTCGAGCGGTGTGACCCAGCCGGGCGGCAAGTCGTTGACCGCCGGAACCGCATTGAGCGCGCGCAGGCCGGTCGACAGGCAGCCGGCCGCGGCGGCGTCGCGACCCGAGCCGTCGGTGAAGCGGAACGCGGTTTCCTGGAAGATGCTCGGGGTCCCCTCGATGTCCACCCGGTACACGTCGTTGTCGTGACCGGTTGGCCAGTCGGGGGCGGCGTCGAGCCCGATTCGGTTGACGTGTTCGAGTTGGATGCGAGTCTCGCCGTGGTAGACCCCGTTGATGGTGAACCGGACGGCGGCGACGTGCCCTGGCTTGATGACGCCCTTGACAGTGGCGCGCTCGGTGGGGGTCACCCACTTGTCCCAGGTGGTGGTGATCTCGTCGAGCTTGATGCCGGCGGCGTGGGCGATCATCGGGACGGTGGCGCCCCACGCGAAGATCAACACGTCGCGGTTTTCCAGCATCGGGCTGTATTCGGGCTCGCGGCCGATGCCCATCTCGACTTCGTAGTCGCCTTCATAGTTGGTGTAATCCAACAGTTCCGACGCGCGCACTCGCCGTACCTCGGAACACAGGCCCATCAGCGTCATGGGGAACAGGTCGTTGGCGAAGCCCGGGTCGATCCCGGTGGTGAAGCAGGACGACCGGCCCACCTCGCAGGCTTCGGTGATCGGCTCGATCCAATTCGGCGGGTTGAGGTGCATCGCCGGCCAAACCCACGGCGTCATCGCGGTCGAGCACACATCGATGCCGGCCCGCAGGAAGCGCGTTATCAGCGAAATGTTGTCCTTGGCGCGCATTGCCGTCGGGCCGTAGTGCACCAACGCGTCGGGTTTCAGTGCGATCAGCGCGTCGACGTCGTTGGTGGCGGTAATGCCCACCGGTTCGGCCAGCCCGCAGATATCGCCCACGTCTCGGCCTACCTTGTCGGGGTTACTGACGCCGACGCCCACCAACTCGAACAGCGGATGCTTGACGATCTCGGCGAGCACCATCCGGCCCACAAACCCGGTGCCCCAGACGACAACTCTCTTTGATCCGTGGTCCGACATGAGCCACCTTCCCGATCACCAGCCCCAGTCCCGGATTCACCCTAGGCCGAAACCCCTCGCGTGCGGTCTTACGGGGTGACAACATGGACAACCATGACCAAGGCCTCGATCGTGTTCGCAGTCTTACTCGGGTTCGCCGGCACCTGCGGTGTGGCAAACGCATCGGGCGACCTGCCCACCGTGCGGTACGAGATCAGCGGACCCGGTGTCGCTGAAGACATCAACTACCAATTGGACACCGGTCAGAAGCATGAGGTGAATGTGAAGCTGCCATGGTCGAGGGAGTTCACCGCGTTCGGCGGCCAGGTGTTCGTACTCAGCGCCCAGGCGCAAGGCGCCGTCACCTGCAAGATTCTGGTCGACGGCAACACGGTGAGCGACAACACCGCAACGGGGGCACCGGGGCGAACCGTCTGTACGCATTAGGCTCGCGGTTAGTCACCGCTTCAAGGGCGAAGGAGTTCCGGTGAGCCTCACGACAGGAATTGCGACTCGAGTAAACGGAACGCCGCCGCCGGAGGTACCGCTCGCCGACATCCAGCTCCAGTCGCTGGAGTTCTGGGGGCTCGACGACGACGTTCGCGACGCCGCCTTCGCCACCCTGCGCCGGGAGGCGCCGATCTCGTTCTGGCCCGCGATCGAGTTCGAGGGGTTCGACCGCAGGCAACGGACATTGGGCACTGACCAAGCTCGACGACGTCTTCTACGCCAGCCGCCATCCCGAGATCTTCAGCTCCGCCCCAGCATCACCATCAACGACCAGACGCCGGAGTTGGCCGAGTACTTCGGCTCGATGATCGTGCTCGACGATCCGCGACACCAGCGGCTGCGCTCGATCGTCAGCAGGGCGTTCACCCCGAAAGTGGTGGCCCGCATCGAGGCCTCGGTGCGCGAGCGGGCCCACCGGCTGGTCGCGTCGCTGATCGCCAACCATCCCGACGGCCAGGCCGATCTGGTCACCGAGCTCGCCGGGCCGCTGCCGCTGCAGGTCATCTGCGACATGATGGGCATCCCCGAGGAAGACCACCAGCGAATCTTCCACTGGACCAACGTCATCCTCGGGTTCGGCGACCCCGACCTGACCACCGATTTCGAAGAGTTCATGCAGGTTTCGATGGACATCGGCGCCTACGCCACCGCGCTGGCCGAGGACCGCCGCGTCAACCACCACGACGATCTGACCACGAGCCTGGTGGAAGCCGAGGTCGACGGCGAGCGGCTGACGTCGTCAGGAGATCGCGTCGTTCTTCATCCTGCTGGTGGTGGCGGGCAACGAGACCACGCGCAACGCGATCAGCCACGGCATGCTGGCGCTGTCGCGCTATCCCGAGCAGCGCGAGAAGTGGTGGGCCGACTTCGACGCCCTGGCGCCCACCGCGGTCGAGGAGATCGTGCGCTGGGCCTCGCCGGTGGTCTACATGCGACGTACCCTGACCCGGGACATCGAGCTGGGCGGCACCAAGATGGCGGCCGGCGACAAGGTCACGCTGTGGTACAACTCGGCCAACCGCGACGAGTCGAAGTTCGCCAATCCGTGGGCTTTCGACGTGGCCCGCAGCCCCAATCCGCACCTCGGCTTCGGCGGCGGCGGCGCCCATTTCTGTCTGGGCGCGAACCTGGCTCGTCGCGAGATCAGGGTCGCCTTCGACGAACTGCGCCGCGAGATACCCGACATCGTCGCGACCGACGAACCCGCGCGGCTGCTGTCGCAATTCATCCACGGCATCAAGACGTCTGCCGGTCGCCTGGACTCCGCCCGCCTGACCCGCGGCGGCGCCGTTACAGGAACGAATTCTCCGCGCTGAGGCCAAGTTCGGGAAACGCGCCGAGCGCAAAGGTTTCGGCGTTGCCCACGCCCACTCCACCGCCGACCGGATCCTCCACGCGCACCAGCAGGTCCCGCAGCTGGTGCAGTTGGCGGGCGACGTCGGGGTGGTCGCAGTTCGTCACGTGATTGCCCTCCACCTTGAGTTCGCCGACCCACTGGCCGTAGACCCAGTCGTTCCAGCCGTAGTAGCCGCCGGTGCCGAGGTGAAACCCCGTCGGCCCGGCGGCGGTGATCGTCAAAGGCCGCTTGCTGCCATCGGTTTCGGTCAGCGTGATGGTTCCATGGGTGAAGCGGCGATTGCCGTCGTTGAAATGCAACTCCTGCTCGACAGCCGCGAACCGGTATGCCGTGCCGTCGTCGTTCTGCTGTTCTGCTTGGTATCGCGTGGATTCGAAACCGTCGCCCTTTTCTTGCTGGAAGAAGACGAACAGCGAGTAGGCCGATCCGTCCGGCCGGGTCAGCGTCATCGGGCACCAGGTCATGAACATCTGGGCAATGCGGCGACCGCCTCGGGGCAGGCCGGGGATGGGTTTGCCGACGCCGGGACGCAGGCCCCACGAGTGATCGCGGATCGAGATCCACTCGGCCGGGTCGACGTCGGTGCGGACACCCTCGAGCTCCACCCAGCCCGATGCGACGCCAATCTGGTGGTAGCGCAACACATTATGGGACACCCGGTATCCGTCGGGGCTGCGGTCTGGCCACGGGTCTTCCAGCGCCGCGGCGAAACTGCCCCGCATGACGACGTCGAACGCGATCGGTGCGTGCTCGTTCTTGTCCAGGCTGATGCGGATGGATCGCAGCGGCTCGACCACGTTCGTAGTGAATGGGTCCGACGTCGGTGCCGGACGGGTCCGCGGACAGGCGCCGGCCGGCGCGCACCGTCCACTGCTCGGTGGACCGGCACACCCCTGCCGCGCCGTCGAACACTCCCCTGTTGGTGTACTTGCCGACTCCCAGCACCAGCTGCAGCGAATTGTCCCGCGCGTGGGCGGTGGTCCAGATCTTTTCCGTCCACGACGGATCCGATTGGCTCACCGTCGCGAACGTGTCCACGATCTGATGCGTCAGGAGTTCATCCTCGGGCACCAGATCGCCGTAATTGGTTGACAGCAAGGGATTCACCTCTTCGTTAGGGCCGGCCCGCTGGCGGCATTGTCACACCCGCCACATCTGTCTCTGCCAACGTCGAGGTTGCCACCATGGCTGTGATTCGAGGTCGCAACCACGACCATGGCAGCAATCTCGACGCGGCGCGCCCTGGGGCGACCCCCGGGTCATCGGAACAAGTTGTCGCTCAGAGGCGGGCAAACCGATGCCTGGACAAGGACGCTCACCACCGTTCCGACGACCGCATCCCGTCATCGTTCGCCGCCCCGTCTTGACGTTTAGAGCCTCCCATGTAATGGGATCTAGTGTGACATTCAGGGGCAGGGATGTAAAGTACTGCAGGTGACCACCCGCGTGCCCCCCAGCGCCGAATTGTCGACCCGGCGGCGGATCCTGGCGGCCACTTACGTGGTGCTCGCACGCAGCGGGCGCAAGAGGCTGATGTTGTCGGAGGTGGCCGCCGAAGCAAGGGTGTCCCGGCCGACGCTGTACCGGTACTTCCCGTCGAAGGAGGCGCTTCTCGACGCGTTCGGCCGGTACGAGCAAGACAACTTCGACGCCGGGATCTCTTCGGCGATGGCGGGTCTGCGTGGTCACGAAA